>NZ_CP163520.1:0-616500 GCF_041080675.1 Streptomyces sp. cg36 | reverse complement strand
CGTTCGCCGGGCTCGGGGTGTGGGCGCTGTCCGTGTCCGCGTTCGTCTCCGCGCTCGCGGCCATGGTGCTGGTGTACGCGGTGGCCCGCTCGCCCCACGGGCTGACGCCGCTGCGGCTGATCCTGACGGGCACGGCGCTGGCGTACGGCTTCGAGGCCCTCACCACCGTCATGGTGTTCGGCGCGGCCCGGGGCGAGGCGGCCCGGTCCGCGATGATGTGGCTGCTGGGCAGTCTGGGCGGGGCGACCTGGGCGCAACTCCCCATCGCGGCCGTGACGGTGGCGGCCGGCTGGGCGTGGCTGCGGTGGCGCGCCGAGGCGCTCAACGCGCTCGCCATGGGGGACGAGACGTCGGCCGCGCTCGGCGTGCCGCCCTCGCGGCTGCGCCGGGAGCTCTTCCTGGTCACCGCCGCAGTCACCGGCACGGTCGTCGCGGTCAGCGGGGCCATCGGGTTCGTCGGGCTGATGGTGCCCCATGTCGTACGGATGGTGGTCGGCGCCGACCACCGGCGGGTCCTGGTGATCGCGCCGCTGGTCGGTGCGGTGCTGCTGGTCTGGGCGGACGTGCTGTCCCGGCTGCTGCTCGCCCCGACGGAACTGCCCGTGGGGGTCGTCACCGCGGTGGTCGGTGTGCCCGCGTTCATCCTGCTCATGCGGCGGGGCGGCCATGCCTTCGGAGGTCGCTGACGTGCGGATCGACATCGACGGAGTGACGGTCGAGGCCGCCCGCGTCCGGCTGGTCGACGAGGTGCGGCTCACCGTGGACAGCGGGGCGTTCGTCGGGCTCGTCGGACCCAACGGCAGCGGGAAGTCCACCCTGCTGCGCAGTGTGTACCGGGCGCTGCGGCCCAGCGGGGGAGCCGTCCGGCTCGACGGCGAGGACCTGCACGCCATGGATCCCCGGGCCGCCGCCCGGGTGCTGGCGGCGCTGCCGCAGGAGTCGTCGGCGGACTTCGACTTCACGGTGGCCGAGGTGGTCGCCATGGGCCGGCTGCCGCACCGGGACCGCACGGCGGCCTCGGACCGCGAGATCTGCGAGCGGGCCATGGAGCGCACCGGCGTCGCCCACCTCGCCGACCGCGGCGTCCTCGGTCTGTCCGGCGGCGAGAAGCAGCGGGTCCTCATCGCCCGCGCGCTCGCGCAGCGGCCGAGCGTGCTGGTGCTCGACGAACCCACCAACCACCTCGACATCGCCCATCAGTTGGACGTCCTGTCCCTGGTCCGCGAGAGCGGGGTGACGGTGCTGGCCGCGCTGCACGACCTCAACCTCGCCGCCGCCCACTGCGACCTGCTGTACGTGATCGACGGCGGCCGGATCGTCGCCTCCGGAGCACCGCACGACGTGCTCCGCCCCGACCTGCTGGCCGAGGTGTTCGGCGTCCGCGCCCATCGCGTGCGGCATCCCGTCACCGGCGCCGTCCAGCTCCTCTTCGATCTGCTTCCGACGTCCCGGCCCACCCCGACCACCCCGTGAGGACCCCCATGCGCAAGTTGCTCGCCGCCGCCCTCTGCCTCGTCGTGACCACCGGTTGCGGCGCGTCCGTCGAGCGGGCGGACTCCGCGGACACCACCGGATCCGCGGCGGTCACGCTCACCAACTGCGGGCGTCAGGTGACCTACGACAAGGTCCCGGAACGGGTCGTCACCAATGACGTCGGCATCACCGAACTGATGCTGGCGCTGGGCCTGGAGGACCGGATGGCCGGGTTCGCCATGCCCGACGACAAGGGCGACCTGAGCGACGTGCCGTGGAAGGGCGGCTACGACAAGGTGAAGTGGCTCTCCAAGAACCAGCTCACCAAGGAGAACGTCCTCGACGCCCGCGCCGACCTCGTCTTCGCCGGATGGAGCTACGGCTTCAGCGACGCCGAGGGGCTGACCCCCGAAGCCCTGCACAAGCTCGGCATCCCCTCGTACGTCCTCACCGAGTCCTGCCGCAACGCCCGCACGAAGACGTCGCGGGGCATCATGCCGCCGCTGGACGCGCTGTACACGGACCTGACCAACCTGGGCAAGCTCTTCGGCGTCGAGGAGCGGGCCGCACGGCTGGTCGCCGACTTCAAGAAGCGCGTCGCGGACGTACGGGCCAAGGCCCCCCAGGGCGGCGACCGGCCCAAGGTCTTCCTCTACGACAGCGGCCGGGACCAGCCCTTCACCTCCGGCCGCTTCGGCGCCCCCGAGCAGATCATCGCCGAGGCCGGAGGCGCCAACGTGATGCACGACCTGGCGGACTCCTGGACCACGGTGGGCTGGGAGAGCGTCGTGGCGCGCGACCCCGACGTCATCCTCGTCTGCGACTACGGCGACGTGAGCGCCGAGGCCAAGAAGAAGTTCCTGCTCTCCTACGCGCCCCTGCGGGACGTCGCCGCCGTCAAGAACCGGCGTATCTTCACCCTTGACTACGCCGACCTGGTGGAGAGCCCCCGCAACCCCTCGGCGATCGACCGCTTCGGCGCCTATCTGCGGGAGGCGGCCGGGAAGCGGTGAGGGGCCCGGCTCCCGACCGGCGCACGAGCACCACACCACCGAGGGAGCAGACGCATGGACCGACTCACCCATGGGGACGTCAAGGCCGCCGCCGATCGCATCGCCGGGCGGATCCGCCCGGTGGCCGTGGCGCCCATGGACCCGGAGGCGACCGCGGGCGGCCAGGAGCCGCCGGACGGCCGGGCCCCGCGGCCGTACGAGGGCTGGCTGGCGCTGGAGTACCTCCAGCACACCGGCTCGTTCAAGGCCCGCGGCGCGCAGAACTTCCTCCAGGCCCACCGCGACGCCGGGACGCTCCCGGACGCCGGGGTGACCATCGCCTCGGGCGGCAACGCGGGCCTCGCCTGCGCCTGGGCCGCGCGTCGGCAGGGCGTACCGGCCACGGTGTTCCTGCCCGAGAGCGCCCCGGCCGTCAAGGTGAACCGGCTGCGCGGGTACGGCGCGCGGGTGCGGCTGAGCGGGAGCGAGTACGCGGACGCCCTGGCCGCGTGCGAGCGGTTCGCGGCCGACAGCGGCGCGCTCGCCGCGCACGCCTACGACCATCCGCTCGTCGCGGCCGGGGCGGGCACCCTGCTGGAGGAGCTCCGGGGCCGGATCCCGGGCCTGGACACCGTCGTCGTCGCCGTGGGCGGCGGCGGGCTGTTCGCCGGGGTCGCCACCGCCGCCCGTGCCCACGGCATCCGTACCGTGGCGGTCGAGCCGGAGCGGTGCCGGGCCCTGAACGCCGCCCTTGAGGCCGGGCGTCCGGTCGACGTCACCGTGGACTCGGTCGCCGCGGACTCCCTGGGCGCCCGGCGCGCCTCCGCGATGGCGTTGCACGCGGCGCAGCAGGAGGGGGTGCGTTCCGTCCTCGTGCCCGACGGTGAAATCGTCCGCGCGCGCCAGGAGTTGTGGGACGGGCACCGCATCGTGGTGGAACACGCCGCCGCGACCGCACTGGCGGCGCTGACGTCCCCGGACCCCGTCTACCGGCCGGGCGCGGGGGAGAAGGTGGCCGTGGTGCTGTGCGGCGCCAACACCGACGTGCGGTCGCTGGAGGTGTGAGCGGTCCGGGCGTCAGCGCGCCCCCGCGCCCACCGGATGCAGGGCCGCGCGGGTGAGCGGCGCCGACGGGTCGATGGACACGTCCAGCGGGGCGGGCCGGGCCCCGGCGCGCACCAGCAGGTCGCCGACGGCGGCGATCATCGCGCCGTTGTCCGTGCACAGCCCCAGCGACGGCACGCGCAGCTCGATGCCGGCGGCCCGGCAGCGCTCCTCGGCCAGGGCGCGCACCCGGGAGTTGGCGGCGACGCCGCCGACCACGACCAGGGTGCGGACGCCGTGTGCGGCGCAGGCCGCGACCGCCTTGCGGGTCAGCACGTCGGCGATCGCCTCCTGGAGGGCGGCGGCGCCGTCGTGCACGGGCAGCTCCCGGCCCCGGTGGGACTCGGCCCAGCGCGCCGCGGCCGTCTTGAGGCCGGAGAAGGAGAAGTCGTACGAGCCGGGCAGCGGGCGGGGCAGGGCGACGGCGCCGGGGTCGCCCCGCCGTGCCGCCCGGTCGATGGCCGGGCCGCCGGGGTAGGGCAGCCCGAAGACCCGCGCGACCTTGTCGAAGCACTCGCCCGCCGCGTCGTCGAGGGTGTCGCCGAGGTGGACGATCGGGTCGCGGGCCAGGTCGCGGACGAGCAGGAGCGAGGTGTGGCCGCCGGAGACGATCAGCGCCACGCAGGGGTCGGGCAGCGGGCCGTGCTCCAGGGTGTCGGCGGCGACGTGGCCGGCGAGGTGGTGCACCCCGTGGAGCGGGACGTCCAGCGCGTACGCGAGCGACTTCGCCCCGGCGAGGCCGACTTGGAGCGCGCCGGACAGGCCCGGCCCGGTGGTGACGGCGACGGCGCCGATGTCGCCGAACCGCAGCCCGGCCCCGGCCAGGGCCCGCTCCACCACGGGCCGCAGGGAGTGCAGATGGGCGCGCGCGGCGATCTCCGGGACGACGCCGCCGTACCGGGCGTGCTCGTCCATGCTGGACGCCAGCGCGTGGCCGAGGAGCCGTCCGTCGCGGACGAGCCCCGCACCGGTCTCGTCGCACGACGACTCGATTCCCAGCACGATCGGTGAGCCCATGCCCCGTTCCTTTCCGCAAAGCACTTGTTATTGCGAACAGTGTGCAATAAGTGGGCGCGGAGGTGTGAACCCGGCCATGGAGACGCTGGTCAGGGCCCAGTAGAGTGCGCTCTGTTGCCCCCGAGCCCCGAGGTACCGCGCAGTGAATCCCGCCCCGCCAGGCCCTTCCCCCGCCGTCACCGTCGTCGGGATCGGAGCGGACGGCTGGGAGGGCCTGCCCGCCGCCTCCCGGGACGCCCTCCGGGACGCCGACGTCCTCGTCGCAGGCCCGCGCCAGCTCGGCCTGCTGCCCGAGGAGTGCGCGGGCGAACGGGTCGCCTGGCCCTCGCCGCTGCGGCCCGCGGTCCCCGGCCTGCTCGCCGCGCACGCGGGGCGCCGCGTCGCCGTACTGGCCAGCGGCGACCCGATGTTCTACGGCATCGGCCGCGCCCTCGCCGAGGAGGGCGCCGCCCTGCGCGTCCTGCCGCACCCCTCGTCCGTGTCGTACGCCGCCGCCCGCCTCGGCTGGCCGCTGGAGGACGTCGAGGTGGTCACGCTGGTGGGCCGCCCGGTGCCCCGGCTGGCCGCCGCGCTGCACGAGGGGCGGCGGCTCCTAGTGCTCAGCGCGGACGCCACCACACCCGCCGAGATCGCGGCCCTGCTGCGCGACCGGGGATTCGGGCCCAGCCGGATGCGGGTGCTGGAGCAACTCGGCGGCCCGGCGGAACGCACCACGGCGGCAACCGTCGCCGACGACTGGCGCCACGCGCCCGGCGACCCCCTCAACGTCGTCGCGGTGGAGTGCCGCCGCGCCCCCGACGCCCTGCGGCTCGGCGCCGTACCCGGGCTCCCCGACGACGCCTACGAGCACGACGGGCAGCTCACCAAGCGGCACGTGCGGGCCGCCACGCTCGGCGCGCTCGCCCCGGCACCCGGCGAGCTGCTCTGGGACATCGGCGGCGGCTCCGGCTCGATCGCCATCGAGTGGCTGCGCACCCACCCCTCCTGCCGGGCCCTCACCGTGGAACGCGACCCGGTGCGCGCCGAGCGCATCACGCGCAACGCCGACCGCCTCGGCGTGCCCGCCCTGCGGGTCGTCACCGGCGCCGCCCCCGCCGCACTGGAACGACTCCCGCGCCCGGACGCCGTGTTCGTCGGCGGCGGCCTCACCGCGCCCGGCCTGCTGGACGCGTGCTGGCAGGCCCTGGCGCCGGGCGGACGGCTGGTCGCCAACACCGTGACGCTGGAGTCCGAGGCACTGCTGGCCGACGCCCACCGCCGCCACGGCGGCGAACTGGTCCGGCTCGCGGTGGCCCACGCCGTACCCGTGGGCGGCTTCACGGGGTGGCGGCAGGCGATGCCGGTGACCCAGTGGGCCGCCCGCAAGCCCGCCACCGCCCACCCCGCCACCCCTTCTCCAGGAGCAGACAGATGACCGTGTACTTCATCGGCGCCGGGCCCGGCGCCGCCGACCTGATCACGGTGCGCGGCGCCCGCACGCTCGCCGCCTGCCAGGTCTGTCTGTACGCGGGCAGCCTCGTCCCGCGCGAGTTGCTGGCGGAGTGCCCGGACGGCGCCCGGCTGGTGGACACCGCCCAGCTCAACCTGGACGAGATCACCGCCGAGCTGGTCGCCGCGCACGAGGCGGGCCACGACGTGGCCCGGCTGCACTCGGGCGACCCGTCCGTGTTCAGCGCGGTCGCCGAACAGATGCGGCGCCT
The DNA here is from genome assembly GCF_041080675.1 of Streptomyces sp. cg36. Lineage (NCBI taxonomy): Bacteria > Bacillati > Actinomycetota > Actinomycetes > Kitasatosporales > Streptomycetaceae > Streptomyces > Streptomyces cyclosori. The sequence continues at coordinate 610,214 of NZ_CP163520.1, read as the reverse complement.
GGACGCGGCCGGGGTGCCCTACGAGGTGGTCCCGGGCGTGCCCGCCTTCGCCGCCGCCGCGGCCTCCCTCAAGCGGGAGCTGACCGTGCCGACCGTGGGCCAGACCGTCATCCTCACCCGCGTCGCCAACCGGGCGACCGCGATGCCGCCCGGCGAGGACCTCGCCACCCTCGGCCGCAGCGGCGCGCTGATCGTGCTGCACCTGGCCGCCCAGTACGCGGACCGGGTCGTCGACGAACTCCTCCCGCACTACGGGGCCGACTGCCCCGCGGCGGTCGTCGCCTACGCCTCGCGCCCCGACGAGATCGTCATCCGGAGCACCCTGGCGGAGATCGCCGGGAAGGTGAAGGAGGCCGGGGTGCTGCGCACCGCCGTGATCATGGTCGGGCGGACGCTGGGAGCCGAGCAGTTCCGCGACAGCCACCTGTACTCGCGGGACCGCGAACGGCACGTCTGCTGACCGCGCCGCCGCCCCGCGGGCCCCGGCCGCACGCGCGCCGGGGCCGCCGCGGCTATCGCACCGAGCTGCGCCCGACCACCGTGCCCGCCCGGTCGATGCAGATGACGTCCACCGCCACCGGCGCGCCGCGCAGCACGGCCAGCGCCTCGTCGCGGGCCGCCGCCGCCACCAGGTCGCCGAGTGGCACGCCCGCGGCCTGGCACAGCTGGAGGGCGGCGAGACCGGTGTTGGCGGCGGCCAGTTCGGCCGCCAGCGCCTCGTCGGCGCCGCCGCGCCGGGCCAGTTCGGCGAGGAAGCCCTTGTCGACCTGGGAGCGGCCGGAGTGCAGGTCCAGATGGCCCGCGGCGAGCTTGGAGAGCTTGGCGAAGCCGCCGCAGATGGTGAGCCGGTCCACCGGGTGGCGGCGGATGTACTTCAGCACCGCCCCGGCGAAGTCGCCCATGTCCAGCAGGGCGTCCTCGGGCAGCGCGTACTCGGCGACGACCGTCTTCTCCGACGTCGAGCCGGTGCACCCGGCGACATGGGTGCGTCCGGCGGCGCGGGCCACGTCCACGCCCCGCCGGATCGAGTCGATCCAGGCGGAACAGGAGTACGGCACCACGATGCCCGTGGTGCCGAGGATGGAGAGGCCGCCCAGGATGCCCAGGCGCGGGTTCCAGGTGGAGCGGGCGATCTCCTCGCCGTGGTCCACGGAGAGGGTGATCTCCACGTCCGTGCTGCCGCCGTGCCGCGCGGCGACCTCGGCGACGTGCTCGCGCATCATCTTGCGGGGCACCGGGTTCACGGCGGCCTCGCCCACGGGCAGGGGCAGGCCGGGCCGGGTGACGGTCCCGACGCCGGAGCCCGCCCGGAACACCACCCCGCTGCCCACCGGCAGCCGCCGCACGGTGGACCGGATCAGCGCGCCGTGCGTGACGTCCGGGTCGTCGCCCGCGTCCTTGACGATCCCCGCCATCGCGAAGCCGCCGCCCAGCTCCTCGGCGGCCAGCGCGAACGACGGCGTCTGCCCCCTGGGCAGCGTGATCGTGACCGGGTCGGGGAACTCACCGGTCAGCAGGGCGGTGTACGCGGCCGTCGTGGCCGCGGTCGCGCAGGCGCCGGTGGTCCAGCCGGGCCGCAGCCCGGTGTGCTCCAGCTGCGCGCCGCGACCGCCCTTGGCCCCGCCGGACCCCTGCGCCCCGCCGGCGCCGCTCGCCTCACCCATGCCGCGACCCTCCCTGCCCTTCATGAACGGATCCGGACTCCCATGCACGTACTGATTCTCGGCGGAACCACGGAGGCGCGCCGTCTGGCCGAACTGCTCCACGGCGCGCCCGGACTGGTGGTGACCAGTTCACTGGCCGGCCGGGTCGCCAGCCCCCGGCTGCCCCCGGGCGAGGTGCGCGTCGGCGGGTTCGGCGGGGCGGACGGCCTCGCCGCGTGGCTGCGGGAGAACCGGGTCGACGCGGTGGTCGACGCCACCCACCCGTTCGCCGCGGCGATGAGCTTCCACGCGGCGCGCGCCGCCGCCACCGCCCGTGTTCCCCTGCTCGCCCTGCGGCGCCCCGGCTGGGTCCCGGTCGAGGGCGACCGCTGGCACGAGGCCGCCTCGCTGGAGGAGGCGGCGCGGGCGCTGCCCGCACTGGGCCGCCGCGTCTTCCTGACCACCGGACGCATGGGCCTCGCCGCCTTCGCCGCCCTGGACGACCTGTGGTTCCTCGTACGGTCCGTGGACGCGCCCGAGCCGCCCCGGCCGCGGCAGACGCAGGTGCTGCTCGACCGGGGCCCCTTCACCCTCGAAGGGGAACGCGAGCTGCTGCTGCGCCACCGCGTCGACGTGGTGGTGACCAAGGACAGCGGCGGCGCGGCCACCGCGCCCAAGCTGACGGCCGCGCGCGAGGCCGGACTGCCCGTGGTCGTGGTCCGCAGGCCCCCGGTCCCCGGGGACGTGCCCGTGGTGCCCGACCCCGAAGCGGCGGCCCGGTGGGTCGCCGGACTCGGGGGCTAGGGGGTACCCAGCGGACCCGGTCGCCGTCGAACCGCCCGGCCGCATCGCCGCCGACGCCGGGCGCCGCCCTCGGTGGGGCGGCGCCCCACCGAGGTCACGCCTGCGGATAGCGGCGCGGGGTCCAGACGATCTCCTCGCCGTCGCCCCGCCGGGCCGTGCACGTCTGGGAGGAGCCGACCAGCAGGATCGTGCGCATGTCGACCTCAGCCGGATCCAGCTCGCCCAGCGGCACCGTCCGCACGCGCTCGCCGGAGCCGCCCACGTCCCGCGCGACCACGACCGGGGTGTCCGGCGCCCGGTGCTCAAGGAGCACCTCCTTGGCCTTGCCGACCTGCCAGGTGCGGCTGCGCGAGCCGGGGTTGTACAGGGCGAGCGCCAGGTCCGCCGAGGCCGCCGCGCGCAGCCGCCCGGCTATGACGTCCCACGGCTTGAGCCGGTCCGACAGGGAGATGGTCGCGTAGTCGTGGCCGAGCGGAGCACCCGCGCGGGCCGCCGCCGCGTGGGCCGCGGTCACCCCCGGCAGGACCCGCACCGGCACGTCCTTGTACGCGTCCTGCGCGGCGACCTCCAGGACCGCCGTGGCCATCGCGAAGACCCCCGGGTCACCGCCGGAGACCACGGCCACCCGCCGCCCGCTCCGGGCGAGTTGGAGCGCGAACTCGGCGCGCTCGGACTCGACCCGGTTGTCCGAGCCGTGGCGCCGCTGGCCCGGCCGTACGGGCACGCGGTCCAGGTAGGTGGTGTAGCCGACCAGGTCGTCGACGGCGGCCAGGGCGCCGCGCGTCTGGGGGGTCAGCCACAGCGGCCCGGCCGGACCGGTGCCGACGACCACGACCTCCCCGCGCTCGCGCGCCACCGGCTCCGCGTCGACCCGGCTGGGCAGCACGGCCACCGAGAAGTACGGCACCGAGTCGGCGTCGATGTCGGCGAGCGCGCCGAGGCGCTCCCCGGCCATGGTGGCGCGCTCGACGTACCGCGCCTCGGCCAGCCGGTCCGAATCGGCCAGCGCCCGGCGGACCTTGGGGTAGGTCCGGCCCAGCTTCATGACCACGGCGCAGTCCGTCGCGGCCAGCCGGGCGGTCAGCTCCTCCTCGGGCAGCGTGCCCGGCAGGATCGTCAGGACCTCCTCGCCCTCCACCAGGGGAGTGCCGAGACGGGCCGCCGCCGCGCTCACCGAGGTGACCCCGGGGATCACCTCGGTCGGGAAGCGGTCGACGAGCCGCTTGTGCATGTGCATGTAGGAGCCGTAGAAGAGCGGGTCGCCCTCCGCGAGCACCGCGACCGTGCGCCCGGCGGCCAGGTGCGCGGCGAGCCGCTCGGACGCCTCCGCGTAGAACTCCTCCATCGCGCCCTTGTAGCCGCCCGGGTGGTCGGTGGTCTCCGTGGTGACCGGGTAGACCAGCGGCTCCTCGACGTGGTCGGCGCGGATGTGCCCGGCCGCGATCGAGCGGGCGATCGAGCGGCCGTGCCGGGCGCTGTGGTACGCGATGACGTCGGCCTCGGCGATGACCTCGACCGCCCGTACCGTCATCAGGGACGGGTCGCCCGGACCGAGTCCCACTCCGTACAGCTTGCCGCTCACTCTTCCTCGCTCGCGATCGCGTTGAGCGCGGCGGCGGCGATGGCGCTGCCGCCCCGGCGTCCCCGCACCACCAGGTGCTCCAGACCGGACGGGTGCGCGGCCAGCGCGTCCTTGGACTCGGCAGCGCCGATGAAGCCGACCGGGACGCCGATGACGGCGGCGGGGCGCGGCGCGCCCTCCTCGATCATCTCCAGGAGGCGGAAGAGGGCGGTGGGCGCGTTGCCGACGGCGACGACCGAACCCTCCAGCCGGTCGCGCCACAGCTCCAGCGCGGCGGCGCTGCGCGTGGTGCCCATCCTGGCCGCCAGCTCCGGCACCGACGGGTCGGAGAGCGTGCAGAGCACGTCGTTGTCGGCGGGCAGCCGCTTGCGGGTGACCCCGCTGGCCACCATCTGCACGTCGCAGAAGATCGGCGCACCGGCCCGCAGGGCCTCACGGGCCCGGGCCACCACACCGGGGGTGTAGGACAGGTCCCGTACGAGGTCGACCATCCCGCAGGCGTGGATCATGCGGACTGCGGTCTGGCTGACGTCGGCGGGCAGTCCCGCGAGGTCCGCTTCCGCGCGGATGGTGGCGAAGGACTGGCGGTAGATGGCCGCCCCGTCCTTCTCGTAGACATGCGTGGTCACGGCGTTCTTCTCGCTGCTCTCGGTCGGCTTACGGCTCATGGGGTGATCGCCGCCAGGGCGGCGCTGACTTGGGAGGGGGTGTCGGCTTCCACGGTGCGCGCGGGCCCGCCCGCACCGGCGAGCGCCACCCGGTAGCCGCCGCCCGCCGCCGCGACCACGTCCGCGTGGGCGCCGCGCGGACGGCCGCAGCGGCGTTCGCAGCCGGACCAGTACAGCGGGAGCCCCGGGCCGGCCGCCGCGTCGAGGGTGCGGGCGGCGTCGGCGCGTACGTCGGCGTGCGCCTTGGCGCAGCCCGGGCGCCCGACGCAGGCGCCGACGCGCGGCCAGGGGGAGGCGGGGTCGGTGACCAGGCCGACGGAGTGGAGGCGGGCCAGCAGGCCGTCCGCCTCGGCGGCGGGCAGCCCGGGGAGGGGGACGACGACGCCGCGCCACGGGGTCAGCCGCACCTCGGTGCGGGCGGTCCGCGTCACCTCCCGCCACTGGGCGGCCGAGAACCGTCCGAGGGGGACATGTACGGACAGGCCGTTCGCGACGGTTCCGGGCGCGGGACCTTCGGCGGGGCCGCTGTGGGAGGGAAGGGCGTCGTGGGCGAGGTGTCCGATGCCCGCCTCGGTCAGGCGGCGGCGGACCAGGGCGTCCAGTTCGTCCTGGGACAGGCCGAGTTCGGACATCCGCCAGGCGCGTGTTCCGCCGGCGCTCGCCGCGGCCAGGAACGCCTCCGCGGCGGCCAGGGCCGCTCGCGCCGCGTCCTCGGGCGCCACCGCGACCGAGCCCGGGACGAGGTGCGCGCCCTCGCCGAGCGCCCGCACCGTGACGTCGGCGTCGAGGTGGGCCACATCACCCCGCCCGTCGTCCAGCGCGAAGAGGAAGCGGCCCGAAAGCTCCCGCGCCGCCGCGTTCGTGCACAGCGCCGCGTCCAGCTCCGTCAGCCAGGTCCGCACGTCCCGCAGCCCGTTGCCGTCCAGGCCCGACAGGGGCGAGGCCACGATGTTGCGCACCCGCTCGTGTGCGGGCGAGGGCAGCAGCCCGGCCGCCGTGAGGAGCTCCGCGAGTTCGGCCCCGCACGTCTGCCCGAGACCCCGCAACTGGACGTTCCCGCGCGAGGTGAGATGCAGCTCGCCGTCGCCCAGCCGCAGCGCGGCAGCGCCCAGCGCACGGGCCTGACCGACGGTCAGCACGCCGCCGGGTATCCGCACCCGGGCCAGTGCGCCGTCGTCCGCCGCGTGCAGCCGCAGGGTGCCCGGGCAGGCGTCACCACGGTCCCGCGCGACCGGTGCGGCCTGGGGTGATGGAGGAGGGGCGGCCATGGGCATGGCGGTGAGCATACCTACGTTCACACCGAACGCATGCTCGGTGTCGGCCCCCCGACCCTTACTATGCTCGACAGTGGATCATCCGGTCCACGACCGCCAGGATGGCGGCAGGGGAGGAAGCCCGGTGCGAAACCGGCGCGGTCCCGCCACTGTGAGCACGCCCCCAGGGGCGGGCGAGTCAGGAACTCCCCTCCCGGACCTCCGGCTTCGCCGGAGCCCGGGAGACCTCATTCGACACCGCCCGGGGCGCGGACCCCGAGGAAGGCCAGGCGCCGCTATGCCGACTCCGTCCGGGGAGCGAGCACCACTCGCCCGCGAGATCCTGCTCCTGTCGACGTCCGACACCGACCTGCTCAGCGCCCGTGCGGCGAACGGCCCGGTCGCCTACCGCTTCGCCAACCCGTCCCGGACCGCCCTGGACGACCTGCCGGCCCTGCTCGACGGCACCGACCTGGTCGTCGTCCGCCTCCTCGGCGGCATCCGGGCCTGGCAGGACGGCCTCGACCTGCTGCTCGCCGACGGCCGCCCCGTGATCGTGCTCACCGGAGAACAGGCCCCCGACGCCCAGCTGATGGCCGCCTCCACCGTCCCGGTCGGCATCGCGGCCGAGGCCCACGCCTACCTCGCCCACGGCGGCCCCGCCAACCTGGAGCAGCTCGCGCTGTTCCTGTCGGACACCGTCCTGCTCACCGGCCACGGCTTCGAGGCGCCCGCCCCCGCGCCCACCTGGGGCCCGCTGGAGCGGCCCGCGCCGGACACGGACGGCCCGACCGTCGCCGTGCTCTACTACCGCGCGCACCACATGAGCGGCAACACCGGCTTCGTGCACGCCCTGTGCGACGCGATCGAGGACGCCGGCGCCCGGCCGCTGCCCCTGTACGTCGCCTCGCTGCGCGCCCCCGAGGCCGAGCTCGTCGACCGGCTGCGGGCCGCCGACGCGATCGTGACGACCGTCCTGGCCGCGGGCGGCACCAAGCCCGCCGAGGCGTCGGCGGGCGGCGACGACGAGTCCTGGGACGCGGGCGCGCTCACCACCCTGGACGTGCCGATCCTGCAGGCGCTCTGCCTGACCGGCTCCCGATCGACGTGGGAGGAGAACGACGAGGGCGTCTCGCCGCTGGACGCGGCCAGCCAGATAGCCGTGCCCGAGTTCGACGGCCGCCTCATCACCGTGCCGTTCTCGTTCAAGGAGATCGACGCCGACGGCCTGCCCGCCTATGTCGCCGACCCCGAGCGGGCCGCCCGGGTCGCCGGAATCGCCGTGCGCCACGCCCGGCTGCGCCACATCGCGCCCGCCGACAAGCGCCTCGCGCTCGTGCTGTCCGCCTACCCGACCAAGCACTCCCGCATCGGCAACGCGGTCGGCCTCGACACCCCCGCCAGCGCCGTGGCCCTGCTGCGCCGACTGCGCGCGGAGGGCTACGACTTCGGTGACGCGGAGATCCCCGGCCTGGTGTCCGGCGACGGCGACGAGCTGATCCGCGCGCTCATCGAGGCCGGCGGCCACGACCAGGACTGGCTCACCGAGGAGCAGCTGGCCCGCAACCCCGTGCGCATCCCGGCCGCCGACTACCGGCGCTGGTACGCCACGCTCCCCGAGGAGCTGCGCACCTCGGTCGAGGAGCACTGGGGCCCGGCGCCCGGCGAGATGTTCGTGGACCGCAGCGCCAACCCGGAGGGCGACATCGTCCTCGCGGCCCTGCGCTTCGGCAACCTGCTCATCCTCATCCAGCCCCCGCGCGGCTTCGGCGAGAACCCCATCGCCATCTACCACGACCCGGACCTGCCGCCCTCGCACCACTACCTGGCCGCCTACCGGTGGCTCGCCGCCGCGCGCTCCGACGGCGGGTTCGGCGCGGACGCGATGGTCCACCTCGGCAAGCACGGCAACCTGGAGTGGCTGCCCGGCAAGAACGCGGGCCTGTCGGCCGCCTGCGGCCCCGACGCCGCCCTCGGCGACCTGCCGCTCGTCTACCCCTTCCTGGTCAACGACCCCGGCGAGGGCACCCAGGCCAAGCGCCGCGTCCACGCCACGCTCGTCGACCACCTCGTCCCGCCCATGGCGCGCGCCGACTCCTACGGCGACATCGCCCGGCTCGAGCAGCTCCTGGACGAGTACGCGCAGATCTCCTCCATGGACCCGGCGAAGCTGCCCGCCATCCGCGCCCAGATCTGGACCCTGATCCAGGCCGCCCGCCTCGACCACGACCTCGGCCTGGAGGACCGGCCCGACGACGACGGCTTCGACGACTTCCTGCTGCACGTCGACGGCTGGCTCTGCGAGGTCAAGGACGCCCAGATCCGCGACGGCCTGCACGTCCTGGGCGCCGCGCCGGCCGGCGCCGACCGCGTCAACCTCGTCCTCGCGATCCTGCGCGCCCGCCAGATCTGGGGCGGCACCACCGCCCTGCCCGGCCTGCGCGAGGCCCTCGGCCTGGACGAGTCCGCCGCCACCCGCACTACGGCCGACGAGGCCGAGGAGCGGGCCCGCGCCCTGGTGCAGGCGATGGACGACGCGGGCTGGGACCCGGCCGCCGTCCCCACCGAGCACGGCGAACAGGTCGCCGCGATCCTGGAGTTCGCCGCCCGCGAGGTGGTCCCGCGCCTCGCGGCGACCACCGCCGAGCTCGACCACACCGTGCACGCGCTGGCGGGCGGCTTCGTCCCGGCGGGCCCCTCGGGCTCCCCGCTGCGGGGCCTGGTCAACGTCCTGCCGACCGGCCGCAACTTCTACTCCGTCGACCCCAAGGCCGTTCCCTCGCGGCTGGCCTGGGAGACCGGGCAGGCCCTCGCGGACTCGCTCCTGGAGCGCTACCGCGCCGACAACGGCGACTGGCCGACCTCCGTCGGCCTCTCGCTGTGGGGCACCAGCGCGATGCGCACCGCCGGTGACGACGTGGCCGAGGCGCTGGCCCTGCTCGGGGTCCGCCCGGTCTGGGACGACGCCTCCCGGCGCGTGACCGGTCTGGAGGCCATCCCCCAGGAGGAGCTGGGCCGCCCCCGCGTCGACGTCACGCTGCGCATCTCGGGCTTCTTCCGGGACGCCTTCCCGCACACCATCGGCCTGCTGGACGACGCGGTGCGCCTGGCCGCGTCGCTGGAGGAGCCGGCCGAGGCCAACCGGGTCCGGGCACATGTGCAGGCGGACCTGGCGGAGCACGGCGACGAACGCCGCGCCACCACCCGGATCTTCGGCTCCCGCCCCGGCACCTACGGAGCCGGTCTGCTCCAGCTCATCGACTCCCGCGACTGGCGCACCGACGCCGACCTGGCCGAGGTGTACACGGTCTGGGGCGGTTACGCGTACGGCCGCGAGCTGGACGGCCGCCCGGCCCGCGAGGAGATGGAGACGGCGTACAAGCGCATCGAGGTGGCGGCGAAGAACACCGACACCCGCGAGCACGACATCGCCGACTCCGACGACTACTTCCAGTACCACGGAGGCATGGTCGCCACGGTCCGCGCGCTGCGCGGCACCGCTCCCGAGGCGTACATCGGCGACTCCACCCGCCCCGAGACGGTCCGCACCCGCACCCTCGTCGAGGAGACCTCGCGGGTCTTCCGCGCCCGGGTCGTCAACCCCAAGTGGATCGAGGCGATGCGCCGCCACGGCTACAAGGGAGCCTTCGAGCTGGCGGCGACCGTGGACTACCTCTTCGGCTACGACGCCACGACCGGCGTGGTCGCCGACTGGATGTACGACAAGCTCACCGAGGCGTACGTCCTGGACCCGGCGAACCGGGAGTTCCTCCAGCAGGCCAACCCCTGGGCCCTGCACGGCATCGCCGAGCGGCTGCTCGAAGCGGAGTCGCGCGGCATGTGGGCCAAGCCGGACCCGGCGGTGCTGGCCGAACTGCGCCAGATCTACCTGGAGACGGAGGGCGACCTGGAGGACGAGGGGTGACGCTCACCTGACCGTCCCCACCGGGGCCGCCGCGCGGCGGGGCGCCTTCCGTTCACCGACGGGGGGCGTCCCGTGCCGTCATGCGCTGCAGCAGGCGCACAGCCCGTACACCAGGAGGGAACCGGCCACCCCCGGCCGCAGACCGGTCAGTTCGGTGATCCGCTCCATGGCCTCGCGCAGGTGCTCGCTGGCGAGCGCGCCCACCTGGCCGCACCGCTCGCACACCGTGTGGTGGTGCGGCGCGGTGCTCGCCCCGTAGCGCTTGGGGCCGGGGGCGTGCACCGCGTGGGTGAGACCGGCCGCCGTCAGCGCCTCCAGCGTCCGGTAGACGGTCGCCGGGTCGAACGGCACGGCCAGGCGCTGGAGTTCCGAGGCGATCTCCGCGGCGGACAGATGGAGCCCCGAGGCGCCCAGCATGGCCAGGGTGTGCAGCCGGATGGGGGTGCAGCGCAGGCCGTGGCGGCGCAGCAGCACCGAGACGTCGGAGTGCGCTGCCGTACCGGCCCGCGCCGGCGACGAACTCGTGGTCACCCCGCTGCCCCTTCCCCCGGCCGGTCCGCTGACCGCAAGGTACCGCGCACGCCATCAATGCGCAGCTGCATCCGGCTCGCAATAATCCCGCCGCCGATCCGCCCCCCGGCCACCGATGAGTTTCGGTACGCGCCGCCGTCCTATCTGGCGGCACACCGTACCGACCCCCTCGGAGGACCATCATGAGGAAGATCACCGCAGGACTCTTCATCTCGCTCGACGGCGTGGTGGAGGCGCCCGACCAGTGGCACTTCCCCTACTTCAACGACGAGATGGGCGCGGCCGTCGGCGAGATCCTCGGCGGCGCCGACACCGTGCTGTTCGGCCGCCGGACGTACGACAGCTTCGCCGGGGCGTGGCCGGAGCGCGAGGCGGCGGGCGGCGAGGACGCCGGGTTCGCCAAGGTGCTCGGCGACGCGCGCAAGATCGTGGCGTCCAGCACGCGCCTGGAGTTCACCTGGCGCAACTCCGAGCAGCTGGAGGGCGAGCTCGTCGAGAGCGTCACCGCGCTGAAGAACGGGCCGGGCGGGGACATCTCGCTGAGCGGCTCGATCTCGGTCGTCCGCCAGCTGCTGGCCGCCGGACTGCTCGACGAACTGCACCTGCTGGTGCACCCCCTGGCGGTCCGCAAGGGCATGCGGCTCTTCGACGAGGGCGAGACCTCGATCCCGCTGACGCTCACCTCCTCGAAAGCCTTCCGTACCGGCGTCCTCCACCTGGTGTACGCCCCGGCCGGGTCGGCGGGCGAGGGCACCTACGACGACGCCAAGAAGCAGCTGCCCCGGGAGTGACCCGGAGCCGACGACCGGCCGCCGCGCTACAGCGCCAGGACGTAGGCCCGCACCCGGGTTCCGGCCGTGCGCAGCTTGAGCGGGTGGCCGAACGCGCCGCGCGGGGTCGGCGGACAGGGGACGGCGCCCAGATCGGTGTAGGTGCCGTGGGCGAACAGCGCCGAGCGCACGCTCTGGTACGAGGCGGTCGGCAGGAGCGTCATCAGATGGGCGGGCAGGATGCCCAGGTCCGTGCCCTCCCAGGCGTGCACCCGGCCCATGGCGGCGCCCGGCTCGGCCCGCTCCTGCACCTGGATGTGCGCGCCTTCGGGGTCCTGCAGCAGCAGCGCCCACAAGGTGCGTTCCACCACGTGGTGGGGGAGCGCGAACAGGCGCGGCGCCAGGGATTCGGGGGTGCCCGAGAAGAAGTGGAACTCGGCCCCGGCCGCGGGGTCCTCGGCGCCGACGGGATGCATACCGGTCATGTTCGTCCTCTCGGGGGCGGGTGGTCAGGGGTGCCCGGTGGGGGCCTGCACCGAGCCGGGCCCGGCCGTCCGCGCCCGCTGCCGCGCCTCTTCCCGCGCCGCGGACGGTGTCATCGACACGGCGGCGACGAGCGCCGCGGCGCCCGCCGTCAACGCGCCGGCCGTGGTCGAGGCGTGCTGGACCACCACACCGGTGACGAAGCTGCCCGCGGCGAAGCCCACCCAGTTGGACGCGACCAGGATCGCGAACGCCTGGGCGCGGGTTCCGGCCGACGCGTACTCGCCCACCAGGATCGCCTCGATCGCGTCGGCCGGACCGTTGACGAAGCCGATCACCAGGAGCAGGCCGACGGTGAGCAGGGTGGCGGGCCCGAACCCGAGGGCGAGGATGCAGCCGCCGTACAGGGTCAGGGCGACGGTGAGCTGGGCCGGGCCGGTGCCGGGCAGCCGCAGCCCGCCGTAGAGGAAGCTGCCGAGGACGCCGCCGCAGGCCAGCGCCGCGATGAACAGGCCCGCGCTGGTGCCGAGTTCACCGGCGTGCGCGGCCACCGTGACCTGGAGGCCGCCGATCGCGAACGCGGCGGCGGCCACCACCAGCTGGATGTGCGCCTGCCGCCGGTTCCAGTCGAGCCGCATCCCCGGCCCGGCCAGCGCCGGACGCTCCCGGTCCACCCGTGCGACGGCGGGCGCCGCCCGCAGCCACCACACCCCGGCGAAGGAGATGCCCGCGGTGACCACCACGGCGTACAGCACGGGCAGCACCGCCACGATCGCCGCCACCAGCAGCGGTCCGCAGACGAAGACGGACTCGGTGAGCAGCCCGCACAGCGCGAACAGGGTCTTGCGGTCCTCCTCGTCCGCCACCACGCCCATGTACACGGCGTTGGACACGGCGGCGGCGGGCGGGGTCGCGGTCCCCGCGAGGAAGGCGGCCGGAACGAGCAGACCCGGCCACACCGAAGTGGCCACCAGCGTCACGAAGAGGCCGAAGAAGAGCGTCTGGAAACTCACCGCCCAGGCGAGCGCGGTACGCGAGCCGTGCCGGTCGGCGATCCGGCCCCAGGCCGGGGAGGTGAAGGCGAGGGCGACGGCGTAGGCGCCGGACACCGCACCGGCGTTGGCGTAGCTCCCGCTCGCGTCCGCGGCGACGAGCAGCAGGGACAGGCTCACCATCCCGGACAGCATGCGGCAGACGAACGCCGACGCCACCACCCGGGCCACACCGGGATGCGAGAGGGCCGACCCGTACCGAGCGACGACTGCCATGCGGGCCACCCCCACGCAGCGGATTCCGGACGCCGGTCGGACGCTACCGGGCAACCCGGAATCCGGGAAGTGTGGGCCGGGGATTTCTGGGTAGGGGGCGCACTGTCCGAGAACGTCCAACCGCGCCCACCGCGGACGGCCGACTCGCCGCAGGCCGCACTCCGGCCTCGACCCCCCGCCGCCCAGCGGTTGGCCTGACCGCCACAGAGCGGTCAACCGAGATCAGGGGGTACACGCAATGGGCACTGAGTCCCGACGGACCTCCCGGCCCGTGACCGAGGCGACTGCCAAGGCATGCAAGACGGCAGCGTGGGACTGTCAGACGCACGACTTCATGGGGTCGCCGCAGACGGTGATCGACAACTTGACGGCGCTGCCCGACGAACTCGTCGGCCGCCGGGTCTACCTGCTCATGGTCCAGGGGGACGGCCGCTCCGAGGCCCGTGTCTTCGAGCGCTTCAACCTCGAAGACACCGAGAGCACGGTCTCCAGCTGGCCCGAGAAGGACATCCCCGGGCTGGTCACCCAGATCAGCGAAGTCCTGGTCGCCAACCGCGGCGTGCACTGCCCGGGCGAGCAGGTCAAGGCGACCCTGCAGAGCGAACGCGAGATCCACGTCGGTGCGCCCGCGACCGCGCCCAGGACCGCGGCCGAGGCGTTCGGTCCGGTTCTCGACGGGTTCCGTGACGACACGTTCGTCCGGGCCACCGTGATGGTCCTCTGCTGACCGGCACACCCCAGACGAGGACGGCCGCCCAGCCGACCGTCCTCGTCGACTCGTGCCGCACCCGGGAGAGCCGGCCGCCGCACCCAGGAGAGCCCATGGACCCGTCCCGCAGCTCCGCCCCCCTCCCGTACGGAAGCTGGCCCTCGCCCATCGACGCCGCGACCGTGGCCCGGGCCCGGACCGGCCTGGACTTCCCCCTGGCGGCCGACGGCCATGTGTGGTGGCAGGAGGCGCTGCCGGACGAGGACGGCCGTACCACCGTCGTCGAACACACCCCGCAGGGCGGCAGCCGCGCCCTCCTGGCGGCGCCCTGGGACGTCCGCAGCCGTGTCCACGAGTACGGCGGCCTCTCCTATCTGCCCGTCGGGTCGCCCGCGGACGCGAGCCGGCAGATCGTCTTCGTCCACCTTCCCGACCAGCGGATCTACCGCACCGAGCCGGACGGCCGCCCGCCGCGCCCGCTCACCCCGTGCCCGGCCGCGCCCGCCGCGCTGCGCTACGCGGACTTCGCGCTCGCCGCCGACGGCCACGAGGTGTACTGCGTGCGCGAGACGCACGGCGAGGCGGGCGCGATCACCCGGGCGATCGTGGCCGTACCGCTGGACGGATCCGCCGCCGAGGACCCGGCGGCCGTCCGTGAACTCGCCGTCGGCGCCGACTTCTTCGCCCACCCCACCCCCTCGCCCGACGGCCGCCGACTGGCCTGGATCACCTGGAACCACCCCGACATGCCCTGGGACGCCACCGAGTTGAGGGTCGGACCGGTGGACGCGGCCGGTCCCACCACCGGCCGGACGGTCCTGGGCGGCGGCGCCCGGGAGGCCGTCCAGGCGCCCTGCTGGCGCGACGCCCACGCCCTCTACGCCGTCTCCGACCGCTCGGGCTGGTGGAACCTGTACGAGGTGGACCCCGACGGGGAGCTCCCGCCCCGCGCGCTGCGTCCGGCGGCCGAGGAGTTCGCGGCGCCGCTGTGGGAGCTGGGCGGGCGCCCCTTCGCCCAGCTCGCCGACGGGCGTCTCGCGGTGGTGCACGGCCGGGGCGACCAGCGGCTCGCGCTGCTCGACCCCAAGGACGGCACCCTGACCGACGTCGACTGCGGATACGCCGTGTTCGCCCCGGCGCTCTGCGCCGACCGGAACACCGTCGTCGGCCTGGCCGGGGGACCGGCGCGGCCCCTCTGTGTCGTACGCCTGGACACCGGTGCCCAGGGAGCGGTGGAGGAGCTGCGCCGCGAACTCGACGACCCGCCCGACCCGGCGTACCTGCCGGTCCCGCGCGCGACCACGTTCCACGACGCCGCGGGCCAGGTCGTCCACGCCACGCTCCACCCGCCGTCCCACCCGAGCGCCCACGGGCCCGAGGGCGAGCCGCCGCCGTACATCGTGTGGGTCCACGGCGGGCCCACCGGCAACGAGTCCGCGGTGCTCGACCTCTCCAAGGCGTACTTCACCAGCCGGGGCATCGGCGTCGTCGCGGTGGAGTACGGCGGCTCCAGCGGGTACGGGCGCGCCTACCGCGAGCGGCTCAAGGGGCGCTGGGGGGTGGTCGACGTCGCCGACGTCGTCCTGGCCGCCCGCACCCTCGCCGCCCGGGGCGAGGCCGACGGCGACCGGCTGGCGGTGCGCGGGCCCTCGGCGGGCGGCTGGACGGCGCTGGCCGCCGTCACGACGGGCCTCGCCGCGCACGGCGTGGTGTTCCGGGCGGCGACCTCGTACTTCGGCGTCACGGATCCACGGCTGCTCGTCGCCCAGCTGCACGACTTCGAGTCGCGCTATCTCGACGGGCTCGTGGGGCCGCTGCCCGGGGCGGACGCGGTCTACCGCGAGCGTTCCCCGCTCGGCCATGTCGGGGCCGGTACCTGTCCGGTCCTGCTGCTCCAGGGGAAGGACGATCCCGTGGTGCCGCCGCGGCAGGCCGAGATCCTGGTGCGGGAGCTGGAGGCGCACGGCATCGACCACGTCCACCTGGCCTTCGAGGGAGAGTCCCACGGCTTCCGCAGGGCCGCGACCGTGATCACCGCACTGGAGGCCGAACTCGCATTCTACGCCCGGACCTTGGGGTTCGAGACGGCCGACTGACCCGCCGCGCGTCAGCGGGTGCGCCACCACAGCGTGAGCGCACCCGTCGCCGTCGAGGCCGAGCCGAGGACGAGCAGGACGACGATCGCGGCGACGGTCCGCCGGTTGCTGCGGCGGTCGGCGGCCCGGTCGGGGGTGTAGACGGTGGGGTCGGCGGGACAGTAGTGGACGGTGAGCTCGCGGCCGAGGGAGCCGGCCGGGTCGGTGACGCCGTGCTCGGCCAGGACGGTGACGTCGGTGCCCTCCGTGGTGGTGAAGGCGATGACGGGGGTGTGGCTGACGAACTCGTCGCCGTCCGCGTCGGTGTAGACGTCCTTGGTGACGGCCACCACCCGGGCCGGAACGGCGGCGCCGGACGCCAGCCGCGCGTCGCGGGCGCGCGCGTCGCGGATGTCGCGGCTGGCCGCCGCTGCCGCCGTCACCAAGGCGCCGAAGCCGAGCAGGGCCCAGGGGTAGCCCCAGAGCACGATCGCGTGGATCACCAGTCCGACCAGGAGCAGCGCGACCGCGCAGTCGGGGCCGCCGCGCCCGCTCCGGCGGCCCGCGACCGGGACCACGATCCGGAACAGGTCGGGCCGTCCGCGCGGATGGCGCACCGCCAGCTCCCGCCCGACCCACGCCTCCTCGACCGAGTCGCCGTGCTTGCCGGTGTTCGCCAGACGGGACTCCGCGCCGGTGACCGGGTTCCGGAACGCGACCGTCACCGGTATCCCGCCCTGCCGCGAGTCGCCGTGCGCGAGCCGCCCGACCTCGACGATGCGCGCGGTCACCCACACCGCCCGCTGGGTCCGGGTCAGCCCGGCCAGCGACATCCCGTACCCGAGCAGCGCGACCGCGGCGGGCACCGTCCACCACAGCTCCAGCACCCCGGTCACGCTCATCCCGGGCCCCGCCCCTCGGCCACGCTCCGCGCGATCCGGTCCGCCAGGGCCCGCAGAGCGGGCAGCCGCTGCTCGTCGTAGGGGATGCTGTGGCGCCGGCCGCTCCTGACGGTGATCGCCAGCCGGCGGAACCGGCCGGTGGTGAAGTCCAGCCGGGGCCCCTCCCACACGTGGTAGCGGGCGTCGTCGACATAGCCGAACACCTCCAGGACCCGGCCGTCGAAGGCGAGCAGCACGGTGTCGCTCGCCGGGGCCTCGTACCGGTCCGTCCCGCTCACGGCGCCACACCGTCCCCGGCGTAGAGGTAGCCGCCCGGCCGGGCGGGGTCGGCGATCAGCAGGACCTGGTCACCGGCGCGGGGGATCCGCAGCTTGGAGACGATCGTCCGCAGGGCGACCGGGTCGGCGGCGCCGGACGGCTGGAGGACCAGGTCGACGACCGGGTCGAAGTTGACCAGGCGGCCGGTGTCGGCGATCGACACCACGGCGGCGGGCACGGTCGGCGCGCCCGAGGCGAGCAACTGCCGCACGTCCAGGCCGGAGTGGTACGCCCCGATCGACTGCTGGACGCGGGAGAAGTCCTCGGAGCCGAGGAACGCGCGGGTGGCGCGGCCGTAGAAGCCCTTGCCCTCGGCGACCTGGCCGACGATGTCGGCGGCCCGCTCCTCGCGGCTCCTGCGGTTCTTGAAGATTCCCATGGTGTTCCTCCCCTGACGGTGGCGTCTGACGGTGCGTGCGGGGGCGACGCGGTCGTGGCGAGCGCGCCGCCGTCCTGCCCGATGGTGGGGACGCTAGGCGGTCGCGGTCGCCTACCGATCCCAGGTTCGTACGCCCGTTCCCGCCCGGCGTACGCTCCTCCCATGCCGCCCCCGAGCCAGCCGACCGGCGAGCGCCTGCCGCGCGCCCTGGTGATCGACCGCGCCTGGCGCGCCCTGGGAAGCGGCCTGGAGTCGCTGAGCGGGCCCGGCGGCGCGCCGCTGACCCGCACGGTCAAGCTGATCGTGCTGCCGCTCGTGGTCCGGCCCGCGCTGCGGCCCGAGCTCGCGGCGGACTTCCTCGGGCCGGGGCAGAGCGAGCACCTGGACGCGCTGATCCGGGAGTCCGGAGCGCGCCTGACGGCTACGGCACGGTGGTTCACCCTGCTGAAGAAGGCCCGCCGGACGCTGGGCATCGTGCAGGGCCACCCGCAGGACCTGTACTTCCAGCGCTGCTTCGAGCTGGCCGCCGAGCACGGGGCGCCCCCGGCCGGTGCGCAGGAGCTGGCGGCGGCCGTGGTCGAGGAGATCGCGGACACGGCCGACGGCCGCACGGTGGACGCGCTGAAGGACCACCTGGCCGACGCGGACCGCTCGGCGCGGCTCGACCGGGAGCTCGCCGCCGCCTGGGAGAACCGCCCCCGCGACCCGGGCGCGGACGACGCGGCCACGGCGGTCGCCTCGGCGGCGGAACTCCTTGAGGCATGCGGCGCGCCGGACGGGGCGCCCGCCCCGGACACGTACGCGGCCGTCGTCGCGGCGGGCCACGGCGGGCGGTTCGGCCGGGCCCTGTGGGGCAGCGAGAGCGCCGTCTGGGGGTGCGACGGCCCGCCGGCCCACCTCGGACTGACCGCGCGCCGCAGGCCACCGCGCCCGGAGGTCGGCTGGGGCGCGTCCACGGCCACGCTGCCCGCGCCCCTGGACCGCACGCTCTTCGAGCGGCTCTTCGTGGTCCTCCAGTCCTCGGCCCGGCGCGAGGAACTTCCCGCCGTGCCGGGCCTGGTCGAGCGGGAGACCGGCCGCAGCTGCGCCCCGCTCGGCCTGTACGACGAGAGCCTGCGCGTCGCCGTGGTCCTCGGCGGTCAACTGGCCGTCGGCCTGGACCCGTTGGGCACGGGCCGGGGCGTGGGCCCCACCGCGGCCCACCGGGCGGTCAACGGCCGCTGGCGGCGGGAGGCTTCGGTCCTGCGCGCCCGCAGGATGACCGTGTCCCCGCACCCGGATCCGGACGGCGGCGTCCTCGACGCGCTCGCCCGGGACCTGCGCACCCCCTGGGCCGCCTACATGCGGCGGCTGTGGGTGCGTCTGCACGGGCGGGACGTGCGCGACGCGCCGCTGACGGACCTCGCGTCGGCCTGGGCGGTGCTCGACGGCGTGGCCCGCTCGGTGATGATGGACCACCGCGCCCGGGTCCGCTCGGCCCTGCGCAACCTGGGAACCGCGACCGCCGCGGCGGACGAGCCGAGGAGCGCGTGATGACGCCGACCGCCGGGTACGCCGACGTCGTACGGGACGCGGACGGCGCGGTCCGGATCACCGCCGCGCCCGTGCCGTCCGGCCCCGAACTCCCTTCGCCCGCGCCCGACTTCGCGCAGACCGTGCTCGATGTCGCGGGCGCGGTCCTGGCCTGGCCGCTGATGGAGGCAGGAGGTCCGCCGTCGGCGCGGATCCATGACCCGGGGCGGGCCCAGCAGTGGCTGTGGGCGGTGTACGGCGAGCGCGTCGCCGCCGCCGTGCACGACCTCACCGCGGCGGACGGGCCCTCGCGCGTACCGGTGGCGGCCGGAGCCCTCGCGGGCGCCGCCGCCCGGCTGGGCCTCGGGCACTGGGCGCTGCGCTGGTGGCCCGCCTCGGGCATCGACGCGATCGCGGCGCTGGCACCGGATCTGCTCGGCCTGGAGGTGGCCGCGCTCACCCACCACTGCCACCAGCTCTTCGACGACGGCGCCGATCAGCCCGACGACTGCGCGGCCGAGCTGATCGAGGAGCATGAGGCGGGCCTCGACCCGCTGATCCGGTGGTGGCGCACGGGGATCGGGCCGACGGGCGCGGCGGACCGGGTGGCCGACGTGCTGCGGCTGCTGGACGACGCGGCCGACAGCGCCGGACTGGACGGCCCCGGGCCGCGCCATCTGCGGGCCCAGCTGGAACGGAACCACCAGGTCGATGCGCACCTCGACCTGGGCGCCCTGTTCGCGCGGCCCGGCGGCTACGCCCTCGCGGCGGGCCGTCGGCCGGACCCGGGCGGGCGGACGATCGCCCGGGGGACCGGGGCCAACGACTGGCACCGCTACCCGCCCGGCCTTCTCGACTCGGCCGAGACCGCCGTGTCCTGGGCGGCCCACGCGCTCGGCGCGCGGCGGGAGATCGAGGTCGAGGCCCTCGCCCACCCGGCGGCGCCCACGGCCGCCGTGCCCCTGGCCGCCGAAGTCCGCGTCGACGGCCGCCGCCCGCTGCGGGTTCCCCTCGTTCGCGGGGCGGACAGCTGGGGCGGCCGGGCGGAGCTGGAACTGGCGGACGGGGCCGGGCCGGTGCGCATCGAGGTCGGCGTCCTGCTGCCCGGCTTCGACCCGGGCCCGGACGACCCCGCCGGGACGGCCGCCCGCGCCGCCCGTGACGCGGTCCGCGAACTGGCCCGGCGGCGGCTGAGTGCCGCGGCCGGTCCGGTGCCTTCCGACGGCTCGGCGCACCACACCCCGGGGACCCCGTTCCTCGCCGAGACCGTCGCCGCCGCCACCGACGAGGACTACTGACCGTGCCGGACATCGAGGAGCGGGCCGTGACCCCGCTGTACGGAGAGCCGTTCGACAGCGGGTTCGCCCGGGCCGAGGCGCACCAGCGGGCGGCCGACCTCTGGGCGGCGTGCGCCGTCTACGAGGAACTGCTGGTGCTGGCCGAGCCGTTGGAGGACTCGCCCGACGTACGGTTCCTGCGGGCGCACCTGCTGTCCGACCTCGCGAGCGTCCGGCTCGCCGCCACCGACGTGGCCGCCGCCGAGGACGCCGTCGAGCGCTCCCGGGCGCTTCTCGACGACATCGCGACCGCGCCCATGGGACCGCGCGGACGCCAGCTGTGGCTGGAGACCCTCCTCAAGACGCTGATCGCCCGGGCCGATCTGCTGCGCCGCGCCGGACGCCTGGACGAGGCGCTGGCCGCGCTCGACGAAGCGGCGCTGACGCTCACGGAGTTCGCGGACCCGGAAGGTCTGCGCACGGCCGAGCTCGGGCTGAACCGGGTGCATCTGCTGATGGAGCGGGCCGAGTGGGGAGCGGCGGAGGAGCACGCGTCGGCGCTGCTTTCGACGATGCCGGGGGCCGTGGTGGAGGCCGTGCCCCGGCTGCTGACCGCCCTCGGCCTGATCTGCGCCTCGACGGGCCGCTTCGAACCGGCCGAGGACTTCTTCGCCCGCGCCGAGGACGGCTTGCGGGCGCTGGGGGACACCGGTGAGGTGCGGGCGCTGGTGGCGCACCGGGCGTACGCCGCGATGCGCCGGGGTGAACTCGGCCTGGCGGAAGAGCTGTTCGCCCAGGCGTCCGTCTTCTTCGAGCGGCACCACCGCTTCGGCGACCTCGCCGTGTGCGAACAGGCCCGCGCCTTCCTCGCCGGCCGGCGCGGCGATCCGGCCCGCGCGGGCACGCTGGCGGACGCGAGCCTGGCCCGGTTCGAGCGGCTCGGCGCCGCGATCGCCGCCGCCGACACCAGACTCCTGGGCGCCCAGCACGCGTACGACCGGGGCGATCTCGCCGAGACGCGGCGGCTGGCCGAGCAGGCCCGCGCGGTGTACCAGGAGCGGGAGGTGTACGAGCGGTGCGCCCAGGTCGACCTCGTGCTCGCCCGCCTCCTTGAGGACGGTCTGAACCGGGCGGGTCACGGTGAGCACGAGCGGCAGCTGCTCGACACCGCCCTCGCGCTCGCCCTGCCCGCGGCGCTGGCCCTGGAAGCCGCGCGCTACGGCTTCGCGACCGCCCACGCGCGCAGCCAGTGGCTGGAACTGGCAGACGAGGCCATGCGGTTGGCGTTCCGGATCGCGGTGCGCCGGGGCGACCAGGGGCTCCTCTTCGAGCTGGTGGAACACCGCTGTGCGGGCGCCTCCCTGGCCCTGGACCGTACGGCGTCGGTCCGGGCGGAGGGCGCCTCCTCGTTCTTCCCGGGCGCGGGCGCCAAGGCGTACGGGAGCGGCCCGGTGACGCTCGGGGGCGTGGCGGCCGGGGCGGCGGCCTCGGCCGGGCTGCGCGTCGCACCGCCGCCCAGGGTGCGGATGGCGCCGGAGTCCGGCCGGGTCGCGCTCCAGGAGTACATCGGGGCCGCCGAGTCCCGCTACCGGCGGCGGATCGTGAACGAGGAGGAGGTGCCGTTCTGGAGCACCGACGACCTGCCGGGCCGCCCCGTCGTCCAGATCCGCCTCGCCGACGCCGGTGATCTGTTCATGACGTGGACATGGGCGGGCGGGGCGCGCGGGTTCGGCACGGGGCAGGGCCCCGCCGCCGAGGTGGACCGGGCCGTGGCGGCGCTGGCCGACGCGCTGCCCGGTCCGGGCGAGGGGGAGGAGGGGATGCGGCGGGCCTTCGAGTCGGGCGCGTTCGCCGACCCCCGGCGCGAGGAGCGGCTCGCCCACCTGCTGGCCGAGGCGCTGTGGCCGCCGGGTCTGACGGACCAGATCCGCCAGGTCTCGGCGCGGGCGGGCCGTCCGCTGGTACGGATCCAGCCCTCGCCCCGGGTCGCCCAAGTGCCGTGGGAGCTGCTCGCGGTGGCCGAGGGCGTCCGGCTCGTCGACCTGGCGGACGTCGTGACCACGGCGCCCGCGTCCCTGCGGCGCCAGGCCGTGCGCCGGGCCGACGAGCCGGACGCCGAAGGAGTCGTCCTGGTCCTCGACCCGCGCGTCCCCGGCTTCCGCGCCGACTCGCCGCTCGGCTCGGTCCTGGGGCCGCCGGGCTCGGACCCGGAGCTGCTGGAGCTCGTCCGGCGCCACGCGGACACGGCCGTGCCGTCCGTCGCCGCCCCCGAACAGGCGCTGCGCCGCACCGACCTGGACCGGGAGTGGCTGGGCGAGGCGCTGCGCGGAGGGGCGCGCCGGCTCCTGTACGTGGGGCATGTGAGCGGGGCGCCGGTCGAGGGCGGCCAGAGCGAGGACGGCGCCCTCCATCTGTGCTGCGGCGCCGATACGCGCGGTCTGGCCGAGCCGGTACGCACCCATCGGCCGCTGT
This sequence comes from Streptomyces sp. cg36, assembly GCF_041080675.1. NCBI lineage: Bacteria > Bacillati > Actinomycetota > Actinomycetes > Kitasatosporales > Streptomycetaceae > Streptomyces > Streptomyces cyclosori. The sequence goes on along the minus strand of NZ_CP163520.1, from coordinate 587,643 downwards.
CGGCCAGGGACCTCCTGCTCGGCACGCTGCCGCTGCGCGCCGACGGGGAGTGTGGCGGACGGCTCTGGCCCGCCCCGCGCCGGGTCGCCCTGATCGGCTGCGAGAGCGGCGGCGACCTGCGGTTCGCCGAGTCGTTCGGGCTGGCGGCGGCGATGCTCCACAACGGCGCCGAACTGGTCACCGCCACCCGCTGGGTGCTGCCCACGAGCTTCGCCTTCCACCGCCTCGCCGGGCTGCCCCCGGCCGTACGGCCGCTGACGGAGGCGGTCCTCGCCGTGGACGCCGCCCACGAGGACGGCGACCCGGTGGGGTGCCTCAACCGCTGGCAGCGCGGGCAGCTCGACCGCTGGCGCGCCGACGGCCGGATCGAGCACGCGCCGCTGCTGTGGGCGGCGTTGACCTCCCTCGTCGTCTGAGGGCCGGAGCTGCCGGGAGGGGTACCGGGCGCGGCGGCCGGGTCAGCGGGCGAAGGAGGTGAGGTGCCGGTGGAGCTCCTGGTGGCCCGCCGCGTCGGGGTGCAGACCGTCGACGAGCAGGTCGGCGCGCTTGCGCAGGGGCTCCCACAGGTCGAGGAAGTCGACGTGGTTCCGCGCGCACCAGGACCGTACGCACGCGCGCAGGGCCAGCGCCCGCTCCTCGGTGAACCGCAGCCCGTAGTAGTCGCCGGTGCGCTCCTCGTCGAGCCAGGCCGGTCCCACGACGACCAGCCGCGCGTCGTGGCCGAGGGCCGTGGCGGCGAGCGCGGCGAGGTGGTCCGGCACGCGCGCGAGCGCGTCGTCGCCGGCCGGTGCGCCGACGGGCAGCGCCGAGTCGTTGATCCCGGCCGCGACCAGCAGGGTGTCGGGGAGTCGGGGCGCCAGTACGCCGGGGGTCTGGTCGCGGACGTCGAGCAGGGTGCTGCCGGGGATGGCCAGGTTGAAGACCCGGTTGCCCTCCTCGTCGGCGGCGATGTGTTCCGCCGCCAGGCGGCCCGCCCAGCCGCCGCTCGGGTCGCAGCGCCCGTAGGCGATGCTGTCGCCGACGATCACGATGCGGGCCGCCGCGCGCAGCGGCTCGGCGTCGAGGTAGGCCCAGGCGGTCTCGCCGGAGGTGAGCCGCACCCGGCGGCGGGCGTAGTCGTCCACCTCGTAGGCGTCGGCCGCGGCGAGCTCCTCGTCGGTGAGGCGCAGTACTGCGCCCTCGACGACGGAGCCGTACGCGCGCCGCAGCGTGAGGTGCACGTCGAGGCCGCTGGTGGCGATCACGGCCGGGTCGGTGATCGTCAGCGGCCGGGTCGCGTATCCGGTGAGCGAGGCGGCGGAGGTGGGCACGGCCCGGCCGAAGAGCGCGGCCTGGACCTGCCCGTCCATCAGGGTGCCGAAGGAGAACAGGGTGTGCGGGCGGGGCGCGGTCACGGGGGTGCGGGGCCTTTCTCGAATGATCTGTCGGCTCACCCTAACGGCCCGCTCCGGCCCTCTGACCAGCGACTGCCGGTACGGACGGGAGCGGGAGGCGTGTCCGGCCCCCGCCGCCGGAACAGGGTCAGTGCGGGGCGCGTCCGGCCCGAACCGGCGGGCGGACCGGGCGGGTTGGCCCGGCCCCGGTGGCGGCGTTCTGGGTGCCGCCGCGGGCGCAGGAGAAGGCGGTGCCCGACGCCGACACCATCGGGGAACTGCTCGGCATGCTCGGTGACCGGGCCGGACTGTTCCGGGACGCGGTCGAGACGGCCGCCGGGCACACCCCTCGGGAGCCGCACTGGTCGCTGGCCCTGATCGGCGCCGACCCGGCCGCCCAGGGACAGGGGCACGGGGCGGCCCTGCTGCGCTCGGGTCTGGCCAAGGCCGACGCGGCGGGCGTGCCGGTCCATCTGGAGTCCTCCAAGCCCGCCAACCTCCCCTTCTACGAGCACTTCGGCTTCACCGTGCGCGAGGAGGTGCCGCTGCCGGGCGACGGCCCCGTGCTGTGGACGATGTGGCGCGAACCGCGCCCGGTCAGCGGGGCGTAGGGGGCCGCCGGAGCCGTGCGCCCGGGTGAGCCGGGTCTCACTCGGGCGGTGCGGCTTGTCTATGCAACTAGTTGCATAGAAGGATCGCGGCATGGCGCTCGAACACGCGATCCTCGTGTCCCTGCTGGAGCAGCCGGGCTCAGGGTACGAGCTGGCCCGGCGGTTCGACCGGTCCATCGGCTACTTCTGGACGGCGACGCACCAGCAGATCTACCGCGTGCTCAAGCGCATGGAGCACGACGGCATGCTCGCCGTGCGCGAGATCGCCCAGGAGGGGCGGCCGGACAAGAAGGAGTACTCCGTCGCCGCCCCCGGCCGCGACGCGCTCACCCGGTGGCTGCACGAGCCGATCGAGCCCGAGAGCCTGCGCCACGACCTCGCCGTGAAGATCCGCGGCGCGGCCTTCGACGATCCGGCCGCCGTGATCCAGGAGGTCGAACGGCACCGCCGGGCCCACCGCGACCGGCTGGACCGCTATCTCGCGGGCGAGCGGCGCGACTTCACCGGGCCCCACGCGCCCGCCCCGCTCGACACCGGTCAGGAGCTCCAGCACGTCGTGCTGCGCGGCGGCATCGCCTACGAGCGGATGACCATCGCCTGGCTCGACGACGTGCTCGCCACCGTCCGCCGTCTGTCCTCTCCGCCCCCGCCCGCCTGATCCGCCGCGCGCCCCACCGGCACGCCCCCCAGACCCTGAACCCCTCGAAAGGCGACCCCTCATGGCCGACGCCCTGCTCTTCAACCCGCGTACGTACGACCCGGCGCACTTCGACCCGGAGACCCGCAGGCTGCTGCGCGCCACCGTGGACTGGTTCGAGGCGCGCGGCAAGCGCCGGCTGATCGAGGACTACCGCTCCCGCGCCTGGCTCGCCGACTTCCTGGCCTTCTCCGCCAAGGAAGGGCTGTTCGCCACCTTCCTCACCCCGGCCGCCGACGCCTCCGGCGAGGACCAGCGCTGGGACACCGCCCGCATCGCCGCGCTCAACGAGATCTTCGGGTTCTACGGCCTCGACTACTGGTACGCCTGGCAGGTCACCATCCTCGGCCTCGGCCCCGTCTGGCAGAGCGGCAACGCCGCGGCGCGCGCCCGCGCGGCCGAACTCCTCGCCCAGGGCGAGGTGTTCGCCTTCGGCCTGTCGGAGAAGACGCACGGCGCCGACATCTACTCCACGGACATGCTGCTGGAGCCCGACGGCGACGGCGGCTTCCGGGCCACCGGCTCCAAGTACTACATCGGCAACGGCAACGCCGCCGGACTCGTCTCCGTCTTCGGCCGCCGCACCGACGTCGAGGGCCCCGACGGGTATGTGTTCTTCGCCGCCGACAGCCGCCGCGCCGACTACCACCTGGTCAAGAACGTCGTCGACTCCTCCAAGTACGTCAGCGAGTTCCGCCTGGAGGACTACCCGGTCGCCGCCGAGGACGTCCTGCACACCGGCCGCGCCGCCTTCGACGCCGCCCTCAACACGGTGAACGTCGGCAAGTTCAACCTCTGCACCGCCTCCATCGGCATCTGCGAGCACGCGATGTACGAGGCCGTCACCCACGCGCAGAACCGCGTCCTCTACGGCCGCCCCGTCACCGCCTTCCCGCACGTGCGCCGCGAGCTGACCGACGCGTACGTCCGGCTCGTCGGCATGAAGCTCTTCAGCGACCGGGCCGTCGACTACTTCCGCACCGCCGGACCGGACGACCGCCGCTACCTCCTCTTCAACCCGATGACGAAGATGAAGGTGACCACCGAGGGCGAGAAGGTCATCGACCTCATGTGGGACGTGATCGCCGCCAAGGGCTTCGAGAAGGACAACTACTTCGCGCAGGCGGCCGTCGAGATCCGCGGCCTGCCGAAGCTGGAGGGCACGGTCCACGTCAACCTCGCCCTGATCCTCAAGTTCATGCGCAACCACCTGCTGGAGCCGGTGGACTACCCGGCCGTGCCGACCCGCCTGGACGCGGCCGACGACGACTTCCTCTTCCGTCAGGGCCCGGCCCGGGGCCTCGGCTCCGTACGCTTCCACGACTGGCGCGCGGCCTACGACGGCTACGCCGAGCTGCCCAACGTGGCGCGCCTGCGCGAACAGGCCGACGCGCTCTGCGAGTTCGTCACCACGGCGGCGCCCGACGAGGAGCAGAGCCGCGACCTCGACCTCCTGCTCGCCGTCGGCCAGCTCTTCGCGCTGGTGGTCCACGGCCAGCTGATCCTGGAGCAGGCCCGCCTCACGCACCTCGACCAGGACGTGCTGGACGAGCTGTTCGCCGTGCTCGTACGCGACTTCTCCGCGCACGCGGTGGAGCTGTACGGCAAGGACTCCGCCACCGGGGCGCAGCAGACCTGGGCGCTGGGCGCGGTCCGCCGCCCGGTCGTGGACGAGGCCCGCTCGGCGCGCGTCTGGGACCGGGTGGAGGCGCTCTCCGGCGCGTACGAGATGGCCCCGTAACCGGTCTGCGCCCCGGGGTCCGTCGAGTCCCGCCGCCGTCACGGCCCACCCGCGGGCATCCGCCGCGGGTGGGCCGTCCGCGTTCCGGGCAAGGGGCGAAAGACGCGCCCTCTAGGTGAAGGGCCCCTCGGCCGTGAAGTGGCGCAGCCGCTGGGCGAACGCCTCCGCCTCGCCGGGCGGCCAGTCCGCGAGCCCGGCCGTGATGTGCGCGGCCAGGCGCTCGCGGAGCTCGGCGACGGTGCGCCGGCCGTGTTCGGTCAGGACGAGCAGTTGCGCGCGCCGGTCGTCCGGGTCCGGCTCGCGGCGCACCAGCCCCGCGGCCTCCAGCCTCGTCGCGCGGCGGGTGACGCCGGAGCGGTCGATCCCGACGTCGGGGGCCAGCTCGGCGGCGCTGCGCGGCCCCGTCCGGGCCAGCGCGCTGAGCACCGGATACGTCACCTCGTCCACCGCCTCGCCCATGCCCTCGGTGAGTTGCCGGTGCAGCTGTGCCCGGGTGGTGCGCCGCAGCAGTACGCCCAGCGCGTCCGCGATCTCGTGTCCCACTTCGTTCTCCACCCCCCAAGAATAGCGTGCGCAGCGCACGCTTCCTCTGGTACGGTTCCCTCAGAAGCGTGCGCGACGCACGCATTACTCTTCCGTGGGGAAGGAACCACCATGAACCGCATCGGCATCGCCACCGCCCTCGACGACCTGCTGTTCAACCGCGACATCACCGTCGAGGAGGCGGCCGACCGTCACTTCGCGCCGGAATACCGCCAGCGCACCGACGGCGAGTGGGCCGACCGGGCCGGGTTCGTCGAGCACATCGCGCACCTGCGCACCGTCGTCGCCGACGGCCGGGTCACCGTCCACGACGAGCTGTACGACGGCGCCCGCTACGCCGACCGGCACACCGTCGACATCACCAAGACGGACGGCTCGGCCGTCAGCATGGAGGTGTACGTGTTCGCCGAGTTCGCCGCCGACGGCCGCTTCCGCCGCATCGAGGAGACCACCTTGATGCTCCGCGGCGGCGACGCCGACCGCAACCTCGGCAGCGCCCGGTAACCCACGGATACCAGCCATCGGCGGTGTTCGAGGGGCGCACTTGCGATCTCGACGGCATGGGGGCGGGAGGACATCATGGCGAAACAATCGAAAGGATGCCCCATGCCTGACCTGCCCCGGACCACCGTTCCTCCCGCCGAGGCCGCCAACAGCATTGGTGCTGGCGGCCGTTCGGAGACGCTCACCGGCAGCATCGAGGTGGCCTTCCCCGAATTCCTGACACCGCCGCCCGGACCGATGGGGCTGCTGGCCTCGTGGCTGGAGAGCAGCATCGCGCACGGTGTGCGCGAACCGCGCGCGCTGGCCCTGGCGACCGCCGACGCCCGGGGCCGCGCCTCCTCCCGCATCGTGGTGCTCACCTCGGTGTCGCAGGACGGCCTCGTCTTCCTCAGCCACAGCAGCAGTCAGAAGGGCCGGGAACTGGCGGAGAACCCCTGGGCGTCCGGCGTCCTCTACTGGCGCGAGACCAGCCAGCAGATCACCCTGGGCGGCCCGGTGGAGCCGTTGCCCGACGCCGAGGCGGACCGCATATGGTTCGCGCGGCCCGTCTTCACCCACGCCATGTCCACCGCCTCCCGCCAGAGCCGCCCGATGGAGGGACTCGACGAGGTGGCCGCGTTACGTTCCACCGCGCGGGAGCTCGGGACGCCCCAGCGCCCGCTGCCGCGCCCCGCGACCTTCACCGCCTACCGGCTGGTCCCCGAGTGCGTGGAGTTCTGGGCCGACGGCACCGACCGCCTGCACGAGCGGCTGCGCTACGACCGTACGGCGGCGGGCTGGGACATCAGCAGGCTCCAGCCCTGACCCGTCGGCGGACGCCGGAACGACCGGGGGCCGCGCGGTGCGGCCCCCGGCCCGGGAGTCGGGCGGGCGTGGCGCGCCTCAGCCCGCGACGACCGCCTCGACGACCGACGCGTGCGGGGTCGGCTCCAGGACCCGCGCGACCCTGAAGCCCGCCGCGGCGAGCAGCGCCTCGTACTCCGCGCGGGTGCGGCCCTTGCCGTTGAGGACCGTCATCATCAGCATGTCGATGGTCTTGCCGGGGTGCGGGTCGTTGCCCGCCGGGATCAGGGCGTTGATCACCAGCAGCCGCCCGTGCGCGGGCATGGCCTCGCGACAGGAGCGCAGGATGGCCGCGCACCGCTCGTCCGGCCAGCTGGCCAGCACGTGCTTGAGGAGGTAGACGTCGGCGCCGGACGGCACCGACGAGAAGAAGTCGCCGGGCTGCGTGCTCCAGCGGCCGGCCAGCTCGGGGGTGTCGAGCACATGCCCGGCCACCACGCTCTCCAGGTCGAAAAGGGTGCCGGTCAGCCGCGGGTTGCGCCGCAGGACCGCGCGCAGCAGACCGCCCCGGCCGCCGCCCACGTCCACGACGGTGCTCGCACCGGAGAAGTCGCAGGCCCCGACGACGTCATTGGTGAGCGTCTCGGAGAACGCGGCCATACTGGAGTTGAAGGCCCGGCCGAGCTCCGGGTCGGCGGCCACGTGGTCGTAGAAGGGGACGCCGTACTGGTTCTCGAAGGCGGTGGTTCCCGTCCGCACCGCCTCGTGGAGCTGGGCCGCCGACTCCCAGAAGACCGGCTCGCCGCGCACCAGGATGTAGTCGCGCAGCGACCGCTCGGTGTCCGTGCGCAGCGGCTGTGCCAGCGCGGTGAGGTGGAACCGGCCCTCGTCGTCCTCGCGGAAGACGTCCTTGGTGGCGAGGAAGCGCAGGAGCCGGTAGAGGTGCTGGGCGTCGACCCCCGCCGCCTTGGCGAGTTCGTCGGCGTCGCGCGGGCCGTCCGCCAGATGGTCGGCTATGCCGAAACGCGCGGCCGTGTGCAGGGCCGCCGAGTACAGATAGCCCAGGGAGAGTTCGAGTAACTCGCCCGTCGCCCGGTCGGCGGCGGGGGAGGCGAGGGGCGAGCCGGGCTGGGTGGTTCCCGCCGCGGCCTCGGATCGGGCGTCCGTCATCGGTGCGGTCCTCTCTGTCAACCCCTGCGAGCCGCAAGGGCGCAACGCGTGCGTGGACGACTGAGTAAATACGCCCACCTTACGTCCACCGCCTCGCACGGGTCTGGAGTGGCCCGCGACCGCCCGGGAGCGGCGCCGCGAGGCGGTCCGCCCCGGTGTGCTCAAACCCCTTGGGGGCGAGCGCCGTTCACCTCGCGTCCTCGCGTCCTCGTGGGCGACTGCGGCGGTGGCCCGCGGAACGGTGAGACCCGATCCGGCCAATGTGGCCGCGACGGCATCCATACGTATGTCCGGCTCCGTGGTGACGACCCATCAGAACTTCTCCGTTGATGCGTTCGACGTGAGCTGGCACGACGTGATAGCGGCGGGAACCGGGGCGGCGGGCCCGGTCGGCGGAGCGCGCGGGTCCGCCCCATGGGTTCGAGACACGGAAAAACCGGTGGTGATGGACATGGCTGGTCAGGCCGTGTTGTCTGTGGCGCGCTTTGGCGGGGGGTGTCCGAAAGCTTGGTCGTACGGACCTTGGAGGCCGCGGAGCGACCGGCACGGTCACTCCGCCACCGTGCCGTGCGGGGTCGCGGGCCGGATCCTCCCGTTGGCGAACGCGCAGGGCGCGGAACGGGCGGACGACGGGGGTTGTCCGCGGACAACAGGGGGACGAATGGCCAGAGCAGGGCGTCCACAAGGAGCGCCGAAGGGCAGATCGCAGGCGGCCAACGACTTGGCCCGGCTGCTGCGGGAGGTGACCGGCGGCCTCACGGTCCGGGAACTGGCCCAGCGCTACGGAGGCGGCAAGACGGTCTGGGGCGAATACCGCTCCGGAGCCCGGATCATTCCGCTCGGCCGTCTGCACACGGTCGTCAAGGACCGCGTCCGCGACGCCCGGGTGCAGCGGGAAGTCCTGGACCGGGCGCGGCGGTTGCACGCCCTGGCACTCACCGCGCGGGCCGCGGACGCCCCGGCTCCGGCCGCGGAAGACGCACTGCGCCGGGCGCGGGAGGACTTCGCCGAGTCGGGCCGACTGGTCGAGGGACTGCTGACGATGATGGCGATGCTCCAGCGCCAGACGGACCCGGTGGGGTCCACCGCGCCGCACGCCGGAGCCGATGTGCGCGGTCAGGGGCTCGCACCGGCCGACCCCGACACGCGGTGGGACGCTCCGACGGCGCCGGAGGCCGTTCCCGGCGCGGACGACCGGGCCGGTGGTCCCGCCGGACCGGCCCCTGACCTGGCAGGGGAGCAGCACCGCCGGTCCGCGCGTGACGCCGCCGACACCGGGCCCGGAAGGCCGGACCTCGAAGAGGCGCTCGACCAGCTGATCGCCGCCCGGGCGACGCGGGAGGACGTACGGCGGGCCGTCGCGGACGTACGGGCCTGGCGGGAATCCGCACGACGGCCGCGGCTACCCGCCCCGCCACCGGGGGAGGAGAACCCGGCGGCCACGATCACCGACCCCGCCCTCCGCCTCGAACTGGCCAGGCTCCACCACCTCGTGGAACTCCAGCGCGAGGACGCGTACTGGCTGTGGGAACGCACCCGGGCCGACCGCGCCCCGGCAGACGTCGTCGAGGGCGTGGTGCTCCAGCGCCTCGACCGACTGCCCGCCGTGCCGGACCGGCTCCCGGCCCGCCGCCGTCCGCGTCCGGCGCTTCCCGCCGGTTCCGGGCCGCGCCCGCGCCACCCCGCCGCCCTTCCGCTCGCGCTCCTCGCGGCCGTCCTCGCCCTGGCGGTGGTGATGGTCGCCGCCCTGGTCGGTGTGGTCGTCGGACGGCACCAGGAGACCACCGTCCACGACGTGACGGCCCCCCGGGAGCCACTGCCGGGGACGACCGACCGGCCCGGGCCCAGCGTGTCGCCGTCGCCCTCGACGTCTGCCCCCACCGCGTCCCCGTCCCCGTCACCGTCGCGGGCGCGGCCCGGGGCCACGCCGTCGCCCGGCGGCCCGGGCCGCCCCCGCCCCACCGCCGGGCCCACCGGGTCGGTGGTCCTGCCCCCGGCCCCCTCGGCCCCGCCCGTCGAGCAGTCGGGCGGGACCGCCTACGCCGTCTCCCAGGACCGGCGCAGCATCCTGCGGTGGACCGGACGCGACGGCTCCTGGAAGGTGATCGGCCCGGCCGCCGACAAGATCTACGCGGGTGCGGCCGGTGTCTTCATGACCAACCCCGACGACGGCCGCATCTTCCGGTTCGACGAACCCTCCAGTACCTGGTCCCAGATCGGCTCGCCCGGCGAGCAGTTCATCACGGCGGGCGAGGGCTTCTACGCGATCACGGAGGACCGGCACGCGGTGGTGCGCTGGAACGGGGTGGGTGCCGAGTGGAGCGTCATCGGCGGGGGCGCCGCGCGGCTGTACGCCGGCGGCGCGGGACTCTTCGCCACCGATCCGACGACGGGCGTCCTGAACCGCTACTCGGGGTACGGCACCATCTGGTTCAGCGCGGGCGGCCCCGGCTCCGACTTCGCCGTCGGGCCGGACTACGTTGCCCGGCTCTCGCCCGACGGCAAGGAGATCTGGCTGGGCAACGGCAGGGGCAGCAACTGGCAGAAGATCGGCGGCCCGGCGGGCCGACTGTACGCGGGCGGCGCCGGACTCTTCGCCGTCGACAGCTCCGGCCGGGCCCTCAAGTACGAGGGTGTACCGGGCGCGTGGACCCCGATCGGCGAGGCGGGGGTCAGCCTCGCCGTGGGTGCCCAGTCGGTCTACCGGATCGGCTCCAACGGGCAGGACGTATCGCGCTGGACGGGGCGCGGAAGCGTGTGGAAGGCCATGGGCGCATCGGCGAGCGCCCTGGCGGCGACCGGCTGAGCAGCGGCTTCGCCCCTGGCGGTCCGGTGGGCGGGCGCCGGGGGCGGGCGCGGCGGGTACGGGGGTGAGCCGGGGCGGGGCAGCTCCGCTGGTGTGTCCAAATCACGTTGCCCTCGCACCGCGTGTGCCCGGATCATGGCGCCATGAGCACAGACACCGCCGCAGTGACCGAGCCCGTGCCCGTGGCCGCGGGCGTACGCCGGGAGTGGTGGGCCGTGCCGGACGGTGTGCGCGACCTCGTCGAGGCCCGGCTGGGTTCCCCGGTGGAGAGCGCCGTGACCCAGCCCGGGGGTTTCTCGCCCGGGGTCGCGGCCCGGGCCCGGCTGGCCGACGGCCGACGGCTCTTCCTCAAGGCGGTGGGTCCCGAACCGAACCCCGACACCCCCGCCCTGCACCGCGCCGAAGCACGGATCACGGCCGCCCTGCCCGCCGAGGCGCCCGTGCCCCGGCTGCTTCTGTCGGTGGAGGACGCGGGGTGGGTGGTCCTGGCCTTCGAGGACGTGGAGGGCAGGACGCCCGAGCAGCCCTGGCGCGGCGATGAACTGCGCCGCGTCCTCGGGGCGTCCGCCGCACTGGGCGCGCTGCTGGATCCCGCGCCGGTCGAGGCGCCCACGGTCGGGGAGCGGCTGGGCGAGAAGTTCCGGGGCTGGCGGCGCCTGTCCGACGCTTACGGGCGGGACCCGCGCGCGGTGGAGTGGCTCGACCCATGGGCCTTGCGCAACCTCGGCCGGCTGGCCGAACGCGAGGAGACCTGGCAGACGGCGGTGTCCGGCACCGCGCTGGTCCACGGCGACCTGCGCGCGGACAACGTGCTGCTGACCGAGGACCGGGTGATGGTCGTCGACTGGCCCTGGGCCGCCGTGGGTGCCGCGTGGTTCGACGTGGTCAACATGGGGCCCAGCGTCCTGATGCGGGGCGGCCCGGAGACGGCCGCGCTCCTCGACGCGCACCTGGCCGAGCGGGGCGCCGACCCCGATGACGTCACCACGGTCCTGACCGCGCTGACCGGCTACTTCCTCCACCAGTCCACCCAGGCGCCGCCACCGGGCCTGCCCACCCTGCGCGCGTTCCAGGGCGCCCAGGGCGAGGCGGCGCTGCGGTGGCTGCGGCGCCGGACCGACTGGGGTTAGGCACCCGCGTTCGAGGCCGTGCGCGACGGGCTGGAGGCGCTCAGCTGCGCACCTGACCTGTTTCCTCCGGCGCGGCCGCGCATGAGGCCGGGCGCGCCGGGTCAGCCGCGTCGAATCCGCCGCTCCGGCTCAAGCGCGGCGGGTGTTGAGGCGGGCGGCCCGGCGGGTCAGGTGGTCGCGCTCGGCGAGGTTGGCCGCCTTCTGCGCCGCCTCGGCGTACAGCCGCGCCGCCGTCGTCAGGTCGCCGTCGCGCTCGTGGAGGTAGGCCGCCACGGCGGTGCGGCGCGGCAGTGTCTCGTCCAGCTCCGCGAGCGCGGCGAGTCCGGCGCGCGGCCCGTCCGCCTCGCCGACGGCCACCGCGCGGTTGAGCCGCACCACCGGGCTGTCGGTGAGGGCCGTGAGCTCGTCGTACCACTCCACGATCTGTACCCAGTCCGTCTCCTCGGCGGTCAGCGCGTCCGCGTGGAGGGCCGCGATGGCGGCCTGGGCCTGGAACTCGCCCAGCCGGTCCCGGGCGAGGGCCGACTGCAGGATGCCGACGCCTTCCGCGATCGCCCGGGTGTCCCATCGGCTCCGATCCTGTTCGGCCAGCGGCACCAGACTGCCGTCGGGCGCGGTCCTGGCGGCGCGCCGGGCGTGGTGGAGCAGCATGAGGGCCAGCAGGCCCGCCACCTCGGGGTGGTCGATGGCGGCGGCGAGCTGCCGGGTGAGGCGGATGGCCTCGGCGGCGAGGTCGACGTCGCCGGAGTACCCCTCGTTGAAGACCAGGTAGAGGACCCGCAGCACGGTGGCGACGTCGCCGGGCCGGTCGAACCGCACGCCGGAGACGGTCCGCTTGGCCCGGCTGATCCGCTGGGCCATGGTCGCTTCGGGCACCAGGTACGCCTGGGCGATCTGGCGGGTGGTGAGCCCGCCGACGGCGCGCAGGGTGAGCGCGACCGCGGAGGACGGGGTGAGCGAGGGGTGGGCGCACAGGAAGTAGAGCCGGAGCGTGTCGTCGACCCCGACCGCGGGGCCGGGCGCCGGTTCCTCGTCCACGAGGTCCTCGCGGCGGCGCCGGGCGGTGTCCGCCCGGGTCGCGTCGAGGAACCGGCGCCAGGCCACCGCGATGAGCCAGCCCTTCGCATCGCGCGGCGGGTCGGAGGGCCAGACGCGGACCGCCTCGACGAGCGCGTCCTGGACGGCGTCCTCGGCCGCCGCGAAGTCGGCTCCGCGGCGGACGAGGACGCCGAGCACGCCCGGCGTGAGGCCGCGCAGCAGGGCCTCGTCCATGGATGGGGTCACTCCGTGACGGTGGGCGGGGCGGACAGGAACGGGCGCAGCTCCAGCCACTCGTGGATGGGCTTGCCGGCCGGGCCGGGCGCCGCGGAGAGCTCCCCGGCGAGGGCGACGGCACGCTCGTAGGTGTCGACGTCGATGACCATCCAGCCGGCGATGAGGTCCTTGGTCTCGGCGAAGGGGCCGTCGGTGACGGGCGGGCGCCCCTCTCCGTCGTAGCGGACCCAGGTGCCCTCGGGGGCGAGTGCCTGGGCGTCGACGAACTCGCCGGTCTTCTCCAGGCGGTCCGCGAAGTCGCGCATGTACTGGACGTGGGCGGAGATCTCCTCGGGCGTCCACTGGTCCATGGGTGCGCAGTTCGGTGCTTCCAGGGCGCCGCGGTAGTGCTTGAGCAGCAGGTACTTGGCCATGGTGGCTCTCCTCGGTACTGGTGCGACCCATTGTGGCCGCCTTCACCACGGGGACGGAGCCCGGCACGGATTCTCGACATCGCCGCGGAAATATTTTTTCCGGGTTCTCGCGGGGTTCAGCGAACGGGCCCGCGAGCCAGGGCGGCTTTGCGTCAATCGGGCCGCCGGGTGAGCTGCCGGGGAGGCGGGCCCGGGGGAGTGTCGCCTGATGGGGGCCGTGTATCGTCCGGGCGCATTCCCCTCCCATGTGCCAGAGGCAGGGTTGTCGGCGCGCCGGGCGGTCCCGGATGCTGTTCTGCGCCGGACCGGTGGGCCACCCGACGCCCACCGGGCACCACAGGACAACGGCGCAGGCGGTCGCGACCATGCCGCCGACCCCGCGCGTGACGTGCACGGACAACCCTCTCGGTACGGCATACCTGTGCCTGCCCGCACCCCTGACACCTCACGGAGGAACCCGATGAGCAGTTCCACGCTGTCCGGACGCCGCCGACCCCTCGCCCGCGCCCTGGCGGTCGGCGCGCTGGTGGCCGCGGGATTCACCGGCACCGCGGCCCACGCCGCACCGGCGACCCCGAGTGCCGCGGCGCCCGCGATCGGCATCCAGTTCAACCCCGACGGCGACGCGGGCCAGTGCGGCGGCAGAACGGGCCAGCAGTGGGCCACCTCGCCGGACTGGAGCCAGGCCATCCGCTTCGACACCGACGGCCGTCCGGGCGGCTGCCAGCTCGCCTTCGGCGTGTACGACCCGGACAACACCTTCGCGGGTGCGTCCCTCACCTACGACTTCCAGGTCAGCCCCGGCGGCGACGGCGGCCAGTGCGGCAGCCAGGGCACGTACGCGATGCCGATCCGCCCGTTCCAGACCTTCGGCCCGAGCGTGCGGGTGGACACCGACAACCGGTCGGGCTACTGCAACCTCACCCTCGGCGTCACCGGCCGCTCCGACGTGGTGCTCGACGTCCAGTTCTACGCGGACGGCGACGCGGGCCAGTGCAAGAACACCCTGCCCGCCGGCCAGTACCAGACGGCCTACTGGGGCAGCCCGGTCACCGTGGGCATAGACGCGGACAACCGCCCCGGCGGCTGCCAGTTCCTGCTCAGGCTGCGGCACTTCTGACCCGGGCGCGGTGGGCGGGGAGGCGGAAGGCCGGTCCGCCTCCCCACCCTCACCGGCTTCGGGGCCCCAGCCAGTCCTCGGGGAAGAGCGGCGCCGGGATCAGTGCCGCGTAGGCGATCTGGGCGATCGTCTGGAACCGCAGCGGCTCGGCCGCGCTCGACGCGAGCAGCGGCCACTCGCACAGGAGGAGGGCCAGACCCAGCAGGATGCGGAGCCGTACGACGTCCATGCGGCGGTGGACCGAGACCGTGCACACCGAGATGAGCAGGGTGGGTATGCCGATGAACGGCAGCATCTCCCACCCCGTGACCATGGTGTCGAGGAACGACTCCTCCCAGGGGACCGTCAGCGCGATGGCGACCCACGCGATGGTGTGGAGAAGCAGATACGTCGCGGCGCACCGCCCCATGCGGCCCAGCACCCGTCCCACCCGGCGATCGGAAGGAACCACGTCGACGGACATACGAAACCCCCGCGTCCCGATAATTTGAACGCGTTCAATCTATCGTGCCGGTATCCCCGTGGCGAGTCGACGACGTCCGGGCGATGAGTTTTCCCGCGCCGGACGGTCTCAAGGTGGTCGACCGTCGACACCATGGGAGGACAGGCATGACCCAGCTGGTGAAGGTGCAGAACTTCAACGTCTCGCTGGACGGCTACGCGGCCGGTGAGAACCAGACCCTGGAGCGGCCCTTCGGGGACGTCGACCCCGGGACCATGTTCGCCTGGGCGGGAGCCACGGCGAGCTGGCCGAACCGTACCGAACCGGGCGGCAGCCGCGGCCTCGACGACTACCTCACACGGGACTTCTCCCACAACATCGGCGCCGAGATCATGGGGCGCAACAAGTTCGGCCCCCAGCGCGGGCCGTGGGAGAACCACGACTGGCTCGGCTGGTGGGGCGACGAACCCCCCTTCCACACCCCCGTGTTCGTCATGACCCACCACCCCCGCCCCTCGTTCACCCTCTCCGACACGACGTTCCACTTCGTCGACGGCGACCCCGCGACCGTCCTCAAGCAGGCGCGGGAGGCGGCCGACGGCAAGGACGTCCGGCTCGGCGGCGGGGCCACCACGATCCGCCAGTTCCTCGACGCCGACCTGGTCGACGCCCTGCACGTGGCGGTCTCACCGATCCGGTTCGGATCCGGCGTACGGCTGTGGGAGTCCCCGGACGAACTGCTCGACCGCTTCCACGTCGATGTGGTGCCGAGCCCGAGCGGGGTCACCCACCATCTGTTCTGGCGGCGGTGAGCGGCAGGCTTCGAACCTGCGACACCCGCTTGAGGAGAGTGGTGCTCGGACCCACCCCGCACCCCGCACCCCGCGTCCCGGCAGACGGACGGCGCGCGGGCGCGTCGCCGTCGCCGGGGTGGGGGTGTTCGTTCCGGGCGTGCGCCGGTCATGAGCCCGTGCGCCCGGCCGGGCCCATGTCGGGCGGAATTTCGGGGTTGTCGGCTTCCGGGATGCGGGATCGTCATGGTGGCGCGGGCAGGCGCCCGGGGAGCCGAGGGGTGGGGTGTGTGATGGAGCAGAGCTGGGTGACGGAGGAGTACGGTGCCTCGCACGAGGGCCGGGTGGGTGTCCTGCTGGCCGATGGCAGTGTTCCCGGGCCCGTGCTCCTCGACGACGGGGGCGCGGGCGCCGACGGCCGCGGGCGGCCGGTGGACCACTGGAGCGTCTACGACGGGCGGCTCGCCGGTGTGCCGAGGGCGGCCGTGCTGCGGGCGGTGTGCGCGTGCGGCTGGACCGGCCCGGAGGCCGCGCTGGACTGGGCGGCGATCGGCCGGACGTCGCTGTGGGAGGCGGCACTTGAGGACGCCGGGCGCTGTCTGCGCGACTGGGACGGCCACATACTCGCGGTCGGGGCCACGACGGTTCCGCTGCCCGAGACGGTCACCGCGCTGCTGGAACAGCTGGAGACGGAGATCGAGAAGCTCACCCACGACTGCCCCGTCGCCGGGGTGAAGGCCGCCCGGCAGATGGAGATCGTGGCCGCGCGCGTCGGCTACTGGGCGGCCTGCGACACCGAGTGGGACATGACGGACCAGCAGACCGCCGCCGCGCTCGGCCTTTCCCCCGACGCCGCGCGGAAGTTGCTGGCCCGCTTCGGCGGCTGGAGCCCGGACCGCTGAACCGCCGCCCGCCGACATGATCGAACCGCCGCCCGCCGCTTAATCGGTGGGCCCGCGCGAGCGGTCTGTGCGAAGATCCGCCGCATGCGACTGCGTCGGTCATCGCGCCCCGGTGACCGGGGGAGCGCGGCCCTCCACGAAGACCCGTCCAAGGGCCTTGCGCCGAGCGGCGATTCGGCCCGGGGGAGGCCGGTCGCGCCGTCGGCCGTGATCGACGGCGCGGCTTCGGAGCCCCGGCTGTGGACGCCGAACTTCGCGCTCTACTTCACCGCCCGGGTGGTGTCGCAGGTCGGGGACACGATGATCCCGGTGGCGACCGCCGTCGCGATGCTGTCCCTCGGATACGGAGTCAGCGGCGTCGGGTACGCGCTCGGCGCCTGGATGGGCGCGTTCGCGCTCTTCGTCGTCTTCGGCGGAGTGTTCGCCGACCGCTTCCACCCCCGGCCGCTGATGATCGGCTCCGACGCCGCCCGGTTCGCGGTCCAGGGGGCGCTGGCGGCGTATCTCTGGCTGGGGCAGCCCGCGTTGTGGTTCATGATCGGCACTTCGCTGATCGGCGGCACCGCGACCGCGATGTTCCAGCCCGGCACCTCCAGCCTGGTCCCGCAGGTCGCCGCGGACGCCCAGAAGGCCAACGGGGTGCTGCGGGTCAGCGAGGGGTTCGCGCAGATGGCGGGGCCCGCGCTGGCCGGGGCGCTGGTCGCCGCGACCTCGGCGGCCTGGGCGTTCGCGATCGACGCCGCCACCTTCGCGATCAGCGGTCTGTGCCTGGCGGCGCTGCGGCTGCCGCCGTTCCTGGCGGACCGCTCCGACTCGACGCTGACGAGTCTCCGTACGGGCTGGCAGGAGTTCCGCTCCCGGTCCTGGCTGTGGGGCGTCATCCTGATCTGGTGGGTGCTGGGGGTCTTCGTCTGGGGCCCGGTCACCCCCGTCGGCGCGATCTCGATCATCGACGCGCACGGCAAGGCGGCGTTCGGCTACGCCGAGGCCGCGTTCGGCGCGGGCTGTGCGGTCGGCGGTCTGGCCGCGATACGGCTGCGGCCCGCACGGCCCCTGCTCGGCGGCGGGATCGCGATGCTCCTGTTCCCGATGATGCCGCTGGCCGCCGCCCTCGTCCCCGCGCTGCCGCTCCTCATGCTCGGCTATGCGGTGAGCGGGGTGGGCTGGGCCTTCTGGGGCGTGCAGTGGTCCACGACCGTGCAGACGCAGATACCGCAGGACCGGCTGAACCGGGTGGCCGCCTACCAGGTGGCCGGTTCGATCCTCGCCGTACCGCTGGGCCAGACCGTCGCGGGACCGGCCAGTTCCCTCGTCGGGGTGCACCGGCTGCTGCTGGTGTCGACGGTGGCCGCGTTCGGCTGCGCCGCCGCCCTCCTCGCCAGCCCACCCATCCGCGGGCTGCGGCGGGCACCGAAGGCGGTCGCGGCGTCCACGGAGGTCTGAAACCGGCCGACCCGGCGGCCGGTGCCGTTTCGCGCGGGGGCCCGGGGGTACGCCGGAGGGCGGTCGAGGCCGTCGACTCCGCCGAGCCTCACCGCCACGCGGCACGGGAGGAGCGGGCCATGTCCACGAGGCGCTCCGCATGAGCGCGCGCAACGTCACCAGCGGCGTCCTGGTCGGTGTCGGAACGGCGGCGTTCGTCGACGAGACGGTCTTCCACCAACTCCTGCACTGGCACCACTTCTACGACAGGTCGACCAGCGGTGTGGGCCTGGTCTCGGACGGCCTCTTCCACGCGTTCGGCTGGCTGGCGATCGTCGCGGGCCTCTATCTCTACGCCGACCTGCGCAGACGGAGCGCCTTCGCCCACGGCACGTGGTGGGCCGGATTCCTGCTGGGCCTGGGCGGCTTCCAGCTGTACGACGGCACGTTCCAGCACAAGGGCCTGCGGCTGCACCAGATCCGGTACGGCGTCGACCTGGCGCCGTACGACTGGACGTGGAACTCCCTCGCCGTGCTGTTCCTGGTGGCCGGTGCCGTACTCCTGGTCCGCGCCCGGGCCGGGCGGTGATCGCGGCGACCGTCGCCGTAGCCGTCCTCCTCGGCGTGCCCTACCTGGTGGCGGCGGCCCGGCTGCGGGGGCGCGGCGATCCATGGCCGCGCCGGCGCGACGCGGCGTTCACGGCGGGAGCGGTGGTCCTCGTCGCCTCGGTCGCGGGAACCGCCGCCCATGACGCCACGGTGACGGGCCGGCCCTTCACCCACCACATGGCGGGCCACCTGGGCAC
The DNA here is from genome assembly GCF_041080675.1 of Streptomyces sp. cg36. Taxonomy (NCBI): domain Bacteria; kingdom Bacillati; phylum Actinomycetota; class Actinomycetes; order Kitasatosporales; family Streptomycetaceae; genus Streptomyces; species Streptomyces cyclosori. Next base: position 569,114 of record NZ_CP163520.1, on the reverse strand, counting down.
GGCGATGGCGGCCCCGCTGCTGTTCGCCGCCGGGCGGCCGGTCACCCTGGCGCTGCGCGCCCTGCCGCCCGGGCCACCGCGCCGGACCCTGGTCGCGCTGGCGCGCTCGCGGCCCGTCGCGCTGCTCCTGCACCCACCGGTGGCGGCGGTCCTCGACGTCGGCGGCCTCTGGCTCCTGTACCGCACACCCCTGCTGGCCAGGACCCATCACACACCGTCCCTGGACGCGGTGGTGCACCTCCATCTCCTCCTCGCGGGCTGCCTGTTCACCTTCGCGGTCCTCGCCCGCGAACCGGTGCGCCACCGCCCGGCCACCCTCACCCGCGCCCTGATCCTGCTGGCCGCCTCGGCCGCGCACGCCGTCCTCGCCAAGTCCCTGTACGCGCACGGCCCGCCCGGCACGGCGTACACCGCGGCCGACCTGCACGCGGCGGCACAACTGATGTACTACGGCGGCGACGCCGTCGAGCTGGCGCTCGCGCTGCTGATCGGCCACCAGTGGTACCGCGCCGAAGGCCGCCGCCGAACGCCCGGGCGGCGGCTGGGCGCGGCCGGACCGGTCATCCGTGCGCGGTGAGTTCCCTCGGGCCGTAGCAGGCGGCGCTCGCACCCGTCAGCAGGGCCCAGTAGCGGTCGCCGTAGGACCAGTGCCACCACTCCGTGGGGTAGTTCACCAGCCCGGCGGCGGTGAGCACACCACCGAGCAACCGCCGGTTGGCGCGGGCCTCTTCGCCGATGCCGGCGGCATCGGTGTAGCAGGCGCCCCCGCTCTCCTCCGGGCCCGCGTTCATCCGCGTACCCAGATCGAGTTCGCGCCCCTCGGCGTCGGCGAGGGTGAGGTCGACGGCCGCGCCCGCGCTGTGCGGGGCGATGTCGGGCGGGGAGACATAGCGGCTGGCCGCCGAGTGGATCCGGTCGGCGGGCCACTCGGGGTGCAGGGCCCGGAGCTCGTCCGCGTACTCCTCGAAGTACTCCCGCTGGAGCGCGGGCGGCCGGTACCCCTCGACGAACAGCAGCCGCACGCCCGGCGGGAGCAGCGCCTGCGCCTTCAACAGCCGCTCCAGCACGCCCTCGCGCAGCCACGCGAAGGCGTCGGCCGGGTCCTGCTTGCGCGGATCGACCAGCAGCCGACCACCGGCGCGGACGTCGACGAGGCGTTCACCGCACTCCGCGACAGGTACGGCGGCGACCTGCGGATCGGACATCAATATGATTCCACTCATGGGCCGATCATCGCGCAGGGTCCGGTCCCACCGCGGCAGCCGACACGGCGGGGCGGTATCGGATCGCGGGCCCCTCCCGGTGGCACAGTGGGCGCATGTGTGGCCGTTATGTCTCCGCGCGCAGCCCCGACGACCTGGTGCGGCTCTTCCACGTGACCGACTGGCCGCCCCCGGAGACCCTCGCGCCGAGCTGGAACGTCGCGCCGACCGACGACGTCTGGGCGGTCCTGGAGCGGGCCGCGCGCGACGGCGACGGCGACGCGGCGCCGGGCAGACAACTGCGTCCGCTGCGCTGGGGCCTGGTGCCGTCGTGGGCGAAGGACGTGAAGGCGGGCGCCCGGATGATCAACGCACGGGTGGAGACCGTGCACGAGAAACCCGCCTTCCGCCGCGCGTTCGCCAGACACCGCTGCCTGCTGCCCGCCGACGGGTTCTACGAGTGGGAGCAGGCCGAGGACCCCGGCACCGGGAAGGTCCGCAAACAGCCCTACTTCATCCACCCCGAGGACGACGGGGTGATGGCGCTCGCCGGGCTGTACGCGTATTGGCGCGACCCGGCCGTCGACCGCGACGACGACCCCGCCGCCTGGCTGGTGAGCTGCACCATCATCACCACCGAAGCCACCGACGAGGCGGGCCGGGTGCACCCCCGCATGCCGCTCGCCCTCACCAAGGACCACTACGACGCCTGGCTGGACCCGCGCCACCAGGACCCGGACGAACTGCGCGCCCTGCTGACCCGGCCCGCGGGCGGCCTGCTGGCCGCACGGCGGGTCTCGACGGCGGTCAACAGCGTTGCCAGCAACGGGCCTCGGCTGGTGGCGGAGGCCGCACCCTAGACCGTCGTGGAGCCGGTGGGCCGGTGGGCCGGTGCGCCGGGCGGGAGGGCCGGGCGGCTCGCGTGTGGCCGTTCCCACCGCCGGGATGGGGTAGGGTTGATCTTGAGCCGGTCGGGAAGAACTTCCCCACTCCGGCCGCGCGTTGGTGGTCCAAGGAAAGACGCCCCACTTCCTGTGGGGAGATGCAGGTGCAAGGCCGGCCCAGCGCTCCGATCCGATGCCCGCCCCCGCTGTACGCGGAGGCGGGCATCGGTGTATCCGCCGCACATCGGCGCCGGCGACCGGACCGCCGGTCGACCACCCCTCCGATGCGCTGAATCCTGGGTGCGTGGGGCTGCTTCCGCGTGATGGGATGCGCGGCATGAACGACTCTCCGTGTGCCCGTATCGAGCGGTGCTGTGTGACCGTGCCCTTCCTCCTGCCCGTACGGCCGTGGGGGGTGTCATGACGATCAGCCATGTATGGCGCGGTGACTTCGACGACGCCGCTCTCGACGAACTCCACGCGGAAGGCTTCGGCCACCCGCCCGGGCGGACGGCGTGGCGCGCGCGGCTGGAGCGCCACAGCCTCGGCTGGGTGTGCGCGTATGAGGGCGACCGGCTGGTCGGCTTCGTGAACGTCATCTGGGACGGCGGAGCCCACGCGTTCGTCCTGGACACGGTCGTCGCCCCGGGCAGCCGGTCGCGGGGAGTGGGCGCCGCACTCGTCGAGGCGGCTGCGGAAGGCAGCCGCGCCGCGGGGTGCGAGTGGCTCCACGTCGACTTCGAAGAGCACTTGCGGCCGTTCTACTTCGACGCCTGCGGTTTCCGGGAGACGGCGGCGGGGCTGATCGCCCTGTGAGCCGCGACGCTTGGTGAAACGCGGGGGTGGGTGTGCCGGTGTCGGCGTGCGCGGACGTGGTTGTTCCCGCCCGCCCGTGAGGTCATCTTGTCGGCGCTCACAAGCGGGCGGGTGCGCGCGGGTCAGCGGCGCGCGGTGTGCGCGGCCACGCGCTCAGTCGGCCGTCGGTGAGGCGCCGGGGGTGGGCGGCAGCTCCCGGTCCAAGGCCGCACCGACGATCCTCATGAGCCGTTCCCCGGCCCGGTCGACGCTGCCGTTCTGCGTGCTGACCTGCGCACCTTCCAGTGCGAAGGTGATCTCGGCGGCGGTCTGCGCGGGGTCGGGCAGCCCGGCCCGCTCGCACATGCCGACCAGCCGGTGCAGCTGGAGCGCCTTGTGCTGCTCGATGACCTGCCGGGCGGGGTGGGCGCGGTCGGGCAGCTCGGCCAGGGAGTTGATGAAGGGGCAGCCGCGGTGGGAGAGGGTGGGGAGTCCGTCGGCGATGAAGCGGGCCAGGGCGAGGATCTGCTCCCTGGGCCGGTCCGGATGGTCCCGCTCGACCCGGTCGAAGGCCGCCTGGTAGTCGGCGGCGACGATCCGCAGCCACTCCGCTACGAGCACGTCCTTGGTCTCGAAGTGCCGGTAGATCGCCATTTTGGTGGTCTCGGCCTTCTCGGCGATCGCCTGGACGCCGACGCGCAGGATCCCCTCGCTCTGGAAGAGCTCCTCCGCCGCGTCGAGGATGCGCTCGCGAGGCGGCAGTTTGGCGACTCTGTCCGGCCTGCTGGCGGTCGATGCCATGGCTGCTCCGTGACGTCCGGTCGGTGAGGGGTCCCTCGTTTCCCTGTTACGGTACCAGTCCGTGCCGCACGATACCGATCGGTATCGTATGGTGCTCAACGGTATCGTTTTCGTTCAGGGGAGTGGCAGAGTGAGAGTTGCCGAGTACGTGACGTTCGACGCGGTGGGGCTGGCGGAGCTGGTGGCCCGGGGCGAGGTGACCCCCGCCGAACTGCACACCGCCGCGCACGAGGCCGCGCAGGCGGTGAACCCGCGGATCAACGCCGTCGTCGAGACCTGGCAGCCGGACGACGAGCCCGTCCCGGGCAGCACGCCCCTGGCCGGAGTGCCGTTCCTGATCAAGGACATGGGTGTGACCATGGCCGGTCGGCGGACGGAGCTCGGCAGCCGTCTCGCGGCGGGCCTCGTCGCGGGCGCCGACTCCGCCCTGATGACCCGTCTGCGCCGGGCCGGGCTGGTGACGTTCGGCCGGACGACGACACCGGAGCTGGCCTACGGCATCGTGACGGAGACCGCGCTGTACGGCGCCACCCGCAACCCCTGGGACCCCGAGCTCGGCGCGGGCGGCTCCAGCGGGGGCGCGGGCGCGGCCGTCGCCGCCGGAGTGGTCCCGCTCGCCCACGGCACCGACGCCGCCGGATCGCTGCGCATCCCCGCCGCGTACAACGGTCTGTTCGCGCTGAAGCCCACCCGGGGCCGGGTCTCCATGGCCCCCGACTTCGACGAGATCTTCAACGGTCTGGCCGTGCAGGGCGGTCTCAGCCGGACGGTACGCGACAGTGCGGCGCTGCTCGACCGGATCGCGGGCCCGGAGGCGGGCGACCCCTACTTCGCCCCCCGGCCCGACCGCCCCTACCTGGAAGAAGTCGCCCGCCCGCCGGGCTCGCTGCGGATCGGCGTCCTCGCCCAGGGGTGGGGCGGACGCCGCACGTCCGCGCCGGTGGCCGACGCGCTCGCCCGTACCGTGGCCCTGCTCGAATCCCTCGGCCACCGGGTGACGGACGCCGAGGCCGGTCTCGGCGTCGGCTGGGAGGAGTTCGTCCTGGCCGGTGCCCGTCTGATGGCCGCGAACCTCGCGGCCCAGATCGACGAACTGGCCACCGTCCTCGGCCGGCCCGTCGACGCCACCACCCTGGAGCCGCAGACCCTGGCGGGCCACCACTACGGGCAGCGGGTGAGCGCTCCCCAGTTCGTCGCCGCGCTCGCGGTCCGCAACCGCGTCGCGCGCGGCCTGGCACGGCACTTCGACACGTACGACATGGTGCTCACTCCCACCGTGCCCGAGCTCCCGGCGCCCGTCGGGACCTACGGGGAGGGAGTGGCGGCGCTGGACGGTCTGGGGTGGATCGACCGGCTCAACGACCGCTCGCCGTTCACCATGGCGTTCAACGTGGCGGGCACTCCCGCGATGTCCGTGCCCCTGATGACCGACACCGCTACCGGACTGCCCATCGGAATGCAGTTCGCCGCCGGTTACGGGCACGAGGACCGGCTGTTCCGCCTGGCCGCGCAGCTCGAAGAAGCCGCACCGTGGTCGGGCCGCACCCCCGAGGTGTGGGCGGGCCGCCGTCTCGACGGCTGACTGAGGACCGCCCCCCCCCGGCGCACGAAAAAGGCAAGGAGCGCAACCACTCCCTGCCATGTTCAAGATATAGCGCACGGGGGGGCTTGCGGCAAGGCCCCCGTCATGGCGCACACTCTGCGAGTCGAAGCCCGTGACCTGCGGGGATTCGGCAATCCAAGAGCGATGCAGGGGGATTTCCTGATGGACGTGATCGTGGTCGGCGCCGGTCCCACCGGTCTGATGCTGGCCGCCGAGCTGCGGCTCCACGGTGTCCACGTCGTGGTGCTGGAGCGGCTGGCGGAACCGACCAAGGAGACCCGCGGGCGCGGCCTGCACGCGCGCAGCGTCGAGCTGATGGACCAGCGCGGTCTGCTGGACCGGTTCCTCGCGGTGAGCGAGAAGTTCCAGGTCGGCGGGCTCTTCGGGGGAATCATGAAGCCCTGGCCGGAGCAGCTGGACACGGCCCACCCGTACGGCCTGTCCACCCTCCAGCCGATGACCGAGCGACTGCTGGACGAGCACGCCCTGGAAGCCGGGGCGGAGATCCGGCGCGGCCACGAAGTGGTCGGGCTGAGCCAGGACGAGGACGGGGTGACCGTCGCACTCGCGGACGGCACGGAGCTGCGTGCCCGGTACGTCGTCGGATGCGACGGCGGGCGCAGCACGGTGCGCAAGCTGATCGGTGTCGGTTTCCCCGGCGAGCCCGCCACGGTGGAGACCCTGCTGGGCGACGTGGAGGTGACCGCGGACCGGAAGACGGTCGACGCCGTCGTGGCGGAGGTCCGCAAGACCGTCATGCGGTTCGGGTTCATCGACAACGGCGACGGCACGCACCGCGTGGTCGTGCCCGCCGACGGGGTGGCCGAGGACCGTACGACCGCTCCCACGCTCGAAGAGCTGCGGCAGCGGCTGCGGGCGGTGGCGGGCACCGACTTCGGGGTGCACTCACCGCGCTGGATCTCCCGCTTCGGCGACGCCACCCGGCAGGCCGAGCGCTACCGCGTCGGCCGGGTGCTGCTCGCCGGGGACGCGGCCCACATCCACCCGCCGACCGGCGGGCAGGGGCTCAACCTCGGTGTGCAGGACGCGTTCAACCTCGGCTGGAAGCTGGCCGCCACGGTCAACGGCTGGGCGCCGGACGGTCTGCTCGACACCTACCACGCCGAGCGGCACCCGGTGGGCGCCGCCGTGATCGACAACACCCGCGCCCAGATGGTCATGCTGGGCACCGGAGCGGGCGCGACCGCGCTGCGCGCGCTGTTCGACATGCTGATGGACTTCGAGGAGGTGAACCGGTACGTGACCGGGCTCATCACCGCGGTCGACGTCCGCTACGACTTCGGTGAGGGCGAAGGTGGGAGTGCGGGTGAGGACGGGGAGTCGGCGATCGAGCCGCACGCGCTGCTCGGGCGGCGGCTGCGGGACGTCCGGCTCAAGGAGAGCGGTCGCCTCTACGAGCTGATGCACACCGGACGCGGACTGCTCCTCGACCAGAGCGGCCGGCTCTCGCCCGACGGCTGGGCGGACCGGGTCGACCATGTCGTGGACACCTGCGAGGAGTTGGACGCGCCCGCCGTACTGCTGCGGCCCGACGGTCATGTCGTGTGGGTCGGTGACGACCGGCGGGAGCTGCTCGCCCGGCTGACGAAGTGGTTCGGCGCGCCGACCGGCTGAGCGGGCTGCGGCCGGGCCGTCCAGGTGGCGGCGCGGTCTCCCGCCCGTAGGTGGGCCGGGGTCCCCCTCCCGTACGGGCGTGCGGAGGGGGACCGGTTCGCCGCCGCGGCCGGACGTGTCACTCGGCCGCGGCGATCCACTCCCGCAACTGCTCCATGGTGGTGGACGGATCCGCGACGAGCGCGGCGAGCTGGTCGTCGCGGGGGTTGAGAGTGGCGACGGCGGGGCAGCGGTGGCAGGCGTCCACACCCGCCTGGTTCCACCACTTGCAGCGCGGACGGAGGTGGCACCGTGGTACGGCCCCGGTGGCATCGGGTACGGGCAGGGTCTGGATGCGGTCGATCAGCCCGCAGGCTTCACCGACCCGGTTCGCGCAGCCGGACACGCAGTGGGAGGCGAACCGGAGCACCCGGTTGGGGGCGATGCCCTCCGGGATGGACGGCAGCACGTCCGCCGCCGGGACCGGCTCCGCCAGATAGACGACCTCGCCGTTCTCGCCCGACCGGACGCCCAGGACGATGGATTCCGGCCGGTGCGCCTCCCCGCTGGGGCACCAACTGACCTGCTGTTCACCAGAGTTGTCCACGGTGCGCACCCCCGTCCCGTCAGGCGGACGCGGAGTCGGCGCCGGGGCTCAGGTACACGCCCAGGATGGGGCCGCCCGTCGTCGTACCGTTCTCCAGCTGGGCGGTGGCGACCGCCTTCTGGACGTGCGCGGAGAGCTGCTGCGCGTCGATTCTCTGGGCCGCGTGGGCGGTGCCACCGGCGGCGAGGAGCCCGGTGACCAGCGCCGCCGTGGCGGCTGCCGTCCGCAGGTTGGTGTTCATGCCGTGTCTCCTTGACGTGGTCGTCGCAACTGACAGAGGCGACCGTATGTATCAACTCCCTTTCGGGGAAGCCGTTTTGGTGCGTAATTTTTTCTCCGGAGCGGCGGCGGGCGGCGTCACCGCCCCGCTGCGGGTGGCGCCCGGCCTTCCGCTTCTTCCTCCGCCCGTCGCACCGGGGAGCTAGCGGTGCCCGGCCGCCGGCCCGGCCGGTGCCCGGCACGTCAGATCCTCGGCCGGGAGCCTGCCGGTGGTGAGGTAGCGCGTGGCGCTCTCGTCCGCGCAGGACCCGAAGGGGTAGACCCCGTGCCCCTCGCCCCCGGCGACGGTGACCATCCGCGAGCCGCGCAGGGCCCAGTGCATCGCCCAGCCCGCGGCCAGTGGCGTCTGCGGATCCCACTGGTTCTGCAGGATCAGCGCGCCCACCTCGTTGTTCACCGTCGTGGTCGGTTCGGCGGCGGGCTTCCAGAAGGCGCACGGAGTGATGGTGGACGCGAAGTCGCCGTACAGCGGATACCGGGCCTTGTCGCGGACCGCGTCCCGGCGGTAGCGCTCGGGGTCGCGCGGCCATGTGTGGCTGTCGGAGCACAGGACGGCCCAGGCGCTCGCTTCGGCGTTGTCCGCCGGGACGCCGGGAGCGGACTCGGTGGGCGCGGCCGCGGGCCCCCGCCGGGGTGTGCCGTCCGGTTCCGGTTTCCTGTCGTCCGCCGACCGCTTCAGCGCGGCTACCCATTCCGCCGCCTTCTGAACATGGAACAACCTGCTGTGCTGGGCGCGGATGTCGTCCCCGGTGACCGGGCCCCCGTCGGTGGCGACCGGCGCCCGGTCGGCCTCGGCGACCAGGTCCCGGAACGTCTCGCGGACCGCGGCGGCCGTGGTGCCCAGGTGGTACGTCGAGTCCCGCCGCGCGGTCCACTGGCTCCACCGGGCGAAGGCGGGCTCCGCGCCCTCCGCCATCCCCTGGAACATGCCCCGCCAGACCCGGGTGGGGTCGGCCGCGCTGTCGAGCACGAACCGGTCGGTGCGGCGGGGGAACATCTGGGCGTAGACGGCGCCGAGGTAGGTGCCGTAGGAGTAGCCCAGGTAGGAGATCTTCTTCTCGCCCAGCACGGCGCGGACGACGTCCATGTCGCGGGCGGTGTCGCGGGTGGTGAGGTGCGCCGCCGCGGCGCCGCCGTGGGCCCGGCACTTCTTCGCCACCGTACGCGCCCACGTCACGTCCTTCTCGAACGTCGCGGCCCGGTAGGGGTGGTCGGTGACGCGCTCGTCGGCGGTCAGGCCGCAGGAGACGGGGGAGCTCCGGCCGACCCCCCTCGGGTCGAACCCGACCAGGTCGTACCGCCGCTTCACCTGGTCCGGCAGGTCCGTCGCCAGATCGACGGGCAGGCTCAGCCCGGGCGCGCCGGGTCCGCCGGGGTTCAGCAGGAGAACGCCCCGGCGCTCCTCGGCGCCGCTCGCCCTCAGCCGGGACACCGCGATGTCCATCGTCGCGCCGCCGGGGTCGCCGTAGTCCAGCGGAACCTTGACGGTCGCGCACTCGAAGCCGGCCGGGGACGACGCGTCACACCGCTGCCAGGCGGGCGTCCGCTGGGTGTACGGCCGCAAGGGGTCGGTGTGCGCGAGGGGTACGGCGTTCGCGGGCGTCAGTGTGGACACACAGGTCGCGGCGAGGGCGACGGCCAGCAGAGAAGGTATGCGGGTGCTGCGCACTGCGGTAATTCTCCTTGCGGAAAGGGATGTTGACGACCGGAGCCGACACGCGGTCGAGTCGGCCCGCCATGTCCTGGCGGCCGTCCGCACCGGCCGCCGGTTCGGGGCGCGATCGGTTCGGGGCACGATCCTGCTCCCCGGGGCGCGCCCGCACATCGCGGAATAGCGGGAAGAATTACTCCCCCGATCGGGGGAGGAGCCCGCCGGAACGGTCGGTCATAATGGCTGATTGTGATCAGGGGAATCCGGCCGTTGCTGAGCGGCTCCACGTATTCTGGTGCGCTCTTCGCCTTCGGTGGCGCGCTGCTGAGCCTTCCTTTGCTGCCTTTCGCGATGCTGCCGGCACTTGCCGTGCCGTCCGCTCATCAAGAAATACGCGCCTTTCTGGCTCTGCTGGTCTGGACCGGGCTGATTGGCGCGATCGGATGCGCGCGCACCGCGCGCCGCGCGCTGACCGCCGCCGCGCGCCGCTCCCTCCGGGTGGCGTTGCCGGCTCCCGCCCGGTCCGGGGGAGCCGACCGCCGCCGGACCCCGCTGTGGCTGCTGCTGCACGTGGCCCTCGGCTGGGCGCTGTCCCTGGCCGGAGGCGTGCTGCTCCTGGCGGGCCTGACCCTGCCGGTGCCGTGGTTCCGTACGGAGGCGGGGCTGAGCCTGTTCGGCGGGACGGTACGGGCCGAGGGCGCCGGACAGCGGTGGGCGGTGGCGCTCGGCTGTCTGCTGCTCGCGGCGGCGCTGTGCGCGGTGGTGACCGGGGCGCTGCGGTGGCTCGCGCCCCGGCTGCTCGGGCCCTCGTCGGCCGAGCGGCTCGCGCTGGCGGCCGAACGGGAGCTGCGCCTGGCCGAACGCAACCGGCTGGCCCAGGAGTTGCACGACTCGATCGGCCACACCCTGACGGCGGCCACGATCCAGGCCGCCGTCGCGGGCGAGGTCCTCGCCGCCGACCCGACCGCCGCACGGGCCGCGCTGCGCGGCATCGAGGAGTCGGCCCGCGCCGCGCTGGAGGACCTGGACTACGTACTGGGCGTCCTGCGCGAGGAGGAGACGGCGGTGGCGCCGACGCGCACGCTGGCCGATCTGCCGGAGCTGACCGAGCGGCTGAGGCTCGCGGGCGCGGTGGTGGAGCAGCAGGTCTCGGGCGACCTGGCGCAGGTGCCGGGGACGCTCTCGCGGGCGGCGTACCGGATCGTGCAGGAGGGGCTGACGAACGCGCTGCGGCACGGGGCCGACGGCCCGATCGGGCTCCGGGTGGCCGCCGTGCCGGACGGGCTGGAGGTCGAAGTGGTGAACCGGACCGGGGACGGCACGGGCCCGCGCGCGTTCCCGGAGTCCGGGCGCGGCCTGTCGGGGCTGGCCGAGCGGGTGCGCCTGCTGCACGGCGAGATGGAGGCGGGTCCGGCCGGGCCGCGGCAGTGGCGGCTGGCGGTCCGGCTGCCGGTACGGTGGTCGGCATGATCGTCCCCGACGGGGGCTCCGCGGCCTTCACGACCGCCGCCGCGGACCCCGCTCCCCGCACGCTCCTGATCGCGGACGACGACGAGGTGACCCGCAGCGGCCTGCGCACCCTGCTGGCGGCACAGCCGGGGATCGAGGTGGTCGGCGAGGCCGCGGACGGCGTCGAGGCGGTCGAGCGGGCGCGGCGGCTGCGGCCGGACGTGGTCCTGATGGACGTGCGGATGCCGCGCCGCAACGGGATCGAGGCCACGCGGCTGCTCCTGGCCGAGCCGTCCGCACCGTCGAAGGTCGTCGTGATCACCACCTTCGAGAACGACGGCCACGTCACCGCGGCACTGAGCGCGGGGGCCGCCGGGTTCGTGCTCAAGAGGTATCCGGTCCGCCGGATCGCGGAGGCGGTGCGGGTGGTCGCGGCGGGCGAGGCGATCCTGTTCCCGGCCGAGCTGCGCCGGATGGTCGCCGCCCGCCCGCTGGCCGGCGCCGAGGCGTTGCCGCAGGCGGCGCTGACGGCCCGGGAGGAGGGGGTGCTGCGGCTGATGGCGACCGGCCTGTCCAATCCGGAGATCGCCGAGTCGCTCACGGTCAGCCAGGAGACGGTGAAGACCCACGTCGGGAACGTGCTGAGCAAACTCGGCGCGCAGAACCGGACCCACGCCGTGGTGATCGCGTACGAATCCGGTCTGGTGGTACCGGGGTTCACCGGCTGACGCCGTCGATGTGCGGATGCCCGGTGGATGACCCGGAGATGGCCGCGGAGGAGTTTTCGGAAGTCTCCTGGATTTGCCTCCCAGTTGGGCGGGCTCCCTGGTCCGGCATTGTCTCCATGCATACCGTCGTATGAAAATCCCGTATTCGCTGGCCGATATCTTGCGACAGATGTCAGATCAACTGGCGTTCGTGGAGCGGCTCCTGACAGAGTGCCGAAAAGAAAGGCAAGCCATCACTCGACACATCATCATCCGACGAGAAAATTGAAGGAGGGCAAGCCATGAAGGCCGCCCGTGTATGGGCTTCCATCGGTATCGCCACCCTGTCCGTGACCGGCCTCACCCTGGGCGCCGCCGCCCCCGCGTCCGCGGCGCCGCACACGACGTGCACGATCGGCCGAGGTGAGTCCTTCACCACGGTCGGCATCCAGTGCAACCGACAGCTTCCCTCGGACAGGACCACCGTCGTCACCCTGGTGGACGGCTACTCGGTGGAGACCTGGCGGTGTCTGAACGACCCCCCGGTCTACTTCTTCGTCAGCCCCGCGCGCACACTCGCGAGCCAGCTGAGGGCGGAAGAGGGCAATACGTACGTCGGCACCAACTGCATGCGGCTGCGCTGACCGCGGCTCTCCGCCTCCGCGCACCCGCGCGAGGCATCGCAGTACACCCCCGCCCACGGCCGGGCGACCGCCCCGGCCCGCGATGAGGCACGTCACCCCAGGCCGGACGGCCGCCACCGCGCCCCCCGATCGGCGCGGCATCCAGTCCGGTCACCCCCGCACCCCGCGCAGCGACGGCCACCGAGGCGTGGCCGAAAAGGTCAGGGAAGTCATGGCCGGGGCGCGTGGCAAGACTGTGACAGGGGTACCGCTTCCTTCGACGGGCCCACGGAGGATACTGGTCGGGCCCCGATCACCTACAGAACGAATCCATGGCCAAGAAGAGCATCTCCTCGACGACCGTTCCCGACACCGTGTGGCTGGGGCGCGGACGCCACCTCGGGCCCGAACCCGAGCAGGACGTCCGGCGGAACCTGATCGCCCTGAAGGCGGCCGGGGTGCTCGACGACTTCCTGGAACTCGATCCGGTCGAGGCGGCCCGCTCCACCGTTCTGCACCCGCGCGACGAGTCGGCCGACCCCGGCCCGCTGGCCCGCCGCCTCTTCGAGGCCCGCTGGCAGGCGGCCGACGGTGTCACGGTCCGCGCACAGCTGACCACGTACGACGCGGAGTCCCGCCGCAAGTCCGGCGAGGGCGTCACCTGGGTCCTGGCCGCCGAGGCGGAGCGGGCGTGGGACGCGCACTGGCCCTCGCCCGCCACCATGTTCTGGCCGGACAGCGAGCGGATCGGCTGGGACCACGACACCGTGCCGGGCGTGCGGCTGCGCACGACGAACCAGCTGCCGAAGGACGACGACGAACTGCGCCACCGGCTGCGCGACTGCGCACGGCAGAGCTGGTACGTCCACGTCCTGGTGCACGAGGCCATGACGCCGGACGCGGCGGGCCAGCAGCCCGTCTCGGCGTTCCTGCCGCCGAGCCTGCGCCACCGGGTGGTCGAGCACCGCGGCACACCGGAGCAGGCGCAGATCGCCGACTTCGCCGTCAAGCGGGAGCTGGGCGTGCGGATGCCGCGCGGCGGCGCCGTCGTCCTGCCCACGGACCCGAAGACCCCCGAGTACGACGCGGACCGCTTCACCGTGCGCACGGTGATCCTGGACGGCTCGGAGCCGGCCGAACTCCTGGACCGCGTCAAGGAGTTCGCCGCCCTGCCGCGACCGCTGACGGCCGACGCCGAGCAGGTCCTGACGCGGCTGCGCCAGGGCTGGCACCTGCTCACCCCGGACGAGGAACTGCTGCACGCCCAGGCGATGGTCACCAAGTACGCGGAGGCGCTCGACGCCATGACCACCTCCCGCGATCTGTACCGGGAGGCCGCCGAGGCGGCGCAGGCGGCGCTGGGCGAGGGGGGCGGCGGCGACGGTGTGCCCCGGCCGCGCGCGACCGGAACGGCCGCGGCGGACGGCTCGCCGCTCGGCGCCCTCACCAAGGCGTTCGGCCGTTTCCGGGGTCCCGGCAAGTAGGGGCGCGGCCACGGCCGTGCGGGCGGCGGTTCGAGGACGAGCTCAGGAGGTCAGTCGCCGGACCAGGGTGACCAGCACCTCGCGCTGGTCCTCGGGGCTGCCCTGGGTGCCGGGGGACAGCAGCATGCGCGCGAGCTGGGGCAGGGTGAACCAGGACGCGGTCAGTGTGATCACCGCGTGCACGAGCTCGCCCGCGCCGACCGCGTCGGTCAGCGCGCCGGCGCGCTGGGCGGCGGCGACGGCGGCGATCTTCTCCGCGTAGTGGTCGGTGCGCTCGCACTCGGCCGCCACCCGGTCCTGGCAGAGCAGGCCCTCCCAGGCCATCAACCGGACGAAGTGCGGATGCGCGCGGTGGTAGTCGTGGATCCGGCCCGCGTAGTCGCCGAGGTCCGCGGCGAGTTCGACGGTGAGCGGCACCTGTGCGGCGACCTTCTCCAGCTCGGACTCCAGGACCGCGACGAACAGTTTCTCCTTGCTGCCGAAGTACTGGTAGATCCGCTCCTTGTTGACGCCCGAGCGGGTCGCGATCCGGGCCACCCGGGCGCCCTCGGGGCCGTGCTCGGCGAACTCCTCCACCGCCGCGTCGAGCAGGAGCTGTCGGGTGCGTGCTGTGTCCCAGGCCATTCCCCGACTCTAACCCATGTCCAACCGAATGGTTGGACATGGCGCCCGGGTTCGTGCCAGACTCCAACCCGATGGTTGGAGATCCGCCATCGCATCCGCCCTGACCAGGAGGAATCCATGTCCGAGCAGTCCCCCGCGGCCGGTCCGTCGATCCACCGCCGTGCTGTGATCACCTGGCTGGCGGTGTATCCGACCATCACCGTCGTCCTCGGTCTGCTCGGCCCGCGGACGGCGCACCTGCCGCTGGCGCTCCGCACGCTGATCCTCACCGTGATAGTCGTCCCGGTCGCGGCCTATGTCCTCGTTCCGCTGCTGATGAGGGCGAACGCGGCCCTGGCCCGCCGCTGAGCGGGCCGGGTCCTTGGGGGCGGTCCGCGTCGCGCGCGTTCAGCGGTGGGAGACGGTGAGCTTGTAGAAGCCGACGCGGGCGCCCCTGGCGGTGCTGTCGGAGGACGACTGGTTGTACGAACCCGCCTTGAAGTACTGCTTGTAGCCGTTGAAGGACGACGGTATGGGGTAGTGGGTCGTCGTTCCGTTCACCGTCAGGTCGATGGTGTGCCCGCCCGAGACGCCGATCGTGTAGCTCCAGGTCTTGCCGAGCGCCACGTGCCCCACCGGGTGGGGGGTCTGGCCGCCGGAGGGTGAGTCCTCGGTGCCGAGGACGATGTCGCCGTTGGCGCGGTAGTACAGCTCCAGGAGCGGTTTGGTGGACGAGCCTCCGCTGCCGAGGTGGATCTGGCCCACGCACACGTTGGACGTCACCGACACCACGCGCAGGGTCGCGTCGAGGCGGTGGGTGCCGGCGAGCGACCAGTCGGCCGCGCTGCCGTCGCGGTTCATCTCGCGCAGTTCGGAGCGGGCGTAGTGGGAGTTGGGTGTGGTGACGCCCTTCTCCGGCGCCCAGAACGTCATCGCGCCGTCACGGGTGTCCGTGTAGAAGTAGCCGTCCTGGTAGCCGCCCGCACCCTGGAGCCGTGACGAGGGGATCGTGGTGGGGGAGCCGGGTGAGCCCACCGGCTCCTGGAGCTGCCACACCGACAGGTCGAAGTTGCCGCCCGGCGCGACCGAGGGGTTGGCGAGGATCCGGGCGCCGGCCGACGTCCGGGACGCGGCCGGCGGGGGCGTGGTGGGCGTCGCCGATGCGGCGGGGGCGGTGAGGGCGAGGCCCCCCATCGCGGTCGCGACGGTCAGATAGGTGAGCAGCGTGCGAGTACGCATGGGGGAAGCTCCCTGTCTCTATTCATGTGAGTGAACGACATGCTTTCATCTGAACGCGAGAACCGTAGAGGCGTGGCATGGGCCCGTCAATGGTCCAGACAGGTCGGACTGGAGGGCCGGACGGGAGAGCCAGGTGGGACGGCCGTGTTCTCGCCGTGGCGGCCTGTTTTGCTACAGCGGCGTTTCGGCCTCGTGGCGGAAGTCCGTAAACCCTGGTGCCGCTTCTCGATCACGGACCAGACTCGCATTCGCACGCCTGTGCAGACGTTCCGTACCTCCAGAAGGCACCACCGCGCATGTATACCTCCCTCAGACCCCGCGCTCCCGAGGCGCACCTCCCGCGTGCGGTGAGGGGGTGCCCGGCGTGGTGCGCCATCTGACGCGCAAGGCGGCGGGCTGGCTCCTGATGATCGTGGTCGCGACCAACGCCACGTACTTCCTGGCCAGTTGGTTCCTCGACCCGCGGTCGAACTTCAAGGAGCTGCGGCCCGTGCGCAGCGAGGAGCAGATCGACCGGGCCCTCGCCCCGTACAACCTGGACCCGAGCGTGCCGCTCGTGCACCGGTGGTGGGACTGGTTCACCGGGGTGTTCCTCCACTTCGACTGGGGGAAGTCGCCCACCGGTGTGTCCGTGAACGGGGAGATCGGCTACCGGTCCCTGATCAGCGCGGAGCTGGTCGTCATGGCCACGGTGCTGTCCGTCGTGCTCGGCGTCGCGCTCGGGGTGTACACCGCGGCACGGCAGTACGGCTGGGCCGACCGCATCACCCAGGCGGTGTCCATCGCGGTGTTCAACGTACCGACGTCGGTCGCCGCGCTCGCCGTGGTCTTCGTCGCCATCTGGCTCAACCAGCACGCCGGGCTGCACTTCCTCTACGTCGCCGGTGAGAACTCACCGAACGTCCAGGGGCTGTTCCCCACGATCGGCGACCGGTTGCTGCACCTGATCCTGCCGACCCTGACGCTGACGCTGATGGGGTACGTCGGCTACCACCTGACACAGCGTTCGCTGCTGCTCGACACCATCAACGCCGACTTCGTGCGCACCGCCAGGGCCACCGGACTCACCCGTGCGCAGGCCGTCCGCAGACACGCGCTCCGGGCCGCCCTGATCCCGACCGCCGCGTCGGTGGCGTTCAGCATCCCGTCCATCTTCACCGGAGCCATCATCACCGAGACGATCTTCGGCTGGAACGGCATGGGCCGCTACTTCATCCAGACCATCAGCAAGAACGACGTCCACGGCACGGTCGCCACCGCCGCCTTCGCCGCGGCCCTGACCGCCATCGGCGCGATCCTCGCGGACATCGCCACGGTCTTCCTCGACCCGAGGGTGCGGGTGAGCTGACGTGACGACAGACGTGATGAGCGAGGCGACCGCGGCCGACCGGGCCCCCGGCGGACCGCTCCGCGCACCCCGCGAGGGGCGATCGCTCGGCCGCGGGCGGCTCTACCTGCGGCGCTTCCTGCGCAACCGGCTCGCCGTGGCCGGTGTGCTGATCTTCGTGCTGCTGGTGCTGTTCAGCGCCTTCGGCGACCTGTTCACCTCGTACACCTACTCCGACGCCGACTTCGCCGCGCTCACCCAGCCGCCGAGCGCCGCCCACTGGTTCGGCACCAACCAGGGCGGCAACGACATCTACGCCGCCACCGTGCACGGGCTCCAGCGTTCGCTGGTGATCGCCGTGAGCGTGTCCGTGCTGACGGTCGTCGTCGCCGCGCTCATCGGCTCCAGCGCCGCCTACTTCGGCGGCCGGGTGGAGAAGGCGACGCTCGCCGCCATCCACTTCCTCCTGATCGTCCCCTCGTTCCTCATCCTCGCCCTCGTCTCCCACCGCCTGGCGGGCGACTGGCGCGTCCTCATCGTCGTCCTGACGGTGTTCGGCTGGATGTCCACGGCCCGGGTGATCTGGTCGGTGTCGACGTCCCTGCGCGAACGGGACTACGTGAAGGCTGCCGAGTTCATGGGAGTGCGCCCGCTGCGCATCATCCTGCGCCACATCATCCCCAACCTCGGCTCGCTGCTGATCGTCAACCTGACCCTCGGAGTGGTGTCGACCGTGCTCAGTGAAACCGCCCTGTCGTTCCTCGGGTTCGGCGTCCAGACCCCGGACGTCTCCCTCGGCACGGTCCTCGCGGACGGCGCGGGCACGGTCACCAGCGCCCCCTGGCTCTTCGCCTTCCCGGCGGGCCTGGTCGTGCTGCTCACCGTGTCGATGACCTTCGTCGGCGACGGACTGCGCGACGCCCTCGACCCCACGTCCGTGACCGGTGCGGCGGGAGGCCGACGATGACCCTCGCGACGACTGAGACCCGACCCGCGGAATCCGGCACCACACCCGTCCTCTCCGTGCGCGACCTGCGGATCACCTTCCCCTCCGAAGCGGGACCCGTACAGGCGGTACGCGGAGTCGGCTTCGACCTCCTGCCGGGCCGCACCCTCGGCATCGTCGGCGAGTCCGGTTCGGGGAAGTCGGCCACCGCCATGGGCATCCTGGGACTGCTGCCGCCCTCCGCCGAGCTGAGCGGCCAGGTGCTGCTGGGCGGACGCGACCTGATCGGCCTCGGCGACAAGGAGCTCTCGCGGATACGCGGGAACGCCATCGGCATGGTCTTCCAGGACCCGCTGTCCGCCCTCACCCCGATCTTCCCGGTGGGCAGACTCCTCTCCGACGCCCTGCGCGTCCACCAGGACCTCGGCAAGCGGGCTGCCTGGGAGCAGGCCGTCGAACTGCTCGACCTCGTCGGCATCCCCGATCCGCGCGAGCGGGCCCGGGCCTTCCCGCACGAGTTCTCCGGCGGTATGCGCCAGCGGGTCGTGATCGCCATGGCCATCGCCAACAAGCCGTCCGTGCTCGTCGCCGACGAGCCGACCACCGCCCTCGACGTGACCGTGCAGGCCCAGATCCTCGACGTCCTGAAGCTCGCGCAGCGCGAGACCGGGGCCGGACTCGTCCTGATCACCCACGACCTGGGGGTCGTCGCCGGACACGCCGACGAGATCGCGGTCATGTACGCGGGCCGCGTCGTGGAGCGGGCGGGCGCGCGGGAACTCTTCCGCCGCCCCACCATGCCGTACACCGCGCGGCTGCTGGCCGCCGTGCCGACCGTCGACAGCGGGATCCACCGGCCCCTCGTCCCCATCGGCGGGGAACCGCCCTCGCTGGTGGACCTGGCACCCGGCTGCCCCTTCGCGAGCCGCTGCGCCGTCGCCGTCGACGCGTGCCGCACCGGCGAGCCGCAGCTGCGCGAAGTCACCGGCCACGGCCACGTCGCCTGCGTGCGCGCCGGTGAGGTCGCCGACGGCTCGCTCGACCCCGCCGACGGCGCGGCGGCCCTGGAGCGGCCCGCCGCGCCGGGTTCCGCCGCGAGCGCGGAGGTCGTGCTCCGCGTGAGCGACCTCGTCAAGACCTTCCCGGTCACCAAGGGCGCCCTCCTCAAGCGCCGCGTCGGCACGCTGCGCGCCGTCAACCGGGTGGGGTTCGAGCTGCGCGCCGGCGAGACCCTGGGCCTGGTGGGGGAGTCGGGCAGCGGCAAGACCACGACCCTGCTGGAGATCCTGCGCCTCAAGGAACCCGAGGGCGGACGCATCGAGATCGCCGGTACCGACATCGCCACCGCCCGGTCCGCCGCGCGCGTACGGGAGTTGCGGCGGGACGTCCAGATCGTCATGCAGGACCCGACGGGCGCCCTGGACCCGCGGCTGCCCGTCGGCGACCTCCTCGCCGAGCCCCTCCAGGCGATCGGGCGCGACCGCGAGTCGATCCGCGTCCGCACCGCCGCACTGCTGCGCCTGGTGGGCCTGGACGCCTCCATCGGTGACCGCTTCCCGGCCGCGCTGTCGGGCGGGCAGCGCCAACGCGTCGCGATCGCCCGCGCGCTGGCGACCGAACCGAGACTGCTCGTCCTCGACGAGCCGCTCTCCGCGCTGGACGTGTCCGTGCAGGCGGGCATCATCAACCTGCTGGCACGGCTCAAGCGCGAACTGGGCCTGGCCTACCTCGTGGTGGCCCACGACCTGGCGGTCGTGCGGTACGTCTCCGACCGCATCGCGGTCATGTACCTGGGCCACATCGTCGAGACCGGGGACACCGAGACGATCTTCTCGGATCCCAAGCACCCCTATACGCGGGCGCTGCTCTCGGCGATCCCGGTGCCCGACCCGGAGCGCGAACGCACCCGTGAACGCATCGTCCTGGCGGGCGAGCAGCCGAGCGCCGCCCGGCTGCCGGCGGGCTGCGTCTTCGTCGACCGCTGCCCGCTGTACCGCACGGCTCCCCCGGAAGTACGGGAGCGCTGCCGCACGGAGCGCCCCGAGCCGACCGCCGCCCCCGGACGCCCCGGCCACCAGTACGCCTGTCACGCGGCCTGAGCCCACCGGCTACCGGGCGCGCCGGCACCACCCGGGCCGCGCCGCCCGACCCCGTCGCACCACACCGCAGTCCATCGAAGCCAAAGGAAGCATTCCGCCATGCGCGCAAGACTGGCCCTGCCCGTCGCCCTCCTCGCCGCCATCTCCGTCACGGCCACCGCGTGCCAGTCCTCCTCCGACAAGGACTCCGCCGGGCCGGACGGCAAGACCGCGGCGAAGGCGGCGCCGTCGGCCGCCGACTACAACCCGCAGCCGTACGAGAACATCAAGGACGGCGGCACCTACACCACCGTCGGCACCTTCGACGAACAGGGCAACCCGTTCAACGTCAACTCGACGCTGACCGCGTCCCGGGTGTGGTCCTGGTACAACGCCGACGCGATCACCTACTCGCCCACCGGCCAGGTCCAGTACAACCCGGACTACTACAGCGACGTGAAGGTGTCCGTCGAGGGCGGCAACCAGAAGGTCACGATCACGATCAACCCGAAGGCGGTCTTCAACGACGGCACCCCGATCGACTGGACCGCGATCGAGGCCACCTGGAAGGCCAACAACGGCTCGGACAAGGCGTTCGCCGCCTCCTCCACCGACGGCTACGACCGGATCACCTCCGTGGCGCAGGGCAAGGACGCCAAGCAGGCCGTCATCACCTTCAAGGGCGTCAACGCCGCCTGGTCGAGCCTGTTCACCACGTTCCTGCACCCCAAGGCGGCGACGGTCGACAACTTCAACAAGGCGTACGTCAAGAAGGCCCATCCGGAGTGGGGCGCGGGCCCGTACACGGTCGGGTCCTGGGACGAGCACTCGGGCAACATCACCTTCGTCCGCAACCCGAAGTGGTGGGGCAAGAAGGGCAAGCTGGACAAGCGCGTCTACGTCAACCTGGAGTCCACCGCGGCGGTCAACGCCTTCAAGAACGGCCAGGTCGACTACACCTCCGCCTCCGACGCGGAGAGCCTCAAGCAGATCAAGGGGCTGAAGGGGACGGAGATCCGCAGCGGCGGCAGCCCCTTCGAGTACGCGCTGTACTTCAACACCAAGTCCGCGGTCTTCGCCGACACCGAGGTCCGCAAGGCCGTCCAGCAGAGCATCGACCGCGCCCAGATCGCGAAGATCCAGTTCCAGGGGCTCGACTACCAGGAGCCGCTGCCGGGCTCGGCCGTGCTCTACAGCTTCCAGAAGGGCTACCGGGACAACGTCTCGTCCGTGCTCGCCTACGCGCCCGCGGAGGCCAAGAAGACGCTGGACGCGGCCGGTTGGAAGCCCGGCGGTGACGGCATCCGGGTCAAGGACGGCAAGAAGCTGGAGGTCGGCTACACCCTGCTGGGCGACGACCCGCTGGGCAAGGCCACCGCGGGCGCGCTCGCCGCGATGCTCAAGCCCGTCGGTGTGCAGCTGGTCATCAAGAAGACCGACGACTCCGAGTTCTCCAAGGTGCTGAGCGAGCGCAGGTTCGACCTCTTCCTGTCGGGCAACCGCTCCATGGACCCGTTCGGCGCCCGCTACCTGTGCGACTTCTACTGCTCCGACCGCGACTCCAACATCACGGGTTCCGGCAGCCCCGCCCTGGACAAGGAGATCCGCGCCACCGCGGACATCGCCGACCTCGACCAGCAGATCGCGGCGGTCAACAAGGTCGAGGAGAAGGCCCTCCAGCAGTACGCGTTCCTGCCGCTCTACAGCGGCCCCTCGACGTACGGAGTGAAGAAGGGGCTCGCCAACGTCGGCGCGACCATCTTCTACAGCCCGCTGCCGGAGACGGTCGGCTGGCAGAAGTGACGCGTGCGCCCGCACCGGCCGGACCACCCGGCCGGTGCGGGCGCACTCAGTCGCCGGTCAGCGGGCGGACCGTGAGGATCTGTTCGGCGTGGCCGACCGGGCCGTGGAGGTCGTGCAGGACGCTGCTGGTGAGACCCTGGCCCGACGGGCCGAACGTCACCGTGGTGTCGAGGCCCGTCCACGGCCCTCGCGGCTGTCGGTGGAGGTGGATCGTCAGATCGAGGTTCGGGAACATCCAGGTCGTGGGGTCCTGCTGCACGGCGATGCCGTTGGCGGTGTCCACGAGCGCGAGGTAGGAGGCCAGCGGGCCGCTCGGCTCGCCCGCCACCAGGTCGACGCCCGAGGAGATCCAGGCGGTCGCCCGCCCCTTGCGGGACGCGCGGGCGCGGCGCACCTCGACGGAGGAGACGTACCCGCCGTTCCACTCCTCGCCCATGGACCACACCGGGAGTTCGTCGGGGGAGGGGAGCCGTTCGTGGGGGCTGTCGGCGACGGCCGAGGTGTCCAGGGACGCCAGCAGCCAGACCCGGGCGCGCACGACCGGGCGGCCGTCGATGGTCACGGTCGCTTCGAGGAGTTCGATGGTGCGGCCGGGGCGGACGGTGTCGACGGTGATCTCGCACTCGTCGAGCGCGATCCTGCCGAGGATGTCATAGCTGATCCGGCCCACCACGAGGTTGCCGGGCCGCGCCGCGAGGTGCTGCTCGACGGCGTGCGCGACGAGTCCCGCGAGCGGGCTGAAGTGCTGCTCGTCGCTGCTCCAGGCACCCCCGGCGTGGGCCGTGGGCTTGAAGCGGCGCTCGCCCGTTCGCTCGTAGTAGCTGTCACGCGCGATGACGCCAGTGGTCACGGGGACCGTCTCCTCGGGCAGGGCACATGTGCATCGGATAGCTGTATCAGTCACGCATCGTAGGTGCCGGGCGTGCCGGGGTCACCGTGATCTGCCGCACAGGTACGGGAGGGGTGGAGGTGCGAGGTGCCGCTTCTCGGGCGCGAGGGGTGCGCGGTGCGCGCACGGGGCGTGCGCGATGCACGTGTGATGTCGCGTCCATGGCATGGCTGGATTGCCGATCGCCTGCCCCTGGGGGTGGGGAATAGCCTGCGATGTGTCAACTAGGTTGATATCAGGGCCAGTTGAGGTCATGCACCACCGGTGAACCCCCAGAGGAGTGAGCCCATGGCCGATCAGCGGCAGACCCGACGAAGAATCATGAAGGCCGCGGGCGGAGCGGCCCTCGTCGCCGGTGCGGCGGCGCTGGGCACCCCCGCCGCGCGCGCGGCGGCCACACACAACGAGGCCCGCCTCGCGGCCGGTCTGCCCATCCCCGACCGCGTCACCGCCTACCAGGACAACTGGCGCTTCTGCAACTACTGCTACAGCCTGTGGTGGAACGGCAACCCCACCAACGGCGCCTGCGCCTCCAGGAATTCCCCCGACGGCCAGCACCACGGCCCCGGCAGCTGGAACTTCTTCCTTCCGGCCAACCCCGCCGAGCACATCTGACGCCGGGGCCAACCGCCCCGTCCGCGACACCCCGCCCGTGACGCACGGCGGCCGGGGTGCGCACGGTGCCGGGCCCAGTGGCGGGCCCGGCACTTCGCGCGTGGTGAGGACCTACGGGTATCCACCGCACCCGCCGCCGCCCACGCGGGCCCCCGCCGACCGGCGGGGGCCGGTGCGGACGCCGGGCGGGTCCCGGCGGCGGGCCGGGCCGACCAGACTGGACGAGCAAGGCGCCCCAGCTGGACCGCCCCCGGCCGCCCCTCCGACGGGCACACACCCAAAAGCCCATCCCGCTCATGCGGTCCTGGCCCTTGCCGCTCCTTCGACCGAGAGACCCACCCGGCCTCCCCCTCGACCGAGAACGGACAGAAACCCGCCATGAGCGCCTTTCTGGCTCCTCCGCCCATCGCCGCCCCCCGCCCCGCCCCCACCTGTCACCACTCTGCGCAGTCACCCTGTCGCCCCGCGTGCCGAATGCCGCGGACCCGCCGCACCCGTCCGCTCCCGTACGGCGTCGCCGCGCTGCTCGCCGCGGGCGTCCACGCGGCGGCGTTCGCCCGGCCCCACGACCTGTGCCGCGTACGCCGCCCGGGGCTGTGGCGGCTGCGCCGGCTCGCCTGGGCCGCCCTGCGCCTCGGTGACCGGGCCGGTTCCCCGGCGCGCCTGGCGCGCGCGGAGCACGAGGAGACCTCGGAGTCCGCGTAGCGCACCGCCCCGGCGCCCACCGCGCGCCCCCACCGCACCGGCCCCCACCGCACCAGACAGGTCTCTTCCCCCATGCTCCCCACCCCGCGGAACACCTCCGCATCCGCCCACCCGCTCGCCCGGCTGCGCAAGCGCGCGGGGCTGTCCCACGCCGCCTACGCCCAGCTCGTCGCCGCCCACCACGCCGAACTCGGCCTCGGCACCATGGCCGCCCGCCGCGAGAAGGTCGCCCGCTGGGAATCGGGCAAGGTCACCCCCGAGCCCGGCGCGCAGCTCGCCATGGCGCGGCTCCACGGTGTGTCCCGCGCCGATGTGCTCCGGCTGGGCTGGCCGCACTGGCTGCAGGTCGCGGGCGACACCGAGGACCCGTTCCACGCCCCCTGGGACGCGGAGGGCGCCCTGCGCTCACTGCACGCACTGGTCGGCCCGCTCGCCGACTCCGCCGACCGCGCGTTCGTGATCTGCCCGACGGCGCTCGCGCGGCTGGCGGAGGCGTGGGCGGAGCGCGACGGCGAGGTCCGCCCGGCGCCGACCGGGACCGGCCCCGCCCTCGACCCCCTGACCGTGCGCACCCTGGAAGTGCGCCGACGGCAGATCCACGCGCTCTACCTCACCGAGGGCGCGGCGACGGCCCGGCTGCTGGCCGTCACCGAGCTGTGCGTCGTCGGCGAGCTGCTGCGCTCCAGGGGCCACGGCGCCGACGAAGGCCCCGAGCTGCTGTCGGCGGCGGCCGGTGCCGCCTGTCTGAGCGGATGGCTCGCCTACGAGTCGGGCGAGCACGCGTTCGCCCAGGTGGCCTTTGTCGCCGCGGCGCGCCTCAGCTCCCTGGCGGGCCACCGGCAACTCGGGCTCTGGGCACTGGTGTTGATGGCCGCGCAGTGCGTGGGCACGGGGCATCCGGCACAGGCGCTCGCTCTCCTGGAGCCCGTCGCGCGGGTCTGCGCCGGTCCGGCGGGCCCCGGACCGCGTCTGGCCTCGCTCGTGCACCTCGCACGGGGCACCGCCCGCGCGCTGACGGGCGAGGTGGACCGGGCGCTGCGGCACTTCGACGAGGCCCGCACGGAGTACGGCCGCCCGTCATCCGGAGGGCACCCGAGGTTCACCGACTGGTTCACCCCTGACGCACTCTCCAACCTGATCGGGATGGGCCTCGTCCACTGCGGTCTGCCGCGGCGGGCACTGGAACTCCTCGGCCCCCTCGTCACGGCGGCTCCGGCAGACGGTCTGACACCGTGTGAACGCGCCCTCGCGCAGGTCCACATGGCCCGTGCGCACCTGGCCCTCGGAGCGTGGGACACCGCACTCACCCATGCCACGGCCGCCGTCGTGTTCGAGACGTCCACCCCGACGTTCGGCGTACGCGCCCAGCTGGAAGCACTCCACGCCGACCTCGGCGCCCACCTGCGGGTCCCGGCCGTCCGCGCCTACTTGGACCGGTTCGCCGACGAGGGGACGCCGGCTGCCGCTCCCTGATCCGTGGTGCGCACACCCGAAGGCACACCCAAGCACACCGCCAGGCATGGTGCTCGGCTTCACGACCGGCTTATGTGTGGTGTGCGCGCGAGCGACGCCCGGCCGGGGCCGCATCCCGTCGGCCGGTCCCGCGCGCCTTCACGAAGCCGCCGTCCTCATCCGTCCAAGGAGGCAACCGTGACTCTCCCCCTCATCCTCTCCCAGCCCACCGCCCACGCGCCCCGGACCCCTCGCCCCGGCGCCGTACCGGCGGGCCCCACCACCCCGGGACGCCCCGGTGCCGGCCGCCCGGGCCCCACCGTCCCCGGCCGTGCCGCGCCCGGCACGGTCCGTGTCCTGCGCTGGCCCGAGCAGGCCGCCCAGCTCGAACAGTGCCGGGCCGACGGGGTCCCCCGGCTGCTGCTGGTGGCACCCGCGACACCGCCCCCGCGCTGCGTGGACCAGCTGGAGGACTGGATCCGCACCCCGGCCGACCCGCAGGACCTCCACGCCCGGCAGGCCGCCCTCCAGGTCAGAGCCGCTCCCCGCGACCCCGTCCTCGACCACCACGGCATCCTGCACTTCGGCGACCAGAGCCTGCCCCTGGCCCCCGGCGAGGCCGCCCTGGTCCGGCTGCTGCTCGCCGCCTACCGGGGCATCGTCAGCCGCGAGGACCTCACCGCCCAGATGTGGCCCGCCGCCGAGAACCTGCGGCGCAACGCCCTGGACGTGCGGATCCTGCGCGTCCGCCGCCGTCTCGCGCCCCTCGGCCTGGTGATCAAGACGGTGTGGGGCAACGGCTACATGCTCGACGCGGAGCACCGCACCCCGGCCGCCCGGCGGCCCGTACGAGCGGGGGAGTGACCGCCATGACCCCGCTCACCCCGCCGGACCCCACCGGCCCGGCCCCGGACAGCCTGGCCCGTCTCGCCGAGCGGGGCGCCCGGAGCTGGCCGCACGCACCGGCGCTGAGCTGGCAGGACGCGCAGGGAACAGCGCATTGGCTGACGTTCGCCGAGGCCCGTGCGGCCAGCGACGAGATCGCCCGCGGCCTGCTGGCGCTTGGACTGGCCCCCGGCGACCGCATAGCCGTCCAGAGCGGGCCGCGCCCGGAGTGGACCCTGACGCTGCTCGCGGCGGCGTCCTGCGGCCTGGTGCTGGTGTCCTTGCTGCCGTCGACCGTCCCGGACGAGATGGTCCACGTCCTGAACGACTGCGACGCGAAGGCGGTCCTCTGCGAGGACGGCGAGCAACTGGCCAAGGTACGGGCCGCGCGGCCCCGCGTCCCCGGGCTGCGCCACGTCGTCGTGATGGACGCGGCGGACGCCCCGGCGGACCCGTCCCGCCCGGATCCCGCCCGTACGGACCCATCCCTCACGCTGGACCGCCTGCGTGCGGCGGGTGCGCACACCGTGGCGCCCGACGCCCTGGCGCGCCGCCGTGCGGCCGTCCGGGCCGAGGACCTCCTCCTCATCATCTACACCTCCGGGACCACCGGCCCGAAGAAGGGCTGCGCCCTCTCGCACGCCAACTACCTCGCCGTCCTGCGCGCCCACCCCTCACCACCGCGCCACCCGGACGCCGCGCCGGACACCAGCAACGGCACCGTCTTCGTCGTCACCGGGCCGCACACCATCGCCCTGCTGATGCAGCTGCTCACCTGGTGGTCCGGCTACACCCTGGTGTGGTGGCGCGGTGGCTCCGACGACGACCTGGTGGCGGAGCTGAGGGCGGCCCGGCCGAGCATCGTCCCGCTGGTGCCGCTCGCGCTGGAGAAGATCTACCGCGCGGCCCTCGCCGACGTCCCCCCGGCCCGTCGGCCGGAGCTGCTCGAAGCCGCCCGCGAGGGTTTGCGCGTACGCCGCATGCTGGCCGCGGGCGAGCCGGTGCCGACCGGGCTGCGGGAGTGGTTCGACCGTACGGAAGAAACGCTCTTCGCCCGGGTGCGCGAGGGATTCGGCGGACGGGTGCGGCGCGTCACCGTCTCCGGCGCCCCGGTCTCCCAGGACGTCCTCGCCTTCTTCCTCGGCTGCGGCCTGCCCGTCGTGGAGTGCTACGGCATGACCGAGACGGCGGCGGCGGCCACCACCAACACCCCCGAGGACTACCGGCTGGGCACGGTCGGCAAACCCCTTCCGGGGGTGGAGGTGGCCATCGCGGACGACGGCGAGATCCTGCTGCGGGGCGCCAACGTCTTCCGCGGTTACTGGGGTTACGACGAGGGAGGGTTCGGGGGTGTGCGCGACGGCTGGCTCCACACCGGTGACCTGGGTGAGCTGGACGGGGACGGCTATCTGCGCCTGACCGGGCGCAAGAAGGAGCTCATCCAGCTCTCCAACGGCATGGCGGTCACCCCCCACCCCCTCGAACAGCAGCTGCGTACCCACCCGTTGATCTCCCAGGCCGTCCTCTACGGCGAGGCCAGGCCGCACCTGGTCGCGCTGATCACCCTGGACGCGCGCCGGGCCGCCGAATGGGCCGCCGCGCGGGCGCTGCCGACGCGGCTGGAGACCCTCGCGCGCACGCCGGAGCTGCTCGCGGAGATCTCAGGGGCGCTGGAGCACGCCAACTCCGGCTTCCAGGAGTACTTCCGTGCCCGGGCCGTCCATGTCCTCGACCGGGAGCTGAGCGCCGAGGCGGGTGAGCTGACGGTGTCCCTGAAGGTCGCCCGCCCGGTCGTGCACGCCCGCTTGCGCGCGCTGTTCGAGGCGCTCTACGACTGAACGCGGACCTCCGCGTGGAGGAGGGAGGGGCGGCCGGTCCACCGGCCGCCCCTCCCTCCTCCACCGTGCGGCCGTCACCCGTCGCCGCACCCCAGCCGGTCGTGCAGCCGCCGCAGCGGCGCGGGCGCCCACCAGTTGGCCCGGCCCGCGAGCCGCATCGCGGCCGGCACCAGGACCGCCCGCACCAGAGTGGCGTCCATCAGCACCGCCAGGGCCAGCCCCACGCCCAGCAGCTTGAGGAAGGTGATGCCCGAGGTGGCGAGCGCGGCCATGGGTACGGCGACCAGGACGGAGGCGGCACCGATGAGGCGGGCGGTGTGCGCCGTCCCCACACCCACGGCCAGTGCGTTGTCACCCGTCTGCGCGTACGCCTCCCGGATCCGGGACAGCAGGAACACCTCGTAGTCCATGGAGAGGCCGAAGGCGACGCAGAACATCAGCACCGGCATGGTGATGTCCACCGTCCCGGTCACCGTGAAGTCGCCCACCAGGAAGCGCAGATGGCCGTCCTGGAAGACGTACACCATGGCGCCGAACGCCGCCGTCAGGCTCAGCAGGTTGAGCAGGAGCGCCTTGACGGGGATCAGCACGCTGCCGGTGAACAGGAACAGCAGCACCACCGTCGCCCCGCCGACGATCAGCGCGGCGACGGGCAGCCCGTCGGTGACGGCCCGGCGGGTGTCGGTGAGTACGGCGGCGTCACCGCCCACCAGGGCGGGTCCCGGTGCGGCCTGCTCACGCAGGCTCGCGACCAGGGCCGTGCCACGGGGTGAGTACGGTTCGACGGACGTCACCACCGACAGCCAGGTGGCCCCGCCCGCCGTGTACGCGGCGGACGCCGGGGAGGCGGCGGCCAGTCGGCTTCCGTAGGCGTAGCTGCCGGTGACCGCGTCCACCCGGGCCACGCCGGGCAGCGCGGACAGGCGCAGGGCGTACGCGCCCACCTCCCGGGCCCGCCCGCCCGCTTCCGGCAGCACCACCGGCAGCGCGGCAGAGCCGCGGGCGGTGAACTCCTCCCGTACGAACCGCGCCGTGCGGTGGGCGGACGCGTCGGCGGGCAGGGCGCGGTCGTCGGCCAGTCCGAACGACACCCGGGCGAACGGCAGGCCCAGTACCACCAGCAGACCCACCACGGCCGCCGCGCACACCACCGGCCGCCGGACCGTGGCCGCGCGCAGCGTGCTGGCGATCCCGCCGGGCCCGGCCGTGGCGGTGCGCCGCGTGCGGCGGCGCAGCAGCCGCCGTACGTCGAGCGCGTCGACGCGGGGCCCCAGCAGACCGAGCAGCGCGGGCAGCACGACCAGGGTCGAGAACGCCGCGAACGCCACCACCGCGATCCCCGCGTAGGCGAAGGAGCGCAGGAAGTACAGCGGGAAGGCCAGCAGCGCCGACAGGGACAGGGCCACCGTCAGCGCGGAGAACAGCACGGTGCGCCCGGCGGTGCGCATGCTCCGTGCCACCGCCTCGGCGGTCGTGAGGCCGCGCGCGGCCTCCTCGCGGTAGCGGGTGACGAGGAAGAGGCTGTAGTCGACGGCGAGACCGAGTCCCAGCGCCGTCGTGATGTTGATCGAGAAGACGGAGACCGGGGTGAACGCGGACACCACGCGCAGGACGAGGAACGTGCCCAGGATCGAGAGCCCGCCGATCAGCAGGGGCAGCCCGGCCGCCACGGCGCTGCCGAAGACGAGGACGAGGATCACCAGGAGGAGGGGCAGCGCGTACGCCTCGGCGCGCAGCAGATCGCGCTGGCTGTGCTCCTGCACTTCGACACCGACCTGCGCCGGGCCGGTGGCCGACACGTCCAGTACGCCCTGGTGGCCGGTGAGCCGGGGAACCACGTCCAGCGCGGTCGTGTGGACGCGGTCGGTGTCACCCGCGAGCCGGACCAGCACCAGCGCCGAACGGCCGTCGCGCCCCTTCAGGGCCTGTCGGGCGGCCTGTTGGGGCGCGGTCCAGTACGACACGGCCGACAGCACGCCCGGTTGCGCCAGGACCCGCCGGACGAGGTCGCGGCCGGCCCGCTCGGTGCCCGGCGCGTCGACGGGGCCCGGGGCGCGTGCCAGCAGGACGAGGTGGGGCGGTCCCGTGCCGAAGCGGTTGGCCAGGAACGCCTCGGCGCGCGTCGACTCGGCCGCCGGGTCGGTGAAGCCGCCGCCGGAGAGCCGGCCGGCCACGCTCCCGGCGAAGGGGACCGCCACCGCCGCGGCGAGGAGGACGGCGGTCACCACGGTCAGCCGTCGGCGGACCAGCAGGCGTCCCAGGGCCGCCAGCGGGGAACGGCCGTCGGGACGCCGGGGCCGGGAGGCGCTGGTGCGCCGGGGCGTGGTGGTCGGCTCCGTGGCGTTGCCCGGGTTCCCGGGCGGGGATTGACGGGTCATGGGGATTCCCTGTCGTCGGTGGGGGCCAGGGGGCGGACGTCCTGACGGACGGGGAGCCGCGCGTCAGGACGTGACGAGCCGCGGCCGGTGGAGGCCGAGCCAGGTGTGCAGGTCGAGGAGTTTCTCCAGGACGAGGCGCTGACCGGCCCGGTTGGCGGTCTGGTCCCACGGCGCTTGGGCCACGCGCTCCGCGGTCCGGCGGTCGAACAGCTCGAAGACCGGGGCGTGCGGCTGGTCCAGGACCTCGCGCGCCTGCCGCTGCAGGGCCAGCAGATAGCCGGGGTCCTGCGTCATCGGATAGGGGCTCTTGGTGCGGCGGCGCACCAGCTCGGGCACGACGTGCCGGGTGGCCTCGCGCAGGATGCTCTTCTCGCGGCCGTCGAACGTGTGCAGGCTCCACGGGATGTTGTAGGCGTACTCGACGACGCGGTGGTCGCAGAAGGGCACTCTGACTTCCAGGCCGGCGGCCATGCTGAGGCGGTCTTTGCGGTCCAGCATGCCGCCGAGACTGCGGGTCAGGTGCAGGTGGAGCAGCTCGCGGGTCCGGTTGCGGTCCGGGTCCTCGCCGCGTAGGAGGGGCACCTCGGCGAGGGCCTCGCGGTGGCGCTGGGCCGCGAACTCCGGCATGTCCAGCGCCTTTTGGAGCTCGGGGGTGAGGAAGCGGCGCTCCTGGCGGGCCTGCCCGGTGGCGGCCGTCAGCCAGGGGAAGCCGTCGGCGGCCCGCAGGGCCGGATCGTGGAACCACCAGTAGCCGCCGAACATCTCGTCGGCGCCCTCGCCGGAGAGAGCGACGGTGGAGTGCTCGCGGACCGCCCGGAAGAGCAGCAGCAGGGAGTGGTCCATGTCGCCCCGCCCGATCGGCAGGTCGCGGGCGGCCACGCAGGCGCGGCGCACCGCCGGATCGGCCAGCGCGGCCGGGTCCAGGACGAGGTTGGTGTGGTGGGCGCCCAGATGGTCGGCGACGGCCCGCGCGTAGGAGGCGTCCGGGCTCACGTTGTGGCCGTCGGGCACGAAGTGTTCGCTGTGCCCGGCGAAGTCGACCGAGAAGGAGCGCAGGGGTTCGCCGTCGCGGGCGAGCGCGGCGGAGGCGAGTCCCGCGATGGCGCTGGAGTCGAGTCCGCCGGAGAGCAGGGTGCAGCGGGGCACGTCGGCGACGAGCTGCTCCCGCACCACGTCTTCGAGCAGGGCGCGCAGCTGTTCGGCGGTGCGGGTGCGGCCGTCGGAGTGGGGGCGGGCCGTCAGGGTCCAGTAGGTGCGCCGGCGCAGGCCCGAACGGTCGAGGACGGCCAGCTGCCCCGGCGGGAGTTCCCGCATGCCCTGCCAGACGGCCTGGCCGGGTGTCTTCACCCCGAACATGATCTCCCGCAGGCCGTCGAGGCCGACGGTGGGTGTGACGTCGGGGTGCGCCAGGATGGCCTTGGGCTCGGACGCGAAGAGCAGGCCGTCGGGCGTGGGGTGGTAGTAGAGCGGTTTGATGCCGAGGCGGTCGCGCACCAGCAGCAGGGTGTCGGTACGGCCGTCCCACACGCCGAAGGCGTACATGCCCACCAGGTGGTCGACCAGGTCCTCGCCCCACTCCAGATAGGCGCGCAGCACGACCTCGGTGTCACCGGTGGTGGTGAACCGGTGCCCCCGGCCGCGCAGTTGGGCCCGCAGCTCGGGGAAGTTGTACACCTCGCCGCTGTAGGTGAGCACGACCGGTCCGTGGGCGGTGTGCGCGGTCATGGGCTGAGCGCTGCCGTCGAGGTCGACGATGGACAGGCGCCGGTGGCCGAGGGCCGCGTGTCTGCCGGTCCAGTGGCCCTGGGCGTCCGGACCCCGGGCGGCCAGGGTGTCCGTCATCCGCCGCAGCGAGGGCAGTCGGGTGGTGAGGTCGCGGTCGTACGACACCCAGCCGGTTATTCCGCACATGCGGTCATCTCCGAGTGTTGCGGGGCCGGGCCCGGTCGCGGCGGGTGCCGCGACCGGGCGCCGGGCCACGGTGGCCGTGGGGTCAGTCGACGAAGACGTGGTCGCCGCGTACGGTCGTGCCGTCCGCGGTGGCCTCGGCCGGGTCGGAGCCGGTCGACACGATCTTGTTGTGGGCGTCGACGAAGACGACCCTGGGCGTGACGTGGGCGGCCTCCTCGCTCTGCACCAGCCCGTACGCGATGATGATCACCAGATCGCCGGGGCTGATGAGACGGGCCGCGGCGCCGTTGATGCCGACGACACCGGAGCCGCGCGGCCCCTCGATGAGATAGGTCGACAGCCGGTTGCCGTTGTTGATGTCGACGACGTCCACCTTCTCGCCGGGCAGCAGGCCCGCCGCGTCCATGAGGTCGGCGCACAGGGTGAGCGAGCCGACGTAGTGGAGGTCGGCCTGGGTGACGGTGGCACGGTGGATCTTGGACGTGAACATGGTGCGGAACATGGGAGGTCCTGTCTGTGTGCGGGTACGGGCGGAACGGGGGATCAGAGCTGGATGGACTTGGTCTCCAGGAACTCCTCGAGCCCGAACACTCCGTGCTCGCGGCCGTTCCCGGACTGCTTGTAGCCACCGAAGGGGGCGGCGGGGTTGAGCGGAGCGCCGTTGACCTCGACCTGTCCGGCCCGCAGCAGCCGGGCGACGGCGAGTGCGCGGTCCCGGTCGGCCGACCACACGGCGGCGGCCAGGCCGTAGTCGCTGTCGTTGGCCAGGCGCACGGCGTGCTCGACGTCGTCGTACGCCTCGATGACCAGCACCGGGCCGAAGACCTCGGCGCGGTGGATGTCCATGTCGGGGGTGACGCCGCTCAGGACGGTCGGCCGGACGAAGTAGCCCCGCTCCAGGCCCTCGGGCGGCTCGGTCCCGCCGCTGACGAGGGTGGCCCCCTGGGCGAGCGCCCGCGCGATGTGCTCGCGGACCCGCTCGCGCTGAGCGGCCGAGACGAGCGGCCCGAGCTGGGTGCCGCCGCGCATCGGATCGCCCGCCACGGTGGCCCGGGCGGCCTCGGCGGCGGCCCGTTCGACCTCCCGCTTGCGTTCCCGGGGCACCAGCAGCCGGGTCAGCGCGCAGCAGGTCTGGCCGTTGTTGAGGAACGCGCTCGCCAGGGTCCGCGGCACGACGGTGGCGGGCTCGGCGTCCGGGAGCATCAGGGCGGGGCTCTTGCCGCCGAGTTCGAGGGCGACCCGTTTGACCGTGTCGGCCGCGACGGCGCCGATGCGCCGGCCGACCGCCGTGGAGCCGGTGAACGACACCATGTCGACGTCCCGGTGGGCCGCGATCGCCTCGCCGACCACCGGGCCCGTGCCGCTCACCAGGTTGAGGACTCCGGCCGGCACCCCGGCCTCGGCGACCGCCTCCATCAGCGCCCAGGTGCTGAGCGGGGCCACCTCGCTGGGTTTGAGCACCACGGTGCACCCGGCGGCCAGCGCGTAGGCGACCTTGGCCGCGGCCTGGTACAGCGGATAGTTCCACGGGGTGATCGCGCCCACGACGCCGATGGCCTCGCGCACGATCAGCGAGTGGGCGTCGGGCCGTTCATAGGGGTAGGAGGCTCCCACGCGCGCGGCCGTGCGGAACGCCAGTACGGCGAGGCCGACTTGTGCCATGCGGGCGAAGCCGAGG
This sequence comes from Streptomyces sp. cg36, assembly GCF_041080675.1. Classification (NCBI taxonomy): domain Bacteria; kingdom Bacillati; phylum Actinomycetota; class Actinomycetes; order Kitasatosporales; family Streptomycetaceae; genus Streptomyces; species Streptomyces cyclosori. The sequence goes on along the minus strand of NZ_CP163520.1, from coordinate 535,068 downwards.
GGGGTGCCCACCTCGCGGGTGACGAGTTCGGCGAGCTCACCGCCGCGCCGCTCCAGGGCGGCGGCGATGTCGTCGAGGTGGCGGGCGCGGGTCTCGGCGGGGGTGCGCGACCAGGAGGGGAAGGCGCGCCGGGCCGCGCGTACCGCGTCGTCCACGTCCCGCGGTGTGCCGTCGGGGACGCGCCCGATGACCTGTTCGGTGGTCGGGTCGGTCACCTCCAGCCAGTGACCGCCGTGGGAGGCGGTCCAGCGTCCGCCGATGTAGAGGTGCTCGTGGTTCATGCCGGTGACCCTTCGGGGGCGTGGGGCGGCGCGCTGTCCGCGAGGGCGTCCACGATGTCGGGCAGGACGCTCTCGAACGCGGCGAGGCGGGGGAGCAGGAAGAAGATGTGCAGGGCGCCGTCGACCCGGACCGACCGGGCGGGCACTCCGGCCTCGCGCAGCCGGTGCGCGTACGCCTCCCCCTCGTCGCACAGCGGATCGAGGCCGGCGACCAGGACGAGGGCGGGCGGCAGCCCGCAGACGTCGGTGGCGAGCAGGGGCGCGGCCAGCGGGTCGCGGGCCAGGACCGGATCCGGCACGTACTGGTCCCAGAAGTACCCCATCGCCGCCCGGGTGTTGAGGTATCCGTCCGCGTTGTGGCGGTAGGAGGCGTACGGGGAGTCGCGGGCGGGGGCCAGCGGGGGGCACACGAGGAGCTGGAGCGCGATGCGGGGGCCGTCGCCGTCGGCGGCCATCCGGCAGACGGCGGCGGCGAGGTTGGCTCCCGCGCTCTCGCCCGCCACCACGAGCGTGTGCGGATCGGCGCCCAGCTCGGACGCGCGTCCGGCCAGTGCGCACAGGGCCGCGTGGGCGTCCTGGAGCGGGCCCGGGAAGCGGGTCTCGGGCGCCAGACGGTAGCCGACGGAGGCGACGACCGCGCCGGTCGCGTTGGCGAGGCGGCGCAGCGCGGGGTCGACCAGTTCGATGCCGCCGGACACCCACCCGCCGCCGTGGAAGAACACGATCAGCGGGCGGGGGCCCGGCCGGGGCGCGGGCCGGTAGACCCGGACCGGGAGGGCTCCGGCCGGGCCGGGGACCTGGGTCTCGACGATGTGCGCGACCGCTTCCGGCTCCCCCTGGGCCTGCTGGAGGCGGTTCATCAGATGGCGCAGCCGGGGGACGCCGACGCTCTCCAGCGGGGGGAAGCCCTGGTCGCGCAGGGCTTCCAGGATGCGTCGCGTGTCGGGGTGCAGAGCCATGGTGCTCCTTGCTTCGGACGGCATGAGGAGGAGGGCCGGGGGTCAGGGACGGCGCGGGGCGGGCCGGTAGTGGGCGAGGTTCAGGCGCGCGGTGCGGCGGCGGTACTCCAGCGTCTGGCCGGGCCAGTTGTTGGTGACCCGGCCCGAGGGGTGGCGGTACCAGCTCGTACAGGTGGCCCAGACCGAGCGGGCGGTGCGACGGTCCATCTCGGCGTCGAAGTCCTCGGCCGCCTCGGGGCGCACCTCCAGGAACCGGCGGCCTCCCCGGCCCAGTTCGGCCACGGCCCGGCGGATGTAGCGGATCTGGCTTTCGATCATGTAGACGGCGGATCCGGCCCCGATGTTGGTGTGCGGGCCGTAGACCAGGAACATGTTGGGGAAGCGCGGCACGGCCAGGCCCAGATAGGCGTGGGCGCCCGCGCGCCACACCTCGGCCAGCTCGGTTCCGTCGCGACCCCGTACGCGCAGGGGATGCAGGAACTCGGTGGCGGCGAACCCGGTCGCGTACACGATCGTGTCGGCGGTGTGCAGGGTGCCGTCCCCGGTGCGGATCCCGTCCGCGACGATCTCGGTGATCGGCTCGGTCACCAGGGTGACGTCGGGCCGTTCCAGGGCCGGGTAGAAGGTGTTGGAGATGCCGACGCGCTTGCAGCCGATCTCGGTGGCCGGGGTGAGCCTCTCGCGCAGCACCGGGTCCGACAGCTGGGTGCGCAGCTGTACTTCGCAGCCCCGGCGGGTCAGCGCGATGGTCGGCCCGCGCCGGGTGAGCCCGCTCACCAGGGACTCGTTGAACAGCCACCAGCCGAGCCGGGCGGCCTTGCGCCGCAGGGCCGCGCGCCGCCCGCCCCCGCGCGCGGCCGGGGCGAAGTCGCGGTCCCACTTGGGCACGACGTGCGGTGCCGAGCGCTGGAAGAGCGTGAGGTGGGCGGCCCGTCCGGCCAGGGCGGGCACGATCTGCAGGGCGCTGGCCCCCGTCCCGACCACCGCGACCCGGCGCCCGGCCAGGTCGTGGCCGTGGTCCCAGCGCGCGGAGTGGAAGGCGCGACCGGCGAACCGGGCGGCGCCGGGGATGTCCGGGACGGACGGGCGGCTCAGCTGGCCGCAGGCGGCGACGAACACCTCCGCCTCGAAGGTCAGCCCCTCGGCGGTGCGCAGCCGCCACAGCGCGCGCTCCTCGTCGAAGACGGCCTCCGTGACCTCCTGCCCCAGCCGCAGATGGGGCTCCAGCCCGTGGGCGCGTGCGCAGGAGCGCAGGTAGTCGAGGATCTCGGCCTGCGGCGCGTACCGGCGCGACCAGCGGTAGTGGGGCGCGAAGGAGTACGAGTACAGCGCGGACGGGATGTCGCAGGCGGCGCCGGGATAGGTGTTGTCCCGCCAGACGCCGCCGATGTCGGACGCCTTGTCCAGGACGACGAAGTCGTCGTGGCCGGCACGCTTGAGGGCCATGGCCATGCCGAGCCCGCCGAAGCCCGCCCCCACCACCGCGACCCGTACGCGGCGCCCGCCGCCCGGCCCGGTCACCGCTCGTCCCCGGCCGGGGCGGGCGGGATGTTGTGGTTGAAGCGGAGCAGGTTGTCCGGGTCGTACTGGGCCTTGACGCGGGCGAGCCGGGCGAGGCGTTCGTCGTTCCAGAACGCGTTGACCCGCATGTCCGCGTCGTCCTCGCTGACCAGGTTGAGGTAGGCCGCGCCGGTGCCGAAGGCCCGCAGGGCGGCCCCGGCCTCGCGGACCCAGCCCCGGCAGCGCTCGTTCTCCGCCGGGTCGGCCCACTGCCCGACGATGTGGATCAGCCAGCTCTCGTCGCGGTGGGCGAAGGCGGTGGCGTCGGCGGGGACCCGGGTGGGGGCCGCGTCGAACGGGATGACCTGGAGCACCGTCTCGGGGGAGGGCAGGTCCGCGCCGATGCGCGCCACCGCGGCCCGCTCGTCGGGGCCGAAGCGGGGCAGGAACTCGCTGGTCCAGTACTGCTGGTGGTCGCGCGGGTTGGCGGGGTCGAGCATGGACTGGACGCTGACGAGGGGCATGGGCGCGACGACGTCGACCAGCGGGGTGCCGAACTTCCGGAACCGTTCGACGGCCGCCCAGCCCTCCTCCACGTCGCCCGAGTAGCGCAGGAAGAAGCCGACGACGGGGCGCCCGGCGTGCTCCGCGGGGAAGAACTCCAGCGAGGGCACCCGCAGGAACACCACGTCGGTGCTGAGCTCCTCGGGGGTGTCGGCCATCTCGTCGCGCAGGAACTCCAGTACCGCCGGTGCCTCTTCGACCGGGTAGGCGACGATGCCCGCCAGCATCAAGGGGCCCACCGGGTGCGCCCGGTACTCGAAGGACGTGACCACGCCGAAGTTGCCGCCACCGCCGCGCAGCGCCCAGAACAGCTCCGCGTTGGTCTCCGCGTCGGCGACCAGCACGTCACCGCCCACCGTGACCATCTCGACCGACAGCAGGTTGTCGCAGGTCAGGCCGTACTTCCGCTGGAGCATGCCCATACCGCCGCTGAGGGTGAGACCCGCGATGCCGGTCTCGGAGACCTGGCCGCTGGGCACGGCGAGTCCGTGCAGCTGCGTCTCGCGGTCCACGTCGGCGAGCGTCGCGCCCGCCTGGACGCGTACGGTGCGGCGCTCGCGGTCGACGTGCACTCCGCGCATCAGGGACATGTCGATCAGGAGCCCGCCGTCGCAGGTGCCGTGCCCGGCGATGCTGTGGCCGCCGCCCCGGATGCCCACGGCCAGGCCCTGCCGACGGGCGAAGGCCAGGGCCGCCAGGACGTCCGCGGTCCCCAGACAGCGCGCGATGGCCGCGGGCCTGCGGTCGATCATCGCGTTGAACACCCTGCGCCGCAGGTCGTATTCGGGGTCCTGCGGGGTGATCAGCTGTCCCAGCAGCTCGGTTCGAAGCTGCTCCAGGGCCGAGGAATCCATGCCTTGTCTCCTTGACGGGCGACGGTGGTGGGGAGGGTGACGGGGGAGGGGGGAACGGTGCGGCCGTGGGAGGGCGGCGGCCGGGGGCGTCGTGCCGGTGGGGCGGGGACGCCGCGGGGGATCAGCCGCGGGCCCGGGCCTCCTGGGCGCGCCGGCGCTCCATGAACTCCTCGAACTTGTCGTGCAGTTCGTCGGTGGCGCGCATCAGACGGCCGGTGGCGGGGTCGACCAGCGAGTGCACGGAGTGGGCCTCCGCCAGCAGACGGCCGCCGTCGGTGCGGTAGATCTCGTAGTGGCACTCCAGATGGCGCCGTGGTGTGACCGCCCACGTCCGGATGGTCAGGTCGTCGAGGTACTTCGCGGCCTCGTGGAAGCGGGCGCGGAAGTTGGTCGTGGTGATCGTGTAGTTCCAGAAGTCGACGCCGACGGCCAGGGCGAACGCCTCGCGGCCCAGATCGAACCAGGGCACGTAGCTGGCGTAGTAGGCGTGTCCCTGCACATCGCACTCGCCCCAGCGGACGCGGGCGGAGGTGTCGATGTGGTTCCAGCCCTCGATTCCGGAGACCGTTTCAACCCAGCGCGGCATGCTGGCCTCATTTCTTCGTCTTGGAGTCATGGAGTCTTGGATCGCAATAAAGCTGCGAAAGGCCCGGAGAGAATCGCGTTCCTCGACGGGCAGTGCATCGCGGACGATGGATCCGCGGCGGCATCCGCAGATTAGGCATGGGCGATCGAGCGAGTCAACAGGTGAATTCGGGGAATTACTGCGGGTCCCGCCCTGCAACGCTGAGCTGCTGAATCTTGCGCATTTCTTGCATGTCTTACAGCCCGGCAAAAGAGTGCTTTCAATGCAGGTCAGAGCAGTGTTGAAAGCTTTCATGGCCGTTGACACGCCACTCCTCCGGAATCTAGCTTTCTGGTCAGCGGGAATGCGTGGAACGCAATTTCCGCACCCATTCCGACCATCGTGCAGCGACGGGATTTCCCGATGGACAAATCAGAGATGCTTCGTGCCGCGATTCCCTCGGACGTTCATTCGGCGGGTATCGATCTGGTGGACCAGTGCCGCTGGGACCTGGCGGTCGCCCGGACCAAGGGCGAACTCCTGCAACGCGTCTTCAGCCTGGCCGAACGGCGCGGCGCCGACCGCGCGGCGGACGCGGCCACGACCTCCGGGCGGCTGCTGGCGCAGGCGTTCGGGGTGAAGGAAGGCGTCGTCAAGGCCGTAGGCGGACTGCCGCCGGGCGCCTGCCTCAAGGACATCCAGGTCGACGTCACCCCGGCGGGACGGCCCTGGCCCGTACGTCTGCACGGTGAACTCGGCCGGTGGGCGCGGCGCCACGAGGTGGAGATGGTCGGCGGCGCGCAGGACCTGGGCGACGGCATGAGCGCCGCCTGGGCCGTCGCCCGCCCCCGCGAGCAGCGCGAAGGCGGCCCGTCATGACCGGCGAGCGGACCGCATTCGTCTTCCCCGGCCAGGGCAGCCAGTTCCCCGGAATGGGCCGCGACCTGCGGCCGTTCGGGCCCGAGGGCGAGGAAGTGGTGGCCCGCGCCGAGGAGGTCACCGAACTGCCGGTGGCCCGGCTCATGGCCACGGCCGACGCGCGGCAGCTCGCCGACCCGGAGGTCGCCCAGGTCCTGGTCTTCACCTGGTCGGCGGCGGCCCTGGCGCATCTGCGGGCCCGGGGCCGGCACCCCGCCTATGTGGCCGGCCACAGCCTGGGCGAGTTCACCGCCCTGTACGCGGCGGGCAGCCTCGGCCTCGACACCGCGCTCGGCCTCGTCTCCTGCCGGGGACGCGCCATGCGGGCCGCGGCCCGGCGCTCCCAGGGGTCCATGGCGGCCGTCGTCGGGCTACCGGTGGATCTCGTGCGCGGTCTGTGCCGCCTGGCCAGCGACGACACCGGGCTGGTGATGGTGGCCAACGCGAACTCCGCGCGCCAGACGGTCGTTTCGGGCACCACCGGCGCCGTGCGCCACGTCATCGAGCAGGCCCGGGAGGCCGGGGCGCTGCGGGCGCGGGAGCTGCCGGTGGGCGGCGCCTACCACTCGCCCCTGATGGCGTGGGCGCTGCCCGCCCTCGCCGCGAAGCTCGCCACGGTCCCGCTGGACACCCCGGGCGTCCCCCTCGTCTCCAGCACCACCGGCCTGCCCGTGGACGACATCGACGAGTACCGCGACGAACTGCTGTGGCAGATGCTGCGGCCCGTCCGGTGGCAGCGGACCGTGGCGACGCTGAGGACGCTCGGGGTCGGCCTCTTCATCGAGGCCGGACCCGGGCGGGTCCTCACCGGTCTCGGCCGCGAGACGGCACGCGGCGCCAGACACCTCGGCGTGCACGACGCCCTGCGCGAGAACGCCGACGTCCGGGCCGCCGTGGCGCACGGCTCCGCCCCGCCCCCGTACACCCCCGGCGCGCCCACCCCGGGCGTGCCCGGCACCGCAGCAGTGAAGGAATCCCCGTGACCGAATTCGAAGGACGCATCGCGCTGGTCACCGGCGCCACCAAGGGCATCGGGCTCGCCGTCGCGACGGACCTCGCCCGTGCGGGAGCCACCGTCGTCCTCAACCACCGAGGCAACCCCGATCAGGCCGAGGAGGCACTGGCCGCGGTACGCGCGGTCCGGCCGGACGCCGAGCTGCTGCGCGCGGACATCGCCCGGCCCGAGGACGTCGACCGGATGTTCCGGCATCTGCGCGAACGCCACGGCCGGCTGGACATGCTGGTCAACAACGCGGGCGTCACCCAGGACGGCTACGCCGTGATGATGGGCGACGCCAAGTGGAACAAGGTCATCGAGACCAATCTGACCGGCGCGTTCCTGTGCTGCCGCGCGGCCGGCCGGATGATGGCCGGCAAGCGGCGGGGCTCCATCGTCACCGTCGGCTCCACCAGCGCGGTCAACCCGCCCGCGGGCCAGGCCAATTACGCCGCGTCGAAGGCGGGCGCCCTCGCCATGGTCAAGGCGATGGCCAAGGAGCTCGGCGGCTACGGAGTCCGCGTCAACGCCGTGGTGCCCGGGTTCGTCGACACCGCGATGACCCGGCAGATGCCCGCGGGGCGGCTGGACGAGAACCTGCGCCAGGTGCCGCTGGGCCGCATCGGCCGCCCCGAGGAAGTGAGCGCGGCGGTGCGGTTCCTGCTCGGCGACGGCGCGGCGTACATCACCGGCACCTCGCTCGTTGTCGACGGCGGCCTCATCAGCTGAGGCGGCCCGGTGCCCGCCCGGTCCCCCGAACGGCCCGGCCGCCCGCGCGGGCCGTCGCACCGGCGGCCTCCCCAACGGCCGCCGCCCCCAGTCCCTTTGTTCCGCCCCCTCCACAACCCCCACCCCCTCACCCGCTCAAGGAGCACCCCATGGTCATGTCCCTCGAAGAAGCCACCCACCGCGCCACCCGGCGCCAGGAGCTCGCGCTGGAGGTCAAGACCCTGCTGGTCGACCGGCTCGCGCTCGACGTCGACCCGGCGGGCATCGGCGACGACCAGCCGCTGTTCGGCCGGGGGCTGGAGCTCGACTCCATCGACACCCTGGAGCTCGCGATGGCGGTCGAGGACACCTTCGGCGTCGTGATCACCGACGACGACACCCACAGCCTGCTCTCGCTGAACCGGCTGCTCGACCACATCGAGGCGGGCCGGGCATGAGCACCCCCCTCACCCCGGCGCCCGACGCGGTGCTCACCGCCGACGACATCGCCCGACTGCTGCCCCACCGCCACCCGTTCTTCCTGCTCGACCGCGTCACCGCGCTGGAGCCGGGGGTCGGCGCCGAGGCGATCAAGAACATCACCTCGTCCGACTCCGTCCTGGCCGGACACTTCCCCGGCCGCATGATCTACCCCGGTGTCCTGCTCGTGGAGTGCGTCGCCCAGCTCGCCGCCGTCGTGTACGGCACGGCGGGGGCGCTCCGCGCGACGGGCGAGGTCGTCGCCGACGTCGCCGACCGGGTCGGCTACCTCGCCGAGATCCGCCAGGCCAAGTTCCTCAAACCGGTGGTCCCCGGCGACCAGGTGGTCTTCCGCCTGCAGAGCGGTCCCCGCCTCGGCGGCCTCATCTCGGTCACCGGCCAGGCGTCGGTCGGCCGGGACACCGTCCTCACCGTGCGGCTGACCGTCACCGAACGCGACGCCTGACACCCGCCGGGCCCTCGCCCCACGACGTCCCGCACCCCGCTTCCCCGGTGCCACCCCACTGTTCAGGAGAGACCATGAAGACCGTCCACACCGACCCCCGGACCGAGTACACCGCGCTGCGCGAGGCGTCCGGCCTCCTCGACTACAGCGGCATCGGCCTCGTCAGGGTGTCGGGCCCCGAGGCCGCCGCCTTCCTGGGCGCCGTCGGCACCCGCAGCGTCGAGTTCCTGCTCGAGGGCCAGAGCATGCCCGCGCTGCTCCTGCGCGAGGACACCACGCTGATCTGCGAAGTCCTCATCCACTGCCACGCCACCCACTACCTGGTGGAGATCTGGCCCGCCCAGGCCGAGGAGGCCACCGCGCATCTGCTCGCACGGGGCGGTGAACGGTCCGGGGCGACGGTGGAGGACGTGCGCGGGGCCCATGACGTCCTCGCGGTGGAGGGCCCCTCCTCGTTCCGCATCGCCCAGAAGTACCTGCCCTTCCCCATCGCGTCGATGGGCTACCGCAGCTTCGTCACCGTCGAGCACGAGGGCCGTCAGGTGGTGGTCTCGCGCAGCGGCGTGACCGGTGAGTACGGCTACAAGTTCTTCGCCCCGGCGGGCGCGGGCCCGGCCCTGCGGGCGGAGCTCCTGGCGCAGGGAGCCGTCGAGTGCGGCAAGGAGGCGGTGGACGTCTGCCGCATGGAGGTCCGCTTCGCCAGCGTGGAGCACGAAGCACCCGCCGACGGGGTCACCGCCTCCGACCTGGGCCTCCAGTGGATGATCGAGCCCGGCAAGGAGCCCGTGGGGGCGGCGGCCCGCACGCGCCGGCCGGTGTGCTGGGTGGCGGGCGAAGGGCTCGCCCAGCCGCCCGCGCCCGGTACGGACCTCACCGTCAGCGACGCGACGGTGGGCACCGTCACCCACGCCGTCTACTCGCCGCGCCTGGACCGCATCATCGGCACCGGCCAGGTGGACGCGGCCGTCGCCGCCTCCGGCCAGGACTTCGCCCTCGCCGCCACCGGCTCGCCGGTCCGCACCGTGTCCGCCCCCTTCCTCACCGCCACCAGCCTCGACGTGGCGCTGGACTGACCGGCCCCGCGGGGCGGGCGCCGCCCGCCCCGCCCCGCTCCGGCCCCCGGGCCACTGCCCCAAGGAGAAGACATGAGCTTCAGCGACCGCCGCCTGGAAGGCGTCGTCATCACCGGCATAGGTCTGAGCTGCGCACTCGGTGACGGCGCCCAGCAGGTGTGGCGCGGCATCCGCGCCGGAGAGAGCGGCATCGCCCGGACCCAGCGGCTCGACGTGTCGGCGCTCAGCTGCCAGTACGCGGGCGAGGTGTCGGCCGTGCCCGCCGCCCACCCGCGGCTGCGCGGCCGTACCGACCGCGCCACCTCGCTGGCGCTCACCGCCGCCGACGAGGCGGTCGCCGCCGCCCGGCTGCCCGAGGACGGCATCGACCCGTACCGCATGGGCGTGGCCGTCGGCACCTCCGTCGGCGGTCTGGACCGCGGGGAGCGGTTCCACTGGGAGCTGCTGCGCGGCGGCCCCCAGGCGCCCCGCGCGGACCTGCTGTTCCACTATCCGCTCTACACGTCGGCCGACGCCCTGAGCGTCGCCTTCCAGTTCAAGGGCCCCAAGGTGGTGATCTCCAACGCCTGTGCCGCGGGGTCGAACTCCATCGGGTTCGCCGCCGACGCGATCCGGGAGGGCCGCGCCGACGTCATGATCGCCGGTGGGGTGGACGTCCTGGACATCCTGTCGCTGGCCGGGTTCGACAGCCTCAACGCCCTCGACCCCGAGCCGTGCGCCCCGTATTCGCGCAGCACCGGGCTGAACCTCGGGGAGGGCGCGGCGATCCTGGTCCTGGAGTCGGAGTCGTTCGCCCGCCGTCGCGGCGCCGACATCCTCAGCCACGTCCTCGGGTACGCGCTCACCAGCGACGCCTATCACGCCACCGCCCCCGACCCGGCGGGCGCGGGCGCGGGCCGGGCCATGCGCGCCGGGCTCGCCCAAGCGGGCCTCGGGCCCGCGCAGGTCGACTACGTCAACGGCCACGGGACCGGCACGCCGACCAACGACAGCGCCGAGACCAAGGCCGTGGACGCCCTCTTCCAGGGCCTGCGGGCCGCCCCGATGAGCAGCACCAAGTCCCAGGTCGGGCACATGCTGGGCGCCGCGGGCGCGATGGAGGCGGCCACCTGTGTGATGGCCCTGCGCGACGGAGTGCTCCCCCCGACGGTGAACGTGGACGAGGGCGCCTCGACCGGCCGCGACATCGTGCCCAACCGGTCGCGCCCGCAGGAGCTCAACGTCGTCGTCTCCAACTCCTTCGCCTTCGGCGGCAACAACTGCTCGCTGGTCCTGGGCCGCGGCCCCGCCGAGCCTCCCCGGGGCGCCGCCCACCGCGTGGTGATCACCGGCGCGGGCCCGGTCACCTCCATCGGCAGCGGCCGCCAGGTGTTCCTGGACGCGCTGCGCGCGGGCCGCAGCGGGGTCGGCCCGGCCCGGCGCACCGATCTGAGCCGCTCGCGCAGCTCGCTCGCCGCCGAGGTCGACACCGCCGACTGCCGGCGCCATGTGGACCGCGCCTACGCCCGCCGCCTCGACCAGATCGGCCTGCTCACCCTGGCCGCCAGCCGTCTCGCGCTGGACGACGCCGGACTGCGGATCACCAAGGCCGAGTCGGAGCGCATCGGCATGGTCTTCGGGACGTTCAGCGGTCCGGTGGAGACCGTGGAGGCGCTCAGCGAGACGATCGGGACGCAGGGGCCCGACCGGGTCAACCCCCGGCTGTTCCCCAACTCGGTGATGAACGCCGCGGCCGGACACGCCTGTCTGGCCCTCCAGTTGCGCGGCCCGCTGTCCACCCTCGCCACCGGTTGCGCGGCGGGCCTCAGCGGCCTCGGCTACGCCGCCGACCTCATCCGACGCGGCGAGGCCGATGTGATGCTCGCGGTCAGCGCCGACGAGCTCACCCCGCTGCTGCACTACGGCTTCGACCGGGTCGGCCTGCTCGCCCAGGACAGCCCGCGCCCCTACAGCGCCGACCCCACCGGCGCCGTCCTGGGCGCCGGAAGCACCGCCCTGGTGGTGGAGTCCCTGGAGCACGCGCTGGCGCGCGGTGCCACCATCCTCGCCGAGGTCAAGGGCCACGCCCTGACCGGCGACGGCTACCGCGTCGCGGGCAACGACCCGTCGGGCACCGCGTGGGCGGAGAGCTTCCGCCGGGCGCTGGCCGACGCCGGGATGCCGTCCTCGGCGGTCGGCACGGTCTTCGGGGACGCGCGCGGCAGCGCCGCCATCGACCGGGCCGAAGCCTCGGCCGTCGCCCAGGTGTGGGCCCCGGGCACCGTCCGCCTGACCAACCTGAGCCCCTTCACCGGCCATGTGCCCAGTACGTCCGCGCTGATGGCGGCCGTGTGCGCGACGGAGACCCTGCGCACCGGCTGGAGCCCGGAGCCGCCCACCGCGCCGGACGTCCTCGACGGCGTCGGCGCCTATCTGGACCACCGGGAGCCGGGCGGGGGCCGCGCCGTCGTCCTGACCGCCGCGAACTGGGGCGGCACCTACGCCTCGCTGGTCCTGGCCCCGTGGGACGCCGACGCCGAGACGGCGGAGGCGGCATGAGCCACGACCCGGGCCCCCGCGGTGTCGTAAGGATCGCGGCACCGCACGACGCGCCCGACCGCCTGGACGGGCGCTGGGCGCACTGGCTGACCGAGCACGAGCGCGCGTACGCGCTGGGCCTGGCCCGTGCCGAGGAGCATCTGCTCGCGCGCCGGACCGCCAAGGAGGCCGTGGCCGAACTCCTCGCCCTGCCAGGTCCGCCGCCCTGGCAGGAGATGGAGATCAGACGCTCCGCCGGGGGCGCTCCCCGCCTGCACCTGAGCGGCGGACTCGCCGAGCGGGTACGGGAGTCGGGCCCGGCCGTCCCGTGCGTCTCGCTCACCCACGCCCGCGGGTACGCCGCCGCGCTCGCCTGGTGGGCGGCGCCATGAGCACCCGTCAGGGCCCGGCGCGCCCCGGGCCGCGCGTGGCGCTGGTGACCGGGGCGCTCGGCGGGATCGGCGCGGCGGTCACCCGGGCCCTCCTCGACCAGGGCATGGGCGTGGTGGTGGCCGACCTCGACGGCGACGCCTGCCGCGCGGCGGCGGCCCGGCTCAACCGGGAGCCGGGCACCGGCCAGGCCGTCGGTCATCCGCTGGACGTCACCGACCCGCACTCCTGGCAGCGCGTCACCCGGTTCGCGCGCCGCCGCTTCGGCCATCTCGACACGCTCGTCAACAACGCGGGCACGCTGGGCCTGCACGGGGTGGAGAGCTGCACCCCCGAGGAGTGGGACCGGGTGGTCGGCACCTGCCAGCGGGGTGTGTGGCTGGGCATGCGGGCCGCCGCGCCCTGTCTGCGGGCCGCGGGCGGCGGCGCCATCGTCAACGTCGGCTCGGTCTACGGGCAGGTCGGCTCCGGGGCCTCGTTCGCCTACCACGCGGCCAAGGGCGCGGTCCGGGCCATGACCCGCGCCGCGGCCGTCGAACTGGCCCCGTCGGCGATCCGGGTCAACTGCGTCTCGCCCGGTGTCGTCGCCACCCCGATGACCGCGGCCGCCCCGCAGGACTTCATCCGGGGCATGACGGACCGCACGCCGCTGGGGCGGCCCGCCCAGCCGCACGAAGTCGCCGACGCGGTGCGGTACTTGGCGGGCGGCGGCGCCTCCTTCGTCACGGGCGCGGAGCTCGTGGTCGACGGCGGCTTCACGGTGCTGTGACCAACCGCGCGAGGAGGGGTGATGGAGCCGAACGACGGCCGGGCCGCCTGGACCCGGCTGGGCATCCTGTGCGTCAGCTTCTTCATGATCGTGCTGGACACGACGATCGTGCACGTGGCGATCCCGGCCATGACGACCGGGCTCACGGCGCGGCTGGACACGGTCCTGTGGATCGTCAACGTCTACGTCCTGACGTACGCCGTGTTCATGATCCCGGCGGGCCGGCTGGGCGCGCGGTACGGGCCGAAGCCGGTCCATCTGGCCGGGCTCGCGCTGTTCACCGCCGCCTCCGCGCTGTGCGGCTGCGCCTCGGGGGCGGGCGAACTGCTGTTGTGGCGGGGCGTGCAGGGAGTGGGCGCGGCGCTGATCACGCCGCAGATCGGGGCGTTCATCACGACGCTGTTCCCGGCGCACCGGCGCGGGGCCGCGTTCGGGACGCTGACCAGCGTCATGGGGCTGTCGATCGTGGTCGGGCCGCTGCTCGGCGGAGTGCTGGTGACCTCCGTCGGCTGGCAGTGGATCTTCGTGGTGAACGTGCCGGCCGGGGCCGTGGCCCTCGTCCTGTCCGCCCTGCTGCTGCCGTCGCCCCGGCCCGGCGGTGAGCGGGGAGTGGATCTGCCGGGCCTCGCGCTGGTGACCGCGGGCCTGACCGCCGTCACCGTCGCGCTGCTGGGCCGGGGCCGCCCGCTGCCGGGTCCGGCGGGCTCGCTCACCCACGCGCAGGTGCTGTGCGCGGGAGCGGCCTGCCTGGTGCTCTTCGCCGTCCAGCAGCGCTCGCGCAGCCGCGCCCCGCTCGTGCCGCGCGCCCTGTTCGCGCGCCGTGACTTCGCGCTGGCCAACCTGGTGGGCGCCGGGATCCACTTCGCCGTCATCGGCACCGCCGCCCCGCTCGCCCTGTTCGTCCAGCGGGCCCTGGACCGTTCGGCGCTGCAGGCCGGTCTGCTCACCGCGCCCACCCCGCTCGCCGCCGCGGCGGCGGCCCATGTCGCGGGCCGCCTGGCCGACCGCACCGGCGGCAGACCGCTCGTGCTGGCGGGCGTGTCGACCTACGCGTACGGTCTGGTCCTCATCGGCGCGCAGGCCCACCCGGGGACGAACCCCTGGCACCTGCTGCCCGCCATGCTCCTGGCCGACCTGGGGATCGGCTGCGCGCTGGCGCCGCTCACCCGGATCGCGATGGCATCGGTCGAGGCCCGGCACGCGGGCGCGGCGTCCGGTGTGCTGAACACCTCGCGCCAGGTCGGCGGCGTCCTGGGCACCGCGTGCGCGGGCGCGCTCGTCACCGACCGCACCGCCTCGGCGGGCGGGCCGCTCGGCTACGCGGAGGCCCTGCACGCGACCACTCTGCTGACCGCCGGGGTACTGGGCGCCTGTCTGGTCCTCGCCTGCGCCCTGCGGCCGGACGGCGTCCGGCGCGGGCGCCCCGGAGCCGTACTCCTCCTCGACGCCCTGCCCGTGGTCGTGCGCGAGGACCCGCACTTCGCCGCGGCGCAGATCCTCACCGCCGTACGCGTCGGCCGGCGCGGCCGACGGGAGGTCGTCGCCTTCGCGCTGGCGGGCACGGACCCCGTGGCCGACTGGTCGCCCTTCCTGCGGCGGGTGCGGACCCGCGGGCTGTCCTCGGTGCGGCAGGCGGTGTGCGCCGACACCCCCGGCCTCGCGGCGGCCGTGGACGCCGTCCTCGGCGTCCCCGTACGCGTCGCCGCTCCGGCCCGCCACGCCACCGGGCAGCTGCGCCGGACCCTGCTCGCCCGGATCGGCGCGCTGCCGCCCGGCGAACTGACGGCCGCGCTCCTCGCCGAGACCGTCCACACGGCGGTCGGCGCGCAGAACGCCCGCTGGGCACGGCGCCCGCGCCGATGGTACGCGCGCCTTCCCGGGACTTCCCGGAAGGATGAAAGAAATGCTCAAGAAATGAAACCTCCGGGACATTGATGCCGGAATTCGTTGACAGCGCACAAACGGCGTCCATCTAATTCATACGGGATTTCCGGGCGGAACCGCGGCCGGGAACCCAGGGGGGAATCGGATGCGCGCCCCTCTGATCGGCGCCGAACTTAAGGAACAGTGCGATGGCAAGTGTGCTCAGCGATGCCGGCCGGGACCGGCCGCCGACGGGAAATACCGAAAACCGGCTCCCCACCCTCACCGGTATGCGATTCATCGCCGCCGCCGCGGTGGTCCTCTGCCACTTCTCGCTCTACATCCGCGGGAACCCGGACTTCTGGCGGAACCTCGGCCAGGTCGGCGTCTCGTTCTTCTTCGTGCTCAGCGGCTTCGTCCTGACCTGGTCGGCCCGCCCCACCACCTCGGCCAGGGCGTTCTGGCGGCGGCGCGCGGCCAAGATCCTCCCGAGCCATCTGGTCACGGCCGCCGCGCACGCCGGCCTCATGGTCCTGACCGGAAAGGCGATCGTCGCGGCGCAGATCCTTCCCACGGCCACACTCACCCAGTCATGGATTCCCGGGTTCGACCTGACCACCGCCATCAGCCCGGTGAGCTGGACGCTTTCCTGCGAGATGTTCTTCTATCTCGCCTTCCCCCTGCTGATCCGGCAGATCCGCCGGATGCGTACGGCCTATTTGTGGGGGGTGGCCGCGGTGCTCGTCGCAGTGATATTCACTCTGCCCTTGGTGGCGCGGCACTATGTGCCCGACGGCACGCCGATGTCGCCGCTGCTGCCCTATCTCGACAATGACGCCTGGTTCGTCGACTTCTTCCCGGCGGCCCGGCTGCTCGAATTCGCCCTCGGTATGGTCCTGGCCCGGATCGTGGCCGCGGGCAAGTGGCCGCAGATCGGGCTGCTGCCCGCCGGGGCGCTGCTGGTCCTGGGCTACTGGATGTCGATGGGGACGGGCCTGTACTCGTTCTCGGCGGCCACCGTCGTCCCGATCGCCCTGGTCATCTGCGCCGGGGCCGTCGCCGACGTCGAGCAGCGGCCCTCGCCCCTGCGCCACCCCTATCTGGTGTGGCTCGGCGAGGTGTCCTTCGCGCTCTACCTGGTGCACAAGCCGGTGATCGACTACGGGGCGCGGCTGCTGGGCATCCCGCACTTCAGCGCGATGGGCCTGACCGGCCAAGTGGCCGTCCTGGCACCGATGTTCACGGTGGCCGTCCTGCTCGCCTGGCTGCTCCACAGGGCGGTGGAGCTCCCGGCGATGCGGCACTGGGGGCGGCGCGGCGGCCCCCGGGCGGGCAGGCACCGGGGCGCCTGCCCGCACTGCGGGGCGCGCCCGGCCGGCTGGCCGGCCGGGCGCGCCGTCAGCAGCAGAAGAGCGACTGGAAGGTGTTCATGCACCTGCCGGGGTGGGTCCAGGGCAGCAGTCCGCCGGTCAGCTCCGTCAGGTCGGGGGCGCCCAGCGGGTGGCCCTCGTCGAAGAGGCCCGCCTCGGGGTCCTTGAGGGCGCGGGCGAGGTCGAAGTCGCTCATGGTTGCGGTCCTTTCGGGTGGGACGGACCGCCGGGGCGGGCCGCCCGCTCGCTGGCGGACGGCGGGCCGCCCCGGCGGTGCGGCGTGGTGCCGCGCGGGGTGGGCGCCGTGTCAGACGCGGTCGCCGAGCGCCAGTTCGGCGTCGGCCGGGGGATCGCTCGCCGCGGTCTCGGCCGGGGCGGGCGCGAAGAGTCGCTGGTAGGGGCCGGGGCGGGCGATCAGCTCGGCGTGCCGGCCGCGCTGCGCGATCCGCCCCCGGTCGAGCACGAGGATCTCGTCGGCGTTGCGCACGGCGTTGACCCGGTGCGAGACCACGACGCGGGTGATCTTCAGGGCGCCCAGCTCGCGGTCGACCTGCCGTTCCGTCTGCGGGTCGAGATGGCTGGTCGCCTCGTCCAGGACGATCAGGCGCGGCCGGTGCACCAGTGCCCGGGCGAGGGCGACGCGTTGGCGCTGTCCCGCCGACAGGGCCGAACCGGCCTCCCCGACGGGGGTGTCGTAGCCCATCGGCAGCGCGCAGACGTCCTCGTGGAGTCCGGCGATACGGGCCGCCCGGACCACCTCCGCGTCGTCGGCCTCCGGACGGCCCAGCGTGAGGTTCTCGCGGATGCTGCCGTTGAAGAGCGTGAGCTCCTGGAGCACGGCGCCGCAGTGGGAGCGCAGGTCGTGCAGGTCCAGCTCCTCGATGGGCACGCCGTCGTGGCGGACCGAGCGGCCGGGCGCGCGCAGCAGGCCGAGCAGCAGCAGGGCCAGGGTGCTCTTGCCCGAACCGGTGCGGCCGACGATGCCGAGCTTGCCGCCCGCCGGAAGGTCCAGGCTGATGTCGTGGAGTGCGGCCGGGCTGTCCGGGTGGTAGCGGTAGCTCAGGGAGTCGACCCGGAGGGCGGCGGGCCGGTCGCTCGCCAGCCGGATGGTCCCACTGGCCTCGGGGGGCGTGTCGAGGGCGTCGTAGAGCCGTTCCACCTGGGCGTTGACGGACTGGTAGAGCTGGCCGCTGTTGGTGAAGGTCTCCAGTGGGGTGAGCACGGACAGGGCCAGGCTGTTGGCCGCGAGCATGCCGCCCAGCGTCAGCCGGTCGTGCAGGACCAGCCAGGCGCCGGTGCCGAGCAGGGCGAGCGGGCCGAGCGAGGTCAGCGCCCGCTGGGCGCCCGCCAGGACCGCGTTGGCCCGGCCGCGGCGCAGGGCCGCCGCCTGGTAGGTGGTAAAGAGCCGCTCCCAGTGCCGCACGGCCCGGTTCTCGAAGCCGTTCGCCTTGAGCGGGACGATCGCCTCCAGGCTCTCCACCAGATAGCTCTGCTCGTCGGACTTGGCGTTGAGCTCCCGCTGGGCGAGCAGCCGTACGTACGGGTGGCTGCGGGTGACGAGCAGCACTTGGGCCAGGCAGAGCGGGGCGACGACGAGGAGGTAGCGGGGTTCGAGGAGCACGAGACCGGCGAGGTAGCCGCACAGCAGCATCCCGTCCATGGCCAGGGTGAGCAGTTGCTGGGTGAGCATGTCGCGGGTGGTGGAGACGCTGGAGAGCCGCATGAGCAGATCGCCCCGGCCCCGGTCGAGGAAGAACTCCATGGGCAGCCGGAAGAGGTGGCCGACGAGGTCGCGGGTGAGGACGAGGTCGCCCCGTCTGCGCAGGGCGAGCAGGGCCAGCGCCCGCAGCGCCGTCGTCACACCGGTGAGGACGGCCAGTCCGACGGCGCCCGCCATCAGGACCGCGAGCTGGTCCGTACGGTGGTGCGGCAGCACGTCGTCGACGACGGCCTTGGTGAGGAACGGGGCCCCGAGTCCGAGGAGTTGGAGCAGCAGGGCGAGGAGTCCGGCGTGGGCGAGACGCCGGCGCCCGCCCGGCGCGGCGACGAACTCCCGTAAGTAGCGCACGATCGGCACGCTCCGCAGCGGCTTGCGGCGCTGCTGGAAGTCGGGGGCGGGGTCCAGATGGACGAGCAGGCCGCCGAACTTGGTGTCGAACTCCTCGCGGGTATAACGCCGCCGCCCCGAGCCCGGGTCGGTGACCCGCACCCAGCGGGCGTCGATCGACTCGACCACCACGAAGTGATGGGTGTTCAGATAGGCGATGGCGGGCCCGGTGAGCTCCTGGTCCAGGGCGATGGACCCGCGGACCACCCGGCTGGTGAGGCCGACCCGCTCGGCGGCGGCGACCAGGGCCGCGGCGGAGACCCCGTCGCGCCCGGCGCCCAGCAGGGGACGGCAGTCCGCGACCGAGGAGTCCTGGCCGTGGTGGCTGAGCACCATGGCCAGGCAGGCCGCCGCGCACTCGGTACGGGTGAACTGGAAGCGCATCGGCACCCGTCGGCGTGGTCCGCGCACGGTGTCACCCCTGCTCTTCGAGGAGCAGGACCGAGGCGACCCGGTCGGGTGCGGCGATCCGCAGCAGCCCGTGGCCGATGCCCGCCAGGCCGCACAGCAGCCCGGGAGTGGGGAGGCGGCCGGGGGTGCCGCAGCCCGGGCCGTACCGCTCGATGCGGTCGAGGGCCCCGGCGTGCCAGGTGTCGAGCGGCCGTTGCGCTTCGGGCAGGCCCGCGGCGACGGCCGCCGCGAACAGTTCGGTGTTGCCCAGGTCGCCGTGGCAGAGGCTGTCGTTGCCCACCGAACCGGCCCGTGCGGTGGAGCCGACCGCGCGGCGCAGCGTCTCGCGGTCGGCGGCGGTCCGGGTCGCGGCGGGCAGGGCCGCGCGCAGCAGGCCGACGCCGGGTGCGCCGTGGCACCAGGCGTGCATGTGGGGGACCGCTCCGGCCGGTGCCGGTGCCACCCAGGCGCGGGGTTCGAGGACGCGGAAGTCGGGCCAGTTGCCGAGGGCCGTGTCGTACTGGGCGTCCTCGTGGGTGAGCGCCGCGCGGCCGGTCCGCGCGGCGGCCGGGTCGCCGGTGCGGGCGGCGTGGCGCAGCAGCGCGAACCCGATGCCTCCGGCGCCGTGCGAGGCGCCGAGCAGGGGAGCGGACGAGCGCGGCGGCGTGCGCCAGGCGACCGCGTCCGGGCCCTGGTCCTCGGCCCGGTCGACCAGCAGCGCCGCGCAGCGGCGGGCCAGCAGGTCGGCGGGACGGCCGAACCGGGCCACCAGGGTCTCGGCGACGGCGAGGCAGCCGGCCGCACCGCTGACGAGGTCGAGCGCGGTGTCCTCGCCGATGTCCTCGGCGGCCTTGGCGAGGAGCGCGGGGACCGGGGCCGCGAGGTGCGGGTCGGCCAGCAGGGTGGCGGCCGAGGAGAGCGCGTAGGCGGTTCCGGCCAGCCCGCCGAAGGCGCCCCAGCCGCGGCGGTACGGCAGGGTGAGCAGATGGTCGAGGTGTGCGGGGAAGAGGGCGAGCACCCGGCGGGCGGTGTCGGCGTACTCCTGCTCGCCGGTGACGCGGGCGAGTTGGGCGAAGAAGAGGGCGATGCCGGGGTAGCCGCTGTAGAGGTCGTCGCGGAGCGCGGCCACCTGCCAGACGTCCTGGCGCAGGTCGAGGCCGAGCCAGCCGACCCGGCCGCCGTGTTGGTGGGCGCGCCGCCCCAGTTCGGCGGCGACGGCGCGGGCCTGGCGCAGGGCGCGCCGCCGCGGCGGTTCGGCGGGCCGGTTGCGGCCGGACGCGGTGGCGGGGGCCGGTGCGGGGACCGCCGGGGCGGTGCGGGCGGCGAAGGCGGCCTGGATGATCCAGTCCTGGTCGGCGAGGTCGCGTACGCTCATCGCCGCGATCGTCTCCCGGGCCCGGTCGAGCCCGGAGCGGGGCAGGGCGCCGGGCAGCACGGCGCCGCGGTGGGTGCGCAGGTCGCGGGAGCCCACGGCGCAGCGGAAGAGCGGGATGTCGCCCGCCCACAGGTCGGCCAGCTCGTGGGGTACGAGTGCCAGGCGCAGCGGGTCCTCGGCGCAGGAGGCCGCCAGGAAGCTCAGGAGCCGGTCGCGGTCGAGGGCGTCGCGGCCGACGTCGGGGTGGCTGGACTCGGCGAGCAGCTGGGCGTAGGTGCGGGTGGAGCGGACGATGGCGCGTACGGTGTCGTCCTTGAACCGGTCCAGGGGGCCTCCCGGGGCCAGTAATTCTTGACGGTGTGTCAGGATCGCGCGGTAGCCGTCCCGGAAGCCGGTGCGCAGTCCGTCGAGGTGCTGTGCCGGGTCGAGGTCGCGGCCGTCCAGGGTGGGCCGGTTGCGGCTGCCGTCGAAGGCCCGCGCGGTACGGGTCAGGCGCATCCGGTCGGTGCCCTCCGCCTCCCACGCGGCGTCCTTGAACGGCAGCGCGGACCCCTTGTCGGCGCCCATGCCGCCGATGTCCAGCGCGCCGCCGGGGCCGACGACGACGTTGGGCAGCAGGCCCACCCGCTGTACGGAACGGTTGAGCAGCCGCTGTCCCGGGTCCTCGTCGGCCAGCGCGCTGCCGGTGCGCGGGGCGAGTTCGGCGTGGAAGAGCGACTCCAGGTCGACGGCCACCGGCTGGTCGCCCGCCGCGATCACGTTCTCGAAGTGGAAGTCGGTGGCGGACACCGCGTACAGCAGGGCGAGGAGCATGCCCTGGCGGTGGAAGAACCGCGCCGCGCCCGCCCGGTCGGCGCACGGCGCGGGGGCGACGAACTCCATCCATCCGTACGCGCCCCGGTCCAGGACCGCGAGCCGGCGCAGATCCGCCCCGGGCAGCACCGACCGGTACCAGTCCAGGAGGTCGTTGAAGTGCGCGTGGACGGCCAGCGGCCTCGGCTTGTACACCAGCCGGGCCCCGGAGGCGAAGCGGAGCAGGACGACCGAGCGGCCGGCCTCGTGGGCGTCGCCGCCGCCCATGACCGCCTCGGTGAGCGGGCCGGGGTCGACGCCCCCGAGGAGCTCGGCCACCAGCCGCGGCCGGTCTTCGGCGAACCGCCGCAGGAACTCGGCGTACGCGATGGCGGTGTGGGTCGTGGCCGTGGTCAACAGGCGGGTGAGCACGGCGTATTCGTCGAGGAGTCCGGCCAGCCGGGCGGGGTCGCGGTAGAGGGCGACGAAGGACTCGAAGCGCTCCTCGGCGGTGTCGCCGCGCAGGCGGTCGCAGAGGCGGGCCACATTGAGCTCCAGGACGAGGGTGCGTCCGGCGCTCTGGACGAGCTGGGCGCGCAGCCCGGTGACGAGCGAGCGGACGACGGCGTCGGTGTCGGCCACGGCGGAGGCGGCGGCGAAGCCGGGGGAGGTGGTCAGGCGGGTGACCGCCTCGTCCACGAAGGGCTGGAGGACGGTGGCGAACCCCCGGAACCACCGGTCGGCGTCGGCGGGCAGCGGCACGTGGGCGGGCGGTCGCTTGCGGGTGACCAGGCGTTCCGCGAGCCGCGCCCAGGCGGGCTCGTCGGCGCGGGCGGCGAGGGCCGCGGTGGGTTCGGCCAGCAGGGCTTCGAGCCGCTGGGGGGTGGTGGCGAACGCGGTGCAGGAGAGCGCGGCGGTGTCCTCCGCGCCGACGGCGGTGCCGCACGCGCGCCAGCGGTCCATCCGGCGCCGGGCCCGGGCGGCCAGGTCGCTGCCGGGCGGGGCGGGCCGCGGCGCTCCAGCCGCCGCCAGCCGTTCGCGCAGCCAGAGCCCGCGCGCCCACCAGCTGCCGGTCAGTGGTGGGCGGCCGTCGCGTTCCCGGGGCAGGGGCGGTGCCTGCGCGGCGGGGGCCGCGAGCGGCGTGGTCTCACCTGGCATGGGTGCTCCTGGCTGGGCGGCGCGAGGGGAACGTGAGCGAGCCGGGGTGGTGCGGAGGCGGTGCACGGG
The DNA here is from genome assembly GCF_041080675.1 of Streptomyces sp. cg36. Taxonomy (NCBI): domain Bacteria; kingdom Bacillati; phylum Actinomycetota; class Actinomycetes; order Kitasatosporales; family Streptomycetaceae; genus Streptomyces; species Streptomyces cyclosori. The sequence goes on along the minus strand of NZ_CP163520.1, from coordinate 512,903 downwards.
CCGTACGGATCCGGTCCGCCCCTCCGTACGGGGGACGGGCGGCACGCGGTTGAGCGGCTGATGTGAACCAGTCGCCACAGATGTTTCATATCAGCTGACAGGAGTCTGCTTCTCGCCGCTCCGCGATGTCAACTAAAATGAATGCGGTCAATGGCGTGATTCATCTCCGCGAGCGGTGTGCGGTGCGAGAGCACGGGGAGCGTGCCTGATGGGTGAAGCCCGGGGCGGGACCAGGACTTTGGCCGAGAAGATCGAGCGGCTCTTCCTGGTGGTCCGCGGCCCCACCCGCGAGCCCTACAGCAACGAGGAGGTCGCCCGCGCCTGCCGCGAAGCCACCGGCGAGAGCTTCTCCGCCACCTATCTGTGGCAGCTGCGCACCGGACGGCGCGACAACCCGACGAAACGTCACCTCGAAGCCCTCGCACGTTTCTTCGACGTCCCGCCCGCCTACTTCTTCGACGGCGACTACAGTGAGAAGATCGCTGCGGAGCTGGATCTGCTGGGGGTGCTCCGGGACGCGGGCGTGCGGGACATGGCGCTGCGCGCGGTGCGGCTCTCTCCCGAGGGTCTGGACACCATCAGTGATCTGATCGACGCCCTCGCGCGTCGCGAGGCCGGCCGGCAGCGGGGCGCGGACGAGGACTTCTGACACGGGGACTTCCGGCGCGGGGATTTCTGAGTACGGGGACTTCTGGGTACGGGCGGCTGACAGGCCGGGGGGAACGATGGGATCGCGGATGCGGGGCCGCGCGTTGCGCAACCGATGTCGGCGGATCGCCGGCGAACTGCGCCTGCCGGAGCCGTTCTCGGTGGTGCGGCTGGTGGCCGCGGTCGCCGAACAGCGGGGCCGGCCACTGGAGTTGCTGGCCCTGCCCAGCCTGGAGCGGGTGCCGTGCGGGGTCCTCGTCGCCACCGACAGCCGTGACTACATCGGCTACCCCGCCGCCACCACCGTCCTGCACAAACAGCACATCGTCCTGCACGAGATCGGCCACCTCATCTGCGGCCACCTCGACACCTCCGCCGAGGCGCCCGCCCTGTCCGCCGCGCTCGCCCCGCACCTGTCGCCCGAGCTGGTCCGGCGCGTCCTCGGCCGCAGCCACTACAGCGACGAGCAGGAGCGCGAGGCCGAGCTGGTCGCCTCGCTCATCGCCCTGCGCGCCTCCGCCGCGGGCCAGGACGCGCAGCAGGCCGAGGGCGGCCAGGAACCCGAGGCCCACCACGACCCCGGGCTCGCCGCGGTGGCCGCGCTGATCGACCCGGCCCGGCCCGCCGACCGGAGCTGAGATGGCCACCCTCGGCTGCGCCCTGACCGTGCTGGCCGTGCTGGCGCTGCTGCTGCGCACGCTGCTGCGGCCCCGCGCGTTCCGGATCAACCCGCCGGTCCGCGACCTGCGGGCGTTCGGCCTCTGCCTGGCCGCCGCCCTGGTGCTGGCCGCCCCCGCCGCCGGCCGGCTGCTGCGCGGCCTGCCGCCGTTCCCCGGCCTTGACGTCCTGCTCGGCGACGAACTGCGCCTCCTCGCCCTGTACTTCCTCGCCCAGCTCGCCGAATCCATCCGCACCGGCGAGCCGCGCCGCAGCCGCCGCCCCCTCGCCGTGATCCTCGCCCTGCTCGGCGCGAGCGCCCTGCTCTTCGCCCTCGCACAGGGCCCCGGCGCCGAGGAGGGCAGCTATCCGGGCACGGCCGCGCGGGCCGCCATGGCCGGATACGACCTCGTCTTCCTGGTCTACGGCGAGTGGAGCGTGAGCGTCTTCCTGCTCGGCATGGTCCGCCACGCCGCCGGTCTGGAACCCGGCCCGCTGCGCACCGCCCTGCGCCTCTACTCGGCGTCCGCCGCCGTCGGCCTGGTGTGGTCGGCGTGGACCGTCAGCGACATCGTGGCCGTCCTCGGCACCGGCCGCCAGGGCACCAACGAGGACCTGCCGTCGGCCGCGCTCGGCGCGCTGTGCCTGGCGCTCATCCTCTGCGGGACCATGGCCGCGCTCTGCGCCCGGTACGTGACCGCGCTGCGCCGCCGCTGGCTCGCCTACCGCGCGTACCTGCGGCTGGGCCCGCTCTGGGAGGAACTGCACCGGGCACTGCCGGGCATCGCCCTGAGCAGACCCGGCCGGATACGCCGACTGCTGCCCCGCGACGTGCAGTTCGCCCGCTACCGCCGGGTCATCGAGATCCACGACGCGCACCTCGCGCTGCGCCCGCACTTCCCGCCGCCGGTGGAGGAGTGGGCGCCCGCCGGGACCGGCCGCCGCACCGGGCCCCCGGCCGCCACCGTGGAAGCGGTCAACCTCGCGGTGGCCATCGAGGCCGCCTCCCACGGCTTCCGCTTCACCCGGGCCGCCCCGGCCCCGCCCGGCCGCCGCCCCCGCCAGGACCTGGACGCGGAGACGGCCTGGCTGGTGGCCGTCGCCGAGGACTTCGCCCGCTCGGCGGCCGTGGCCCGGGTCCGCCACCAGGTCAGACACCACCTCGCCGACGGAGCCGGCACGGCCGGGAGGGAGGGCGGGGCCGCCGTAGGATCACCGCGAGCGGGCCGCCCCCGCGCCGAAGGGGCGCCCGTACGAGCGCACGACGGCCGACCCGCGGAGGCAGCGGCACCATGGACGAGCGACAGCGGCTCACCGACGGCTCACTGAACGCGGCGGCGGGGGCGTTCCAGCGGCTGCGGCCCCGGCTGTTCGGCATCGCCTACCGCGTCCTGGGCAGCGTCGCCGAGGCCGAGGACGTGGTGCAGGACGTGTGGCTGCGCTGGCAGGACGCCGACCGGGGCGCGGTGCTCGACCCCGGCGCGTTCCTGGCCACGGTCACCACCCGGCTGGCGATCAACGTGGCCCGGTCGGCGCGGGTCCGGCGCGAGGCGTACGTGGGGCCGTGGCTGCCCGAACCCGTCGACACCAGCCTGGACCCCCACCTCGGCGCCGAGCGCGGCGAGGCGCTGGAGCTGGCCGTCCTCCTCGTCCTGGAGAAGCTCAACCCCGTGGAGCGGGCGGCCTATGTGCTGCGGGAGGCGTTCGACTACGCGTACGCCGAGATCGCCGACATGCTGGAGCTCAGCCAGGCCAATGTGCGGCAGATCGTCAGCCGCGCCCGCAAGCGCCTCGCCGCCGAGCGGCGCGGCCCCGTCGACACCGCCCAGCACCGGCGGCTGCTCGAAGCGTTCGTCGCGGCGGCGCGGGACGGTGACCTCGCGGCGCTCGAAAGCGTGCTCTCGGCCGACGCCGTCGCCTACGCGGACGGCAACGGCATGCGCGGGGTGGCCCGGCTGGTGGTCGTCGGGCCCGAACGGGTGGCCAGGGTCAGCGCCTTCGCCAAGAAGTTCTTCCCCGGCGCCGAGTACCGGGTGGCGCAGGCCAACGGCCGCCCCAGCCTGACGCTCATTCAGAACGGCGTCACCGTCGCCCTGGTGGGCGTCACGCTGGGAGCGGACGGCATCGACCGGCTCTACTGGGTGCTGGCCCCCGACAAGCTCCGGGCGTACGAGCGGTCGGCCCATCGGCCCACCGCCCGTCCTTAGCCGGTCAGTTCCGCTTCAGCCACTCCTCGTAGCCGGTCGCCGAGGTGTGCGCGGAGTCGCCGCCCACCAGCACGCCCTCCGGCATGCCGGCGAACGGTCCGACCGTCTCGTCCACGACGACCGTCCGGCCGTCCGGCTTCGCCGCCAGGGTGATCTCACCGAGCCGGGGGAGCCCGAGGACGTCCGGACCCGCGATCTCGCGCACCGCGCCGGACGGCGCGCCCTGCGCGGCCTCGGCGACCGCCGCGGCGACGTCCGCGGAGGCGATCGGACGCAGCCGCGCGGACGGCAGCCGCACCCGGCCGTCCTGGGTGGACATGTCCATCACGGGAGCGATGAACTCGAAGAACTGGGTGGCGCGCACGATGCTGTAGGGGATGCCGCTCGCGCGCAGGGCCTCCTCCTGGGCGACCTTGGCGCGGTAGTAGCCGTAGTCGGGCACCCGGTCGACGCCGACGATCGACAGGACCACGTGGTGGCGCACGCCCGCCGCGCCCTCGGCCTCGAACAGGTTCCGCGCCGAGCGGGTGAAGAAGTCGAGCGCGGGCCCGTCCTCGAAGGAGGGGGAGTTCGACACGTCCACGACCACGTCCGCGCCGGTGAGGGCGTCGGCCAGGCCCGCACCGGTGAAGGCGTCGACACCCGTGGAGGGGGACGCGGCCACGACCTCGTGCCCGCGCTCGCGCAGCAGCGCCACCACCTGCGAGCCGATGAGCCCCGTACCGCCGACAACCACGATCTTCATCACGGTCTCCGTTCCGTTCGTCGATCCGGCTTCCGCCCGGCCCGGCGACAGCCGCCGGGCCGGTGCGTGAAGCACGTACACCAACGAGACAAGGCAGCCCGCACGTCTGTGACAGCGCGGGCGGGAGGGCCGGTCAGGGATGGCGTCGAGCCGAGGAGGGGTGCGGCCCGGCACCGGCCCGCGGGGTCGCGCGCACCGGCCGGAGTAACGCGCCCCGGCCCGGCGGGCGGTTCCGGCCCGTCCGCCCTAGGGTCGGCGTGTGGAGCCCGACCAGCGAGACGACGCGATCCGTGTCGTCATCGTCGACGACGAGTACCTCGTCCGGTCGGGGCTGCGTCTGCTGCTCGGCTCGGCACCCGACATCGAGGTGGTGGCGGAGTGCGGCGGCGGGGAGGCCGTCGACACGGTGGTCGCGCACCTCCCCGACGTGGTCATGCTGGACATCCGGATGCCGGACGTGGACGGTCTGACCGTGCTGCGCGGGCTCACGGAGGCGCTCGGTCCGCGGATGCCCGCCGTCAGCATGCTGACCACCTTCGACACCGACGAGTACCTGGCCACCGCACTGCGGGAGGGCGCGGTCGGATTCCTCCTCAAGGACACCGAGCCGGAACAGCTCACCCAGGCCGTCCGCGATCTCGCCGCCGGGGGCAGCACCCTGGACCCGTCCGTCGCGCGGGCCGTGGTGAGCGGCTACGTGGTGGGCAGCGACGGCGCGCGGGAAGCCGCCGACGCCGTCGCCCGGCTCACCCCCCGGGAGCAGGAAGTACTGGCCCTGCTCGGCCTCGGGCTGTCCAACCCCGCCATCGCCGAGCGCATGCACCTGGCGCACGGCACGGTGAAGGACCACGTCAGCGTCATCCTCGGCAAGCTCGGCGGAGTCAACCGCGTCCAGGCGGCCGTGGTCGCCGAACGCGCGGGCCTGACCAGGACCCCGCCGAGCGGTCCGGCATGAGGCCGCACCTGGCGCGGTGGACGTCCTCGCCCCGGGCCCGGCGGGCGTGGGTGCTGCTGGGCCCCGTCGCGCTGGCGGTCGCGGACACCTTCATCGGCGACGAGGGGTACACCGCCACGGACCGCGTCGCCCCGCTGGCCGCGGCGTTCGTACTCCTCGCCCGGCTGCGCCACCCGGTCGCCGTGCTCGTGCTGACGCTGCCCGGAACGTACTTGGACAATGCCTGGCTGGCCGGACTGATCGCCCTCTACACCCTCTCCTACCTGCGTCCGAAGCCCGGCCTGCTGGTGGTGTGCACCCTGCTCAACGCCCTCGCCTACTTCCTGCCCCACCCGCTGACCGCCGACGAGGTCAGCCGCCGCCTCGCCCAGGAAGGGTGGCTGGAGGTCCTGGTGGGCGCGCCCGTGGCGGCGCTGGCGCTCGGTCGGCTGCACGCGGTGCGCCACGAGCTGGCGGCCCGGCTCGGCGAACTCACCGCCAGCCGGGCCGAGAGCGACCGGCTGCTGGCCGAGCACGTCCTGGACACCGAACGGGCCCGGCTGGCCCGGGAGATGCACGACGTCGTCGCCCACCAGGTGAGCCTGATCAGCCTCCAGGCGGGAGCCCTGCGGACGAGCACGGCCGATCCCTCGGCACGGGACATCGCGGCCACGATCCGCACCCTGTCGGTGCGCACCCTGGAGGAGCTGCGCCACATGGTGGGCGTCCTGCGCGCGGCGGGCGGCGGCCGGGGCGAGCTGACCCCGCAGCCACGCCTGGCCGACCTGGACCGGCTCGTCGCCGACAGCGCGCTCGACATCACGGCCGAGATCGACCAACGGGCCTGCGCCCAGTGCCCGGAGGCGGTCGAACGGGCCGCCTACCGCATCGTCCAGGAGGCCCTGACCAACGTCCGCAAGCACGCGCCGGGCGCGCGGGTGGACGTCCGCGTGCGGTGCCGGGACGCCGAACTGGCCCTGGAGGTCCGCAACGGCCCGGCCGACCGCGGCGCCGATCCGCTGGACCTGCCGAGCGGCGGCCACGGTCTGGTCGGGCTGAGCGAACGCGTCCACCTCCTCGGCGGGTTCTTCACGGCCGGTGCGACGCGCGAGGGCGGATTCCTGGTCACGGCCACGCTCCCGCTGCGCCCGGCGTGACTCCGCACCTCCCTGCGGCACCACCCGCACGACTTGACCCGCCACGCCCCGGACGTGCGACGATGCGCCACGACAAGGCGACGCGGAACGAGGAAGCCGGTGGAAATCCGGCGCGGTCCCGCCACTGTGACCGGCGAGCGAACCCCGAACGGACCACTGCCCCAGCCGGGCGGGAAGGACGGGGGGAGCGAAGACCCGGGAGCCAGGAGACTCACCCGTCGCCTCCTTGACCCAGACCGGGGCGGATCTCCCCGGAGGAGGAGCGTGAGCGGCATGCCCGAGGGGCGACAGCGCCAACCCGGACGCGGCGGCGGGACCGCCGCCGATGCGGCCCCGTGCCGGATCGTGGTGTGCCGGGACTGCTGCTGCGGGACCGCCAAGGTGCCCGGGGTCGACCACGCGCGGCAGAAGGCGCGGCTGGCCGAGGGCGCGCCCGTACGCGTCTCGGCCTGTCTGGACGTCTGCGAGCAGGCCAATGTGATCGTCGTCCAGCCGTCGAGCGCCGCCCGCGTCGCCGGGGCCCGGCCGGTCTGGCTCGGCCTGGTCAACGACCCGGACGCGGCCGAGGACATCATCGACTGGGTACGGGCGGGCGGACCCGGTGTCGCCCCCTGCCCCGACATCCTCGACCTCTACACCTTCACCCCGCCCCGCAGGGCCCGCTGAGCCCGCCCGGCGGTCGCCCATGACCGTGAGCTGAAACCCAACAGCTCCGGCGCGAAACTCATGAACCCCGGCGGGGCGAACGAGTCGGCGACCGGCCGCCGCGCGGCTGCCGGTGATCACCACGGCCCGCGGAACCGCGCGCTGGGCGGGCGCCCCGGCAATTCCGGGGACGAATGCATGGGGGCCGGAAAAGGGGGAACCTGGAAAGCTGGAGGTTGATTTCCATGGTTCCATTGCTTCTCGTGCTTCTGCTGGCGCTGATCCTTTTCGGTGTCGGCTTCGCCGTCAAGATCCTGTGGTGGGTCGCGATCGTCGTTCTGGTGCTGTGGCTCATCGGCTTCGTGGCCCGGCCCAAGGGCGGAAGTGGTCGCTGGTACCGCTGGTAGGGCGATCCGGTGGTTCGCACCACGGATACGCGGGGCCGCCCGGGCGAGAGCCCGGGCGGCCCTTTCCGCGCCATTGCGCGACCCAGTCGCGAATTTCCTCGTCCCGCTTTGGACATTTCCCGGAGGGAATCTCGGGAAAGGTCCGGGCCGAATGCCGATCGACCGCTCTGCCGGACGCTCCCAACATGGCCGGTTCCGGCTTCAGTTCGGCAGGCTCTGGGTCGTGATGAGGTCGATCACCGCGGGAATTCCCCCCGCGGCCAGGGCCTCGCGCTGACGGCCCGCGCCCGTGCCCTGGCGCAGCAGCCGGTGGAGCAGGGCATCGACCTCCCGGGCGTCGCCCAGGGCGTCCAGGGCGGGGCCGAGGTGCTGGGTCAGCAGGTACAGCACGTCACCGCAGCTGCTCAGCTGCCCGGCCGGGGCGACCAGCATCCCGTTCAGACCGTCCCGGGCGGCCAGCCACGTGGCGGCCTGGAGCAGCTCCCCCGGACAGCTGGGCAGGGGTTCGGCGTCCTTCTGCTCACGGATGGCGGTGGCCACCAGCGCCCGGACGAGCCCGGCCAGCAGCACCGCGTCGTCCACCCGCAGCTGTACGTCCAGACAGCGCACCTCGACGGTGGGGTACCGGTCCGACAGCCGGGCGTGCCAGTACAGCTGGCCGTGGTCGAGGGCGGCGCCCGCGGTGACCAGCGCCTCCGAGCGGGTCTCGTAGTCGCGCAGACCGTCGAACCGGGGCGGGGGGCCGCTGACCGGCCAGCGGCCGAAGACGAGGGTGCGCCAGCTGGCGAACCCCGTGTCGTGGCCGTTGGCCAGCGGGGAGTTGGCCGACATGGCCAGCAGCGTGGGCAGCCAGACCCGGATCCGGTTGAGCACGGCCACGCCCACCTCGCGGTCCGGCACCCCGACGTGCACGTGCATGCCGTTGATCAGCTGTTCGTCGACCAGCCGCCCCGCGGCCGTACGCATGGCCAGATAGCGGGGGTACGGGGTGATGGGGACGGGCTTGCCGTCCACCACCGGCGCGGCGGCGACGGCCGCCAGCCGGCATCCCATGCGCTGGGCGGCGGCCCCCACGACGTGCCGCAGACGCACCAGATGGCCGCCCAGTTCCTCCAGGGTCAGGCAGACCGGAGTGGCGACCTCCACCTGAGCCATGAGCAGTTCGGGCTGCACTTCCCGGTCTGTGGCCGCCAGCCCCAGACCCGCAGCTTCGCGCACGTCCTCCGAGCGAGGGACCGGGTGACCCGTGACGGGGTCCACCAGCAAATATTCTTCTTCGACCCCAAACGTGAGCATGACCAGCGTGTACCCCGCCACCACCGCGCGAACCGGCGGGGCGCGGGCGGCTCCCCCCGATTGCGCCGCGCGCGGGCGGGTACCGGTGCGGGGCGGCCCGCACACCCCGGAGCGGTCCGCCACGCGGGCGCGCCGCGGAGTGTCAGGAGAGCACGATGAACGAGGACGACGACGGGGCGGGCCGGGCCGACGAAGGACGCGACGAGACCGCCGAAGGACGGGCCGACCGCAAGTGGGGCGATCTCATCCAGGAGGTGAGGGTCGCCCAGACGGGCGTACAGATCCTGTTCGGCTTCCTCCTCACCGTCGCCTTCACCCCCGTCTTCCGCGAACTGGGCCGCGTCGACCACGCCATCTACGTCTGCACGGTCGTCCTCGGCTCGGTGACGACGGGCGCGCTGGTGGCCCCGGTCTCCTTCCACCGGATCCTCTCCGGACGCCACATCAAACCGACCGCCGTCGTCTGGGCCTCCCGGCTCACCGTGGTCGGGCTCGTCCTGCTGCTGGCGACGATGACCTCCGCCCTGCTGCTGGTGCTCCGGGTGGCCTCGCAGGGCGGACACTGGCCCTGGCTGGTCGCCGCCGTGGTGGCCTGGTACGTGCTGTGCTGGTTCGCGCTGCCCCTGTGGGTGCGCCACCGCCATACGACGCCGGGGGCGCGCCGCCCTCTCGACGGGCCGGACAAGAACACGTCCTAGGCCGACGGGGACGCCGCCACCTCGATCTCGAACCACACGGTCTTGCCCCGCCCGCGCGGCACCCAGCCCCAGCTCGCCGAGAGCCGTTGCAGCAGGTACAGCCCGTGCCCCGACGACCTGGCGGCCCGGTGGCGGCCGTGCGGGCGTGGGCGCCGCGGACTGTGGTCGCTCACCTGGACCCACACCGTGGCGCCCCGGTGGTCGAGGCGGAGCTCGTAGGGGGCGTCACCGTGCGTGTACGCGTTGGTGACGACCTCGGAGACCAGCAGCAGCGCGTCCTCGGCGGCGGCCCGCCCGCCCGGTCCGTACGGGGAGTACCACTCGTCGAGGGCCTGCCGGGTGAGGTCCCGGCAGCGGGCCACCACACCGGGCTGCCCGTCGAGGCTGAACCGGCGGCTCCGCGACGCTTGTCCCGTTGCTTCGACACTCGCCATGGCAGACGACTTCCCGGCGTCTCCGCCACCGAACCGCGAATCCGGATAAAAGCTGGCAATACGGGCATAAGGTCATGAGGACGCTCGGACGACGGACCCCCCTGCCATCCGGCAGGGCAGGCCCCCGCCCCGTCGAAGGAGCTCTCTTGACCAGCACTCGCGCAGCACCCCTCCGCACGGCACCGCCGCCCACCCCCTCGGCGCCGCTGATGCGCCGCCGCGCCTTCGACGGGATACCGGAGGTGGCCCGGCCGCAGAGCCTGGCCACCGAGGAGGCCCGGTCCCTCTCCCAGGCCATGTTCCGGCGGCTGGCCGAGCTGGAGGAGGGCACCCAGGAACACGCGTACGTGCGCAACACCCTGGTCGAGCTGAACCTCAGCCTGGTGAAGTTCGCGGCCCGCCGGTTCCGCGGCCGTGCCGAGCCGATGGAGGACATCGTCCAGGTCGGCACCGTCGGGCTCATCAAGGCCATCAACCGCTTCGACGTGGAGCGCGGAGTGGAGTTCACCTCCTTCGCGCTGCCGACGATCACCGGCGAGATGAAGCGGTTCTGCCGCGACACCAGCTGGGCCGTCCAGGTGCCCCGCAGGCTCCAGGAGGCGCGGCTGCGGCTGGCCGGGGCCAGGGAGCGGCTGGGCCAGGAGCTGGGCCGCCCGCCGACGGTGCCGGAGCTGGCCGCCGAGCTGGAGCTGTCCGAGGCCGAAGTCGTCGAGGGTGACCGGGCCGCCAACGCGTACGCGGCGCGCTCGCTCGACGTACCCGACGACGAGCGCACCGAGGACACCGCCGTCATGCGGAGCCTGGGGGAGGAGGACCCCGCCTTCGAGGTGGTCGAGTCCCTGGAGTCGCTCAAGCCGCTCATCGCGGCCCTGACCGACCGCGAGCGGACGCTGCTCTCGCTGCGCTTCGGCGAGGAGCTGACCCAGTCGGAGATCGGGGCCCGCGTGGGGCTCTCGCAGATGCACGTCTCGCGGCTGCTGACCCAGCTCCTCGACCGGTTGCGGGCCGGGCTCCTGGAGGACGGCCCGCCGCCCGGCGGAGCCTGACGGTCCTCGGAGGGCCTCCCTGAATCCGCGCCCGCGCGCTCCGGGCGAACGACGGGGGCTCAAGGACGGGCTCTATCGCCGTGCGCCGCCGGGCGGGCCGGACGGCAGGGAGACCTCCAGCCACACCACCTTGCCCGTCCCCTCGGGCACCGATCCCCAGCGCTCCGCCAGCCGGTCGAGCACCATCAGACCGTGTCCGCCGGGCAGCGAGGGCGCCCGGGGCCGGCGCGCGGGGACGACGGGGCTGGGGTCCCTGACCTCGGCGCGCAGCACTCCGGCGCGGTGGCGCAGCACCAGCTCCTCGGGGCCGCCCGTGTGCAGACAGGCGTTGGTGACGACCTCGGACACCAGGAGGAGGACGTCCTCGACCCGCTCCAGATCGGGCTCGTACGCGGTGGCGGTCCAGCCCCACGCGTCGAGCGCCCGCGCGGTGAAGTCGCGGCAGCGGGTGACGACCCCCTGCACGCCGCCGAGTTCCAGACGGCGGATCTGGCTCCGCCCGGCGGGCCGGGCGTCCGCGCCGTCCATCGCCCCCTCCGCTACCGCGGGGGCCGGTCGCCGAGCGCCGTGTCCAGATCCGGGTGGATCCGGAACACCGCGTGCGCGCCGGTGATCTCGAACATTCGGGCGACGGAGGGCTGGAGAGCCGCGAGCTCCACGCCGCTGCCGGCCGCCCGGGCGGCGCTCCGCGCGCGGAGCAGGGCGTTGAGCCCGGTCGAATCGCAGAACCACAGGCCGGCGCAGTCCACGACGATCCGTTCCCGGCCCGCCTCGATCTGCTGCGAGAGCGCGGCACGCAGCGGTTCGGCGGTGTCGTGGTCCAGCTCGCCGGTCAGCGAGAGCACCGCGACCCCGGAGACGGTCCGCGGCGTCACGGAGAACCGCCCGCCACCGGGCGGGCACCCCTGCGAAGGGGCGTCGGTCATGTCCGCGGGCATGCGCGCATCCCTCTCCCTCGGTCACCGCCCGTTGCTCCGGGGCGACCTCGTCGGACGGCGGCCCGACGGCGTCCGGGCCGTGGTCCCGGCCCGTCCATCGTGCCCGTCCGCGCGCACCCGCGCGATATCTGCGGGCGCGGGGAGTGGCAGGGTGCGGCGGTACGCGGAGGGCGGCGGGGCCGGACCACCGGCCCCGCCGCCCTCCGGGGTGCGGACGTCAGCGGCCCGCGAGCAGCTCCAGCGTGTCGATCACGCGGTTGGAGAAGCCCCACTCGTTGTCGTACCAGGCGACCACCTTGATGTGGCGGCCGTCCACCCGGGTGAGGGCCGAGTCGAAGATGGACGAGGCCGGGTTCCCGGTGATGTCGGAGGAGACCAGGGCGTCCTCCGAGTACTCCAGGACGCCCGCGAGCGGACCCTCGGCCGCGGCGCGGTAGGCGGCCAGCACCTCCTCGCGCGTCACGTCGCGCGCGACGGTCGTGTTGAGCTCGACGATCGAACCCACCGGCACGGGCACCCGGATCGAGTCGCCGGACAGCTTGCCGTCGAGGCCGGGCAGGACGAGCCCGATCGCCTTGGCCGCGCCCGTGGTGGTCGGCACGATGTTGACCCCGGCGGCGCGGGCGCGACGGGCGTCGCGGTGCGGGCCGTCCTGGAGGTTCTGCTCCTGGGTGTAGGCGTGCACGGTCGTCATGAACCCGTGCTCGATCCCGGCGAGTTCGTCCAGCACGGCGGCCAGCGGCGCGAGGGCGTTGGTGGTGCAGGACGCGTTGGAGACGATCGTGTGCGCCTCGGCGTCGTACGCGTCGTTGTTCACGCCGAACGCCAGCGTGACGTCGGCGCCGTCCGACGGGGCGCTGACCAGCACCTTCCGCGCGCCCGCGTCCAGGTGGGCCCGGGCGGCCTTGGCGGCGGTGAAGCGGCCGGTGGCCTCCAGGACGAGGTCGACCTCCAGCGCGGCCCACGGCAGGTCCGCCGGCTCGCGCTCGGCGAGCACCTTGATGCGGCGGCCGTCGACGACGAGGGTGTCGCCGTCCACGGTCACCGGCCGCCCCAGGCGCCCGGCCGTCGAGTCGAAGGCGAGCAGCCGCGCGAGGGTGGCGGGCTCGGTGAGGTCATTGACGGCGACGACCTCCAGGGCACTGTCGCGCTCCAGCAGCGCGCGCAGCACATTGCGTCCGATGCGGCCGAATCCGTTGATGGCGATGCGAGTCATGGGTGATGTCCGTCCCTTCGGTTCCGCTCCAGCCTCGCGCGCGGCGCCCGGCGGCGGCAGAGGCGTGAGCGCCATGGTTCGCAAGGATCTCGCCAATGCGCGGGCGAGGCCGCGCGGGCCGGGGCCCGGCGCCCGGGTCCACCCCTGCGACCTGCGGCGCTGTCCGGAAGCGGGCGGCCGTCCTCGTACGCTTTCCCCGTGCCGAACCCCTCCCGCCCGCGCCGCGTCGCCGTCCTCGTGCTCGAAGGCGCCAAGCCCCTGGACGTCGGAATCCCCGCGCAGGTGTTCACGACCCGCGCGAGCATGCCGTACGAGGTGCGGGTGTGCGGGGCCGAACCCGGGCCGGTGACCGGGGGTGACGGTCTGTCGTACGCCGTCGCCCACGGCCTGGACGCGCTGGAGTGGGCCGATCTCGTCTTCGTGCCCGGCTACCGCTTCCCGGGCCGTGAGGACCCGCCACGGGCCGTCCTGGAGGCGCTGGTCGCCGCCCACGCCCGGGGCGCCCGGCTCGCCGCGATCTCCACGGGCGCCTTCGCGCTCGCCGCCACGGGCCTGCTCGACGGCAGGCGCGCGACCACTCACTGGCACTACACGCGGGCCCTCGCCGAGAAGCATCCGCGCGTACGGGTGGACGCGAACGTCCTGTTCGTGGACGAGGGCACGGTGCTGACCTCGGCGGGCGCCGCCTCCGGCATCGACCTGTGCCTGCACATCCTGCGCGGCGACCTCGGGGTGGCCGCGTCCAACCACGCGGCCCGGCGGCTGGTCGCGGCGCCCTACCGCAGCGGTGGCCAGGCGCAGTACGTGCCGCGCAGTCTGCCCGAACCGCTGGGCGAGCGGTTCGCCGCCACCCGCGAGTGGGCGCTGCACCGGCTCGGTGAACCCCTCACCCTGGAGGCGATGGCCCGGCACGCGGCGGTGTCCGCGCGCACGTTCTCGCGGCGGTTCGTCGAGGACACCGGCTACACGCCGATGCAGTGGGTCATGCGCGCCCGTATCGACATGGCCCGTGAGCTGCTGGAGCGTTCGGAGCGGGGGGTGGAGCGGATCGCCACCGACGTGGGGCTGGGGACGGGCGCGAACCTGCGCCTCCACTTCCAGCGCGTACTGGGGACCACACCCACCGAGTACCGGCGGACGTTCGCCCGGGGGGAGTGAACGGGCCGGGCCCGCCCCGCCGTCGGCGGACGACGGCGTCCGGGTTCCCCCGACAGGATCGGGGCATGCGCCACTCGTTCCTGATCCGCGCCGACTTCCCCGGCGCACCCGGAAGCCGGACCGCACCCGGAGGTTGCCCCATGCCCCACTCCCGTACCCGACGTGCCGCGCTGGGCGGGCTCGCCCTGCTCACCGCCCTTCCCCTGCTGGCCTGCGCGCGGGCCGACGGCCAGGAGGCTTCCTCCCCGGCGTCGCGCGCGGCGGCCGGAACACCCGGCGCGTCTTCGGGCGAAAGGCCGCCCGTGGCCGATTTCAAGGAGCTGGAGCGCAAGTACGGGGCGCGGCTCGGGGTGTACGCGGTGAACACCGGCACCGGGCGCGAGGTGGCCCACCGCGACGGCGAACGGTTCGCCTACGCCTCCACGTTCAAGGCGCTCGCCGCCGGTGCCGTCCTGCGGAAGTACTCGCTGCACGGGATGAGCAGGCTGGTGAAGTACTCCAAGGACGACCTGGTGGCCAACTCGCCCGTCACCGAGAAGCACGTCGACACCGGGATGACGCTGGGCGAGCTGTGCGACGCCGCCGTGCGCTACAGCGACAACACGGCCGGGAACCTGCTGTTCGACGCGCTCGGGGGACCGAGAGGCCTGCAGAGCGCGCTGCGGGAGGCGGGCGACACGGCGACCCGCGTCGAGCGTCGCGAGCCGGACCTGAACCAGTGGACGCCGGGCGCCGTGCGGGACACCACCACGCCCCGCGCGCTGGCGGACGACCTGCGCGCGTTCGTCCTCGGCGACCGCCTCGGCGCCGGTGAACGGGCCCAGCTGGCGCGGTGGCTGCGCACCAACACCACCGGGGACGAGCTCATCCGGGCCGGGGTCCCCAAGGGCTGGACGGTCGGTGACAAGACCGGCGCGGGCGGTGTCTACGGCATCCGCAACGACATCGCCGTGGTGTGGCGGCCGGGCGGCGCGCCCATCGTGATGGCGGTCCTGACGAACCGGGGGAACGAGGACGCCGACTACGACAACAGGCTGATCGCGGACGCGGCGGCGGTGGTCGTCCGGTCGGTGTCGTAGGCACGGGCGCGGGGCGGCTGGGGAGGCGGTGGACGGCCGTGCGGCGGCTGGCCGTCCACTCGGGATTAGGTTAGGTTAGGCAAACCTAAGTTACTGGTCCTGGAGGGTCCGCATGAACCATTCCCCCAGCCGTGCCGGGGCGCCGTCGGCCGCCGAGCGCGTCCGCTCGATCCTGGCCTCCGCCCACTCGATGACGGTGTTCAGCGACGGCCGCCGCCATGAAGTCCGCTGGCTGGACGGCCTGGGCTCGACGGGGCAGTTCCATCTCCACGCGCCGTTCGAGAGTGCCGGGGCCGCCTCGGGGTCCCGCGTCCCGGTCCGGCTGGAGCTCACCGACATCGCCCCCACGCGGGTGCGGGACCGGGTGCGTGCCCGGGTCGCCCTGACCGGAGTGCTGAGCGCGCCCTACGACCCGGATTCGGCCGAAAGCACCTGCGTGGAATTCGGCCAGGGGGTGCTGGAGGACGCCGGTGGCCGTACGTACGTGGGCCTCGCCGAACTGGAGGCGGCCGAACTCGATCCCGTGGCCACGGGTGAGGCGGCCCTGCTCACCCATCTCGTCGACGGTCACGCCGACCTCCTGCCCGAACTCCTGCGCCTGGTCCGGCCGAGGGCGCGGGGCGGGGCGAGCCGGGTGGTGCCGGTGGCCCTGGACCGCTACGGGCTGACCCTGCGGCTGGAGTACCGGCGCTCCCACCGCGACGCCCGGGTCGACTTCCCGTCCCCCGTCCGGCACGTCGACGACATCGGGTACCAGATCCAGGCCCTGGTGGCGGCCCGCCGCCTCTCCCACGTGGGTCATCCGCTGCCCTGATGGACAAGTCGGGCCGTGGCGCCGCCCGTTCTCCGCTCCGGAGCCGCCCGCCCGGAGCCGGAGGACGTATCGAGATATCGTGGTGTGTCGCGACGATGTCTGGTGTGAGGGGTGGCGCATGGCCGCAGCGGCGGTGCCGGGTACGGAGCCGGGGCCCGGTCCGGGGGATCTGGTCGAGGTGTTCAAGGCCCTCGGCAACCCCGCCCGGCTCCAGATCATGCGGTGGCTGAAGGATCCGGACGCGCACTTCGCCGCGTACGAGCCGATCGCGGACCGGCGGACGGTCGGTGTGTGCGTGACCCACATTCAGGCGAAGTCGGGACTGGCCCAGTCGACCGTCTCCAGCTATATGAGCACGCTCGAACGGGCGGGGCTCGTGCGGTCCACCCGGGTGGGCAAGTGGACCCACTACCGGCGCGACGACGAGCAACTGGCTCGGGTTTCGCGGGAGTTCGGCGCCACCGTCTGAGCGCGCGCACCCCCTCACAACATATTGACGAATCGCGATGTGTCGATATGATCTCCTCATGTCGAACTCCGCCGCCGTGCGCCGCGCCCTGATCGTCCACGCCCACCCCGAGTCCCGGTCGTTCAGTACCGCCCAAATGGCCACCGCGGCCCAGGCGTTACGCGACGCCGGGTACGCGGTCGACGTGCTCGACCTCTACGCCGAGGGCTGGGCCCCCGTCCTCGGCCGCGAAGACTTCGCCGGGACCGAGGAGTACTTCAAACCGCAGGCCGAGCAGCGCCGCGCGGTCCAGGACGGCACGCTCGCCCCGCGCATCCGGCACCACCTGGAACTGCTGCTCGCCGCCGACCTGCTCGTGCTGTCGGCCCCGCTGTGGTGGTTCTCGCTGCCCGCCGTCCTCAAGGGATGGGTGGACCGGGTCTTCGTGATGGGCGGGGTGTTCGGCGGGGACCACGGGGTCTTCGACGAGGGCGCGCTCGTCGGGAAGCGGGCGATGCTGCTGCTGACGACCGGCGGCTCCCGCGAGTCGTTCCGGCCCGGCGGCGGGTTCGGGGCGCTGGACGACTTCCTCTTCCACATCCACCGCGGCATGTTCGAGTTCGTCGGCTACGAGGCCGTCCAGCCCGTGGTCACCTACGGACCGGCCCGCCTGACCGCGCAGGAGAGGGCGGCGGCCCTGGACTCGGTGCGCGAATCCGTCGCCCTCGTCGCGGCCGGTTCACCCGTCACGGCCGGCTGAGGCGACCGCCGAAGGCCCAACCCGCCCCGTTCCGCGCCCTATCGACGATATTCGCCGTCGGCCGAAAGGCTTGGCGCCCGGGGCCCGATGCGCGGTGCACTGGCTCACAGCAGCGGGCCGCCGTCCAGCGGCGGCCCCATCGACGTCACCGTCAGGAGATGAGCCGCATGGCCCTGTCCCACCGGACCGGACGCACTCTGCAGGGGATCGCCGCCGTGTTCGCCGGGGGCGCGATCGCCCTGTCGGGCGTCGGCACCGCCCAGGCCGCCGCACCGGCCGAGGCCCGCGCACAGCCCATGGACGGCGGTACCTGCACCGGCAACTGGCACTACATCGGCAGCCCGGGCAACTTCTCCATGTACGGCACGTACGCCGGGCAGGTGCAGCAGCTCTGGGACTCCTCCTGCAACCAGATCCAGGCCCACTGGCAGTGGGCGGAGTCGTTCCGCAACGCGCACAAGTCCGCCACGGCCTGTGTCGCCCTGGTCTCCCCGACCAGCGGCGTGGTCGGCCCGTACCACTGCCTGCCGATCAGCGAGAAGAACGTCTCCGCCTACGAATGGGTGCACGACGCCAACCCCGACGACTGGCGCGCGCAGGCCAACGTGTGGACCGCGGACCGCAATTGCTACAACGACGCCTGGGGCACGGACCACTGGTACGGCGGCGCCGACTGGGCCGCGCCCCACGACGGCGGCGGGTGCTGAGCGGGCCGGCCGCGGGACCCGCCCTCAGACGGGTCCGGGCGACGACTGCCGTGCCGTGGCGGCCAGGGTGCCGAGCAGGGTGAGCGCCTCGGCGCTGCGGCTGCCCGGCTCCGCGTGGTAGATCACCAACTGCTGCCCGGCCGCGCCGCGCACGTCGAAGCTCTGGTACGTCAGCGACAGCGGACCCACGTCGTCATGGACGAGCTCCTTGACGTCGTGGGTCTTGCCGCGCACCCGGTGCGAGCCCCAGAGCGCGCCGAACTCCGGGCCGGCCGCGCACAGCGACCGCACCAGGGCGTCCAGCCTCGGGTAGCGCGGGGTGAGGCCGCCCGACTGGCGCAGCGCGGCCACCGTCGCCTCCGCCACCCGGCCCCAGTCGGCGAAGAAGGCGGGCGCGGCCGGGTCCAGAAAGGTCATCCGGGCCAGGTTGTCGGCCTTCTCGAAGGGGGAGAACAGGGCTTCGGCCAGCGCGTTGGCGGCCAGCAGGTCCAGGGCCGGGCCCAGGACGAACGCGGGAGTGTGCGCGTATCCGTCGAGGAGCTGGCGCAGCGCGGGCGCGACCGTCTCGCACGGGTGCGCCGCCAGGTCGGCGGGCGCCGTGCCCGCGAGCCGGTGCGCGTGGTCGCGCGCCTCGGCGTCCAGCCGCAGCGCCCGGCAGACGGCGTCCAGGAGCTGCGCGGAGGGATGGCGCTCGCGTCCCTGCTCCAGACGCGCGTAGTAGTCGCTGTTCATCCCGGCCAGGACGGCGACCTCCTCGCGGCGCAGCCCGGCCACCCGGCGCTGCCCGTAAGTGGCGAGGCCCACGTCGGCGGGCCGCAGGCGCGCGCGGTGGGCGCGCAGGAATTCCCCGAGTTCGCTGCTGGTCATGGAGCCAGGTTACGAGCGGGTGCCGGCCCGCTGCCTGGGTGTGCCGTACCCAGGCAGCGGCTGCCCTGGCCCGGCCTCGCGCCACCGTCGAGAGTTCCGGTGAACTCCCGTACGGGACGACCGAAGTGGAAGAGGCGGGAAACGATGGCACCGGACACCAAGACCGTACTGATCACCGGAGCGAGCAGCGGGATCGGCGCGGCGACCGCCCGTCGGCTGGCGGCGGACGGCCACCGGGTGTTCCTCGGCGCCCGCCGCACCGACCGGCTGGCCGACCTCGTCGAGGAGATCACCCGGGAGGGCGGCACCGCGGCCTTCCGCCCGCTCGACGTGACCGACGCGGCGGACACGGCCGACTTCGTGGCGCGGGCCCGGGCCGTCTTCGGCGGCGTCGACGTCCTCGTCAACAACGCGGGCGTGATGCCGCTGTCGCGGCTGGACGCCCTGCGCACCGACGACTGGGACCGCATGATCGACGTGAACGTGCGCGGTGTGCTGCACGGGATCGCCGCGGCCCTGCCCGTGATGCGGGAGCAGGGGAGCGGGCACGTGGTGAACATCGCCTCCGTCGGCGCGTACGAGGTGTCGCCCACCGCCGCCGTCTACTGCGCCACCAAGTTCGCGGTACGGGCGGTCTCCGAGGGGCTGCGGCAGGAGTCGGGCGGCGCCGTCCGGGTCACCGTCGTGTCCCCGGGCGTCACCGAATCCGAGCTCGCCGACCATCTGACGGACCCGGTCGCCCGGGAGACCATGCGGGTCTACCGCGCCGTCGCCCTGCCCGCGGAGGCGGTGGCTGCGGCCGTCGCCCACGCGATCGGGCAGCCGCCGCAGGTCGATGTGAACGAGATCGTCGTCCGGCCGGTCGTGCCCGCGGCCGTCGCCGCGATGTGAGCCTGCCCGCAAGGCCCGGCAACGCGCCTTCGGGGCAGTGCTGTTGGCGGGCGGGGCGTGGGGCCCGGTGCGGGCCCCACGCCGGGCACTCAGTGGTGCCGGCTCGTCCGGGCCAGGGCCCGGACGAAGCGGGTGGCGTCGACGGTGCCGACGCCGGTCGCCATGTCGTAGCCGTTGACCGCGGTGTAACCGGTCACGCCCTTGTAGCTGTTGTTCGTGCCGTCGTTCACGTCGACCAGACCGCTGGACGGCTTGTAGCCCTCGTGCTTGTACAGCGCGTACAGCGCCTCGTTGAGGTCGCCGAGGCGGCGGCCGGACGCCTGGTCGGCGAGCGCGACGATGCCGGAGAAGAGCGGGCACGCCTCGCTGGTGCCGCCGGACACGTCCCAGCCGACGGCGGTCGGGTCGTAGCTGGAGTAGATCCAGGCGCCGCCGTTGACCGCGGCCGACATCGAGACGTCGGGGGTGGCGCGGCGGTTGCCGACCACGCCGCGGACCCCGTTCTGGAACTGGGGGCGGCCGAAGACGTGCGACTGGCCGCCGCCACCGGCTCCGTTGTCGTTGTACACGCTGTCCCGGCGCACGCGGTTGCCGTGGTCGTCCAGGTGGAGCTGGGTGCCGCCGATGGAGGTGACCAGCGGGTCGGAGGAGGGCCAGGAGTTGACCGGCTTGGTGTAGTAGCCCTTGCCGTCCGCGGTGTTGTCCGTGGCGCCGCCGTCGCCGGAGGACGCGAGCACCGTGACCTTGTGGGCGGCGGCGTCCTTGAACGCGTACCGCAGCTTCTGGATGCTGGAGAAGTCACCCTTGTCGAAGCCGGGGAAGGTGTTCTCGGTGGCGCCGAAGCTCTGGCTGATGACGTCGCCCACACCGCGGTCGATCATCGCCTTCTCGGCGTCCATCATCTCGGGCAGGCCGGTGACGCCCTCGGTCTCGGCGACCGCCGTCTCGACCAGCACGATCTTCGCGTCGGGCGCCACCGCGTGCGCCATCTCGACGTCGAGGGTGGACTCGCCCGCCCAGCCGGTCATCTCCTCGTTCTTCGGGTCCCACTGGGGGACCTTGCCCCACTTGACGACCTCGACCTTGGCGCTCTTGATGCCGAACGTCTTGCTGTACACGTCCAGGTCGTGCTGGATCGTCGGCGAGCCGAAGGAGTCCACGATGACGATCGTGCGGCCCTTGCCGGTGATGCCCGCCTTGTAGAGCGGGTTGAGGTTGTACGCCTGGCGGTACTGGAGCGGCCCGTAGCAGGCGATCTTCCACTTGGCCTGGCACTGCTCCGAGGTGAGCGGGCTGCCCACGGCGTGGACCAGGGCGTGCCCGGCGACCGCCGGAACGGCGCGGGTGTGCGGGGCCGCGGCGGGCGCGGCGGTGGCGGACCCGGTCAGCGGGACGGTGAGCGCCGCGGCGGTGGCCAGGGCGGTGGCCCCGAACGCCGCGGTGGCGGCACTCGTCCGGGAACGGGGTATGCGCATGATGCTCCTTCTTGGGGGGTGGCGCCGCACGAGGCGGCTGCCGCGATCCCATCCGGTGAGTCATGCGCAGGACAAGAGTAGTTGTCCTTCGATATCGAACGCTTTACCTAGGAGCGAGTCTTTTGCCGCTTCCTGGCCATCTCATGGGCCACCTCCCCGGCCACCCGCCCGTGCGCGGCCGGTGGCGGCGGAGCGTCTTCGCGCGGCTGCGCCGCCAGCTCCATCACCTCGTCCAGGACCTCGCGGGAGCGCAGCAGATCGGCGATGAGCCGGTCGATGCGCCGCCGCTCCTCGGCCAGTTCGGCGACCAGGCGCTCGGTGGCCCGCGCCGAGGGTCCGCCGTCCGCGTCCCGCATACAGGGCAGCAGGGCGGCGATCCTGGTGCTGTTGAGGCCCGCGGCGTACAGGGCCTGGATGCGGATGACCCGGTCGACCGCCCACTCGCCGAACTGGCGATGGCCGCCGGGCGTGCGCTCGGCCGTGAGCAGGCCCTGCTTCTCGTAGTAGCGCAGCGAACGCTCGCTCACCCCCGTGCGCTCGGCCAGCTCTCCGACCCGCATGTCTCCCCCTGCCCGCGGACGGGAGCGCCCGTCCTCTTGAACTTGACACCTGTGTCAGCTTCTACGGTACGGGCATGAAGCACACAGCGGTCAACCCCAGCCTCTTCACCCCCACCCTCCTCGGACCGACGCACCTGCCCAACCGGCTGGTGATGGCGCCCCTGACCAGGAACCGGGCCGACGCCGACGGTGTGCCCGGGGAGCTGATGGCCACCTACTACGCCCAGCGCGCCTCGGCCGGACTCATCATCGCGGAGGGCACCACCCCCAATGCCACCGGCCAGACCTACCCCCACATCCCCGGCATCCACAACGCGGCCCAGATCGCCGGATGGCGGCAGGTCACCGACGCGGTGCGGGCCGCCGGGGGAACGATGTTCCTCCAGCTCCAGCACGGCGGCCGGGTGGGGCACCCGGACAACAGCGGACTCGTCCAGCACGCACCCTCGGCGATCGCGCTCCCCGAGACGGTCCACACGCCCGCCGGACGCCGACCGGCCGTCGTGCCGCACGCCATGACCGTCGACGACATCCACGCCACCGTCGCCGACTTCGCCCAGGCCGCCCGCAACGCGGTCGCGGCGGGCTTCGCCGGAGTGGAGGTGCACGGCGCCAACGGGATGCTGCTGCACCAGTTCCTGTCCGAGAACACCAACCGGCGCGACGATGCCTACGGCGGTCCGGTCGCGCACCGCGTCCGCTTCGCCGTGGAGGTCACCCGGGCGGTGGCCGACGCGATCGGCCCCGAGCGGACGGGCCTGCGGATATCCCCGGCGAACACCGTCAACGGCATCGAGGAGGGCGACACCGAGCGCATCTACGCGGAGCTCGTCGGGGCGCTGTCGGACCTGGGCCTCGCCTATCTGCACCTGGAGCTCGCCGACCCCCGGCAGCCGTTCTTCACCCGTCTGCGCGAGACCTGGCCGGGCACGCTGATGGCCAACCCCGACCTCGGCCCGACCGTGCCCGCCGACGGCGGACGCGCGGCCGGAGAGCGCCTGCTGGCGGCCGGCGCCGACGTCATCGCCCTGGGCCGCGCGTTCCTCGCCAACCCGGACCTCGTGGAGCGCCTGCGGACCGGTGCGCCCCTGAACGAGGTGCGCGAGAAGTACACGATGTACGTGGGCGGCCCGACCGGGTACACCGACTACCCCACCCTGCGCGAGGCGAACGGACTCGTCGCCGTCCGTGCCGGCTGAACCCGCGCCCTCGCCCAAGGGCCACGAGCCCGGTCGGGCCGGCCGTCCTGCCCGGTGCGGGCGGCTGCCCGGCTCAGGCCCGTACCGCGTCCGAGAGGCGTACGAAGGTGTAACCCTGGTCCAGCAACCGGGGTACGGCCGCGCTCATCCCGCGTGCCGTGCCGCCCCGGGGCTGGTTCATGTGGCCTATGACGACCGATCCCGGCCGCACCGACCGCATGGCCTGCTGGACCTGCTCGGGGGTGAAGGTCGCGCCGCCGTCACCGTTGACGTCGAAGGAGGCGAACCGCTCCCCGAGCGCGGTGACGACCCGGGCGGCGACGTCGTCGCAGTAGGCCGTACCCGAACGGAAGAAGCGCGGCGGGTGGCCCAGCAGCCCGGTGAGTTCGGCCCGGTTGCCCGCGACCTCGTCGTACACCTCACCCACGTCGCGGGTGCCCGGTATCCGGTAGGCGGAGCGGCCGGACACCGAGAGCGGGAGGTGGCGCGTGCCGTGGTTGGCCACCTCGAAGAGCGGGTCGGCCGCCAACTCCTTGAACAGGGAAGGGTTCTCGTCGATCCACCGGGAGTTGAGGAACAAGGTGGCGGGCACGGAACGTCGGCGCAGGAAGTCGACGAGCGCCTTGTCGTACCCGCTGCCGCCCTTGCCGCCGCAGGCGTCGAAGGTCAGGGCGGCCACCTTCCCGGTGACCGGCAGCCGCGACAGCGCGCCGCTCACCCGCAGACCCCAGTGGGTGGGTTTCGTCCTGCCGTACCGGGCGACGATCTCGGCCCGGGTGGGAACGGGTGGCGTCGGCGCGGTGGGCCGGGGGGAAGGTGCCGGTGCGGCGGTGGTCGGTGCGGGCGGTTGCGGGGGAGTGCCGCTGGGCGCGGAGGCGGTCGCCCCCGAGCACCCGGAGAGCACCCCGCTCGCCGCGATGGCCAGCACTGTTCGCCGACGCACAGCCATCGGACGTTCCTCCACATCAACCGGCGAGAATCACCGCGCCGGGACCCGTTCGCTCAGGGCCCAGCGTAGAAGGCCGCGGCCCGCCGACCGCGCCCGGGGCCCAGTGGGCGGCCGGGAGGGGGCCGGTGCTACCGCTGCCGCTCCCACGTGGCCCGGGTGAGTTCGTACTCGACCTCGCCGTGCTCCGAACCCGGGATCGCCTCGGGCCAGTCACCGGTGAAACTCCGCAGGAACAACAGACCGGACTTCTCCATCACCCGCCGGGAGCGTGTGTTGACGGTCATGGTGTTCGCCGTGACCCGCTCCACCCCGAGGTCGGTGAACCCCTTGTCGACGAGGGCCACCGACCCCTCCGTGGCGTACCCCTTGCCCCAGGAGGCCCTGTTCAGCCGGTAACCGAGCTCGACGACGGCACTGCTGTCCTCGTCGAGAGGACGGAACTCGAACCAGCCGAGGAAGGTCCCGCTGCTCTTCTCCTCGGCGGCCCAGAAGCCCCGCGTGCCGGAACAGGGATGGTCGTGCAGCAGCCGCGGCAGCACCCGCTCCTGGACCGCCTCGCGACTGGTGGGCCGACCACCATTGATGAACCGCGTCACCTCGGGGTCGTTGTCCAGCGCGAAGAGGTGCCCGGCATCGGCCGGGGTGAAGGACCGCAGCCGAAGCCGCTCGGTCTCGAGGAAGACAGTCATGCGGTGATCATCGCTGGTGGCGGGGTGGCGGGCCAGCGAATTTCGGTGGAGCCGTGACGTGCGCGCAGGGTCGGTGGCGGGGAGTGGTCCGGGCCACCGCTAGGGAGCCAGTGGCCCCGTGAGCAGATCCGCCGCCGCGTCCCAGTCGAGCGTCGCGCCCTCCTCGCCCGCCGGGACGAGTTCGTAGGTGTGCTCCAGCCACTGCGCCAGCGGTGGTATCGGCAGTTCGAACAGTGCCGCCATGCCGTCGGAGACCAGCTGGAGCCGTGCGGTGGTGTGGTTGCCCGGGTGGGACGGGCGGATCTGGACGTCGCCGATGCCGCTCCTCGTGCGCAGCCCCTGCCACAGCAGGTCGCGCCCGATGCGCCAGTGGACGCACGCGCCGCCGTCGATGGCCAGCTCCGTGGACACGACCAGGGGAGAGGTGACGTCGAACCCGAACTCGGCCCGGATCGGCTGGCGGGCGCGGACGCCCAGCACGCGCTCGATGTCCATGCTCAACCGAGGGCGGGTGTGCGGTGCCGGTCGGCCGGTCTGGACACCTGCTGGGTGGCCGGTCATGACGGGGGGTTCCTTCCCTGCGGTGGAAGCTGTCCCGGCTCACTCTCACCGCTCGCGTGGTGTCGCGCGTACGTAAGTTGACCGTCGGATTCCGGCGGGGGCTTCCTGCCGTCAGAGGCGTTGTACCACCGTCAGCCGTCCGTTTTGGGAGTTGTGTGTGGGTTGGGGCATCAGGAGTGGCTGTGGTTTCCGGCGATTCGTCGGCAACGTTGAGTCATTCGACTGTCGCCCCCGCCCCGTGCCTCGACGATGCTGGAACGGTCGCCCCGGTGCCGACACCGGGGCCGAACGTTCGTCATGCTCGGAGGAACCCCACCGTGAAACGTACTCCCGTCGTGTTCATCCACGGCGCGTGGCTGCACGCGCTGTCCTGGGAGTCGTGGACGGAACACTTCACGAGCCGGGGGTTCCGGGCGCTCGCGCCCGGGTGGCCGGGGGAGGGGGCGTCCCCGGGCGCGGCTGAGTCGTCCGACGTACTCGGCGGCCTCGGCCTGGACGCGCTCAGCGCGCACTACGCCGCTGTCGTACGCTCCCTCGACACCGCGCCGGTGATCGTCGGACACTCCGTCGGAGGGCTCGTCGCCCAGCACCTCATCGCCGCCGACCTCGGCCGGGCGGCCGTGGCCATCGCCCCCGTCCCCATCAACGACATTCCGATGCCGACGTCCTTCGACCGGCCGCCGTCGGCCGAACACGACGTCCCCGCCGAGCCGTTGGTGTCCCTGTCCCCCCGGCAGTTCCACGAGCTCATCGCGAACACGGTGACGGCGGGGGAGTCCCGACGGCTCTACGAGCGCTACGCGATGCCGGTCCCCGCCCGGCTGCTCCGCGACCTCGGCTGCGGCACCGGCCGCCGGGCCCCGAACGCCCGGGCGGACGTCACCAACGCGGCCCGAGGCCCGCTCCTGCTGGTGTCGGGGCAGGAGGACCTGCTCGTACCGGACGCCGCGACCCGCGCCGCGTACAAGCAGTACGGGGACACGGCGGCGGTCACCGATCTCAAGCAGTTCGCGGACCGCGCCCACTCGCTCGTCATCGACAGCGGGTGGCGCCTGGTCGCCGACCACGTGCTCGCCTGGCTCTACGAACGGGGCGTCCGCGCCGAGGGACCGCAAGGCTGAGCGGGCCGGAAGGCCGAGCGGACCAGGCGGGCATCACATCGGGTACCGCCTCACGTGCCCTGCTCCTCGGGGAGCCTGCTCAGCGCGTCGCGCAGGGCGACGCGCGAGGTGATGCCGAGTTTGGGGAAGATCCGGTAGAGGTGCGAGCTGACGGTCCGCGGTGACAGGTGCATGCGCTCGCCGATCTCCTTGTTGGTCAGGCCGCCCGCCGCCAGGTCCGCGATCCGGCGTTCCTGCCAGGTGAGGGCCGTGAGGGGGGCCGTGGAGGTCGCGGCGGGGGCTCCGGCGGCGCGGAGCTCGGCCCGGGCCCGCTCGGCCCAGGACGGTGTGCCGAGGGCTTCGAAGGTCTCGGCGGCGAGCGCGAGGACCGGCCGTGCGGCGGTGCGGCCCTGGGTGTGGCGGAGCCGGATGCCGTGGGCCAGCCGGATGCGGGCGAGTTCGAAGGGGAGCGCGCCCGCGGCGGGGTGTGTTTCGGCGCGGCGGTACATCGCGTCGGCCTCGGCCGGGTCGGTGGCGGTCATCGCGAGGGCGCCGTGGGTGAGCAGGGCGAGGCGGGGCGAGACGGCGGGCAGGCCGGCGTCCCGGGCGGCGAGGGCGTGCCGTCGGGCCTGTTCGGTGCGCCCGGTGTGCAGGGCCGCCTCGACGAGGTCGAGGAGGGTGCGGGACGCCTGGTGGGCGTAGGGGGTGAAGGAGCCCGGGGGCGTGATGCCGATGGCGTGGAGGTAGGCGGCCTCGTAGTCGCCGTCGGTGAGGGCCGCGGTGGTGCCGATGGAGTCCGCGATCTGGGTGAGGAAACCGACGCCGCGGGGACGGGCCCAGGTGTCGACGGCGGCCTGGAGCCGCCGCGCCTCCTCGGTACGGCCGCGCAGCGCCGCGAGGAGTCCGAGGTACGCCTGGGTGTGGTGGACGAACAGGGCGTTGCGGTGCGCGGTCGTGAGCGCCATGACGCGCTCTCCGGTCCGCTCGGCCTCGTCCCACGCACCGACCGCCAGCTGGTCGAGCATGATCAGGTGCAGCATCGTCATGGCCGACGCCGCGGCGCCGGTCTCCACCTCGCGGTCGACGGTGCGCCGCAGGTGCGGTCCGTACTGGCCGAGGGCGTCCACGTGGTAGGCGGCGACGCCCAGGCGGGTGGTCTCCCAGGGTTCGAGGCGGTGGAAGTCGGCAAGGGCGCGCTCCACCCGCTCGTGCACCCCGGCGCCGCGGCGCACCACGTCGCTCCACGCGTCCTCGTAGGTGCGGGAGTTGGGGGACACCCGGTCGCCGAGGGAGTCGAGCAGCTCGTGGGTGCGCTGCCACGACGGCTCGTCGGCCGCGTACTGGTTGATGGCCAGCAGCAGGTTGACCAGCCGGGTGAGCACCTCGCTCGGCTCGCCCGGGTCCGTGTCGCGCAGGGTCTCGATCGCGGCCCGGACCTGGCGCTGCGAGGACTTGACGTCCCCGTCCTCGTACAGCGCGGCGTAGGCCGAGGCGAGCACCGACGCCGGGGACTCGCCGGTCCCCGGCACGAGGTCGGAGCGGAGCAGTTGCCGGGCGCGGTCCAGGAGGCTGGCCTGCCCGGCGACGAACGAGGCCGTGCCGAGCCGGCGCGAGCGCTCGCGGTGGCTCTCGCTCAGCTCAGCCGCGCGGGTCAGCCAGGCGACGGCGGCCAGTGAACCGCCGCGCAGCGTCGCGGAGTCGGCCGCCGCCTCCAGTACGGCGGCGACCTGCTCGTCGGGGTCGACCGTGGAGGCCGCCAGGTGCATGGCGCGGCGTTCCACGTCCTCGCGGTGCACGTGCGCGAGGGCCGCGTGCGCCGCGCGCCGCTGGTTGGGGGTCGCCATCTGGACGACCGTCGAGCGCACCAGGGGGTGGCGGAAGACGAAGTCGCCGCTGAGCGGGTCCACGTCCAGCAGGCCGCACGCGGCTGCCTCCTCGGTGTCCCTCATGTGGTAGCGGACGCCGTAGGCGTGGCCGGTCACCGCGTCCGCTCCCACGCCGTCCAGGGCGCCGCGCAGCAGCTCCGCGCGGACGCCCGCACCGAGCGCCTCGATGCGGGCCCCGTACACCTGCTGGAGCCGCAGGGGCAGCGGAACGGCGCTGTATCCGGTCCTCTCCCGCCGGTCGTCCGCCGCCCGGCCGCTGCGCAGCACATGGGGCGGCAGCTCCAGCAGGGCGAGCGGGTTGCCCTGGGCCTCGTCCAGGATCAGTCGGCGGGTACGGGGGTCGAGACCCGGGCTGCGCAGGTCCAGGAGCTGCTGGGAGGCGTGCTCCGACAGGGTCGGTACGGGCAGTTCGGGCAGCGCGGCCGTGTCGAAGCCGGAGGGTACGCCGGAGCGCAGGCCCACGACGAGCCCGACCGAGCTGCCGGTGAGCCGCCGCCCCACGAATCCGCACACCTCGGTGCTGGCGGTGTCGAACCAGTGGCCGTCGTCGAGCACCAGCAGGAGCGGCTGGCGCGACGCGACGAGGGAGAGCAGGTCCAGGACGGCGATGCCGAGGGACATCACCGAGGGCGGCGGGCCGCCGCTTCGGCCGAAGACGACGTCGAGGGCTTCCCGGTGCCGTTCGTCCAGCCGGTGGGTGTGCGGGAGCAGCGGGTACAGCAGCTGGTGCAGACCGGCGAACGGCAGCTCGGACTCGGCCTCCACACCGGCCGCCCTGACCACCGTGTGCCGCTCGGCCGCGGCGAGGCGGGCGACGTGGTCGAGCAGGGCGCTCTTGCCCACGCCGGGGTCGCCGCGCAGGACGAGCGCCCGGCCCCCGGCGGCCGTCACGAACGCGGACAGCGCCTCCCGCTCCGGCTCACGGCCGATCATCGTGCTGTCGATCGACTCCATCGTCCCCCACTTCCCTTTCTGTGCCGCCCGCCGCTGCCCGGACGTCGTCGCGGGCCGCTCGGAGGGGTTGCGCGGGGCGCAGGGGCGAGAGGGTACGGCGTGGTCCGAGCAGTGCATGTGTCCATGTCATACCCATCCTGACGCAGAAGACCAAATGCCCCCAAGCGGGCCCCCTCCTCCGCCTTGGCCGAAACTCGTCGGCGACACCCCGTCAGGAGCCCCGCCGCGGCCGGGCCCGGACGAGCGCCCGGCGCCCGCCCGGACCCCAACCGGGCCCGTGTGCCCGTGCTTTCGTTACGCGGAGACCACGCGGTAGCTCAGGGCCGCCCGCGGGAGGTCGGACTGGGCGAGGGACCCACTGGCCCAGGGGTTGGCACCGGTGCAGCCGGCCCCGGGGTAGAGCACCACGGACGCGGATCCGGAGACGACCTGGATCGAGCGGGCCGCGGTCGCCAGGGTGTGGCACGTGCCGAAGTCGCCCAGGTCGACGGCCGAGGCCGGGCCCGTGCCGTGGGTGCCCGAGTAGAGGTACGCGCCCTCCTTGAGCGGGGGCCAGTCGGCGGCGTTCGCCGCCGTCCCCGCTCCGATGAGGGCCACGGTCATGGCGGAGACGACGACGGCACCGCGGAGTTTCGCCCGGGAGGTGAGCATGCGACCAACCTTTCGTGTGGGTGACGAGAGTGGTGCGGACCACCGGCCGCCATCCGTCGGGCGGTGCGGCCGTTACAAGATTCTTGCACTCTCAACAATGTGCCGACGAGTGAAGAACCAGTCATCTGTGAAACCGGTTCGACCGGTGACGGAGCCAAGTTGTAAAACGCACACGTGTGCTCTGCTAACGTGTGCGTCGAAGTCACACGTGTTGACTCCTGTGCGCTGGCGCTGCTGCACGACGCGGCGGCCCACGACGCAGAGGTCCGGGCCCGGCCCCGGTACGACCCAGAAAGCAGAGATCCATGGCACTGAAATCGTTCAAGCTCAAGACCGCCGCCGTCGCGGGCGCGGTCGCCGCCTCGGCGCTGCTCCTCTCGGCGGGACCGGCCGCGGCGGACAACGCCCCGTACAGCGACTGCCCCAACTGGGCGCTCTGCCTCTACCAGGACGGTGGCGGCAAGGGCTCCAAGGTGGTCGTCACCCCGCCCCCGGCGGGCGGCAACACGAAGATCGTGCGGCTCATCAACACCCACTTCCTCAACCACGAGCTGGCCGACAACCAGGTCTCGTCGTGGCTGAACAACTCGCAGTGCCAGATCGAGTTCTGGGACGACCCGAGCGGCGAGCTGCACCCGTCCGACCTGGACTTCACCTCGACGTGGAACTGGGGCGCGAAGGGCGACTACTCGGCCGGGACCTCCAAGTACTACAACAACGACCGGCTCTCCTCGATGCGGTTCTACTGCCCGTAAGGCGCCGCCCGAAGAGGCACCTGCCCCCGGCCTTCCGCAGGCCGGGGGCAGGTGCCTTCCGTCGTTCCGCCCCCGGCACGGCCGCGAGCGCCGCCCGGGGAACGGGCGGGCCCTCAGCCGGCGTCGGCCGGGTCCAGGGCGGTGTAGACGACCGAGCGCTCGCGCTTGGCGCGCTCCACCCGCCCCTTGGCGACCAGCGACTCCAGGGTGTTGCGGACCACCTGCGGCGTGGGGGTGCGGTCGGGGTGCCGCTCCAGCAGCTCCTCGCGCAGCTCCTTCGCCGCACACGGCTCGTCGTGACCGGCGAGCAGCTCCAGCAGCACGTCCCCGAGCAGCGGCCCGCGCGCCCGGCTCCCGGCACCGCCCCGCGCACGTGCCGCGGCCCGCGCCGGAACATCCCGCACCGGGGTGTGCGCGGCGGCGGACCCGTCCTGGGCCTGCTCGGGCAGGCGCGAGGCGTCGGCGAAACCCTCGTACCGCTCGGCGAGCTCCAGGATGTCGGTGAGCAGGGTCTCCTCCTGCCTGAGCAGCTCGATCCTGCTCGCCAGCTCCTCCTGGCGCCTGCGGTTCTCCGCCAGTTCCGACGCGACCTGTTCCACGTACCGCGACCGGAGCTTGGCGGCCGACTGGCTGCTCACAACCGTTCACTCCCTCGATATGGCTGATGCCGCGCATCGTACCCATGCCGAGGGGCCCGTGTGCGGTGGGTGTGGACGCCCGACATCTGTGTCGGGCGTGCTCACACTCCACCATACGGTCACATGTGTCTCGCCGTGTGCCGACGACTCACACCCCGGGCTCCCCGGTCTCCGTGAGCACCCCGTCGGCGAGCCGCAGCCAGCGGTTCACCCCGATGCGCGCCAGGAACCGCTCGTCGTGGCTGATCACCACGAAGGCCCCCCGGTAGGAGGTGAGGGCGCTCTCCAGCTGGCCCGTGCTGACCAGGTCGAGGTTGTTGGTCGGCTCGTCGAGCAGCAGCAGCTGGGGGGCCGGTTCGGCGCACAGCACGCAGGCCAGGGTGGCGCGGAGCCGCTCGCCGCCGGAGAGCACCCCGACGGGCAGGTGGGCTCCCGCGCCGCGGAAGAGGAAGCGGGCGAGCAGGTTCATCCGCTCCGCCTCGGGCCGCTCGGGGGCGAAGGCGGCGAAGTTCTCCGCCACGGTGCGGTCCAGGTCCAGCAGGTCCAGCCGCTGCGAGAGGTAGGCGATCCGGCCGTCGCCGCGCCTGATGTCACCGCCGTCCGGGGCGAGGTCGCCGGTGAGCAGCCGCAGCAGGGTGGTCTTGCCCGCCCCGTTGGGGCCGGTCAGCGCGATGCGCTCGGGGCCGCGGATCGCCAGGTCGACGCCCTCGCCGGCGAAGACGGGGCGGCCGTCGTGGCGGACCTGGAGCCGCTCGCCCAGGAAGAGGTTGCGCCCGGCGGGCACCTGGGTGTCGGGTAGTTCCAGGGTGATGCGCTGCTCCTCGCGCAGGGCGCGCCCGGCCTCGTCGAGCCGGGCCCTGGCCTCGCCGACCCGGGAGGCGTGCATCTGCCCGGCCCGGCCCGCGGTCTCCTGCGCGCCGCGCTTCATGTTGCCGGCGAAGATCCGGGGCAGGCCCGCGTCCTTGAGGTTGCGGGCGGCGTTGCTCTGGCGGCGCTCGGCCCGCTCCCGGGCCTGCTGCAGCTCGCGCTTTTCGCGCTTGAGCTCCTGCTCGGCGTTGCGGATGTTCTTCTCGGCGACCTCCCGCTCGGCCCGCACGGCCTCCTCGTACGCGGTGAAGTCGCCCCCGTACAGGCGTAGTTCGTCGCTGCCGAGCTCGGCGATGCGGTCCATGCGGTCGAGGAGCGCGCGGTCGTGGCTGACCAGCAGCAGACAGCCGGTGAAGTCGGACAGCACGTCGTAGAGCCGGTGCCGGGCGGTGAGGTCGAGGTTGTTGGTCGGCTCGTCCAGGAGCAGTACGTCGGGCCGCTTGAGGAGCTGGGCGGCGAGGCCGAGGAAGACGATCTGGCCGCCGCTGAGCGTGCTCAGCCGGCGGTCCAGGGCGAGGTCGGCCAGGCCGAGGCGGCCGAGCTGGGCGCGGGTGCGCTCCTCGATGTCCCAGTCGTCACCGATGACGGCGAAGTGCTCCTCGCCCACGTCACCGGATTCCACGGCGTCGAGCGCGCGGATGACCGCGGCCACGCCGAGCACCTCGGCCACCGTGAGGTCGCCGGTGAGGGGGAGGGTCTGGGGGAGGTGGGCGAGCGTGCCCTGGACGGCCACCGAACCGGCGCCGGGGGTCAGTTCACCGGCGATGAGCCCCAGCAGGGTGCTCTTGCCCGAGCCGTTGGGGGCGACCAGGCCGGTGCGGCCGGTGGCCAGGGAGAAGGACAGGTCGTGGAAGACCGGGGTGTCGTCGGGCCAGGCGAAGGAGAGGTTCGAGCAGACGACGGAGGCGTCGGACATGGAGGTGACCTCGTGAGGAAGGGGGGGCGGACAGAGCTCAGCCCCGGGCAGCGTGGGGAAAGGGGGTACGACGAACCCGGCCACGACAGCGGCGCTCTGGCAGCGCCGGCCGACGGCCGGTCAGATCCGGGTCTCACCCGGAGATGTCGTCCTCACCCGCCACGACTGCGACTCCTTGATCAAACGGTCCACGTCCTCCGCACCCTAGCAGGTGTGACGAGCCGGGGCGGTGCCTGCGGCCGGATGTCCGACTGCCACCGCGTATGCGGGCGTATGCGAACTCGGTGAGAGCGACGTTCGACACGTGTCCACATGTTTCCGTTTTGGTGTTCGCACGTGTGCTGTTTAATGACTGCTCGCAGACATGTGTGTCGGCACCATCACCTGTTGAACTGGTTACGAAACCGGAGACATTCCTTGTCCATACCCAAGCCGGGGCACCGCTCCCGGCGCAGACCCGACCTCGGGCGTTCGCGCACCGTGGCGCAGACGCTCTGCGTGGCGCTGCTGGCCCCGCTCGTCGCGCTGCTGACACCCGCGACGGCGGCGCAGGCCATCGAGCCGCTCGGCACCACCGCCACCACCTTCAACATGCAGGGCGGCACCTCCTGGTACGACGTGCGGGCCAACCTGCTGCCCGGCGCCGACGTCGTGGCGCTCCAGGAGGCGCAGAAGGCCCCGGACGACGACTTCACCAAGGCCGAGAACCTGCTCCTCGACAACGAGGACGACACGGCGAAGACCCCCAAGGGCTACCCGGGGCTGAAGTACCGGCTCTACGCCAAGAAGTGGGGCGGTCAGGGCAAGCGGCAGCCGGACGGCGTCCTGCTCTATCTGAAGATCCTGGACCGGACCGCCTGGGGCGCCGACCCGGCCACCCCCTCGACCGACCCGCCCGCCACCCCCGGCAGCGACCCGGACGAGGACCAGGAGGACCAGGAGGACGCCGCCAAGCCGCCGAAGGAGCGCAACACTCAGAAGTCCATGGCGATCTGGCTGCGCAACGTCCCCCAGGACCTCGGCGACCTCAAGTCGCGCATCAAGATCTTCCCGGCCGACGACCCGAAGAACAAGTGGATCAGAACCCGTCCCGCCTTCGGTGTGGAGGTCGACGGCACCTGGTACTTCGACATCCACGCGGCCTCCATCCGCTCGGGCGAGAAGCCCAATCCGCACACCGTCGCGCTGATCGACACGATCACGCAGAAGATGGCGGGCAAGCGGTGGCGGGCCCTCGGCGACTTCAACAGCCTCGCGGACACCACCCGGGCGAAGTTCCCCAACTCCTTCTACGCGACCACGAACGGCCGGACCGACGGCCCGCCGGTCGAGACGCAGCAGTCCCACTACGCGCTCGACTACATGATCGCCAGTGACCAGCTCTCCGACCTGGTCGTGACGCGCAGCCTGCGCAAGGGCCTCTCGGACCACTGGCCCGTGAACTTCACCCAGGTCGGCCGCACCACCTGCAAGACCTCGTGGAAGTTCGACTACCGCACGGTCTACAACCCCACGGCGCCGCAGCGCGCCGTACGGGCCGCCGCCGTCGGGGACGCCTGCGGTGCTCCGACCGCGGTCGTCTCCATGGGCGACAGCTACATCTCCGGCGAGGGCGGCCGGTGGGCGGGCAACGCCGGCGCCTCCGCGAACGGCTCCGCCTGGGGCACCGACCGCGCCGCGGTGAACTGCAACGGCGAGGAGAGCGTCTGCGACCACGACACCTCCAAGGTCTACGGCGACACCTCGTACGACAAGGGCAACGCCTGTGACCGGTCCGACTCGGCCGAGATCAAGGGCCTGGACCGCGACGACATACCGGTGGAGAGACGGTTCAACATCGCCTGCTCCGGCGCGACGACGGACAACGTCACCACCACCGGCTTCAAGGGCCAGCGCCCCCAGATCGAGGACCTGCGCGACATCGCGCAGAACAACGACGTGCGGATGGTGGTGCTGTCGGTCGGCGGCAACGACCTGAAGTTCGCCGACATCCTCCAGGACTGCGTCAAGGCGTACTTCTACCCGTCCCTGTTCAACAAGGGCTGCCGGGGCGCCAAGGAGAAGGACTTCGCCGACGGGCTCGCGCCCGCGCGCGACAAGGTGGTGCGGTCCATCGAGGCGATCCGCAGCACGCTGCGCGACGCCGGGCAGGCGGACGGCTCGTACCAGATCGTGCTGCAGTCCTACCCCAACCCGCTGCCGATCGGCCGCAACTACCGGGACGCGGAGAACGCTCCGGTGCCCCCGGCCAACTACAGCCGGTACATCAACGGCGGCTGCCCCTTCCTGGACGCCGACAGCGACTGGGCGCACACCTCGGTGGTGCCCCGGATCAGCGACATGCTGCGCGGCGCCGCGAACGAGGCGGGCGTCTCCTTCCTGGACCTCCAGGACGCGTTCTCCGGACACGAGCTGTGCAACCGGACGACCCAGCAGGCCACTTCGGCCGACAAGCTGTCCGCCCCGCTGCGGGCCGAGCGCGCCGAGTGGGTGCGCTGGGTGCCGTACGTGGTCGACGGCCTGAAGAACCTGCCGTGGCAGGCCCAGGGCAACCAGCAGGAGGCCATCCACCCCAACTACTACGGCCAGCAGGCCCTGACCGCCTGCCTGGCGAAGATCGCGGACAAGCTGGGTGACGTCCCGGTGTTCTCGTCCTGTGCGGGCAAGCCGGCCACCGCGCCCTCGGACGTCGACGGGACCGTCGACAACAGCACCGTCCTGAGCAGGAGCAACCGGCGCGCCCCCGTCGCCGGGCTGCCCGACTGGAGCCGGGCCGGATACCGCGCCGGTGAGCTGCTGCCGAGCTCCTCGGCCCGCAACACCGATCCCACCTGCAACATCACGCCGTCCGTCCTGGAGCAGCAGTTCAAGGTGAAGGCCGACGACGGCCAGGACGACACGGCGGGACTGCAGGGCGCGATCGACCAGATCCGCAACTCCTGCACACCGTCCGCGAGTCCGGGCCGCCTGTCGGTGATCGAGCTGCCCAAGGGTGTGCTCAACGTCAGCAAGCAGCTCTCCGTGGACGCCTCCTACCTCCTCGTACGGGGGCAGGGCCAGGACCCGGCGAACGGCTCGCGTATCGTCTTCCGCCCCGACGAGAACACCCGCTACGACGCGCTGACCGAGAAGGGCGAGCGCTGGAACCAGAACGCGATGACCCACAAGTGCGAGTTCACCACGGGCAACAACGTGGGCACGGGCGGCTGGATCTGGCCCGGACGCGGACTCTTCCGGGTCCAGACCAGGGAGGTCGCCGAGAAGTACAAGACGATCTGCGGCTACCCCTCCAAGATCCCGGAGAACCGGCGGGACCTCTTCGAGGGCTCGATCAACCAGCACTGGGAGTCCGGTGTCGCGGTGGCCGGGACGCTGGCCGACGCCAACTACGCGGCACGCGAGGGCGGCCGGGTCATCCAGCTCAACGCCAAGGCGAAGATGGACGTCTTCAAGCCCGGCGGTGACCTGTGGGTGGGCGCGGCCAACAGCCTGAAGTTCTACCAGACCCAGCAGGTCGCCGGAGCCTCGGCGGACGACGGCCGGCTGGAGAACCTGCACATGCGCCAGCAGGTGTTCACCATCACCGGTGTGGACGCCGCCAAGCACACCGTCACGATCGACAAGCCGCTGGAGTTCGACGTCCCGGTGGACTCCACCTCCGACGGCTCCCCGGTGCTGGGCATCGGCTCCAAGCCGTACGCCAGCAAGGTCACCCCGTTGAAGATGATCACGGACGTGGGCTTCGAGGACTTCTCCTTCACGGAGGACCTCAACGGCCTGCCCAAGCTGCGCGGGGGCACCTACCAGGTGACTCCCCAGCAGGCCGTCCACAACTACGGCAACATGGCGCCCGAGTACGCCATGCACGGCATCGTCTTCAAGTGGGCGTCCAACTCCTGGGTGCGCGGAGTGCGCGCCGACATGGTCGGTTCGCACCCGGTGGTCACCGAGGTGGCCAGGAACATCCAGGTCGAGCGGAACGTCTTCGACGGTTCCTGGAACAAGGGCAAGGGCGGCAACGGCTATCTGCGCGGCTCCCGTGTCTGGGACTCCCTGTACGCCTTCAACACCAGCCGCAACCTGCGGCACTTCACCTTCCAGTGGGCGGCCAGCGGCAACGTCGCCATCGGCAACGACCTCGACTCCGACCTGAACCTGCACGGCGGCTGGGAGCACCGCAACCTCTTCGAGAACAACACCGTGCACGTGCCCTACAACCACTCGTCGGGCGAGTGCGAGACCAACTGCGGAGGTGAGGGTCCGGGCGGCGACGACGGCACCTGGTGGCCCATCTACTGGGCCGCGGGAAGCAAGGGCATCGGCTGGTCCGGCTCGACGGGCCCGCAGAACGTCTTCTTCCACAACGACCTGACCAAGCAGCTCACCGCCGGTGGCCGCTACGAGGTCTACGGTCCCTACGCCGACACCTCAAGGGTGTACCAGTTCGGCTCCTCCGCCTCCGACGCGAGCGTCTTCCAGCACCTGAAGACCGGGAGCGGCCCCATCCAGGACTGGGCGAACAACGAGCGCAACATCTACACCGGGGGCGACGGCGTCAACGCCTCCCGTACCGATCCCGGCAGTTCGCTCTTCCTGCGCGACTACCACTCCTGATCAACGGCCCGCCCCCGCGCGCCCGTCTTCCGAGGACTCCGGTCCGCGGAAGGCGGGCGCGCCCTGCTGTGGCGGCGCCGTCGCCGGGTCTTCCACGGGGATGCCCAGCCGCTCGGCGACCGTGGTGAGGGCCGTGCCCAGCGCGAGCGCGACGCGGGTGCGGGCGTGCTGGTCGCCCCGGGTCGGATCCCGGTTGACGATCACCACCGGCGTTCCGGCCAGGGCCGCCTGGCGCACGAACCGCAGCCCGGACATCACCGTGAGCGAAGACCCCAGGACCAGAAGGGAGTTGGCCTCGCCCACCAGGGTGCGGCAGTGGGCGACGCGCTCGGGCGGTACGGATTCGCCGAAGAACACCACGTCCGGTTTGAGGATCCCGCCGCAGACCGTGCAGGGCACCACGTGGAAGTCCCCGACCTGGGCGTCGGTGAGGTCGGCGTCGCCGTCGGGGTTGATCCCGGCGGCCACCGGGGCGAAGCCCGCGTTGGCCTCCTCAAGGCGCCGGGCCAGCTCGCGGCGCGGGCTGGAGTCGCCGCAGGAGAGACAGACGACCCGGGCCAGGCTGCCGTGGAGTTCCACCACGCCGTCGCTGCCCGCGGCCTGGTGCAGACCGTCCACGTTCTGGGTGATCACACCGCCGAGCAGGCCGTGCCGGGCGAACGCGGCCACGGCCCGGTGGCCCGCGTTGGGCCGGGCGCGGCCGAAGGTGCGCCAGCCGAGGTGGCTGCGCGCCCAGTAGCGGCGCCGGGCCTCGGCGCGGGCGGTGAAGTCCTGGTAGGTCATCGGCGTGTGGCGGCTCAGACTGCCGCCCTCGCCCCGGTAGTCGGGGATGCCCGACTCGGTGGAGAGGCCGGCGCCACTGAGCACCAGTACGCCACCGGCGCCGAACAGGTCGGCCACCGGTCCCAGGTCCGTGGTCGCGGGCGGCAGGTCCGCGTCGGGGGTCCAGCTCAGGGTGGGGCGCATGCGCATACGGCAAGCGTACGAAACCGGCGGTGCGCGGGCACGGGTCCGTGCCGTACGGGCCGGGCCGCGCGGGGCTGTGCCCTTGCTGGGGACCGCCGGGCAGGGCCGCGCCCGGGGCCGCGAGATGTGCCCAGGCCGTGCCCGCCGGGCAGGGCACACGTCTCCGCCCTGGCCGCCGGGGAGTGATCCGGCCGGGAGTTCCCCGTCAGGCGAGCGTGAGGAAGAGCCTCTCCAGCTGTTCCTCGGTGAGCGCGGGCGCGTCCGCCGACCCGTCTGCGGCCACGCACTCCCGCAGTCCACTGGCGATGATCTTGAACCCGGCGCGGTCCAGGGCGCGGGAGACGGCGGCGAGCTGGGTGACGACGTCCTTGCAGTCGCGGCCCTCGTCGATCATGGCGATGACTCCGGCGAGCTGCCCCTGGGCACGGCGCAGCCGGTTGCGCACCTGGGTGACGGTTTCCTGGTCGCCGATCATGCTGGTGCTCCCTGTTCGATTCCGGCCGTCATGATACCCGGGCGGGTATGGCGGCGGCCGGGGCGCCGCCGGTTCAGGGGCGGGTGGCACGGCCCTGCCACGGCCAGCGCCAGGTCCGGGACGCCGCCTCCTCGCGCGGGTGCCCGTCGCACCACTGGCCCGCCGGCACGGTCGCCTTGACCTGGGAGATGTGCATGCCGCACCCGGCCCAGGTGGTCCTGCCGCAGGTGCGGCACGTCTTCGCTCGGCACATGTGTCGTTCCTTGCTCACTTCTCGTACGTACGGGTGGTGTGGAGCGCGCGGGGCCGTGGCGGCGGCCCCGCCGGGTCACGCCAGCTGCGCGTCCAGCAGCTTGAGGGCCGCCTCCAGGCGCTCCCGCGCCTCGCGTGCGACATCCGCCACCGCGGGGGCGTCGGTGACCTCGGCCATGACGGCCGGGTTGATCGCCTCGACCACCGTGACCGACGCGTCGCCCGGGTCCTGCCGCACGACGACGTTGCAGGGCAGCAGCAGACCGATCTCACGGGTCGCCTCCAGGGCCCGGTGGGCCAGCGGGGGATTGCAGGCCCCCAGGATGACGTAGGGCTCCAGCGCGACGCCGATCTTCTCCGCGAGGGTCGCCCGCACGTCGATCTCGGTGAGCACGCCGAAGCCGTGCTCGCCGAGAGCGGCGCGCGTCCCGGCCACGACGTCGTCGAACGTCGCACCGGTGTAGGAACGGCGCAGACCCAGGTCCATGGATGTCACTTCCTCTGCCAGTCGATACCCCCCTGGGTATTGAAGCATGCCCCGGGGGGTATCGCGAACCGGGCCGTCCCCGCCTGTGGTGACGGCGGGGAGCACGGTTCCGGCGTAGTTGTGCGGCGCCACGGCCGGGCCCGCGCCCCGCCCGGAGCGGTCGCTTCACTTCCCGACCGCGGCCTCGCCGCCGGTGGGAGCGGTGCGGCGCAGGGTGCGGATCGCCGGGATCGAGAACAGGGCCGCGCAACCGGCCAGGCACGCGCCCGCCGACACCAGCAGCAGATGGTCCGGGGCGACCAGCGCGGCGGCCGGGCCCGCCAGTATCTGGCCGACGGCCATTCCGGAGACCGAGCCCGCCTGCTCGTACGCGGTGACGCGGTTGAGCACCGGGGGCGGGGTGTGGGTCTGCACGCTGGTCGCCCACATCACCGACCAGAACGCCCAGGCGGCCCCGGCCACGGCGTGGCCCGCCAGCAGCACGGGCAGGTCGGCGCCGAGCGCCACGCACAGGGGCAGCACGGTGTACAGCGTCATCGCCGCCGCGCCCGCCGCCAGCGGCCGGGCGGGGCGCAGCCGCAGCGCCAGCAGGCCGCCGATCACCGTTCCGACGCCGAGGAAGGAGACCGCCAGGCCGTAGGCGTTCGAGCCGTGGCGGGCGCTGATCACCGTGGAGGCGAGCGGTACGAGGGGGCCGAAGAGCAGTACGCCGTACACCATCCAGATCAGGATCACCGCCCACATCCAGGTGCGGGCACGGAACTCCAGCCACCCCTGGCGCAGTTCGCGGCGGAGCGAACTGCCGCTGTGCGCGCGGGAGCCGGTGGGCTCGGCGGCCCGGGGGAGGAGCGGGATGAGCGCCAGGCACAGGGCGCTGAGCACGAAGGTGCCCGCGTCGATGGCGTAGACGGTTCCGGCCCCGGTCAGGGTGATGAGCCCGCCCGCCAGCGCGGGGCCGGTCAGCTGGGCGAGGGCGTCGGCCACCTTGAGCGTGGCGTTGGCCCGCTGCGGCTCACGGGTGACCAGCGGGACCATCCCGTTCACCCCGGGCAGGAACATGGCGACGGCCGCACCCGCCAGTGCCGCCATCGACACCAGCAGCCAGAACGGTGGCGTCCCGGCGAAGAACGCGGCGGCCAGCACGCCTTGGGTGAGCACCCGGACCAGGTCGGCGCCGACCATCATGCGGCGCGCGCCGAACCGGTCGGAGAACACCCCGCCGAAGAGGACGAGCAGGACGAACGTCCCGGTCCAGACGCCGAGGACGAGGCCGACGCCGGACACCCCGTACACCGCGCCGACCGCGAGCGCGGCGGCCACCGGCATCATCGCGTCGCCGACCAGCGAGACGGCGCGGGCGGTGAAGTAGAGGGCGAAGCGCCGGTCCCACAGGGCGGGCCGGGTGGCGGAAGGGTTGGTCGGCGGCGGGAGCTGGGTGTTCTCGGGGTGGGTCTGCGCGGTGGTCACCGTACGAATATTGGACTGGACCAATCGGTAAACCCCAGTGTCCCGAACGACACGATGGGGTACTTTCGCGCCATGACGCTCAGCCCGTGGCCGAACTCCCCGGCGCCGCACCGGGTCGTGGCCCTGGTGCAGCCCCCGCAGTCGGCCTTCACGCTGGCCTGCGCGAGCGCGGTGTTCGGCGACCACGGCCCGGCGGTCCCGGCCCGGTACGCGTTCGAGGTCTGCACCGAGCACCCCGGCCCCGTGCGCACCCGGGACGGCTACGACATGCTGGTCACGGCGGGTCTGGACGCGTTGGAGCGGGCGGACACCGTGCTGGTCCCGGGCTGGCGGCAGCCGCCCGGCACCGACGTGCCGTCGGCGGTCGTCGCGGCGGTCCGGCGGGCGCACGGGCGCGGCGCCCGGATCGTCTCCCTCTGCTCGGGCGCCACCGTGCCCGCCGCCGCCGGACTGCTGGACGGCCGGCGCGCGGCCACCCACTGGGCCTGGGCCGCCGAACTGGCCACCCGTTTCCCGCGGGTCGAGGTGGACCCCGCCGTTCTGTACGTGAACCACGGCGACGTCGCCACCAGCGCCGGGGCCGCGGCCGGGGTGGACCTGTGCCTGCACCTGGTCAACGCCGACCAGGGCGCCGCGTACGCGATGCGGATCGCACGGCAGCTGGTGATGGCGCCGCACCGCGAGGGCTGCCAACTGCAGTACGCCGAACTGCCCGCCGGACCGGACACCGCCTCGCTGGCCCCGCTCCTGGAGTGGCTGTCCGAGCACCTCGACCAGCCGGTCAGCGTCGCCGACATGGCGCTCCGCTCCCGGGTGTCACCCCGTACGCTCACCCGGCGCTTCAGTGAGCAACTGGGCATCAGTCCCGGCCGCTGGCTGCTGGAACGGCGGATCACGGCCACCCGGGCGCTGCTGGAGGAGACCGATCTGCCGGTGGAGACCATCGCGCGCCGGGTCGGCCTGTCCTCGGCCGTCAATCTGCGCCGCCGCTTCCACGAGGCCCTGCGCACCACCCCCGCCGCCTACCGGAGGGCCTTCCGCGCGGAGAGGGCGGGGTAGGGGTGGGCGGAGAAGCGCTTCAGGCGCTCGTTCCGCGCCGCGTGCCAACTGGCTGAAAAGCGCGCTTTGTTGGGCGCGATCCATCAGGTCATCCCTCTTGCCGGTGAGTTCGACATCGGTGAAACTGGCATGCGCTTGACAATCTCTCCACCGAACCTTCCCTTTTTGCGCACAGAAAGGACCCGCAATGAGCCCTGTGGCACTGCAGATCCGCGACGCCGGCCCGCTCGACGTGGCCGTTGAGGAAGAAGAGATCCCGTTCGAGGAGCAGGCCGACCCGAGCCGCGGCCTCCAGGCGTGTCTGGCCGACCCCTGGGTGACGGCCACGACCCGCTTCGCCTGCGACTAGGCGAGGACGCGAGTGGCGGCCGGACCGGCCTGGGCCGGTGAGGACGGGTCAGGGACGGCCGCCGCTGGCGAGCACCGCACGGACCCGGAAGACCCCCTCGACGGGCGGACCGGGAAGCGGCAGCCCGGGAAAGGGCTCGCCGAGCGACTGGAGCGGCTGCTGGACGGCCGCGAACGGCGGATGGCCGCCGACGAGCAGTGGCTCTATCTGTTCGCCCCCCGGCCCGGGGCGGACGAACTGCCGTCCCACGGCTGGAAGTTGCACATCTCCGCCCGCCCG
Organism: Streptomyces sp. cg36; assembly: GCF_041080675.1. Taxonomy (NCBI): domain Bacteria; kingdom Bacillati; phylum Actinomycetota; class Actinomycetes; order Kitasatosporales; family Streptomycetaceae; genus Streptomyces; species Streptomyces cyclosori. The sequence continues at coordinate 470,003 of NZ_CP163520.1, read as the reverse complement.
GAAGACCTCGCGCAGGTCGCCGAGTTGATCCTCCCCGTACTGCTGCGCCATGTCTGCGACGCCAAGTTCGCCCGCGACGCGGCGGTGCTGGGCGAGATGAACAGCGGAGCACTCGACGCCGCGCTCGTCGGCAAAGCCGTCACCGTCTACCCGCGCCCGCAGGACGTGACGGCGCTCGGCCGTGAACTCGCCGCACTGCTGGCGGGCCGGACGGGGCCCCGGGTGCTCAGCGACCGTCAGGTCCGCCCCGACGCACCCGTCCACTACCGCTACGGCCCGTTCCGGGCCACCGGCACCGACGACGCCGCGCTCGTCATGACCGGCCCGGACGGGGTGCGCTTCGGCGGCCGTGCGAGCACGCGCTACCGCCAACCGCCGTGGACCGCCGACCCGTTCCGGGCCGCCGCACCGCCCGCCCGCCGCCCCGCCACCGTGATCGGCGGCCGGTACCGGCTCACCGCGGGCGTCTCCCGCTCCCCCCACGGCGACGTCTACCGCGCCGTGGACACCGTCTCCGGCGAGCGCGCGATCGTCAAACAGGCCAGGGCGCACGTCGGGGAGGGCTCCGACGGCGTCGACGCCCGGGGGCGGCTGCGCCACGAACACCGCGTCCTCGCGGCACTGGCGGACGTCGATGGCGTACCCGGGGTGCGCGACTACGTCCGGCACGGCGAGGACGAGTACCTGATCACCACCGACCACGGGCCGGGCGACCTGCGCCGCGACGTCCTCGCCCACGGGCCGTACGCGCCCGTACGCACCGGCTCCGGAGCGGCAGGGGCGGACGCCGACCCCCGGGATTTCGCGGCGCTGACCCGCCGTCTGCTGACCGTGCTCGACGCCGTGCACGCCCGGGGCGTCGTGGTCGGCGACCTCAAACCGTCCAACGTGGTGCTCGGCGAGGACGGCACCGCACACCTCGTGGACTTCGGCGTCAGCGCCCTGCGCGGCGAACGCCCCGCCGGTGCGACGCCGGGCTACTCGATGCCGGTCTACCGCGCGGGCCGGCCGGGCGGACGCGCCGACGACCTGTACGCGCTCGGCGCCACCCTGTACTTCGCGCTGACCGGCATGGACCCGGTGGTCGTCGACGGCGACCACGCGGTCAACACCGACCGCACCCTGGCCTGTCTGGCCGCCGTGCTGCCGCACGAGCCGCACCGCCCGGCCCGCGAACTCGTCGCCGGACTCCTGGACCCCGACCCGCTGCGCCGGGTCGCGTGCGCGCGGCGGTGGCGCGGACCCACCGCACCGGTGCCCACCGGACACCGGCTCCCGGCGCCGCGCCCGGTCACCCGCGGTCTGCTGGACGACGTGATCGCCCACACCGTCGCGACCTGTGTCCGTGCGGCCGATGACCTGCCCGCCGGGTCGCTGCCCCGGCGCGGGCAACTGCACTTCGGCCTGACGCTCTACGACGGCGCGGCCGGGGTGGGTCTGGAACTGCTGCACCACACCGAGCAGCCGGGCGTCACCCGGGCCGTCCTCGGCCTCGCCCGGCGCACCGCCGACCACAGCGCGCTCACGACCCTGACCGCCGCACTGCACACCGGCCGCACCGGCGTCGACCTCTTCCTCGACGGCGCCGCCGAACTGCTCGGCCGGGCAGGGGAGTTCACCGCACCGCCGAGCACGCGCGCGTACGACGACACCGGAGACCAGATCGGCGGCGCGGCGGGCGTCGGGACCGGGCTGCTGGTACTCGCCCGCCGCGCCCACGCGGCGGGGCGGTACGAGGAGGGCGGCGCGCGGCTCGCCGCGGCGCGGGAGTGCGCGCGCACCCTGCTGGCGGCGGAGGACGGACGGGAGAGGCCGGCGCCGCAGCGCTCCGCGGCGGCGTCGGAGGCGGCCTTCCCGTTCGGCTTCGCCCACGGCCGGGCGGGAATCGTCCACTTCCTGCACGCCTACCACCGCCACACCGGCGACCCGGCCGCCGGCGCCGCCGCCCGCTCGGGTCTGGCCGAACTCGCCCAGCACACACCGCGCCTGCTGGCGCTGGCGGCCCGCCCCGAGGCCCACCGGCGCTACGGCTCCTGGTGCCGGGGGCTCGCCGGGATCGGCACCCTGCTGATCGAGGCGGGCGGCCATGAGGGCGACCCCGGGCTGACGGAGCTGGGAGTGCGGTGCGCACGGGCGTGCCGCGACCTCGCACCGAGAATGAGCCCGGTCTCCCAGTGCTGCGGGCTGGCGGGGGTGGGCGAACTGCTCGTCGACGCCGAGGCCGTCACCGGCGACGGTACGTTCCACCGCGCCGCCGAGGAGGTGGCGGGCCTGATCCTGGCCCGCAGCGGCGGCACCCCGCGCAGGCCGGTGTTCCCCGACAACACCCTGGCCGCCACCGGCCCGGGGTGGGCCACCGGCAGCGCGGGCGTCCTGTCGTTCCTGCGCCGCCTGCGCGACCACGGCGGCCCGCGCCTGTGGAGCGAGGCCACACGGACGTCCGCGACGAGCCCGGCCGCCCCGGCGCCCGCGCGTCCCGGCAGCGGGCACTGAGCGAAGACCTCTCCCATGGCGGCGAACCCGGTGGGGCACGCCCCGCCCGGCGCGACGGCACGGGCCGACGACGTCGGCGGGCCGGGCAGCCGGAGCTGCCCGAACGGGCGGCGGCACCGGGCGACGGCGCCTCCGTACCGCGCCTCGGCGGTGCCCGTCCCTCACATCAGCCGCGAGCCGGGCTCCACATGGTGGTCCGGGGTGATCAGCGCGGCATTGCGGCCGTTCTCGTCGGGCACGCCGAGGACGAGGGCCTCGGAGAGGAAGCCGGCCACCTGCTGGGGCGGGAGGTTGACGACGGCGAGGACGGTGCGGCCGGGCAGGTCGTCGAGGTCGTACAGGTCGGTGATCTGAGCGCTGGACTGGAGGGTGCCGAGCTCACCGAAGTCGATCCACAGCTTGTACGCGGGCTTGGGCGCGCGGGAGAAGTCCTCGGCCCGCAGCACCCGGCCGACGCGGATGTCCGCGGCGAGAAAGCCGTCGATGCCGAAGCCGATGCCCGCGCCGATGTCGGTGCTGTCCACGGCGCGGCTGGGAGCGTCTGTCATGGGGGGTCCTCGCGGGGCGGTTGTGGATGGTCATGGGCAGAGCGGCGTGGGGGGCGCGTGGAGCGTCCGCGTGCGAGACCTTCCGGAGCGGGAGCGAACGTCCGGGCGTTCCCCTTCCTCTCTCACCTCAGTCCTATCGGGCGGACCCGCGCCCCGGCAGGTCATCGGGGGCAGCCCCGGGTGAAGCCGGGGCAGCCTGAAAGGGCCAACCCGCGCGGCCCGGCGTCGAGGGCGGCGGCGCGTACCGGCACCCGTCCGGTTGACCTTGACACGGTGACAAGGCTTTCACTGCTTGCCGAGGAGGTGGTCCCATGACGATCACGACACAGGACGCCGACGCGTACCGGGTGCTGCGAGGACTGGAGGACGCGGAGGCGTCCGTACGGCTGCGGGCGGCCCTGGCGGCCGGTAGCGCGCCGCAGCCCCGCTTCGTCGCCGCCCTCGTCCGGCGGTGCGCGGTCGAGCCCGAGTTCTTCGTCCGCGACATGCTGACCTGGGCGCTCACCCGCCACCCCGCGGCGCTCACCCTGCCCGAGCTGGTCCGCGCGGCCGGGCCGGGGCGCGCACAGGCGCGGAGCCAGGCGCTGCACACGCTCTCCAAGATCGGTGACCGGCGGGCCTGGCCCGTGATCACCCGGGAGCTGCTGTGCGACGCCGACGACGAAGTGGCGCGGAGCGCCTGGCGGGCCGCGGTCCTGCTGGTGCCGGAGGGCGAGGAGCCGGAGCTGGCCGACGTGCTGGTGACACAGCTCGGGCGCGGCGGGCTGGAGACCCGGCTGAGCCTGAGCAGGGCGCTGGTCGCGCTGGGCGAAACCGTCGGGCCGGCCCTGCGGGCTGCGACGATGGGGCCCGACCCGCGCGTACGGACGCACGCGCTCGCCACCCAGCGGCTGCTGCGGGACCCGGACACCGGATTCGAGTTCGCCATCGAGGAGGCGAAGCGCGTCGTGGCCCTCGGCGGACCGGGTCAGGAGGGACGATAGGACGTGTTGATCGGTGAGGTGGCGCGGCGCTCCGGCGTCAGCGCCCGCATGCTCAGGCACTACGAGTCGCTCGGTCTGCTGCGCCCCTCGGGCCGTACGGGATCCGGATACCGGGAGTACGCCGGTGCGGACATCCGGCGGATCTTCCAGATCGAGAGCCTGCGCTCGCTCGGCCTCTCGCTGCGGGAGATCGGGCGCGCGCTCGACGAGCCCGGCTTCGCGCCCGCCGCGCTCGTCGGCGACCTCATCCGCCAGACGCGTGAACGGGTCGCGGCGGAGACCGAGTTGCTCACCCGGCTGCAGCGGATCGACGCGGCGGAACCCGATGGCTGGGAGGACGTGCTCCAGGTCGTCGCACTGCTCCAGGCGCTGACGTCCAAGAGCGCCGAGGCCCGCCAGCGCGCGGCGCTCTCCTCGGGCGAGGAGAGCGCGGTGCCGGTGGAGGCGCTGGTGGAGGCGGTGCTGACCGAGGAGGACCCGCTGGTCGCCGGGGCCCTCCGCTGGGCGCTGGCGCGCTCGGCCGACGGCGCCCCCGCGCTGCTCGCGCAGGGCCTCGCGGCAACGTCGGCCGCCGTACGGGAACGAGCCGTGCGCGCGCTGGCCGAACTGCCCGGCGACGGGGCGACGGGGGCGCTGCGCGACGCGCTCGCGCACCCCGACGCCGTCGTCCGTGGCCACGCGGCCCTGGCGCTCGGGACCCGCGGCGTGGCCGAGGCGGCCCCGACGCTCATCGGCATGATCGTGGCGGGACGGAACGACACCGACGCGGCCGACGCCCTGAGCGTGCTCGCGCACGACGCCGCGGCGGCGGACCGGATCGCGGGCGGGCTGGTGGACCGCCTCGCCGACGGCGGCACGGGGGCGCCCGCGCGGGGGCGGCTCACCCAGGCCCTGGCGGGCATCCCTGGTGAGCGGGCGTCGAAGGCCCTGGAGGAGCTGTCCCGGGACGGGGACCGGGCCGTCGTGCTGACCGCGTCCTATCTGCTGCGGCTGCGCGACACGGAGTCGGCCGCCACCACCGCTGTCGGCCGGGCGGACCCGGGGGAGCGGCGTGCGACCGGCCGGGACGAGGGGTGCGGTCGGCGTCCGGACGGTGGCGGCTGCGGAGGTGCGCCCCGCCGGGGGTGAGGCGAGGGCGCGGAGGAGGAAGCCGGAGGCACGCGGCGCGGCGGCGGATCCGGCGCCTGAATGACAGTGGCGAGACGATCCGTCTTGTTCAAGCGTTCGCCTTGCGCTATCCTCCTTCGAGACGGAACGTCTCGTCTCTTGCGAGTGCTCCGCTGCCCTGCCCCCCAACGAGGAGATTCCACTTGACCCGTGGTGATACCCAGCTCGTCCTGTCCGACGTCACCAAGCGCTATGACGACCGCGTCGTGCTCGACCGCGTCTCCCTCACCGTCCGGCCCGGCGAGAAGGTGGGCGTCGTCGGTGACAACGGCTCCGGGAAGTCCACCCTGCTGCGGCTGATCGCCGGGCGGGAGGCGCCGGACAACGGAGTCGTCACCCTCCGCGCCCCCGGCGGCGTCGGCTACCTCGCGCAGACCCTCGATCTGCCCGGCACCGCCCGCGTCGGTGACGCCGTCGACCTGGCCCTCGCCGAACTGCGGGACCTGGAGCGGCGTCTGCGCGCCGCCGCCGGGACCGACCTCGACCAGTACGCGCGCCTGCTGGAGGAGTACGAGGTGCGCGGCGGCCACGACGCCGACCGCCGCGTCGACACCCTTCTGCACCGGCTCGGCGAACGGGCCGTGCTCGACCGCGACCGCCGCCTGGGCACCCTCTCCGGCGGTCAGCGCTCCCGGCTCGCCCTCGCCGCGACCCTCGCCGCCGAACCGGAGCTGCTGCTGCTCGACGAGCCGACCAACGACCTCGACGACGCGGCGGTGGCCTGGCTGGAGGAGCGGCTGAAGGCCCACCGGGGCACGCTCGTGGCCGTCACCCACGACCGGGTCTTCCTCGACCGGGTCACCACCGCGGTCCTGGAGATGGACCGGGACCGGCGCACGGTGCGCCGCTACGGCGACGGCTACGCCGGATACCTGACCGGCAAGGCCGCCGAACGCGCCCGCTGGGAGCGGGAGCACGAGCAGTGGCGCGCGGAGGTCGCGCGGCACTCGGCGCTCGCCGACTCCCACATCGACCGGCTCTCCGCCATTCCCCGCAAGGGGCCGTGGGCCTTCAGCGGTGCGGGCGCGTTCCGTGCGCGGTCGCGCTCGCACGGTGCGATGAGCAGGATCCGGTCGGCGCGGGAACAACTGCACCGGCTGACTGAGCGACCGGTTCCGCCGCCCCCGCAACCCCTGCGCTTCTCGGCGCACCTCGAAGGGAGCGGGGGAGCGGTGGAGTTGGACGGTGTGACCGTCGAGGGCCGGCTGTCCGTCGACCGGCTGACGATCGCTCCGGGCGAGCGGATCCTGGTCACCGGGGCGAACGGCGCGGGCAAGTCGACGCTGCTCCAGGTGCTCGCCGGTGAACTCGCCGCCGACTCCGGCAGGGTGCGCCGCCCGGCCCGCGTCGGATCGCTGCGCCAGGACGTCGCTCCCGCGACGGACCCGCGCACCCTGCGCGAGGTGTACGGGGTGGAGCGCGCGGCCGAACTCCTGGAGTTCGGGCTGTTCACCGCGGCCGATCTGGTGACACCGGTGGCCGCCCTGTCGGCGGGCCAGCGCCGCAGGCTCGAACTGGCGCGGCTGGTGCGGGAGCCGGTCGACCTCCTGCTGCTCGACGAGCCCACCAACCATCTGGCTCCGGCGCTGGTGGAGGAGGTGGAGCGGGCCCTGGTCCCGTACGCGGGAGCGATCGTCGTCGTCACCCACGACCGCAGGCTGCGCGACCGGTTTCCCGGCAGGCGGCTGGAACTGGGCGCGGGCGGGTTGCGGGAGGCCGGTACGAGGCGGCCACAGGGGCGTCCGGAAGCCATGAAATGCCATGGCTGAAAACCTTCGCTTGCAAAGTATCTGCGCATGACAAGTAGTGCAAAGTGCAAGGAAAACTCTCGCTACCACTCCTCAAAGGTCGCGGAAGTCGGATTTGTTGGGCGGGAGGCGGCGGGATGCTGAGCGAGTAAGCGGTTGCGCGCCCACCCGGCTCGGTGGGCGTTGCTCCGTCGCGTTCGCAAGCAGGGTGGTGGTGGGTGGTGCGAGGCCGGGTGCGTGCGGAGAAGGCGGCTCGGATGGCCGCCGATGCGGCTGATCAGCTGTTCAAGGCGGGCCAGATGTTGCGCAGGGCGCCCACGACGCCCGATCTGCGGGCCGAGTTCCGCACCGATCAGACGGTCAACGACCGCCCCTACCGCGAACGTTGGGCCCACGACCGGGTGGTCCGCTCCACCCACGGCGTCAACTGCACGGGCTCGTGCTCGTGGAAGGTGTACGTCAAGGACGGGCTGATCACCTGGGAGACCCAGCAGACCGACTACCCGAGCGTGGGCCCGGACCGCCCCGAGTACGAGCCGCGCGGCTGCCCGCGCGGCGCCTCGTTCTCCTGGTACACCTACTCGCCCACCCGGGTGCGCCACCCCATGGCGCGCGGTGTGCTCGTCGAGATGTACCGCGAGGCCAAACGGCGCCACGGCGGCGACCCGGTGGCCGCGTGGGCGGAGGTCAGCGCGGACGCGGTCAAACGGCGGCGCTACCAGTCGGCGCGCGGACACGGCGGTTTCGTGCGCGTCGACTGGGAGGAGGCGCTGGAACTCGCGGCGGCGGCCCAGGTCCACACGCTCAAGGAGTACGGGCCGGACCGGATCGCCGGTTTCTCACCGATCCCGGCCATGTCGATGGCCTCGCACGCGGTGGGCGCGCGCTACCACTCCCTGATCGGCGCGCCCATGATCTCCTTCTACGACTGGTACGCCGACCTGCCGATCGCCTCGCCGCAGGTCTTCGGCGACCAGACCGACGTGCCGGAGTCGGGGGACTGGTGGGACGCGGCCCACCTCATGCTCTGGGGCTCGAACGTGCCGGTGACGCGCACACCGGACGCGCACTGGATGGCGGAGGCGCGCTACCGGGGGCAGAAGGTCGTGGTGGTCTCGCCCGACTACGCCGACGCCACGAAGTTCGCCGACGAGTGGCTGCACCCGCACCCCGGGACCGACGGCGCGCTGGCCATGGCGATGGGGCACGTGGTGCTCACCGAGTACTTCGTCCGGCGCCAGGTCCCGTACTTCACCGACTACGTGAAGCGCTTCACCGACCTGCCGTTCCTGGTGGCGCTGGAGGAGCACGGCGAAGGACGGTACGTACCGGGGAAGTTCGTCACCGCCGCCGACCTGGGACTCGCCCAGCACGCGGCCCCCGAGACGCGCTACTGGATGCCGGTGCTCGTCGACGCCGACACCGACGACGTGGTCGTTCCCCGCGGGACGCTCGGCGACCGCTGGGCCAAGGGCGCCGAGGGGCGGTGGAACCTGGACCTGGGCGGTGTGGACCCGCTGCTGACCTTCCACCACCACGGCGACGGCGCCACCGCCGGACAGGGCGTCGAGGTGGTCCTGCCCCGGTTCGACGAACCCGGTGCGACCGTGACCCGGGGCGTGCCCGTGCGCGAGCTCGGCGGGCGCCCGGTGACCACGGTGTACGACCTGCTCCTCGCCCAGTACGCGGTGGCCCGGCCCGGCCTGCGCGGCAGCTGGCCCACCGGCTACGACGACGCCACCGAGCCCTGCACCCCCGCGTGGCAGGAGGCGGTCACCTCCGTACCGGCCGGGGCTGCGGTGCGCACCGCGCGGGAGTTCGCGCGCACCGCCGAGCAGACCCGGGGCCGCTGCATGATCGTGATGGGGGCGGGCACCAACCACTGGTTCCACTCGGACACCATCTACCGCTCCTTCCTGTCGCTGCTCCTGCTCACCGGCTGCCAGGGGGTGAACGGCGGCGGCTGGGCGCACTACGTCGGCCAGGAGAAGGTGCGCCCCTACACCGGCTGGCAGCAGCTCGCCTCGGCGGCGGACTGGGTGCGGCCCTCGCGGCAGATGGCGGGCACACCGTACTGGTACCTCCACACCGACCAGTGGCGCTACGAGTCGTACGCCGCCGACGCGCTCGCCTCGCCCACCGCGCGCGGCACCTTCGGCGGGCGGCACACCGCCGACCTGGTGACCCAGTCCATGCGGCTCGGCTGGATGCCCTCCTACCCCACCTTCAGCGCCAACCCGCTCGACCTGGGACGGCAAGTGCGCGAGAGCGGGCGGGAACCGGCCGACTGGGTGGCCGCGCGGCTGGCCTCGGGAGAGCTCGACTTCGCGGCCGAGGCGCCGGACGCCCCGCGCAACTGGCCACGGGTGCTCACCGTGTGGCGGGCCAATCTCATCGGCTCCTCCGCCAAGGGCAACGAGTACTTCCTGCGCCATCTGCTCGGCGCCCAGGACAACGCGCGCGCCCGGGAGGCGCCGCGCGACAAGCGGCCACGGGCGCTGGAGTGGGAGGAGGAAGCCCCCCGGGGCAAGCTCGACCTGCTGCTCACCCTGGACTTCCGGATGACCTCCACGACGCTCTTCTCCGACCTCGTGCTGCCGGCCGCCACCTGGTACGAGAAGCACGACCTGTCCAGCACGGACATGCACCCCTTCGTGCACGCCTTCACCCCGGCGATCAACCCGCCCTGGCAGGCCCGGACCGACTTCGAGATCTTCCACGGCCTGGCCCGCAAGGTGAGCGAACTGGCCGAGGGCCGCCTCGGCGTGGCGCACGACCTGGTGGCGACGGCGCTGCAGCACGACACGGAGGGCGAGACGGCCCAGCCGGGCGGGCGCGTCACCGACTGGCGCGACGGGCGCACCGCCCCCGAACCCGGCCGCACCGCCCCCGCGGTGACGCTCGTCGAGCGCGACTACACCGCCGTCGCGGACCGGCTCGCCGCGTTCGGCCCGCTGGCCGAGGAGCACGGCATGACGGTCAAGGGCCTGACCGTCAACCCGGGCCCCGAGGGGCACTGGCTGGCCGCCCGCTGCGGCACCGCCACCCGGGGCGCCGCCCTCGGCCGCCCGCTCCTGGACACCGACGTCAAGATGTGCGAGGCGATCCTCGCGCTCTCCGGCACCACCAACGGGCGTCTGGCGGCCGAGGGCTTCGACCGGCTGGCCGACCGGGTGGGCGAAGGCGCGGGGCTCGCGGAGCTGGCCGCGTCGGTGGCCGAACGCCGGGTGGTGTTCTCCGACACCCAGGAGCGCCCCGTGCAGGTCGGAGCCAGCTTCGAGTGGTCGGGCAAGGAGGCGCCCGACCGCCGGTACTACCCCTTCACCATCAACACCGAGCACAACAAGCCCTGGCACACCCTCACCGGACGCCAGCACTTCTACCTCGACCACGACTGGATGGCCGAACTGGGCGAGCAACTCCCGCTCTACCGGCCACCGTTGAACCTGGACGAACTCGGTGAACCCCTCGGGCCGCAGGAGCCCGGCGAGGGCCGCGCGGTGACGGTCCGCTACCTCACCCCGCACTCGAAGTGGTCCATCCACTCCGAGTACCAGGAGAACCTGCTGATGCAGACGCTGGCCCGGGGCGGCCCGGTGATCTGGATGAGCCCGCAGGACGCCGAGGCCATCGGCGCCGCCGACAACGACTGGGTGGAAGCCGTCAACGCCAACGGCGTGGTGGTGGCCCGGGCGGTCGTCTCCCACCGCATGCCGCGCGGCACCGTGTTCATGTACCACGTGCAGGAACGGCTGGTGAACGTCCCCAAGGCGGAGACCGGCGGGCGGCGCGGCGGCGTCCACAACTCGCTGACCCGCCTCCTGATCAAACCGACCCATCTGATCGGCGGCTACGGCCAGTTGTCGTTCGCCCCCAACTACTACGGCCCGACCGGAAACCAGCGCGACGCCGTGACGACGATCCGGCGCCGCTCGCAGAACGTGGAGTACTGAATGGCTCGCAGCGAGCACGCGGACACGCCCGCGCCCGGGCGCCGCAGGGTCATGGCGCAGGTCGCCATGGTCATGAACCTCGACAAGTGCATCGGCTGCCACACCTGCTCGGTCACCTGCAAGCAGACCTGGACCAACCGCCGGGGCACCGAGTACGTCTGGTTCAACAACGTCGAGACCCGCCCCGGACAGGGATACCCCCGGGGCCACGAGGACCAGGAGAAGTGGAAGGGCGGCTGGCGGCTCAAGAACGGCCGTCTGGTGCCCCGCAGCGGAGGCCGGGCCCGCCGCCTGGCGCACCTCTTCGCCAACCCCGACCTGCCCGCGCTGGACGACTGCTACGAGCCGTGGACGTACGAGTACGAGAACCTGACGACCGCGCCGCTCGGCGACGACGTGCCCACCGCCCCGCCGCGCTCCCTAGTCGACGGCCGCCCCACCCGGATCACCTGGGGCCCCAACTGGGACGACAGCCTCGGCGGCGGGCCCGAGCAGCTCGCCGCCGACCCCGTACTGCGCAAGATGAACGAGCGGGTGCGCCTGGAGTACGAGCAGGCGTTCATGTTCTACCTGCCCCGCATCTGCGAGCACTGCCTCAACCCGTCGTGCGTGGCGGTCTGCCCGTCCGGCGCGCTGTACAAGCGGATCGAGGACGGCATCGTCCTCGTCGACCAGGACCGGTGCCGGGGCTGGCGGATGTGCGTGACCGGCTGCCCGTACAAGAAGGTGTACTTCAACCACCAGACCGGCAAGGCCGAGAAGTGCACCTTCTGCTACCCCCGCATCGAGGCGGGGGAGCCCACCGTCTGCTCGGAGACCTGCGTGGGGCGGCTGCGCTACCTCGGCGTCATGCTCTACGACCCGGACAAGGTGGGCGAGGCCGCCGCCACCGAACGGGAGCAGGACCTGTACGAGGCGCAGCTCGGCTGCTTCCTCGACCCCGACGACCCCCAGGTGGCCCGGGACGCCGAGGCGTCGGGCATCCCGCACGACTGGATCGAGGCGGCCCGCCGCTCCCCGGTCCGCGCCCTGATCACCCGCTTCCGGGTGGCGCTGCCGCTGCATCCGGAGTACCGGACGATGCCGATGGTCTGGTACGTGCCCCCGCTCTCCCCGGTGGTGGAGGCGCTGACCGCGAGCGGGCACGACGGCGAGGACCCGGCCGCCCTGTTCGGCGCGATCGACTCGCTGCGCATCCCGCTCGCCTACCTCGCCGAACTCTTCACCGCGGGCGATCCCGCCCCGGTGGAGGCCGCGCTGTGCCGGCTCGCGGCCATGCGCACCCACATGCGGCGGGTCAACCTCGGCGAGGAGCAGGACCCGCGCATCGCCGGGGCGGTCGGCCTGGAGGCCCAGGACGTCCTCGACCTGTACCGGCTCCTGGCGCTCGCCAAGTACGACGAGCGGTACGTGGTGCCCACCGGCTACACCGGATCCCCGTCGCCCGGCGGCGACCTCGACGGGTGCAGTCTCGACGGGGCGGGCGGGCCCGGCATGATGCCCGGCGCGGGCTTCGACGCCGACGCCTTCCACGCCCCGCCCGCGCCCGGCCGCGAGCCCGAGTCCGCCAGTGGCTCACCGCGCGGCCGGATCAACCTCCTCAACTGGAACGGCAAGGGCCGCCCCGACGGTCTGTTCCCCCGTGACGCGGACGGAGTCCGGTGAGCCGCCCGGTCGTCCACCAGGCCGCCTCCCTGCTGCTCGGCTACCCCGGGCGCACCTGGACCGATCGGCTGCACACCGTCCGCACGGCGCTGGAGCCCGTCCCCGGTCCGGAGGTCGGGCATCTGCTGCGCTTCTGCGCCGAGGTGGCGGACACCGCGCCGCTCGCCCTGGCCGCCCAGTACGTCGCCACCTTCGACCGCAGCGGGCGGCGCTGTCTGTACCTGACCTACTACACCGACGGCGACACCCGCCGCCGCGGTGCGTCACTGGCCCGCATCAAGTCCCTCTACCGCGAGCAGAGCTGGCTCGTGCCCGAGGACGAACTGCCCGACCACCTGCCCCTCATGCTCGAATTCGCCGCCCGCAGCCCCGAGGCCGGTGTCCCGCTGCTGTGCGAGTACCGGCCCGCCCTCGAACTGCTGCGCTACGCGCTGGAAGCCCACCACAGCCCCTACACCGGTGTCGTGGAGGCGGTCTGCCGGACCCTGCCCGGCCCGCGCCCCGCCGGGCGTGACGCGGCCCTGGGGCTCGCCCGCACCGGTCCGCCCGTCGAACTCGTCGGCCTCCAGCCCTACCCACCCCACACCCCCCACCCCCCGCACGGGGAGGAGCCCACCCGGTGAAACACCTGCACATCGCCCTGTGGGGCGTGCTGCCCTACCTCGTACTCACCGTCCTCGTCGCGGGCACCGCCTGGCGCCACCACTACGACCGGTTCGGCTTCACCACCCGCTCCAGCCAGCTCCACGAACACCGCTTGCTGCGCGTCGGCGGGCCGCTCTTCCACTACGGACTCCTCTTCGTGGCGGCGGGCCACGCCATCGGGCTGCTGGTGCCGGAATCCCTCACCGAACGCCTCCACGTCCGGGAGTGGCTCTACCACGCCAACGCCCTCGCCGTCGGCGGGACCGCGGGCCTCGCCACCCTCACCGGCCTGGCCGTCCTGCTCCACCGGCGCCTGCACGTGCCCGCCGTGCGTGCCGCCACCAGCCGCAGCGACCGGGCCGTCTACCCGGTCCTGCTCTGCGTCCTCCTGGCCGGTCTCACGGCCACCGCCACCACCCTGGAACACGACCCCTACGACTACCGGCGCGGAGTCTCCCTCTGGTTCCGGTCCCTGTTCACCCTCGACCCCGACGTCTCCGCCATGGCCCACGCGCCGCTGGTCTACCAGCTCCACGCGCTGCTCGGCATGGCCCTGTTCGCCCTGTGGCCCTTCAGCCGCCTGGTCCACGCCTTCACCGCGCCCCTGGGCTATCTCGTCCGCCCGTACATCGTCTACCGCTCCCGGGGGACCGTCTCCTCCTGACCGGTTCGGCGGTCGGCCCTCACGGGTTGGTGCGGGCGTGGCGCTGAGGCATGATAGGGCGTCAGAAATCAGCCATGGACGGTGAGTTACGGATTCTACGGGGCCTGGCGGCGTGTTGCCCGGGGTGGGTGATATGGACCGGCCCGGACTGGAGGTCGTGGTGAACGGATCCCACCTCAACCCGCTCAGCCGGCGCGGGCTGCTGGGCGCGGCCGGTGCGGCGGTGGCCGCGGGTGGCGCCGGCGCCCTGGGCGCACCCACGGCGTCGGCCGCCGACGGTACGGCCCCGCAGGAGCCGCCGTTCGGGCCGGTGACGGTGCGGCCCGGTGACACCCGGTACGAGAGCCTGCTGCGCGGCAACAACTTTCGTTTCGTCGGACGGCCCGACGAGATCCGTGTCGTCGGCTCGACCGAGCAGGTGGTGCGCGCGGTGGACGACGCCGTGCGTTCCGGTCGTACGGTCGCGGTCCGCAGCGGCGGGCACTGCTTCGAGAACTTCACCGCCGACCCGTCGGTGCGGATGCTCCTCGACCTGTCGCCCATGGACGCCGTCGGATACGACCCGGCGCGCGGCGCGTTCTCGGTGCGGCCCGGAGCCACGCTCGGGCACGTCTACCGCACCCTGTTCAAGGGCTGGGGCGTGACCGTCCCCGCCGGGGGCTGCCCCGAGGTGGGGGCGGGCGGACACTTCGCCGGTGGCGGGTACGGGCCGCTGTCACGCCGGTACGGATCGGTGGTGGACCATCTGTACGGCGTGGAGGTCGTGGTGGTCGGCCGGGACGGCACCGCGCGCGCCGTCGTGGCCACGCGGGAGCCGGACGACCCGCACCACGACCTGTTCTGGGCGCACACGGGCGGGGGCGGCGGGAACTTCGGGGTGGTCACCCGGTACTGGCTGCGTTCACCGGGGGCGAGCGGGAGCGATCCGGCCCGGCTGCTGCCGCCCGCACCGCGCGCACAGCTCGCGCTCCTGGTCACCTGGCCGTGGGACGACACGATGACCGAGCAGGCGTTCACCCGGCTGCTGCACAACTTCGGCACCTGGCACGAAGGCAACAGCGCGCCCGGATCGCGCTACGCGGGGCTGTACGCCATCCTCATCCCCTCCCACGCCACCGCGGGCGGCTTCCTGATGACCGTGCAGATCGACGCGGACATCCCCGGCGCGAGACAGCTGGTCGAGGAGTTCCTGCGCGAGCTGTACGCGGGCACCGGCCTCCGGGGGAAGGAGACCTGGCTGACGATGCCTTGGCTGCACCCGACCACCTGGCCGGGCACCGGCGAACCCGGCAACGTCGGCACCCGCCGGTACAAGATCAAGGCGGGCTATCTGCGCCGCTCGTTCACCGCCGCCCAACTCGCCGCGATCCACCGCAACTTGACCAACAGCACGGGCACGGCGGGCGGCGGGATGCTCCTCGTCGGATACGGCGGCCAGGTCGGCGCGGTGGCCCCGACCGCCACGGCCGTGGCCCAGCGCGAGGTCGTCATGAAGGCCGTCTACCAGACGATCTGGTCCGCCGAGCAGGACGACGCCGCCAACCTCGCCTGGGTCCGGAACTTCTACCGGGACGTGTACGCCGACACCGGCGGCGTCCCCGTGCCCGGCGCCGTCAGCGACGGCTCGTACATCAACTACCCGGACACCGACCTGGCCGACCCCGAGTGGAACACCTCCGGCGTTCCCTGGCACACCCTCTACTACAAGGACAACTACCCGCGCCTCCAGCGCGTCAAGGCCCGCTGGGACCCGCGTGACGTCTTCCAGCACGCCCTGTCGGTCCGGCCGTGAGCTCCGCGCGCGGGCGATGAGCGTGGTGGTGGCGAGTTCTCGCAAGGTCACTTCGGGGCGGCGGGCGAAGGGGTGCTCGCGGTGCTGGCGCGGCCGGCGGGATCCCGAGCGGGGGACCCGCCGGCCGCGCCGCGCACGGCCGTCTCAGCCGCTGAGGCGACGCGGGCCGAACGACCAGATGCCCCGGCCGTGGGTGGCCGCGTACAGGTCGCCGTCGGGGCCCCGCTTCAGCTGGAGGACGGCGGTGGTGGGCAGTTCGCCGCCCAGTACCCGCCAGGTGCGGGAGTGCGCCGGGCGGTAGAACACGGCCAGGTCCGTGGCGAGGGCGAGGCCGCCGCCCGGCAGCAGCTTCACCGAGTTCGCCGGGATGTCGGGCAGGTCGGCGGAGATGTCCGTCCAGTGGGCTCCGCCGTCGCGGGACTCGAAGAGGTGGCCCACACCCGCGCCGGGACCCTCGGTCCACTTGCGGGAGAAGCCGTTGACCGCGACGTAGACGTGCTGGGCGTCGGCCGGGTCCACCTCGAAGCCGGAGAGGTAGCGGTTGGGGACGGTGCCGTCGACGGGCAGGTCCAGCTGGTGCCAGCCGGTGCCGTCGGCGTTGCCCACGGCGATGCCGCGTGCGAAGCCCTGGTTGTTGCAGGGGCCGCACCAGGCGGCGTACACCGTGCCGCCCGACGCGGCGACGGCGGTGGCGACATGGCCCGCACCGAGGTCGAAGGCGCTCTTCCACTCGGCACCCGAACGGATCGCGAACCCCTTGGTCTGCACCCAGACGTGGCGCCCGCCGGCCACCCAGGTGCCGGTGTCCTTGGCGTCGGAGGCGAGGGGGGCGATGAAGCGGGCCCCGTCACCGCCGAGGTCCTTGTCGGGCGGGGCGACCTCGTACTCGGTCGCCCTGCTCGGGTCCTTGGTCCAGCTCCCGTCGTTGACGCCGCAGTCCTGGGTCACCCACATGTCGAGGTAGACGTACTCCTCGGCGATGTCGCAGCCATTGGCGGGGTCGGCGATGGTGTCGCCGCCGTCGCCGCCGAAGTCGGAACCCATGACCCTGTCGTGGCCGCGTAGGATCGACTGGCCGTTGTCCTGGAGGCCGCCGGTGACCGAGACGCCGCCGTTGGTGAGGTCCTTGCCGACGCCGACCGAGTAGTACTGAAGGGTGTCGAGGGTGCCGTCGTTGAGGGACTGCCAGTCGTTCGCGTGCCCACCGGCGTCGAGCGTGCCGTTCAGCGGGCGGCGGTAGATGCCGCCGTCGTTGCCGACGTAGGCGTACGCCTTGCCGCGGTACGAGCCGACGGCCACCGCGTGCTGGTCCGCGTGGGTGGTGGGGGAGCAGTCGCCGGTCTGCTTCGCCGGGTCGATGCTCCAGCAGGGGAACCCGAAGTTCCAGTACGGCCCGGGAGTGGACCAGCTCGTACCGCCGTCCTTGGTCTCGAAGACCTCTTCCAGACCGAGGTAGACGTGACCGGCGTCGGTGGGGTCCACCTGGAGGAACTCGTTGTACCAGGACTGGATGCCGGGCATGTATCCCGCGCCCTGGAGCGCGGAGCCCGACGCCCTGAGCCGGGAGTAGTCGGCGATCCGGGTCCACGGGCCGAACGGGGAGCCCGACCTGGACACGTACACGCCCTTCAGGCCGCTGTCCGGGTTGGTGGCCGTCTGGGCCGGGGACTGGTCGACGGCGTACAGACGGGAGCCGTCAAAGGCGGCGGCGAAGGTCAGGTTGCCCACGTCGTCGCTGTTGGTGGGCAGGTCACCGAGGCCGCTGACCGGCTTCCAGCCGCCGTCCGCCTGCCGGGCGTAGAGGCCGTTGTAGGTGTCACCGCCCCGCCAGCCCACCGCGAGGAGGACCTTGGCCGGATCCTTGGGGTCGACCGCGATGTCATTGGCGATGTTCTTGTACGGGGCGGAAGGATCGGACGCCTTCGAACCGCCGGGCAGATACTCGGGGTTCGGGGCGAACTCCAGCTTCCACGGTCCCGCCAGGCGCGTCGTCGAATGCGACCAGACGCCCCGGCTGGTGGCCGCCCACACCGTGGTTCCGGCGAAGCGCAGGGCATGGATGACCGTGGACTCCAGCTCGGCGCCGCCGACCCGGCCGCCGGGGCGGAACTGCCCGTGCCGGGGGTCGGCCAGGACGTACACGCCCGTGCCCACGAAGGAGGTCGCCCCGGTGTTGGCCTCGCCGGTGGCGTACCAGAGCCGCTGGGAGCCGTCGAGGGCGAGCGCGCCGGTGGACAGGGAGGGGAGCGCGTCGGCGATGGGCTGCCAGTGTCCGCCGCCGGTCCTCGAACGGAACACACCGCCGTTGGCGCCGCCCGCGTACACATACCCGTGGTCGTCGGCGGCCACCCCGGTGATCCGCCCGGTCACCTTGCCCGAGCCGCCACTGGAGTTGGAGTTGATGTCGCGGTAGCGCGGATCGTCGGAGTCGTACGTCTTCTGAGTGACGTGGTTCCAGTCCCCGGGCGTGTGCCGCATCGACTGCAACTGGTCCCAGGCCGCGCCGTAGGCCCCGGGAGCGACGACGCCGGGTGCGGTGCGCGCCTCGGTGTACTGGGCGGTTGCCTCGGCGGAGTTCTCCGCCTCGTCGGAGCCGTCGTCCTCGGACGCGGCGAACGGGGACCTGCCCGCGTGCACCGCCTCGATGTGCTGTCGGCCGATGTCGGCCTGGTGGCGCGCGGGCCACGGCGCGGGTCTGGCGCCGTCGGCCGCCGCGAAGGACTGGGCGCCCACCAGTCCGAGGGCGGCGGCTGCGACGGTGCAGGTGATGAACCGCCGGTGCCGTTGGGGCAGCATGCCTTCTCCTCCCTGTGCCGGGCGGCGAGGTGGCCCGGCGCGGGGGAGATTCTTGGCGTGCGCGCGACAGCGCGGGAAGGGGGAGGGGAAAAGCATGGGGCGGAATTTGCTGATCGCGTCGTACGGGATGGTCAACAGGCGTGTGGTGTGGGGGACTTGGGGTCGGGGAGGATCGGGCGTCGGATTGATGGGCGGACCGTGGGCGGGCTGCGCATCAATCCGGGGTGCGCTGGGATCGGTACGCCGGACACGGCCGTACCCGCTGGATCCGCAGGGTCTCGTCACCGACCTCTGCCGACGCGTCCGCCAGGAATTCAGTGCGAAGCAATGGCACGACCTCATCCCCGAGGCCGGTCGCCGCAAGCTCTGCTGACGCCTTCGGCCGTGAACTCCGTGCCGGTTGTTCCTATGTGTCGTCGCGCGGCTCGTCGAGACAGAGGATGACGGTGATGGAGCTGGGGCAGAAGAACACGCTGGCAGCGCTGTGCGTCGCGCGCCCGGGTTCGGCCGGGCCGGTGTCGCGGCCCGCGAGCGTCTGCAAATCGAGGAGTACCACGGCTGTGCCCTCTTTCCGCGGTGTGCCGCAGCGGCTGCTGCTGCCGGAAGTGTAGGAGCCGCCATGGGCCAGGGGCAGCGGAAAACCCGACAGGAAGGGGGCCGGAGGGGTGGGGGCCGGATACCACCCGGACACCCCCGGAGGGGGACGCCGCCCCGGCTCGGGGCCGGGGCGGCGTTTTCGGACGTGTGGTGATGTGCTGAGGTCACACCGGCCGGTGTGGGCGCCGCGTCAGACGACGATCTGGACCGCTTCCAGACGCAGGGCCGCGCCGGTCGTGCCGACGGTGATGGGGTTGCCGTTCTGCCAGCCCATCCAGCCGTAGTTCTGGACATGGGCCTGTGCGCCGACCGTACCGGTGGAAGGACTCAGCCACAGGGCTTCCATGGGGCGGGACTGCCCGGTCGTGCCGACGGTGACGGTCTGACCGTCGGCGCCGCACCGTACGTTCTGCCAGCCGGTGCCCGCCACATGTGCTTGGGCGCACATCCCGCCGACACCGTACGTGGTGATCTCCAGGGCCTCGATGGCCCGGCCCTGCCCCGTGGTGCCGGCCACCTGACCGTTGCAGACGGGGCTCTGCCAGCCGATGCCGGCGACATGGGCGCGGTAACACGCTCCCCGGGCGGCGGTTCTCGCTCCGTGCCCGCGTGCGGCGACGACGGCCTTGGCCGCCTCGGCGGAGGTGCGGGCCGTGGTGTTCTTGCCCGAGGCGTTGAGGGAGCTCGTGTGCGACTGGGCCTGAGCGGCCCCTGCGCCCGCCGCGGCGAGCACAGCCGTGACGGACAGGGTGAGCAGTGTTCTGGCGCTCTTGCTGATGATGCCGTTCACCATGGTTCCCTTCCGTTGCTGGACGACAGGCTCATGTCTAGCGAGCCGGCCAACCTCCGGGCAGTGCTTTGCCGCGCAACGGCCGGGAACCGTGGGGCCGCGGCCAGTTCGCACACCATCCGCTCCCAACCGCGCGGCCCCGCGCGCGGCGAGCACGGGATCGCGGCTCCAGGGTCTGCCGGTCCCTGGATCGGGCGGTCTCTCCCCACGCCCTTTCAGCCCGGCCAGAGTGGTCCCGGGCCGGTGGTTCGGCCCGCCGAACGGATCGGGTTCGTACCTCACGTGGCCCGTACTTCGCAGGAGGAGATGGCATGCCCAAGGTTTCCGCCCAGGACGAGAACCTGACCGTCCTCAACATCTTCACCACCGACGCCCCGGAGAAGCAGGAGGGGCTGCTCGGTGCGATGCGCGAGATCGTCGACGCCGCGGCCTACCCCGGTTGGATGTCCTCCACCGTGCACGCCGGGGTGGACAGGCCGGGCACGGCCAACTTCATCCAGTGGCGCAGCCGCGCCGACCTGGAGGACCGGTACAACGCCGAGGAGTTCGAGCACCGCACCCTCCCGCTCTTCGGTGAGCTCACGACCTCGATCCGGCTGCTCCAGAACGAGATCGCGTACTCCCAGAGCGTGTCGGGCGACCGGGTGGAGATCTCACCGGCGCGCTCCGACTACACGGTGATCGCGGTCTTCGGCGTCGAGGAGAAGGACCAGGACGCGCTCGTCGACTCGCTCGGCCCGTCGATGGCGTTCCTGGACGCCGTGCCCGGCTTCGTCTCGCACACCGTCCTCAAGGGCATCGCCGCCCGCGGCTTCGAGGGCTCCTTCGTGATCTCCTACTCGCAGTGGGAGGACAAGGAGGCGTGGGACGCCTACCAGGCCGTGCCGCAGGACGCGAAGCCCGCTGCCCGCCAGGACGCCGAGCGGCGCACCGCCTCGGTCATGACCTCGGTGGACTCCAACACCTACCAGGTGGTCCACACCCGCGCCGCCGGGGAGTGACGAGCGGCGGCGGGGCCGCTCGCGCGATTGCGCGCCGGCCTCGTCGTGCCGGGCCTACCAGGGCACGGTGTTGCCCTCGTGGTCGAGGAAGCGCAGGCCGGGCTTGCCCTGGTTGCGCTCGATCGTCTCCACCACCCCGGGGACGCTCTCCTCCACGCTGAGGTCGGCGTCGGGGCCGCCGAGTCCGGTGCGGACCCAGCCCGGGTCCATCAGCAGCAGCGTCCGGGTGTCCCCGGTGCGGCGGGCCGCGTAGCACCGCATCAACTGGTTCAGGGCGGACTTGCTGGCCCGGTAGAGGTCCTGCCCGCCTTCCGTGTTCAGGGAGACGCTGCCCTGGTCGGAGGACATGACGCCGATGGTTCCGTGCGGCGCCACCAGCGGGCGGAGCGCTTCGACCACGCGCATCGGGCTGAGCGCGTTGGTGACCATCACGTCGGTGAACATGTCGGTGGGAACGTCTGTGATCGGGAGGTCGCCGCGTGTGATGGCGGCGTTGACGAAGAGCAGGTCGAGCGTGCGCCGCGCGAGCCGTTCGCGCAGCGCCGCGATCTGTCGCGGGTCGGTCATCTCCAGCGACTCGACGGTCAGCCGCCCTCCGGAGGAGTCCGCCAGGTCGTGGAGGCCGGTGCGCCGATCGCCGCGGACCGTGCCGACGACGTCCCAGCCGCGGCGCAGGTACGCGGCGGCGAGCCCGAGGCCCAGGGTGCGTGAGGCACCGATGATGACGGCGGTCTTGCGGGTGTCGGTCATGTGCTGTTCCCTCGTGGTCGGTTCGGGGTGCCGGGGGAGCCGTGGCGGTGCCGCGCACGGCCGTCGTCGGCCGGTGACCGCCCGCCGCGTGACCGGCGGTCCGGGCCTCGCGCTGAGCGTGGCGATCACGCCGCAAGTCTCCGAGCGGTGCGGGGCGGGCGTCCAATACCCTTCGGGCCCCATTGATACCGTGACGGTATGGATCTGGACCTGCGCAAGCTCCGCTACTTCGTCGCGGTGGCCGAGCACCGCCACTTCGGCCGCGCGGCACAAGCGCTGTTCATCGCGCAGCCGGTGCTCAGCAGGCAGATCCGCGCTTTCGAACAGGAGCTGGGGTGCCCGCTGTTCACGCGGTCGACGCGCAGCGTGGAGCTGACTCCCGCAGGGCGGAAGCTTTTTGACGAGTCGTCAAAGATCTCGGCCGTGGTGGAGGGAGCGCTGCGGCGCGTCCACGAGGCGCACCGAGGCGAACAGCGGCTCGTCGTCGGCTTCTCGCCCGGCCTCCATGTGTCGGACGCGATCCGGGCGTTCACGGCGAGCCACCCGGACGTCCAGATCGATGTGTTTCCCCTGCGCTGGTGGGAGCGGGACGCACCGCTGCGTGACGGCCGCGCGGATGTGGCCTACCTCCGGCGCCCCTTCGAGGACGCGGGGCTGCACACCGTCCCCATCGGCCACGAGAACAAGGTCGTCTGCCTGCCCGTGACCCACCGGCTGGCCGGCCGCCGTACGCTCACGACGGCCGACCTCGACGGCGAACGGCTCGTCGACAGCGGCAAGCGGCGGGCGTCCTCGCTGGAGGCGAAGTTCGAACTCATCGCCTCCGGCCAGGGCATCTCACTGGTCCCGGTGAGCGTCGCGGACACCTACTCCCGCCCGGACCTCGTCTATTTGACGGTCACCGACGCACCCCCCGTCGAAACGTGCCTGGCGGTACCGCGGCCCAGCCCCGCCGACGACCTCGTTCCGGCATTCCTGAGCGTCGCGGCGCAGGTGCTGCGGGGGGAATGCGGCGGCGAGCTCCCGCCATTCGGCCGGATGCGCGAAGAAGCCGAGTCAGAGCAGTAAGGCCCTGGTCGGAAGGGCGGAAGGGCCGGGAAATAGGGGTCAGTGGTCCTTTGTGGAATGCGCGAGGAAAATGCGCCGTTCGGCTGGCGCCTGCGACGGTGGGCGTTCGGGAGTATTCCGTTTCCGGTAGCGTCGCGGACAGCCCAGGTCACAGCAGTGACAATCAATCCTTCCGGCTTTGCGAGGCGTGATTTCATGAGTCTGTCCATTCGTAACCAGCTTCCCGGCACCGTCACCTCCGTCACCACCGGTGCGGCGATGGCGTCCGTGAAGGTGCGCCTCGCCGGTGGGCAGGACATCACCGCCGCCATCACCGCCGACGCCGTCAAGGACCTGGGCCTGGCCGCGGGCTCGCCGGTCAAGGCGCTCGTGAAGTCCACCGAGGTCGCCCTCGCCGTCGGCCCGGTCGCGGGCATCTCCATCCGCAACCAGCTCGCCGGCGCCGTGACCGAGGTGTCGACGGGCGGGGCCATGGGATCGGTCAAGGTCCTCGTCGAGGGCGGGGAGCTGACCGCCGCGATCACCAAGGACGCCGTCGACGACCTCGGTCTGAACCCGGGCACTCCCGTCGTCGCGCTGATCAAGTCGACCGAGATCTCGCTCGCCGCCGCCTGATCCCCCCTCTGACCAGCAGGAAGGGCCGCGCCCCCCCCCGCCAGGGAGCGCGGCCCTTGCGCGTACAAGGGGCTCAGGGGCCGTCAGCGGGTCAGAGGGCAGCGGGTCAGAGGGCGACGACCGTCGCCTCGGTCGCCTTGACGCTGGTCCACACGGACACCCCGTCGGCCAGGCCGAGTTCGGCGGCGGCCTGGGGGGTGATCTCGGCGACGAGGTCGGGTGCTTCCTCGGAGGTGACGAGGACCCGCAGACGGCTGCCGCTGCTGGTGATCTCGCGTACGGTCCCGGGCCAGACGTTGCGGGGGCTTCCGGCCGGCTTCTCACGGTGGACGGAGACCGCCTCGGGGGCCACGATCGCCAGCGCCGGGGTGCCGGAGGGCGGCGGGTCGGTGGCCACCAGGACGCCGCCGCCGTCCATCGCGAGGCCCTCCGGGGTGGCGGTGCCCGGCCAGGCGTTGCGGCCGAGCATCCGGGCCACCCAGGGGGAGCGGGGGTGGCGGGTGACCTCGGCGGGTGAGGCGTCCTGGAGGGAGCGGCCCCCGTCGAGTACGAGGACGCGGTCGGCGAGCGAGACGGCCTCCACCGGATCGTGGGTGACGATCAGACAGACGCCGCCGAAGCCGGTCAGATGCGCGCGCAGGGTGTGGCGCACATGGGCGCGCGTGGTCTGGTCGAGCGCGGCCAGCGGCTCGTCGAGGACCAGCAGCCGGGGACGCGCGGCGAGGGCGCGCGCCAGGGCGACGCGGCCCGCCTGCCCGCCGGAGAGCTGGTTCGGCCTGCGGTGCGCCAGCGCGCCGACCCCCAGGCGGTCGAGCCAGATCTGGGCCTCGCGCCGGGCCTCGGCACGCGGTACGCCCTGTGCGCGCAGCCCGTACGCGGTGTTGGCGAGGGCCGTCATGTGCGGGAAGAGGGCGCCGTCCTGGGGCACCCACGCCACGCGTCTGCGGTGCGGGGGCAGGGGGGTCACGTCGGCGCCGCCGAGGGTGAGTTCGGCGTGGGCGCGCGGGGTGAGTCCGAGCAGGGCGCGCAGCAGGGTGGTCTTGCCCGCGCCGTTGGGTCCCACGACGGCGATGGTGGTGCCGGGTTCGGCCGCCAGGGTGAGCCGGGTGAAGCCGGTGACCTCGGCGTGCAGCGCCCAGCGCGCGTCGGAGGGCGCGGGCGGGACGGGCGCGGCGGCGGCGGGCGGCTCCGGGGCGGCCGGTTCCGGTCCGGCCGGTGGGGTGGCGCGGCGGGTGCGGTCGGCCGGGGTGCCGGTCCACCGTCCGCGCAGGGCGATGAGCACCGTCATGGCGATGGCGAGCAGCAGGAGCGAGACGGAGGTCGCGGCCTCGGGTTCGTCCTGGAGCAGGAGGTAGACCTGGAGCGGCAGGGTCTGGGTGGTGCCGGGCAGGTTGCCGGCGAAGGTGATGGTGGCGCCGAACTCGCCCAGTGCGCGCGCCCAGGTGAGGGCGGCGCCCGCGATGACGCCCGGGGCCACCATGGGCAGCGTGACGGTGAAGAAGACCCGGGCGGGCGAGGCGCCGAGCGAGGCCGCCGTCTCCTCGTAACGCGGCCGGAGTCCGCCCAGCGCGCCCTCCAGACTGATGATCAGGAAGGGCATCGCGACGAAGGTCGCCGCGAGGACGGCGCCGGAGGTGTGGAACGGCAGGGTGATCCCGAAGGTGTCCTCCAGCCACGGGCCCAGCACCCCGCGCCGGCCGAAGGCGAGCAGCAGCGCGACGCCGCCGACGGTCGGCGGCAGCACCATCGGCAGCAGCACCAGCGAGCGGACGAACGCCTTGCCGGGGAAGGGGACCCGGGCCAGCAGCCAGGCCAGCGGGACGCCGAGGACCAGGGACAGGCCGAGGGCCCAGGAGGAGACGATCAGGGACAGCTTGAGCGCCTGGACGGTGCCCGGCGAGCCGAGGTGCCCGGCGAGCTCGCCCCATTTCGTCCGTACGAGGATGCCGACCAGGGGGAGCGCGAGGAGCGCCACGGCCAGGAGCGCGGGCACCGCCAGCGCGAGGGGCGGGCGTGCGCCGCGGGTGCGTGCGCCTGATCGTTTCATCGTTGATCCCGAGTCGGTCCCGAAGACAGGCGGTGCGAAGGCGGAGGGGCTGTCCGTTCCCTCGACACGGACAGCCCCCGACCCGAGTGGTCCCGGCCGTTACGGCTTCTGGAAGCCGGCGTCCTGGAGGATCTTCTGGCCCTCGGGCGAGGAGAGCCAGGTCACGAACGCGGCGGCGGCCTCGGCGTTCTTGGAGCCCTTGAGCGCGGCGGCCGGGTACTTGGCGATCGCGTTCTGGTCGTCGGGGATCTGGACCGCGTCGACCTTGCCCTTGGCGCTCTCGGCGTCGGTCTTGTAGACCAGACCGGCGTCGGCCTCGCCCAGTTCGACCTTGCTCAGCACGGCGCGCACGTTGGGCTCCTGCGAGACCGGCTTCACCGTGATCTTCTGGGCGTCGAGGATCTGCTTGCTGTACTTGCCCGCGGGCACCTCGGGGGCGGCCAGGACGACCTTGAGCTTGGTGTCCGCGAGGTCCTTGAGGGCGCCGACCTTGTGCGGGTTGCCCTTGCCGGTGGCGATGACCAGGCGGTTCTTGGCGATGACGGTCGGAGTGCCGGCGTCGGCCTTCACCTTGTCCATGCTCTTGGTGTCGGCGGTGACCAGGACGTCGGCGGGCGAGCCCTGGGAGACCTGGGCGACCAGCTCCTGCGAGCCCGCGAAGGAGAAGGTGAGCTTCGTCCCGGGGTGCGCCTTCTCGTAGGCGGCGCCCGCCGTCTTGAACACGTCGGTGAGGGAGGCGGCGGCCAGGACCGTCAGGTTCGCCTTGGGGGCCGTACCGGCGGAGCCGGACGGGGTGGACCCGCCCGTGTCCTTCTTGTCGTCGTCGTTCGAGCAGGCGGCGAGCGGTACGAGGAGGGCCGCGGTGAGGGCGGCGGCAGCGGCACGGCGGCGGTTGAGGGTGAGGGACATGAGGGTCTGGACTCCTTGGGGACGAACGGAAAGTGCGGAGGTGGGCCGGCCGCGCCCGACGGCCCGGGTCTCTTCGTGCCGCGTGAGGGTCAGGTGCGGTCGATGTGCACGCTGGTCGACTTCACGCGGGCGGTGGCCTGCATGCCGACTTCCAGTCCCAGCTCCTCCACGGCCTCACGGGTGAGGAGGGAGACCAGCCGGTGCGGACCGGCCTGGATGGTGACCTGGGCCGCGATGTCGCCGAGCTTGATCGCCGTGACGATGCCGGGGAAGGCGTTGCGCGCCGAGGTGTACGACGCGTCCTCCTCGTCGCTCTGCGCGATCTCCACGGAGAACGCGGCCAGCGACTTGCCGTCGATCACGCGCCGGCCGCTCTCGTCGCGGTGCGTCGCCACCCGGCCCGCGTCCGCCCAGCGCCGCGCGGTGTCGGGGCTGACGCCCAGCAGGCGGGCGGCCTGGCCGATTGTGTAGGACTGCATGTGCGACACGTTAGGGCGCCCCCGCTCTCATCTGCAACTGCTTCGTGGGAGCCTCCATGGCGAATGAGACCCTCACTGGAGGAAAGGACGAATGAAGTCGGCCTGGGCGTCCTCGCTCCCGCGCGGTCTCAGCTCCGGGGCGCACCGGTCTCCGCGGGCGGGCAGGGGCCGATCCAGATCCCGGTGACCGCGCTGATGTAACGGGCGCCGCAGCGGTCGGAGGGGACGACGAGCTGGGTCCCGGCCGCGCCGAGGTCCTCGTCGTCCATCCGGGTGGCGAGCAGCACGGGCGCGTTCCCGAAGTCGGCGTCGATCTCCGCCCACGACAGGACCGCGTGGTGGCCGTCGCCGCCGCGCACGGCCAGCAGGTAGCGGGAGCGCTCCTTGCGGCGGGCCGGGTCGAAGTCCGGGCGCGCCCGCGCCACGACCTCGCGCAGCAGCGGGCCGTCGAAGGTGTGGTGCTGCGG
This sequence comes from Streptomyces sp. cg36, assembly GCF_041080675.1. NCBI lineage: Bacteria > Bacillati > Actinomycetota > Actinomycetes > Kitasatosporales > Streptomycetaceae > Streptomyces > Streptomyces cyclosori. Next base: position 442,826 of record NZ_CP163520.1, on the reverse strand, counting down.
CCCCGCGGTGGCGCAGTCGAAGACGACCTCGGCGTGGTGCTGCTCCCAGCCCCGGCGCAGGTCGGCCACGGTGAGCGTGGCGGGGTGGGCCACGCTCCCCCAGAGCGCGAAGGATCCGGTGCGGGCGGACCCCGGGCGGGGTGCGGCGCTCGTGCGGCTCATCGTGACTCCCCTTGGGGCGCTCGGTGCGGCGGCTGCGCCCAGTGATACCCGGCCGCCGGAGCGGGGAATCTCGTGTGCCACCCATATTCGGCTCCTCCTCCGGTATTTGTGAGCTTGGTACGAGTGCGCCACTCGCATCGTCCGGTCTATCCGCCAACGGTGCGGGCCGCCCGGTCCAGGGCGAGCCACACCCGGTCGCGGGTGACCGGCAGCTCGGTGAAGCGGATGCCGGTGGCGTCGCGCAGGGCGTTGGCGAAGGCGGGGGCGACCGGGTTGAAGGGGCTCTCGCTCATCGACTTGGCGCCCAGCGGGCCGATGGCGTCGGCGGTCTCGGTGAAGTGGACCTCGGTGCGGGGCACGTCCGCGTACTGGGGGAGGCGGTAGCGGCGGAACGCCGCGGTCGTGACCTCGCCCCGCTCGTCGATCCGCACGGTCTCGAAGAGCGTCGCGCCCAGGGCCTGCGCGACCCCGCCCTCGACCTGGCCCCGGCACTGCATGGGGTTCATGACCTTGCCCGCGTCGGCGGCGTGGACACTGCGCAGGATCCGGATCTCGCCGGTGCCCGGGTCCACGGCGATGCGGAACCACTGGGCGTTGAAGGCGACCGAGCGGGGCGAGCCGCCCCAGTGGCCGTCGGCCGCCAGCTCGTCCGCCGCGCCGAGGGCGTGTCCCGCCTCGTACAGCTCCTTGAGGGTGACGAGCCGTCCGGCGCAGTCCACGGCCTCGGCCCCCAGTACGCACGCGTGGCGCGCCACACCGGTGTGGCGTGCGGCGAGCGTGCGCAGGCGCTCCGCGAGGGAGGTCGCGGCGAGCAGCACGGCCTTGCCCGCGACGACCGTGCCGGCGGAGCCGAACGCTCCGGTGTCATGGCGCACGACGTCGGTGTCGGACTGCCGGATCGCGATCCGGTCCTCGGTGGTGTGCAGCGCCCCGGCGGTGATCTGCTTGTGGACGGTGGTGGTGCCGTTGCCGAACTCGGCGGTGCCGATGGCGATGTCGTACGTGCCGTCCTGGAGCAGGGTGACGCGGGCGTCGGCGTAGTGGCCGCCGGGCGGCCCGGTGGCGATCATCGCCATGCCCGTGCCCTGCCCGACCAGCCACCCCTCGGGGGCCTTCTCCGCGCTGCGGTCCTCCTCGATGGCCCGGCGCACGACGGAGAGGCACTGGTCGAGCCCGTAGGAGGCGATGTGCAGGTCCTCCTCCTCCCCGATGGGGCTGTGCATGGCCTCGCCCGGGCCGATGATGTTCTTCTCGCGGAAGACGAGCGGATCCATGCCGAGGCGGCGGGCCAGCTCGTCCATGACGGACTCCACGGCGAAGGTGACCTGGCCCAGGCCGTAGCCCCGGAAGGCGCCCGCGGGCACGACGTTGGTGTAGACGGAGTAGGCGTCGACCTTCTTGTGCGGGGCGCGGTAGACGGCGAAGGACTCGCCCACGCTGTGGAACATCACCGCCGGTCCGTGGTTGCCGTACGCGCCGGTGTTGGCGACCACCCGCATCCGCACCGCCGTGAGCGTGCCGTCGGCGCGGGCCCCGACCTTGATGCCGATCGTGAACGGGTGGCGCGTCGTGGCCCCGTAGAACTGCTCGGCGCGGGTGTACTCCAGCTTCACCGGCCGCCGCAGCTTCAGCGCGGCCAGCGTGACGATGTCCTCGGTGAGCATCTCCTGCTTGCCGCCGAAGCCGCCGCCCACCCGGCCCGCGACCACCCGCACCTCGTCGTGCGGCAGCCCGTACAGCGCGCACAGGGCCCGCCGGGTCAGGAACGGGGTCTGGGTGGACGACCGGACGGTGAGCCGCTCGCCGGTGCCGTCCTCCTTCGGCTCGAAGTAGGCGACGCAGCCGTGGGTTTCGAGGCTGGCGTGCTGCACCCGCTGGGTGCGGAAGGTCTCCTCGTACACCACGTCGGCCGCCGCGAAACCCTGCTCGACGTCGCCGATCTCGCCGTGCACCTCGCCCGCGACGTTGTTCTCCACCCGCGCGATGCGCACCTCGGGACCCTTGCCCGCGTGGACGACGGGCGCGCCCGGCCGCATCGCCTCCTCCGGGTCGGTCACATGGGGCAGCACCTCGTAGGTGACCTCGATGCGGCGGCAGCCCTCCTCGGCGGCCCGTTCGCTCTCGGCGACCACGGCCGCGACACGCTGGCCGACATGGCGCACCACGTCGTCCAGCACCCGGGTGTCGTCGGGGTCCTCGGTGGGGTGTTCGTGCCGCGCGGAGGAGTACAGGGTCGCCGGCGCGTCCTCGTGGGTGAGGACGGCGACCACCCCGGGGACGCGCAGCGCGGCCGTGGTGTCGATCGCGAGGATCCGGGCGTGCGGATGCGGTGAGCGCAGCAGCTTCAGGTGCAGCAGGCCCGGGACCTCGACGTCGAAGGTGTAGCGGGCGGTGCCCGTGACGACCTGCGGTCCGGCCGGGGCGGCCACGTTGCGGCCCACCGCCTCGCCCGCGCAGGGCCGTTCGACGTGCCGGACGCCGCGCACGGCGTCCTCGACGGCCCGGTAGCCGGTGCAGCGGCAGATGTTGCCCTTGAAGGCGCGCGGCAGGTCGTCCAGTTTGCCGTCGTCGTGCGCGGTGCCCCGCTCGGCCTCCAGGGCCGCGGTGGTCATCAGGAATCCGGCCGTGCAGAACCCGCACTGGTATCCCTGCGCGTCGAGGAACCGCTGCTGGACGGGGTGGAGTTCACCGTTCGGGGCGGCCAGGCCCTCCACGGTCGTGACCGCGCGGCCCGCCGCGCGCACCGCAGGGTAGAGGCAGCTGTGCACCGGCTCGCCGTCCACGTGGACGGTGCAGGCGCCGCAGTCCCCGGCGTCGCAGCCCTTCTTCACCCCGAACCAGCCGCGCTCGCGCAGATACGTGCGCAGACACTGGCCGCCGCGCGGCTCCTCCTCGAAGGGCCTGCCGTTGATGTCGACGTGGAAGCTCATCGGGTCTCCTCCTGGTCGGTGCCGGTCAGTTCGCGCCGCACTTCCTCGGCCAGACGCAGGCCCATGTGCCGCCGCCAGGCGGGCAGTCCGTGGATGTCGTCGAACCAGTCGGCCTCGCCGACGGCCGCCTCGACGGCCCCGCGCAGCCGCCCGGCGCCGGGGGCGAGCGGGAACCAGAACCTGAACGGGCGCACGGTCGCCGCGCTGATCGTCACCGCCAGCGAGCCGTCCACCGGGTCGAGCGTCCCGATCACCAGCGCCCCCGAGCGGCCCAGACCGTACAAGGACGCCTGGCGGAAGGCCGTACGGCACTCCAGCGCGCGCCCGGGCAGGGTGACCGAGCGCAGCAGTTCGCCCTCGGCGAGGTCCTTGGTTCCGGCGCCGGTGATGAAGTCGACCACCTTCACCCGGCGCGTGGAGCCGTCCTGCGCCTGGAGGAGGCACTCGCCGCCCAGGGCCGCGGTGAGCGAGATCATGGGTCCGGCGGGCAGCCCGTTGCAGAGGTTGCCGCCGACGGTCGCCATGTTCCAGATCTTGAACGAGGCGAGGAAGGCGCGGCAGCACTGTTCGAACAGCGGGGCGGCGGGCGCGTCCAGCGAGAGGCGGCCGAAGCGGGACAGCTGGGCGACGGTGCAGGTGGCCGCGATCTCCAGCGAACCGTCCGGGTGCCGGGTGAGCGGCTCCCAGCCCATCCGGCTCAGATCGACCAGCCGCCGCAGGTGCGGCTGCGGCTCGGAGAACAGATACGTCCCCCCGCCCAGCCAGGCGTCCCCGGGCCGCCACGGTTCGCGCCGACGCGCGTCCCGTACGTCCGTGACCGTGTTCAGATCCATCCCTGCCCCCGACCGCCGACCGATGTCTTCAGGCCAGTGAAGCCGGGGGGAGCGCGACGGCACGACTGGACGCGAACCCGGAAAACCTCCACCTCCGCACGGTGCTCGCTGGAGGATCAACCAAGAGCTGTTTCGCGCCTCGGATTGGGCATCTACGATGTCTCTTCTCGCATTCGCCTCGTGAATGTGAGTCCGGGCCCGTCCCGTGACCGCGCAAGGAGCCACCTATGCACGTCGACCACCTCCTCCGTCTGGACCGGCTGGACCTCTCCCTCGTCTGGGGTGACGAGGGCCTGCTCGGCCAGGAGATCGGCGGAGTGACGGCGACCGACCTGGAGGACCCGGCGCGGTTCCTGCAGCCCGGGGAGATCGTGCTGAGCGGTCTGGTGTGGTGGAGCCGGGACGGTGACGCGGCCAAGACCGAGCGGTTCGTCTCCGCGCTGCGCGAGTCGGGCGCGGTGGCGCTGCTCGCCGGTGAGGAGACCCACGGCGAAGTCCCGGACGAACTCGCCGAGGCGTGCCGCAGGCACCGCGTCGCGCTGATAGCCGTGCCCGGTCACACCAGCTTCCGGGCCATCACCGAAGCGGTGTACCTACGGCAGTGGGGCGAGCTGAGCCGCCGCCCCACCGACCACTACGCGCTGGCCGAGAACGTGCGCACCGACCTCGACCGGGCGCTGGAACGGGGCGCGACGGCCGGGGAGTTGCTCGACCGCGCCTTCGCCCACCTCGGCACGCCCGTCTGCCACCTGCTGACCAGCAGCGGCCGTACGGTGGCCCGGACCGGCGAGGCGCCGCCGCTGCCCGCCCGGCGGGCCGTGGAACTCCTGCGGGCCGGACAGGGCACGACGGTCCGCGTGGAGACCGACGCCACCGACTTCGACACCTGGCACCTGCACCTGCCCGAGCCGGGAGCGGTGCCGCCCCGGGTCCTCCAGGAGATAGCCGAACTCCTCGGCCGCCACCGGCTCCGCCTGGAGCGCGGACGCGCGGCGAACACCGCGGCGGCCGGGGACCTCGTTGACGCCCTGGGGGCCGCCCGCTTCGACGCCCAGCGGGTGCGGGACGCGCTGACGGCCTGCGGGCTCGCCGACACCGACACGTACACCGTGGTCGTGGCGGCCTCCGAGGTGAACGGGGGAGCGGGCGGCGACGGCGTGGCCGCGCTCACGGAGGCGCTGCGCCATCTGCCGTCCGCCGCCCTCGCCGTGGCGCACGGCCCCGGCGGCGAGGCGGTGGCGGTCCTCGCGCACGAGCGGGGGACGACACCTGACGTACGGGCGGGGCTGCGCGAGGTGTGGCCGCTGATCCACGGCTGTCGGCCGGAGTCCGAGCTGCACGCCGGGGTGAGCGCCACAACGGACACGCCGGCGGGGCTCAACACCGCACTCGCGCAGGCCGGTTACGCGCTGGCGGCGGCCCGCGCCGCGACACCGGGGACGCCGTGCGTGCTGGGTCTTGGGGACCTGGACGGGCTGGGCCGGCTGATGGCGGGGATCCCCGCCGATGTGCGCGAGGTCTACCGGCAGACGGTCCTGGGGCCGCTGCTGGAGGCCGGGCGCGGCTCGGGGGCGATGCTGCTGGAGACCCTGGAGGTGTTCCTGGCCCACGACTGCTCCTGGGCCAGGACCGCCGAGGCGCTGCACGTCCACGTCAACACCGTCCACTACCGCGTGGAGCGCATCGAGGCGCTCACCGGCAGGGACCTCTCGCGCCTCGACCACAAGGTGGACCTGCGCGCCGCGCTGCTCTGCCGCTGACGGGCGGGCAGCGGGGCGGCAGGAACGCGGACGCCCGGCCGTCGTCACGACGGCCGGGCGACCGCGGTGGGTGTGTCAGATGCGGCGGGCGCCGTAGAAGCTGCCGAGGTAGCTCATCTTCTCGTAGCGGACGAAGGCACCGGGCTTGGGCGCGTGGAGCACCATGCCGTCGCCCGCGTAGATCCCGACGTGCAGAAGGTTGTTGAAGAAGACCAGGTCGCCGGGGGCGAGCTGGCTGAAGCTGACCGGGCTGCCGTCATTGATCTGCGTGTACGTGACGCGCGATATGTGGACGTTGACCTGGGCGAAGGCCCACTGGGTCAGCCCCGAGCAGTCGTAGGAGTCGGGGCCCTCGTGGCCGGACTGGTACGGCTTGCCGATCTGGGTCGCGGCGGCCTTCAGGGCGGCGAAGCCGCGCCCGGACCCGGGCTTCTCGCTGCCCAGGTCGACGCGCTGCCCGGCGTCGCGGCTGGCGCGCTTGTCGTCCTGCTGGATCTTGGCGCGCTCGGCGGCGGTGAGGGTGTTGAGCAGCTTCTGCGCCTCGGCGAGCTTGCCCTGGAACGCCTGCTTGCGCTCGCCGACCGTCTGGCGGACCTTCGCCAGGTCCGCCAGCTTGCGGGTGGCCTCGGCGCGCTTCTGCGCCAGCGTCCGCTGCTTGGCCTGGATGGCCTCCAGCGCCTGGGTCTGCTTGGCGCTCAACTGGTCGACGGCGGACGCCTTGTCGAGATAGCTGTCCGGGTCGGCGGAGAGGAAGAGCGCCAGCGACGGGTCCAGACCGCCGGAGCGGTACTGGGCGCTGGCGAGCGAACCGAGACCGTTGCGCAGGGTGTTGAGCTCGGCCTGGCCGCGGGCCACCTGGTCCTGGAGCGTCGCCACCTCCTTCTGGAGGGTGGTCTGCTTCTCGTTGGCCCCGTTGTACTCCTCGGTGGCCTTCTCCGCCTGGTGGTAGAGCGCGTCGACCTTCGCCTTCACCTCGTCCTTGCTCGGCTTGGCAGGCGCGGCGTTGGCGGCCTGGGAGCTGAGCGCGACGGCCGCGGCGGCTGTGGCGGTGAACACGGTGACACGGGCGCGGCTCGGGTTCTTGGGACGACGGTGGGACCCCACTTAGGGCAGCTCCTTCTTCCTCAGAGCCGCCGAACTACGCAGACATGGCGGCCCCTTCGCCTACACCCCGATTGGGTGATCGATCGCGCGAAGGTTCGAACCACGACCTTAGTGACCATGTTGTGATGGGTTCAAATCCTCGTGAGCAAAATCTGCCGCGCGACGCACAGTTTTTACACACCGTGCGTACGGACCGCACGCACCCGGGAACCCTGCGCAGGGCGGGTGTGCTCCCGCGCCTCCTCCTCGGCGGCACGGGCCAGATACTCCGCCGCGAGGTCGGTGTACCCCTCCCGGTCGGCCAGCCGGTGGGCCCGCTCGAAGTGGTCCCGGGCCTCCACGGGCCGGCCCATCGCGCGCAGCGCCTGCCCGCACAGGTCCAGCAGCATGGCGCGCCGGGCCGCCACCTGGTCCGGCGGAGCCAGGGTGAGTGCGTGCCGCGCGTGGTCGAGCGCCTCCTGGGGGCGGCGGACCAGGAGGTGGCGGCGGGCCACGTGGTAGAGCGTCAGCATCTCGGTCTGCGGGTGGCCCGCGTCGCGTACGAGCGCGGCGGCACGGGTGAACCCGGCGACCGCCCGTTCCCGCTCGCCCAACTGCTCGTGCGCCTGCGCCAGGTTGACGAGCGCCAGCGCCTCGCCCGGCAGGTCGTGGGCCAGCCGGGCCAGCCGCGGCGCGTGCTCCAGCTGGGCCAGGGCCTCGTCGTGGCGTCCACCGTCGCTGAGGACCCAGCCGAGCAGGGTGCGTACGCGCGACTCGGCGTCCGGATCGCCCACCCGGCACGCGGCGTCCAGGGCGTGGCCGAGGGTGGGCTCCCACCCGGCGCGCGGCTGCTGCACGACGAGCGGCCACAGCATCACCCCCAGGCGCCAGGCGCGGTCGGAGTGTCCGGCCACCGCCGCCGCGGCGGTGGCGGCCATGATGTTGCGCCGCTCCTCGCCGTACCACCGCATGGCCTCGGCGCGGTCGGCGAAGGCGAACGGCACGAGCGGCCGGCGGATGTCGTCGGGCAGTTCGCAGCAGGGCTGGCTGCCCGGCTCCGCCGCGGTCGCCGCCGCCAGCGCACCGCACAGATAGTGGTCGAGCAGGCGCGGCAGGGCGTCCGGGCTGCCGCTGGAGGACAGGGAGCGCGCGAACAGCCGGACCAGGTCGTGCAGGGCGTAGCGGCCGTCCGCACGCTGGTCCACCAGGCTCGCGGCCACCAGGTGCTCCAGGGACGTGCGGCCCGTCTCCAGGTCGCAGTCGGCCAGCGCCGCCACCGCCGTGTCGTCGATGTCCGGGCCGATGTGGCGGGCCAGCTGCCGGAACAGGCCGTCGGCGTGCGGGGTGAGCGGGCGCAGGCTCAGCCGCAGCACCGAGACGAAGTCCACGTCGTCGGTGGTGAGCAGGGAGAGCCGGCGGCGCTCGTCACGCAGCTCCTCGGCGGCGTCGTACAGCGAGCGCCCCGGGCGGCCCGCCAGGCGCGCACCGGCCAGGCGCAGCGCGAGCGGCAGACCGTCGCAGAGGTCCACCAGGTGCTGGGCCGCCGCCGGTTCGGCGCCGACGCGCGCCCGGCCGAGGACCGCGCCGAGCAGCCCGACGCCGTCCTGGTCGGCCAGGCGCTCCAGCGGGAGCGTGCGGGCGCAGTCGGTGGCCACCAGGCCGGACAGCCGGTTGCGGCTGGTGACGACGGTGGCGGAGCCGGTGGTGCCCGGCAGCAGGGGCCGCACCTGGGCGGAGGAGCGGGCGTTGTCGAGGACCACCAGGACGCGGCGCCCGTGCAGCAGCGACCGGTACAGACCCTCGGCGGCGCGGGGGCCGTCGGGTATGCCGTCGGGCGCGGTGCCCAGCGCGAGGAGGAAGTCACGTATGACCGACGGCGGTTCGGCGGGAGCCGCGGCGTCGGAGAAACCGTCCAGGTCGGCGAAGAGGACGCCGTCCGGGAACCGCTCGGCGGCCCGGTGCACCCAGTACGACACGAGCGCGGTCTTGCCGATGCCCGCCGGTCCGGTCACCGCGCACACCGAGGGGTCGCCGGTGTCGGCCACGGCCGCGTCCAGGGTGGCGAGTTCGGTGGCGCGCCCGGTGAAGCCGGCCGGGCGGCGCGGCAGCAGGGGCCGGGGCCGCACCGGGGCGGCCGGCGGCGGGGACGGGGGCGCCGCGGGGGAGTCCGCGGCGGGCGCCAGCAGGTCCGGGTCCCCGTCCAGGATGCGCGCGTGCAGCTCCCTGAGCCGGGGCCCCGGCTCGACGCCGAGCTCGTCGACCAGGGCGCGCCGCACCGAGGAGTAGGCGGCCAGGGCGTCGGTCTGGCGCCCGCACCGGTACAGCGCCAGCATCAGCAGTTCGTGCAGCCCCTCGCGCAGCGGGTGTTCGGCCACCAGCGCGGTCAGGCCCGGCACCGCCCGTACGTGCTGGCCCAGTGCCACCTCGCACGCGGCGGCGCGCTCGGCGGCCTCGGCCCGCATCTCGGCCAGCCTCCGGCGCTGGGCCTGCGCGTACGGGCCGGGCAGCCCGGTCAGCGGCTCGCCGTGCCACAGCTCCAGCGCGCGCCGCAGGGCGTCGCGGACCCGGGGGTCGGTGGGGCTCGCCGCCGGCTCCCCGGCCGATTCCACGAGCCGGGCGAAGACGGCCGCGTCGAGCGCCTCTTCGGACAGGGCCATCCGGTAGCCGCCGCTCGCGGCGACGATGACCTCGGACTTGGCGTGGCTGGCCCGCCCGGGGTCCAGGAGTTTGCGCAGCTGTCCCACATAGGTGCGGACCATGCCGACGGCCCGGGCGGGCGGCTGCGCCCCGAAGACCCCGGCCACCAGGTCGGCGACGCCGACGACCTCGGGGGCGCGCAGGGCCAGCATGGCGAGCACGGCACGCTGCTGCGGCCCGCCGAGCGGCACGTCCCGCTCGTCGAGGCGGACGCCCACCTCGCCGAGCACCCGTACGCTCAGCATCGCGGCGCTCCGGAGCACCCGGCAGCGCGGAGGCGGGGCGGACCGGACGGTCTTCTCGCGGGAGCCATGCTCGTGCCTCTCTCGGCCGGGGTACGGGAGCGGGGGGGGGGGGGGGGGGGGGGGGGGCCGGACGGGAGCGGTGACCGCCGCCGGGGGTGCACCAGGGTAATTGATCAGGGTGCGGTGTGATTGGGGCGGTATGCCTGACGGTGTGACGGGGGCGGTGTGCCGGGGGCTCCCTGGCCGTGCCGGACGGCCGGGCGCCGCGCAACCGTGCCCTGCGCCCGGGTGTGGCGGGAGTACGAGTCCGGGGTGGGGTGAAAGGGGTCCACCAAGACGTACGCCCATCACGCGGCGGCTGCCGTGCGGGTGAGCTGCACGGGCTGATGGCGGTGTCCCCGGCCCGCGGCACTTCTCCGGGCCGGGGCGCACGCCTTCGCGCGTCCCGGCCCGGAGCGTGTGCGTGGGGCGGTGTGCCTCAGTGGAACAGGCGGTCGCCGCTGTCGGCCATGCGGTGGGTGGAGCCGTGACGGTTCACCCAGTCGCGGATGAGGTTGATGCTGTTGGCGCACTGCCAGCTGTCGTCGTACTCGCGGACGCCGGTGAAGGCGCCGTAGCCCGCGATGATGCCGTCCACGCGCGCCTCGCCGAGCAACTTGTCGACGTACCAGGGGTCGTTGTAGGTGGTGGTCCAGGACAGGGTGGCCCCGAGCCGTCCGGCGTCACGGTCCTGTGCGCCCTTCTTGAGCTCGGCGCAGGTGTTGTAGGTGGGTTCCGTGCAGTTGCCGAAGCCCTTGGTGATGTCGCTGTCGCCGTAGTCCATCGCACGGCGCCCGGCGGGCAGGCCGGAACCGGACCGGTTGTACGCGCCCATGACCTGGTCGCGGCTGCCGGTCGTCGTGATGCCCTCCAGCGCGCCGAGCTTGCCCTGGAGGCTCTGCCAGCCCCGGCCGCCGACGTCGGGGGTACTGCCGCCGTGGTACTCGTAGAAGCCGTAGAGCACCTGGATCCCGGCGGCCGTGAGCCGCTGCGCCTTGTCGTGGAGTCCGGCGACGCTGCACGCGCGGTTGGGCGCCTCGCCGCAGTAGTTCGGGTCCTTGACGTCCAGCCAGACCAGCGAGAGGCGGCGGCCCGCCTTGGCGTGGGAGACGATGCGGTCGATCATGCTGTCGAAGCTGGGGCCGAGCCGCTTGTCACCGGCCGACGAGCAGTCGTGGTAGGCACGCCATTCATTCGGGTTCCACCAGGCGCAGACGTCGATCTCGATGCCGTTGGCGCCGTGCTTGAGGGCGGCGTCCACCCCGTCGAGGGTGTCGACCCGGTGGGCGATGGCGTAGATGGCGTGGCGCTGGTCGGCCGCAGCCGCCGGTGAGCTGGAGAGCGTGGTGGCACCGATGATGCCGCACAGCGCCGCGACCAGCGCCAGCAGCGTCCGTGGGCCGGCGCCCTGTCGAAGGTGAGTGGTCAAGAAGAGTTCCCCCTCAGAGAGGCATGTGTGGGTGTGCCGGATCGAAGAGCGGCGGGCGGAGTGCGCGGTCGCGCCGCGTACTCCGCCCGCCCACCGGTTCGGTCAGGACCGGTGTACGCCTTTCCCGGACCCTCAGAGCCTGCGCGAATCCCGCCCCCGACCGCCAGGTCGTGGCGGTACTCAAGGACGCGGGAGCACAGACCGGAGGGTTTTCGGGCAGTCGGCCGTGCCCGCGGGGCCCGTGCCGCCGCGCGTTCAGCGCACGTGCACGGTCCGCACCGCGGAGCTCTGGTGGATCCACTGGCGCTTGGAGGTCGGCGAGGACGCCTCGGTGAGCACCGCGCGGTACTGCCACTGGCCGCGGTGGGACGGGCGGACGGTGAAGTCGAGGCTGCCGCCGCCGTTGTAGCCGCCGCGCGAGCAGCGCACGTTCACCCAGCCGCCGGAGCCCGAGCGCTGCTGGACGCAGAAGCGGTTGTACGTGGAGTTGTCGTCCGAGCCGTGCCCGGCGAGGTGGACGGCGGCACCGAGGCGCGCGGTGCGCGGACCGGCGTCGAAGGAGATGTCGGACTTCGCCGAGGCACCTCCGGCCGCCAGAACGAGGGCCGCCGTGGCCATCGTCCCGGCGACCGCCCCCCGCAGTGCCGTACGGCGATTACGCATGATCATGACTTTCCCTCTTCCTTGGTTGCTGCGACGAACGCCGGACCGGTCGGGAATGGTCAGCTCTCGACCGAACCGGCGGACTTTCGCAAGGGAAGAGACAGGAGACGTGGGGGGCGTTGCCCCGGCAATGTCACCGTTTCGAAACACGGCGTGCACGATGCCGTCGGGTGAAATGCCCTTTCGTGCAACGCAGTTGACCTGGTCGCGGTCCGTCGTCGGTGCGGGTCAGCCCGCCGGGTCCCGTTCTGGGGTCAGCGCGGGAGGTGTCCACCGGTCGAGTCGGGGCTTGGCCGATGCCACGCCGTAGTCGCCCTTGAGCTCCTCCGGGATGGCGTACTGCATGATCCGCCCCCGGGTCAGCGCGCTCAGTTCGAAGACCGAGGTGTAGTGGCCCAGCCGGTCGAGCGCCCACGCCCCGAACGGGGAGCGGTCCTCGATGGTCTCCAGGACGCCCAGGAACGCGGGGGCCGCGCGCACCGCCGTGTCCCAGGCGCGCGAGCGCGGCACGTCGAGCCAGTCGGCGGCGGTGTCACCGATCAGGAAGCGGATCATCGCCGGGACCACCGGGTCGAAGAGCGTGCCCGGCACCACCTCCTCGTACAGGTCGATCAACTGCCCTGTCAGGAGGGCGCCTTCGGGGGAGGGGCCCATGTGGCGGGCCATGTAGAGGTCGGAGAAGGCGCGGGCCTGTTCGAGGTCGGCGGGCATGTGCGCGAGGTCGATGCCGAGCATGGCGCCCACCACCCGCCAGGCGTAGAAGTACGCGTCGGCCCCCTCGTTGGACATGTGGATGCCCAGCCGGTGCAGGGCGTCCAGCACCTGGATGGAGAACATCATCTGGCCGCCGATCATGTCCTCCTGGCAGATCGGGGTGCCCAGCGCGGCCACGTCCCAGCGGTTCTCGCGCTGGAGGTGGTGCCGGATGGCGGCGTGCAGCAGGCGGACCTTCTGGGCGGCCGGGATGAAGCGGCTGCCCGCCTCGAACGCGCCGGGCTGCATCAGATAGACGGTGAACTGCCCGGTCTCCGCCATGCGCCGGGAGGGGTACTGCAGCGAGTGGGTGGCGCTCAGCAGCTTCGCCACGTGCGGCACCACGTAGCAGGCGGGCATCGAGGCGAAGGAGAGCGCGGTGGAGATGTGCACGTTGTTGTCGATGAAGAACAGCCGTGCCCGCTCCATCTCGCCCCAGTCCACCCAGGACGGCGGCATCGCGGTCGCCTCCAGATACTCCCGCGCCACGTCCGGCAGCCCCTCCGGCAGCTCCTGCCCGGCCGTGGCGAACCAGCGCATCAGGGTGTTGAAGCGCCCCATGTCGCCGCGCTCGAACAGCTCCGCGACGGTGGCGTCGGCGAGTTCGTCGCCGACCCGGCGCAGCCCGTCGAGGCGCTCTTCGGTGTAGTGGGGAGCGGGACCGGTGGACTCGGTGGTGCTCATGTGCGGCTTCCCTTCGCGGCGTGGGCACTCCGGGGACGGGGAGGCCCGGGGACCGGGGTCGGTGGAGCGGGACTTCAGGCCGTACGGCTCAGCGAGCGGGCGGCCAGCGTGTGCAGGGCGTCGGCCGCGTCCGGGGCGAGCAACCGGGCGGCCCGGGCCGTCTCGACGGCGCGGGCGGCGCGGGCCGCGCGTTCCACGATCAGTTCCTCGACGCCCTCGCGCGCGCCGGTGGCCTCGGCGAGCTCCCGGTAGCGCAGCAACTCCCCGCCGCCGGGGGAGGGGTGGTCGAGCAGCGCGCGCAGCTCCAGCCGTTCCGCGTCGGTGGCCGCCGCCATGGTGAGGGCCAGCAGGACGGTCGGCTTGGCGCCGGTGAGGTCGTCGAGGTTGGACTTGCCGGTCGCCTCCGGCGAACCGAACACGCCCAGCAGGTCGTCCCGGAGCTGGAACGCTTCGCCCAGGGGGATCCCGTAGGCGCTGTACGCCTCCAGCAGCGCGGGCGGTGCTCCGGCGAGCAGGCCCCCGATGTGCAGCGGGTGCTCCACGGTGTACTTGGCGGTCTTGTACCGGATGACCTTCAAGGAGTCGGCCGGGTCGGGCACGGCGGTGCCGCGCCGGGTGCGCAGCACCTCCAGGCATTCACCGGCCACCAGCTCCCGGGCCAGCGCGGCCCACAGCGGCCGGGCGCGGTTGAGGTAGGCGGCGGGCAGCCCGCAGTCCGTGAACAGCTGGCCGGACCAGGAGATGAGCAGGTCGCCGACGAGCAGGGCCAGGGCGGGCCCGGTGTCGGGCCGGGCGTCGCCCAGTGAACGGTGCGCCGTCGCGCGGCCGTGCCGTACGGCGCTGCGGTCGATCAGGTCGTCGTGCACACAGGCGGCGGCGTGCACCAGCTCCAGGGCGGCGGAGGCGCGCACGATGTCGTCGCCGTCGCCCCGGAAGGCCCCGCGCCAGCCCCAGTAGCAGAACGCGGCCCGCAGGCGCTTCCCGGTGGCCGCGGTGTCCCGCAGCACCTCGGCGACGGGTGCCAGCTCGGGGTCGACCGCCTCCAGCAGGGCGCTCTCCCGGTCCGCGAACTCGGCCAGGACCTCATCGACGCGCCGCCGCAGCGGGACCGGGTCGAAGGCCGGGCCACGAGGCCCGCCCTGCGGCATGGTCGCCGCGGTGCTCACCCGGCACCGGGCCCGGCGGCGTCCGCGTCGGCGGCCCCCGCGTCCCCGCTCGGTGGCCCGGCCTGCCGCGCCCGCTCGGCCCGGCGCCGGGCCCGCTGGGCCAGCTCCTCCAGATGTGCCTCCGGTGCGGCGAAGGGGGGCGGGCGCAGTCCGCTGTTGCGGCCCCGCGAGACCAGGTCGTCGCGGGCGTCGGCGGCCAGGCTCAACAGGTCGGACCGCCCCAGCAACTGGCGGGTCCGCCGCACCGCCACCTCGGCCTGCTCCAGTACGAGGTCCAGGGCGCCCGCCATCAGCAGGACGGCCTCCTCGGCCGGTAAGGGACCCTTCGGACCGCCGGTCGCGTGCTCAGTCATGCATACCCCTCGGCTCCGCTCGATGTCCTGAGCGGACTGCCCATCGGCCGGGCCGGTGATTCCGCCGTTCACCCGACCGGGTGATGGGTGCGAGGAGCGGGTCGGCAGACGGAGGGCTCGTCGGCGGCGTGACCACAGGCGCCCGTAGCGCGCGGCTCCGACCTGCGCAACCGGGACGCGGCTGCGATAGTGAGTGGGGCACCCGGGGGGCCGCAGAGGGGAGAACCTCATGCCGAACACCCGGATACCCGTGGTCCTCGTCCATGGCCTGTGGCTCCACGCCACGAGTTGGCAGCCCTGGGCGGAACGATTCGCCGATGAGGGCTACGAGCCGGTGATGCCGGCCTGGCCCGGTGAGCCCGACACCGTCGAGGAAGCGCGCGCCCACCCGGAGGCGCAGGCGGGCGTGGGCGTGGAGGCGATCTCCGCCGCGTGCGCGGCCGTGATCGGGAAGCTGCCCGAGCCGCCCGTGCTGGTCGGGCACTCGATGGGCGGCTTTGTGGTGCAGCATCTGCTGGGGCAGGGAATCGGCCGGGCCGCCGTGGCCATCTCCCCGGGGCAGATCAAGGGCGTCAAGGCGCTGAGCGCGACCCAGGGCAAGGCGGTCTTCCCGATCCTCCGCAACCGCCGCAACGCGGAACGGGCGGTGTCCCTCACCCCGGAGCAGTTCCGGTTCGGCTTCGCCAACGCGGTGTCCGAGGAGGAGTCCGCGGCGCTCCACGACAAGTGGTCGATGCCCAGCCCGGCCCGTCCCCTGTTCGAGCTGGCGCTCGCCAACCTCCACCGTGACTCGCCCGGGAAGGTGGCCACCGGCAACGAGGAGCGCGGCCCGCTCCTCCTGCTGTCCGGCAAGCTCGACCACACCATCCCGGACGTGCTGACCCGCTCGACGCACAAGCAGTACAGGCGCTCCGCCGCGGTGACCGAGTACCAGCGCTTCGACGACCGGGGCCACTCCCTCATCGTCGACAGCGGCTGGCCGGCCGTGGCCGACACCGCCCTGGCGTGGCTGCGGAGGAACCTGCCGTAGGCGAAGGGGCCCTACGGCCGCGTGGCCGGTGCCGTCAGCCGGTGCCGGACGTTGACGGCCGTCGCCCTGGCCAGGGCCGCCGGGCTGAGGAAGCGCAGCGGGCCGATGAGTCGGGAGGCGAACAGGTGCATGTGCCGAGCCGTGGACGCGTCGCGTGCCGCCGCCGAGAAGACCAGCCGTTCGACGGGGTTGAACGGCCGGGCCTTGGCGTAGTCGGCGGCCAGGTACTGGTGGCCCGCCAGCTCGCGGCGGTGTCTGCGGGCGTATGCCGCCAGTGACTTGTCCAGGTCGCCGCGGCCGGTCGCGGCCGGGGCGACCGCCTGTGCCAGCCAGTGGGCGGACTGCAGGGCCCAGCCGCACCCCACTCCCCACAGGGGGTCCCCGGTCAGGGCGGCGTCGCCGATGAGGGCGAGGCCGGGCGCGGTCGGCCTGCGGCTGTGCAGGGGGTAGTCCACCAGTCCGGTGATCTTCGTGATGCGCTCGGCGGCGTCGAGGGGCGGGGCCTCGGGCAGCGCGCGGACGAACGCGGCGAAGCTGCCCTCCAGGTCTTCGCGGAAGGCCGGCAGCCGCTTCTTGTCGGGGAGGACGGCCAGGACCGTCACCCCGTCGTCGTTGGGGAAGGCGTAGGCCATGTCGGGTTCGAGGAACCAGACGTTGGCGATCCCGCCCCGCAGGGGAAGGCCGCGGTAGTGCGCCAGATAGCCGAACCGCGCGTTCTCGTACCGGCGCACCGGCAGTCCGGCGTACTTCGCGACGGAGGAGTCCTTGCCGTCGGCGCCGACCACCAGACGGGCCCGGATCTCGCGCTCGCCCCGGGGCGTCGACACGCGCACTCCCGTGTACCGCCCGCCCTCCCGGAGCACTCCGGTGACCTGGTGGGCGAGGAGGAGGTCGACGCCGGGGGTGCGGGCCGCATGGGATCTGATCAGCGGGTCGAGGGTGCTGCGCCGCACGTTGTACCCGTAGGGGAGCTCGGGGCCCGCGGGTGCGGCCTTCGGCTCGATCCACCCCCAGCGGGTGTACCAGCGGGCCCTGTTGGGGACGGCTCCGGCCTTCTCCAGCGCGGGTATGAGACCGAGTTCGTCCAGCACCGGGTAGGCGTTGGCGGTGAGGGAGTGGGTGCACAGCACCTTGTACGCGGCCGGGTCCGAGCGGCGCTCCAGCAGCGCGACCCGGGCGCCGCGCCGCGCGAGCAGGATCGCCGCCGCGCAGCCGGCGAGGCTGGCTCCGCCGATGACGACGTCGTACCCGTCATCCGCGCTTTCATCGCTGGTCATGCGCCGATCGCCCCCTTCGGGTGGTGCCGTGCACGGAAGTTGCCGCAGTGCCACTCCTGTCAGGCTCATGATCGGTTGTCAAGACTCCGCACATGGACAACGGTCACATGCATTCGACACTTGATGATTGGCGCGCATCTATTGACGTCAATCGTTCAGGAAATTTATGGTCCCAGGGCCCCTCGCAGGTGAACCAGAGTGACGGAGAACAATGACGTACTCCCTCGGCGTGCGACCGCGTACCGCCCGGCTGGCCGTGGTGCTGCTGGCCGGAGCCCTCGTCACCTCCGCACCGGCGGCGGCCTCGCAGCCCGTGCCGAAGACGGCCGACACCGCCGCGACCTGCCGGGGCGGCGACGACTGGACGCTCACCGCCACCCGGATGGACGCGGCGGACACCCACCACGCCTACGTCGGCAACGGCTATCTGGGACAGCGGGTGCCGCCCAACGGCGCCGGATACGCCGACAGCACCGCCAAGACCGGCTGGCCGCTGTTCACCCCGCGCTACGACGGCTCCTTCGTGTCCGGCCTGTACGCGCACAACCCGTCGACCGCGGGGGACCGGCAGGCCGTCGCGGCGCTGCCCACCTGGACCGGGCTGACCGTCGGCACCGGGGGAGCGGGAGGGGACACCTTCAGCTCTTCGACAGCGCCCGGCCGCATCTCGCACTACCACCAGTCGCTCCTCCAGCGCTGCGGGATCGTGCGCACCTCGCTCACCTGGACGGCCGCCGACGGCCGCCGCACCGACCTGGTCTACGAAGTGCTCGCCGACCGCGTCCACGCGCACATCGGCGCCGTACGGGTCGCGATGACCCCGCACTGGAGCGGCGAAGCGACCGTCACCGACACGCTCGACGGCCGCGGCGCACGCCGCATCCGGCAGACCGGCGGGGGCGACCGCAGCGGCGGACGCCGCGACGGCCGGACCGCACCGACCATGGACGTCTCCTTCCGCACGGACGGCACGGACGTGGACGGCGCCCTCGCCTCCACCCTGCTCCCCGGACGCGCGGCCCACGGCGCCCGCACCCGACGGGCGGACCCGGCAAGGGAGTTGAGCGCACAGCAGGCCGTCACCCTGCCCGTCCGGCGCGGGCAGTCGTACGACGTCACCAAATACGTGGGCATCGACACGGCCCTCACCTCGCGCGCGCCGCGCCGCGACGCCACCGCCGCCTCCCAGCGCGCCGCCGACCTGGGCTGGGACGCCCTGCTGCGCTCCCACACCGCCGCCTGGGCGCGGCTGTGGCGCGCCGACATCGAGGTACCCGGCCGGCGCGACCTGCGGTCATGGGTGCGCTCCGCCCAGTACGGGCTGCTCTCCAACACCCGCGAAGGCGCGGCCAACAGCATCGCTCCGACCGGTCTGACCAGCGACAACTATGCGGGTCTCGTCTTCTGGGACGCCGAGACGTGGATGTACCCCGGCCTGCTCGCCACCCGTCCCGAACTCGCCAGGACCGTCGTCGACTACCGCTACCGCACCCGCGCCGGGGCCCGTGAGAACGCCCGGAAGCTCGGCTACTCAGGGTTGTTCTACCCCTGGAACAGCGGGAGTTCGGGCAACCTGGCGCAGGAGTGCCACAGCGTCGACCCGCCGCACTGCCGCACCCAGATCCACCTCCAGTCCGACATCTCCCTCGCCACCTGGCAGTACTACCTGGCCACGGGGGACACCCACTGGCTGCGCGAGCGCGGCTGGCCGGTGCTGCGCGGCATCGCCGAGTTCTGGGCGGGCCGCGTCACGCCCGACCAGGACGGCGGCTACTCCGTCAAGGACACGGCGGGTCCCGACGAATACAGCAACGGCGTCGACGACGCGGTCTTCACCAACGCCGGTGCCGTCACCGCCCTGCGCCACGCCGCCCGCGCCGCCGAACTCCTCGGCGAGCAGGCGCCGCCCGCCTGGCAGCGGATCGCCGACCGCATCCGCATCCCCTACGACGCGCACAGCAAGGTCTTCCAGCAGTACGACGGCTACCGCGGCAGCACCATCAAGCAGGCCGACACGGTGCTGCTGATGTACCCCCTGGAGTGGAGCATGCCCGAGGGCTCGGCCGCCGCCACCCTCGACTACTACGCCCAGCGCACCGACCCGGACGGCCCGGCCATGACGGACTCGGTCCACGCGATCGACGCCGCGGGCATCGGGGAGCCGGGCTGCTCCACGTACACCTATCTGGAGCGGTCGATCAAGCCGTTCGTCCGCGGCCCCTTCGGCCAGTTCTCGGAGGCGCGCGGCGACAAGGCGGGCGCCGAGGACCCCCTGGCGGGCTCGCCCGCCCATGACTTCCTCACCGGCAAGGGCGGCTTCCTGCAGGTCTTCACCCATGGCCTGACGGGCATGCGGATGCGGGAGGACCGCCTCCACCTCGACCCGATGCTGCCCCCGCAGCTGGCCGGCGGCGTCACCCTGCGCGGTCTGACCTGGCAGGGACGCACCTTCGACGTCGAACTCGGCGCCCACCACACCACCGTGCGCCTCACCGGTGGCGCGCCGATGACCCTCGACACCCCCCAGGGCGAGCGGATCGTCGGCGCGGGCCACCCGGCCGTCCTCAAGACCCGCCGCCCCGACCTCGCCCCCACCACCAACGCGGCCCGCTGCACCACCGCCACGGCCTCGTCCGAGCAGCCCGGCATGTACGCGGGCGCCGCCGTCGACGGCAACCCGGCCACCGCCTGGGTCCCCGACAGCGCTTCCGGCCGGCTGACCGCGGACCTCGCCCGGCCCGTCCGGGTCGGCGCGGTCACCCCCACCTGGAAGGGTGCCGCGCCCGCCGCCTACGCCGTCGACCTCTCCCTCGACGGCCGGCACTGGCGGCGCGCGGTGACGGGCGACCCGCGGCTCGCGCGCTATGTGCGGGTGACCGTCCAGGGCGACGCGGCGGCCGGACAGCACCCGGGCGTGGCCGAGCTGACAGTGGAGCAGCCGGTGTCCGCGGCGGCGTCAACGAGGGCGACGGCCAGATGATCCGTTGTGCGGGGAGCGGGCGCCACGGCGTGCCATGCTCCTAGCATGACTGAGCGCGAGGAGTCGCTGGGGGCGGCATCGGGGAGCGTTGGCTTCGGCGCGGAGGCGGACACCTCCCTCTTCTCCTCCAGTCGTTACGTGTGCGTGCGGGAGCCGGCGGCCAGGGGCGAACAGCCCTCCGCCGGGCGGGCATCGGCCGTGCAGGAGGTGCTGGACGGGATCCCCGGCTCGGCGATCTTCCTGCGGCCCGTCCTCGGGGCGGACGGCGCGGTGGCGGACTTCCGCATTCTGGCCGCCTCGCCCGAGGCGATCGACATCGGGGCCCGCCGGGGCAGGGAACTGGTCGGGCTGAGCGTCCTGGAGACCTATCCGACGGTGGCCGGGACCGAGCTGTGGGAGGGCTACCTCCAGGCGCTGGAGACCGGTGTCCGCTACGAGGGGCGGCCCTTCGAGTACGAGGAGGTCCTCGCCGGCCTGCCGCGCCTGTCCCGCTTCGCCGTACGGGCCGCCGCCTGCCAGGACGGCCTGATCGTCTCCTGGGTCCGGCTGGACAGCGGCGAGCGGGAGCGGCGCAGGCTCACGGTGATGCAGCGGCTGGGCGGAATGGGCTGGGCCGACTGGGACCTCACGCGTGACGTCATCACGTGGTCGGAGGAGACCTACGCCATTTTCGGCAGGGACCCTTCCCTCGGGCCGATGACGCTGGAGGAGCTGCCCGCCCATGTCCTGGTCGAGGACCTGCCGGAGCTGGGCCGGGCCGTGCGGCGCCTGCTGGCGGACGGCCGCTCCATCGACCACACCTTCCGGATCGCCCTCCCCCAGGGGGGAGTCGGGCATGTGCGGATCGTCGCGGAGAGCGTGGTGGACGCCCAGGGCACACCGGTGGAGGTGCACGGCTTCTTCCAGGACGTGAGCGCCGCGAAGCGGGCCGCGGAGCGGCTGCTGGAGCACGAGGAGGCGGCGCTGGCCCAGCGCGGCGTACTGGCCGCCGAGCGCGAGCTGGCCGCCCGCCTCCAGCACGCCCTGCTGCCCCTGCCCCAGCAGTCGCTGCGCCTGGCCGGGCTCACGGTGGACGTCGCCTACCAGCCCCTGGTGGAGGGGCTGAACGTGGGAGGCGACTGGTACAGCGCCATCGAACTGCCCGACGGCAGCGCCCTGCTGGTGGTCGGCGATGTGGCGGGCCATGGGCTGGACGCGGTGGCGACCATGGCCCAACTGCGCTTCGCGGCCAAAGGAATGGCGGTGAACGGCACACCCCTGGACACGATCCTCACCCGGCTCAACACCCTGCTGCTGCACACCTCCGAGCGGAACTTCCGCACCGCGACCATGATCATGGCCCGGTACGAGCCCGCCACGTCCGTGCTGACCTGGGTGCAGGCCGGGCACCTGCCGCCCCTGCTCGTGCGCCGGGGCAGACCCCGCTACCTGCCGGCCCCGCAGGGCGTCCTCCTCGGCGCGACCACGGACGTCCGCTACGAGGCGTCGACCCTCCACCTGCTCCCGGGCGACCAGTTGCTGCTCTACACCGACGGCCTGGTCGAGAATCCGGGCGAGGACCTCGACGACGGCCTGGCCCGGCTGGCGCACGCCACCGCGGCACACGTCGGCGGCACGCGCGTCCTGGACGGCATCCTGGACGCCCTCGTCACGCCCGCCACCCGCCACGACGACATCTGCGCGCTGCACGTGTGCCTGTGAGTGGTGGCCGGGGATCCGAGGGCCGCCGGGTTCGCGGCCGGGGTGTGTCAGGTGGCGGAACCGGCGGCGGCGCCCGTCTTGAGGTCGGGCCCCCAGCGCTTGAGGGACTCTTCGAGGTCGAGGGCGCCGGGGCGGGCGTTCTCGTCCGCCGTCGGCCAGTCCTCGCGCGGCACCCGCCACATGATCTCGAACTCGTTGCCGTCGGGGTCCTTGGCGTAGAGGGACTTGGAGACCTGGTGGTTGGTGGAGCCGACCAGGGCGCCGCGCTGGTTGATCTTCTCGGCGATCTCGACCAGTTCGCCGAGTGTCCCCACCTCCCAGGCCAGGTGGTAGAGGCCGACGCGGCCCTGCTCGGGCCCGGGCGCGTCCGGCCCGACGGAGAAGAGCCCGAGGTCGTGGTCGTTGAGGGTGCCCTCGGCGCTGAGGAACGCGGCCCGGCCGGGGATGTCGACGTCGAGCCGGAAGCCGAAGACGTCGGTGTAGAACTCGACGGCTCGTGCGACGTCGCGTACGTAGAGCACCGCGTGGTTGAGGCGGCGGACAGGCATGGGATCTCCCTGGGGCGGTGGGGCGCGAAGTGGTGACCTCGGTGGCGACGATAAAACAATGTGAGAGTTCAAGTAAATACCCTCACGTGCGGCAACGGCCGGTGACGGAGTGTGCCGCCCCTTGAGGGCTACAGTGACAAGATGTTCTCCTCTCGCAAAGTACGGAAAGAGGACGTCTGGGACGGCGTCGTCACGGACAAGACGCGCCGCGCCACCGACGGCTCGAACCTCTACCACTACGTCGAAATCCGCCTCCAGGACGGCACCTCCAAGAAGGTCCGCGTCGAGAAGGCGCTGTGGGAGTCGCTGACGCCGGGCGACCGCCTCGTCAAGGAGGCGGGCGCCGAGGAGCCGGCCCGGACGGCGCCGTAGTCCTCCCGTTCAGCGGGGATGTCCGGCGGCGTCCGTTCCGGCCGGGCCCGGTCGTCTGATCCAGAGCGTCAGGAGCACCGACGACAGGGCCGCGAAGGCGCACCACGTCGAGATGTACTCCCGGCGCCACAGGGTGAACGAGACCGCCGCTCCGACGCCCACCAGGACGCCGAACAGGACGAGACCGCGGTCGCCCGCGAGGAGCAGGGAACCGATGGTGGCCAGCAGATAGCCGGCGACGATCAGCTCGGAGTGCGGCAGGCCGAGGGAGTACCCGACGGTGTGCCCGCGGATCTCGGCCGTGACGGTACGGGTCGCCAGCGTGTGAGCGAGCGCCGCCGAGGTCGCGGCTCCCGCGGCCAGGGGTACGAGCAGGCGGCGGCGCGCGCCCGCCGGTGCGGCGCACAGGACGGCGACCGGCACCCACAGCGCCAGCAGCGGCAGGGCGATGACGGCCCAGGCGACGGTGGCGGGCCCGGTACCCCCGTTCCGGTGCCAGACCTCGGCCTCGATGATCTGGTGACCGCCCAGCAGCACGGGCAGCGCGGCCAGCGGCAGGGTCCGGGGGCGGCGGACCGCCGAGGCGACCGCGACCGCTCCCACGGCCGTGATGCCCGCGCCCGCGACCAGGTCGGCTGTCGCGCTCCAGCACATGGCGCCAACCCTACGGCCCCGCGCGCCCCACGCACCCCGGGCGGATGCCGAGTGGTGGGGCGCGCCGGTCACTTCTCCCTCCGCTGCCGGGGTGGTGGTGGCCGGGCCGCGTACGGATGCGGTCACCGTCGGTGATCAAGACTTCCGAATAACGGACAGAGCGGACGGAAGATCGCGAGATCGTCTCACAATCAGGGGTACTTCGATCTCAGCAATTGGACAGGCCCCACCCTATGAGCCGGACACTGACCTCCCCTTCCCCGCAGCGGGAGCAGCAGCAGGACGAGCACCCGCAGGGCACACCGCTCTCCAACGGGCTCAAGCAGCGACACCTCTCGATGATCGCTCTCGGTGGTGTCATCGGGGCCGGGCTCTTCGTCGGCTCGGGCGCGGGCATCGCCGCCGCGGGGCCGTCGATCGTGCTGGCGTACGCGCTCTCCGGCGTCCTGGTGATGTTCGTGATGCGGATGCTCGGCGAGATGTCCGCCGCGGACCCGGCCTCCGGGTCGTTCTCCGTGCACGCCGAGCGCGCGATCGGGCCCTGGGCCGGGTTCACCGCCGGCTGGATGTTCTGGACCCTGCTCGTCGTCGGAGTGGGCATCGAGGCGATCGGCGCCGCCCACATCATGCAGGGCTGGTTCCCCGGGACCCCGTCGTGGCTCTGGGTGCTGGCGTTCATGGCGCTGTTCTGCGGCGCCAACCTGGCCGCCGTATCGAACTTCGGCGAGTTCGAGTTCTGGTTCGCCGCCCTCAAGATCGGTGCCATCGCGCTCTTCCTCGCGCTGTGCGCACTCGCGGTACTGGGCGTGCTGCCCGGCACCGATTCCCCCGGCTCGGCACACCTCGTGCACGACGGCGGATTCCTGCCCACCGGAGTCAGCGGACTGCTCGTCGGACTGCTCGCCTCGGTCGTCGCCTACGGCGGTCTGGAGACGGTGACCATCGCGGCGGCCGAGTCGGACGACCCGGTGCGCGGCGTGGCACGGGCGGTGAAGACCACGATGTGGCGGATCGGCATCGTCTACGTCGGCTCGATGCTGGCGATCGTCACCCTGATCCCGTGGAACGACCCGGCCGTCACCGAAGTCGGCCCGTACGCCGCCGTCCTGGACCGGCTCGGCGTCCCCGGCGGCGCGCGGATCATGGAGGCCGTCATCCTCGTCGCGCTGCTGTCCGCGATGAACGCCAACATCTACGGATCCTCGCGCATGGCCTACTCGCTGGTCGCGCGCGGCCAGGGCCCCGCCTTCCTCGGCAGGATCTCCGGCCGGGTCCCGCGCCGAGCGGTGCTCGCCTCCTGCGCCTTCGGCTTCTTCGCCGTGCTCCTGTCGTACTGGTGGCCCACCACCGTCTTCGCCTGGCTGCTCAACATGGTCGGTGGAGTCGTGCTGATCGTGTGGGGCTTCATCGCGGTGTCCCAGCTGGTGCTGCGCCGCCGCCTGGAGCGCGAGGCGCCCGAGAAGCTCACCGTCCGGATGTGGCTCTTCCCGTATCTGACCTGGGTGGCGCTCGCGGGTGTGGTGGGCGTGCTGGTCCTGATGGCCGTCGACTCCGGGACGCGGGTCCAGGTCTACTTCACCGGCGGCCTGGCCCTCGCCCTCGCCGCGATCGGCTACACGCGCCAGCGCCTGGCCGCGGGCCGCTGAACCACGGGACCGGCCGGGGCAGGAGCACAGGAGCAGGGGGCGGGGCCGACGACGGTCCCGCCCCCTGCTCCTTCGGCGCCCGGTTCCCCGTCGTCCTTGAGGGGATCGACGGAGCGGGCGAGCGCCGGCACGCCCACGCTCTTACGGGGCTTCGCTCTTTCGAGGGATGACGCAAGGCCGTCCGCGGAGCGGCGGGCGGAAATACGCGCCGCAGCCGGAGGGAGGGCTCGGTGAGGAACCGTCAGTGAGCCACCGGGAGCGGTGCGGGCGTCCCGCGGTCGGCCGGAGACGTCGCCTCGGCGGCCTCGCGCACCCCGCCCGCGACCACCGCGCAGGTAAAGGCGATCGCGAGTGCCTTCCAGCTCCAGGAGGCGAACACGATCACCGGGAGGACGAAAAGCGCATGGACGGCGGAGAGGGCGAACGCTCCGCGTGCCCAGCCTCCGCCGACGGACGCGCGACGGGCAACCGTCCAGTGGCGCCACCACAGTCCGGCGGCCGTCGCCGCGAGCCCGGCCATCACGGCGGCGCCGAGCCGGGCCAGTTCGGCATCGGTCACCCCGCCGGGCTCGGGCGGAGTCGAGCCGTTCGTGTGCACGCTCAGCGCGATCGCGGTCCAGCCGATGGCCGCCGCGCCGAGCAGGGCGGCCAGGCCCACGGCGCGCCGCCGGGGCCAATGCGTTGGAGAGGGAGGAGAGTTCGAATCCATGGCTGATTCTAGCCATCGCTGCCGTGGCCACGCCCCGGCCCCGTCCGCGGCGCCCGGCGGCGGACCGGCCGGCGTGCTTCTGGCGGCCGTCCGCCGTGAGTTGTCGCTGATCCTTCGCGGTATTGTCCGTGATCGGTAACAGAGGCAGCCCTCGGCATGTGTCCGTCGTCCTGGCAGGTGGTCGCAAGGGCGACCACCGATCGGCGAAGGACTTGCGGGAGAGGGGCGGGGCATGGCGCGGCACGTTGGCGGGCGGGTCTGGTACGGCAAGGTGGTCGGGGCGGCGCTGGGGGTGGTGGTGCTGGCCACCGGTGCCTCGGTGTGGACCGCGCAGGCCGG
This sequence comes from Streptomyces sp. cg36, assembly GCF_041080675.1. Taxonomy (NCBI): domain Bacteria; kingdom Bacillati; phylum Actinomycetota; class Actinomycetes; order Kitasatosporales; family Streptomycetaceae; genus Streptomyces; species Streptomyces cyclosori. The sequence continues at coordinate 416,773 of NZ_CP163520.1, read as the reverse complement.
TGCCGCAGGAGAATCCCCCGCCAAGGCAGCCGCGCCCAAGGCGCCGGACAGCGACGTCAAGCGGGTCGCCACGAGCATCGCCCACTCCTCGGAGGCGGGGGCGAGCGGTGTGAACATCACGATCGACGACGGCCCCGACCCCAGGTGGACGCCGCAAATACTGGACCTGCTGCGGGAGTACGGGGTGAAGGCCACCTTCTGCATGGTGGGCACCCAGGCGCAGGCCCACCCCGACCTCGTCAAGAAGGTGGTCGCGGACGGACACCGGCTCTGCGACCACACCGTCTCGCACGACACCGCCATGGACAAGAAGTCCCAGGCGTACCAGTCGCGGCAGATCCTCGACGCCGAACGCATGATCACCGAAGCGTCCGGCGGCGTCCGGCCCCTGTACTACCGCGCCCCCGGCGGCGCGTTCACCCCGTACAGCCGTGAACTCGCCGCCTCCCGGGGCATGCGCCCGCTGGGCTGGAACGTCGACAGCAAGGACTTCGAGCGCCCGGGCACGAACGCCATCGTCAACACCGTCGAGCGGGAACTGCCCAACGGGCCCACCCTGCTCTTCCACGACGCGGGCGGCGACCGCACCCAGACGATCCAGGCCCTGCGCCGCATCCTCCCCAAGCTCAAGGAGCAGGGCCACGCCTTCGGTTTCCCCGTGCACTGAACTTCCCCGTGCGCCGGGGTCCTTCGCTAGCCCGGCATCCGGAAGCCGCCGATGCTCTCCTCAAGGAGTTCGGCCAGCCTCAGCGGGGTGCGGTCCTCGAACATCGGGCCGATCAGCTGGACCCCGACCGGCAGCCCCTCGGGGGAGGGACCGGTCGGCACGGCGGTGGAGGGCAGCCCCGGCATGGTCGCCACCCCGGCCCAGACGAGCTGGTCGTAGTACGGGTACGGGACGCCGTCGATGTCGAGGTGGCGCCCCATCGCGTCGGTGTGGTCGTGCGGGAACGCGGGCGTCGGCGTGATCGGGCACACCACGGCGTCGAACTCGGTGAACAGCCGCCGCCAGGCTTGGCGGTGGAGCTCGCGGCGGTCGTTGGCCTCGATCCAGTCGCGGTGGCTGAACGCCATCGCGCGCAGCCGTGTCGAGGCCAGGCTGTGGTCGTCGGCGTCCAGGCCCGCGGCCAGGGTCCGCATCTGCTCGTACACCTCGACGGGAAGACGGGCGGCGGCGCCGGAGAACAGCAGCCGCGTGTAGACCAGCGCGCCCTCGGTGAGGTCCGGCAGCAGCGGGCTGTGCCGCGCGACGTGGGCCCCGGCGGCGGCCAGCGCGTCGGCCACCCGGCCCACGCCCGCCCGCACGGCGGATCCGGTCGGGATGAGCGGATGCTCGTCGAGAACCAGGACCCGGAAGTCTCCGAGACGTTCGTGCCGCGCGGGCGGCAGCCTCGTCTCGTACGCGATGCCCTGCGTCAGCGGGTCCGGCCCGGCCATCACGTCGAGCAGGAGCGTGAGGTCGCGGGCGGTGCGCGCCATCGGCCCGACGACCGCGAGATCGAGATCGGTCGGCAGCGCCGGGGCGGACGGCGTGACCATGCCCCGGGGCGCCGCCAGCCCGAGCGTCGGCTTGTGCGCGTAGACACCGCAGAAATGTGCGGGGGTGCGCAGGGAGCCCGCGATGTCGGAGCCGATCGACAGCGAGCCGAACCCGGCCGCCAGGGCCGCCGCCGACCCGCCGGACGACCCGCCCGACGTACGGGTGTGATCCCAGGGGTTGTTGGTGGTGCCGTAGATCTCGTTGAAGCTCTGCACGTCCTGCAGTCCCACCGGCACATTGGTCTTGCCGAGCACCACCGCGCCCGCGGCCCTGAGCCGTGCCACCTGTACCGCGTCCTCGGCCGGCACGTGGTCCCGGTGCTCGGTGATGCCCCAGGTCGTCGGCAGTCCGGCGATGTCGTAGGACTCCTTGACCGTCACCGGAACGCCGAGCAGCGGACGGTCCTCCCCGCGGGCGCGGGCCGCGTCGGCCTCGCGGGCCGAGGCCCGCGCGCGGTCGAAGTCCGGCACGCAGATCGCGTTGATCGCCTTGTCGAGCCGTTCGATACGGGCGATCGCCTCTTCCGTCAGTTCCACCGAGGTCACCTCACCGGCGCGCAGGGCAGCGGTGACTTCTTCGGCCGTCGCGAAATTCCAGTCCATGGAACGACCGTAACGGCCGTCCGGGAAGGGCATGAAATACGTTTTCGCGCAACGGATCGGGGCCTCGGGGAAGCGGTGGACGCGGGATCCGAGCCACCCCTGGGCAGGGCGGTGCGCGGGGAGGCGCGACCCTGTCGGGTGGTGGGCCCGTCGCTGTCTACCGGCCCTGGACGCGGAGGGCGACGAGGATCAAGTCGCGCAGCTCGTCCGGGGCGTGGGGGTGCCGGCCCGCGGCGATCTCGGCGAGGGTGCTGAAGTGCCCGGGGTACACCATGACGGGCAGGTCGCGGCGGGCGAGGCAGCAGAACACGGCGAACTCTTCGAGGAAGTAGGCGCTGGACACGTCGATGCGCCGCTGGCGTTCGGCCCCGTCGACCGTGGGGGAGCGCTTGGCGTGGTAGGCCCGCCCGAAGGCTTCCACCGAGGCGCGGAAGTCGTCGTCCTTGGTGAACAGGGTGCGCAGGGCGTAGTGGAACTCCCCGTACTCCTCGGTCGCCTGGATCTTTGAGCAGGTGACGAAGGTGAAGTCGGTCGTGCCCCGGTAGGTGTCCAGGACGGGCTGCTGGGTCCGCGTGAACTGGCGGCCCAGATCGAGGGCGTGGGCCAGCGCGCTGTCCGGGTCCATGCCGCGGGTGGAGGCCAGGGTGAGGCGGTGGATGCTGTCGCCGACCAGCACGGTGCAGCGCGAGAAGCGGCGTGAGACCCAGGTGAGCATGCTGGTGAACTTCGCCGGTGTGAAGCTGCTGTTGTCGAGGCTGACGCCGAGGAAGCACGCCTCGTGGTCCACGAAGGTGTCGTGGTGGGCGGCGGGGGAGACCGACTGGAGCGCGGTGCGGTACTGGGTCCGGCGTCTCTTCTCCACGGGGGTGGTGGGGTGGGAGGGGGTGCGGGAGTCGGTGGGGTTGTTGTCCATGGTTGATGGCCCTTCCGCCTGAAGGTGTGGCTGGATCGCACTGGTTGATCTGTCTGATGACGACTGATCAAGAAGCGTTGCCCCGCTCTCCGGATCACGCCCGAAGGGGCAGAGGCGGGGGCAGCCGGTCCCTGACTCCGTCGACCTCGGGTCCCGCCCGCAGGGGCGCGTGACCCGACGCACGCGGGCACATGTGGTGCCCAGGCACCAGGAGGGGTGTGCCGCTGGTCCGCACGCACCAGCACGGGTCGGGGGCGGGAGACGATGTCCGGCACGGCGCCGGGAGCGAGGGTGGAAGGCGCGCGCATCACACGCGTTCCCCTTGCCCAGCGGTGTTTGGAGTGATTGAAAAGTGGTGACATCACCTCACGGTGGGTCCGAGACGGCCCAGTCCACGGCAGACCGGCAGCACGGCGTGGAAGGTCCATCGACCGGCGTGCGACGTCAGCCGACCGGCGTGGCCCCGGGCCGCCACTCAAGGCTCGCGGTCGGCGCCCTCGGTGTGCTGGCGCTCGCTCTCGGCGCCCTGCAGTCCGTGGTGGAACCCGCACTCCCGCTGCTGCAGGGCGAGTTGGGCGTCAGCTCCTCCCAGGGCGCCCTGGTGGGCAACACGTTGCTCGTCACCGGCGCGGTCGTCGCACCCGTGGCGGGCAAGCTCGGCGACCGCTACGGCGGGAGGCGCGTACTGGTCCGGCTGATGGCCTTGGTCGCGGCGGGTGGAGTGCTGGCCGCGACGGCACCCAACCTGCCGGTGCTGCTGATCGGCCAGGTCCTGCAAGGCGTCATGGTGGGCGCCCTGCCCCTCTCCTTCATCCTGGTGCGCACCCACCTTCCGCCCAGGAAGTCGCCCGTGGCGATCGGCCTGGTGATGGCGCTCTTCACGGGGGGCGGCATGGTGGGGACACTGATCGCCGGTCCGCTCGCCGAACGGCTCTCCTGGCACTGGATGTTCGCCTCGCCCACGATCGCGATCGTCGCGACGACACTGGTCGTGGTCCGGACCATGCCGCCCGACCCACCGGCCCCGGCGGACACCGCCATCGACTGGGCCGGAGCGGTCCTGCTCAGCGGCACCCTGCTCGTGTTCATGCTCGGGCTCGTCACGGTGAGCGGCCCCGGCCTGTCGCCCCTCGCGTGCGGTGTCCTCACCCTGGTCGTGGGAGCCCTTGCCGCCGGGTGGGTCGCCGTGGAGCGCCGTGCGGCGGCGCCGATGGTCGATCTGCGCATGCTGGCAACGCCCGCGATGGCGAGGGCCTGTGTGCTGACCTTCGTCCTCACCGTCAGCTCCGGAATGCTGCTCTTCCTGCTTCCGCAGCTGTTCGCCCTGCCCGCCGACGGGTACGGCTTCGGGGCGAGCACCACCGGCATCGGGCTGTTCCTGCTGCCCGGCGCCCTGGCCGGGGCGGTGAGCGATTCCCTCGGCGGGATCGCGGCGCGGCGGTTCGGCCCGCGTGGAGTGGTCCTCGCGGGCTCGGCCGTCACGGCGGCCACGATGCTCGCCCTGGCCCAACTGCACTCCGCTGCTTGGCACTTGGTCCTCGCCAAGGCGCTGACCGCGTGCGCCACGGGCGTCGCCACGACGGCGCTGCTCGCCGCAGCCGCGACCGCCGTCGCTGCCAAGGACACCGGCATCGCCACCAGCCTGCTCGTGGTGACGCGAGTGGTCGGCGTCGCCCTGGGTGCCCAGGTCGGCGGTGCGGTCCTCGACGCCGGGGCCGGTCCGGCGGGCCGGCCGATGGAGTCGGCCTTCGTCACGGGATTCGCCGTCGCGGGCCTGGTGGCCGCGCTGGCCATGCCCGTCGTCCGCGTCACGAAGAGGGGAATCGAGAAATGACGTTCACCGTTGCGTCGGCAGACGCGCGTACGGCCGGCAGGCGCAGCGTACTGATCTGCGGCGCCGGCATCGCCGGACCCGCCCTCGCCCACTGGCTGCACCGGGCCGGGTTCGCGGTCACCGTGGTGGAGGAGGCGGGCACACCGCGCGCCGGTGGCTATCCGATCGACATCCGCGGCACCGCGACCGAGGTGGTCCGGCGGATGGGGATACTTCCCCGACTGCGCGCGGCGCACATCGACTCGCGGCGCTGCACCTTCCTCGACGCCAATGGTCGTGAAGTGGCCGCGCTCCGCCCGCACAAGGTCGTCGGCGGCGTCGAGGGAGCGGACCTGGAGGTGCGCCGCGGTGACTTGGCCACCGTCCTGCACGCGCTGGTGCGCGACGACGTGGAGTTCCTCTTCGACGACTCACTCCACACCCTCGACCAGTCGGCCCACGGGGTCGACGTCACCTTCCGCAGTGGGCACCGGCGTACGTTCGACCTGGTGGTCGGCGCCGACGGGATGCATTCGGCCACACGGGAGCGTGTGTTCGGCCCCGAGGAGCACTTCCAGCGCCACCTCGGTTACTGCTTCGCGGTGTTCACCATGCCGAACACCCTCGGGCTCTCCCACGAAGTCGTGCTGTGGAACACCCCGGGCAGGGCCGCGGCCCTCTACGCCGTCGGTGACGACCACCGGCTCCACGCCTTCCTCACCTTCCACCGGCCGCACCCACCGCTCGGCGCCCTCCGTGACCCCGGCGCCCAACGGGAGCTGCTCGCCGCCGCCTTCGCGGACGCGCGGTGGGAGGTGCCCGCCATGGTCGCCGCCCTGCGCGACGCGGACGACCTGTTCTGCGACACGGCCGGTCAGATCCGTATGCCCCACTGGTCCGCGGGCCGTGTCGCGCTGGTCGGCGACGCCGCGTACGCGCCCTCGTTCCTCACCGGACAGGGGTCGAGCCTCGCGCTGGCCGGTGCGTACATGCTCGCCCACGCCCTGGCCGCCCACCGGGACCACACCGAGGCGTTCGCCGCCTACGAACGCGGGGTACGCGGGTTCGTCACCCTGAACCAGGCCCTGGTCGACCACGGCGCGGCCACGCTCTTCCCCACCACGGCACGCGCCTTGGAGCAGCGTGACACCCGGCTGCGCGCACTCGTCACCCTGCCCGACACACCGCCGCGACGGGCCCACTCGGCCCTGGCGCTGCCCGAGTTCGCCCGGGAGTGAGGTTACGTGGAGGGGCCGTCGGGGGTGGCCTGCGCCAGGCCCGTGCGGTACGCGATGACGACGAGCTGGGCCCGGTCGCGGGCCTCCAGCTTCGTCATGGCGCGCTGCACGTGGGCGCGGACGGTGAACGGGCTGAGGAACATCCGCTCGGCGATCTCCTGGTTGGACAGACCGGTCGCGACCAGGCCCACCATCTCGCGTTCGCGCGGGGTGAGCACGGCGAGCCGTTCGGGGCGGTGCGCCGGGGTGTCGTCCGGCGTGGCCAGGAACCGGGCCACCAGCGAGCGGGTCGCGGCCGGGGACAGCAGGGTCTCGCCGCCGGCGATGGTACGGACGGCGTCCAGCAGCTCCTCGGCGCCGATGCCCTTGCCGATGAAACCACCGGCCCCCGCCCGCAGCGCCCGGGCCACGTACTCGTCGGTCTCGTACGTGGTGAGGATCAGGATGCGGCTGTCCCGCAGCTCCGGGTCCGCGCAGATCCGCGAGGTGGCGGTGAGACCGTCGACCTCGGGCATGCGGATGTCCATGAGCACCACGTCCGGGCGCAGCTCGCGGGTGAGCCGCACCGCCTCCCTGCCGTCCCCGGCCTCGCCGACCACGGTGATGTCGTCGGCGGAGTCGAGGAGCAGCCGGAAGGCGCCGCGCAGCAGTGCTTGATCGTCGGCGAGCAGCACCCGGAGGGTCATGACGCCTCCCCGGCGTCTCGGTGCTGCTTCATGGTGTGTCCCCGGCCTCTCCGTCGCCCGCCCGTCCGTTGTCCGACTGTCGCTCGCCCGGTCCCGTGTTGCCCGGTTGCCCGCCGCCCGGCACTCCGTCAGGCCCGGGGCCCTCGCCGGTCGCCGGTGTCGCGTCCCTGGCGCGCGGCAGGGGGAGTCGGGCGGAGACGAGGAAGCCGCCCTCCGGACGTCTGCCCGCGGTGAGGTGGCCTCCGATCGCGACGGCGCGTTCGCGCATCCCGATCAGCCCGTACCCGGGGGTGCTCGGTCCCGGGGCCGCGCCCGGAGCCGCATGGGCGCCCCCTCCGTCGTCGGCGACGGTGACGGTGACGCGGTCGCGGTGCCAGACGAGGCGCACCCGGGCGCTGGTGGTACCGGCGTGCTTGGTCACGTTGGTCAGGGCCTCCTGGACGATCCGGTAGGCGGTGAGGTCCACGCCCGGCGGCAGCGGTGTGGCCGCGCCCTCCTCGTGCACCGACACCTCCAGGCCCGCGCGGCCGAAGGAGTCGAGGAGCGCGGGGAGCCGGGCGAGCCCGGGCGCCGGTTCGGCGGGGGCGGGGGCGTCTCCCGACTGGCGCAACAGGCCGACCGTGGCCCGTAGTTCGTCGAGTGCGTGCCCGGTGGTCTCGACGAGCTCGCGCAGGCTCTTCCGGGTCTGCTCGGGGCGGGCGTCGAAGAGGTGGGCGGCCACCGTGGCCTGGGCGTTGGCCAGGGTGATCTGGTGGGCCACCAGGTCGTGCAGCTCCCGCGCGATGCGCACCCGTTCCGCGTCCACCCTCCGGCGCGCCTCGCTCTCCCGGCTCTGTTCGGCGCGCAGGGCCCGCTCCTCCACCGCCGCCAGATAGGCCCGCCGGTTGTGTGCCGAGTGGCCGAGCACGCCCGCGACCAGGGGGAACGCGGCCACCGCCGCGATCCTGCTCGCGTCCTGCCACGACAGCGCCCCCAGCAGGGGGGCGGAGGCGACCAGAAGCGCGGCGGAGGTGAGTGCCACCGCGCCGGCCGCGTGCCGCTCGGTGCGGGCCGTGAGCGAGTGCGCGGTGAGGACGGCGGGGACCACGACGAGGGGGCTGAGCAGCAGCCCCGCGAGCGGCGCTGCCATCCCGCTCGCGGTGGTGACCGCCATGGCGGCCAGCGGCGCCCGGTGCCGCGCGGGCAGCACGGCACAGGACACCAGGGCGAGGAGATAGGCGGCGGCGGGCGGCGCGGCCAGGGTGTCGCCGCCGTCCCGGAGCGTGCCGCCGAGGAGGCAGAGCGCGAAGGCCGCCGCCGTGAGCGCGGCCTCCCGCCACCATCCGCCGGGTATCCGGGGTCCGGCCCCGCCCGAGTGCGCCATGGCCGCTCAGTACCGGGAGCGGCCGACGGGCTGTCGTGTAGCCGCCGCGTCCGGCCCGGTCGTCAAGGCCGGTGCGGAGCCGGTGAGTTGTTCGCCCTCGATGTCCACGTTCGGCAGCACGCGGTCCAGGATACGGGGGAGCCGCCAGGCGCGGTGGCCGAGCAGGGCCAGGACCGCGGGCGCGACGGCCAGGCGGACCATGAACGCGTCGAAGGCGACCGCGGCGGCCAGACCGACGCCCATCGTCTGGACGGTCGGGTTGTTCATGCCGACGAATCCGGCGAACACGCTGATCATGGTGGCCGCCGTGGCGGCCACCACCCGTCCGCTGTGCCGGAACCCGGCGACGATCGCCTCGTCGGGGGACGCGCCGTGGGCGTACGCCTCCCGCATCCGGGTGAGCGGGAAGACCTCTCCGGTAGAGAAACTTCGCCACTTGTCGATCACTCCAGACATCGCCGGCAAGGGAAGGCGCGTGTGATCCACGCGTTTTCCACCCTGGTCCGTGACGTCTCGCCGGGCATCGTCTCCCGGCGCCCACTCGTCCTGGTGCGATCGGACCGGCGGCGCACGCGTCCTGGTGCTCAGGCACTACGCGCGCGCCCGCGTGCCGGAGGCGTCCACGCGGCGGGAACCGCCCTCGGCCCGATGGCGGCCAAAGAGAAAGCGAGGAGAACGCTCTCCTCGCCACTCTCAAGTTATAGCGCGAAGGGGGGCTTGCGGCAAGGCCCCGGGGCTGGCGCACAATCATCGGCCGAAGCCACCACCTGCGGAAACGAAGGGCACTGCGCACCCACGCGCACGTGTCCGACGAGAGGTCCGACGGATCGGGAGGCGACGGTGATTCGATTTTTGCCACCGCGGTGCGTACGAGCACTGCTGCCCGGAGGTTGCGCAGATGACTGAGCCGTACGTAGAGGATCTTCAGGAGGTCGACGAGTCGCTGATCGCGCTCGTCGGCGGGAAGGGTGCGCACCTGGGCGGCCTGTCGGGGATCGACGGCATCCGCGTGCCGGACGGCTTCTGCGTGACGACGGACGCCTTCCGGCGGATCATGGCGCAGGCCCCGTCCGTCGGGGACCTGCTCGACCGGCTGGCGCTGGTGAACCCCGACGACCGGGAGGCGGTCCGGGTCCTGAGCGCGGAGGTCCGCCGCACGGTCGAGCAGACCCCCGTGCCGGACGACGTGGCGAAGGCGATCACCGGCGCGCTCGCCCGCTGCGGCGAGCGGGCCGCCCACGCCGTCCGGTCCAGCGCCACGGCGGAGGACCTGCCGACGGCGTCCTTCGCCGGTCAGCAGGACACGTATCTGAACGTCATGGGGCCGGCTGCGGTCCTGGAGCACGTCCGGCGGTGCTGGGCCTCGCTGTTCACCGAGCGGGCCGTCGTCTACCGCGCGCGCCACGGCATCGACCACCGCCTGGTCCACATGGCCGTGGTCGTGCAGCGGATGGTCCTCCCGCGGGTGTCCGGCGTCCTGTTCACCGCCGATCCCGTCACGGGCGACCGGACGGTCGCCACCGTGGACGCCGGTTGGGGACTCGGCGAGGCGCTGGTCTCCGGCCTGGTGAACCCGGACGTCTTCAAGGTGCGCCGCGGTGAAGTCGTCGCCAGGACCATCGCGGCGAAGGAGCGTGCCGTCCACGCCGTGCCCACCGGCGGTACGCGCGAAGTGGCGGTCGACCCGGGCCGGCAGCGGCAGCCGGTGCTGACGGACGCGCAGGCGGTGGAGCTCGTACGGCTGGGTCGGCGGATCGAGGAGCACTTCGGCCGCCCGCAGGACATCGAGTGGTGCCTGGACGACGACGGCTTCCAGATCGTCCAGAGCAGGCCGATCACGACGCTGTTCCCCGTTCCCGAGACCGACGACCAGGACAACCACGTCTACCTCTCGGTCGGCCACCAGCAGATGATGACCGACGCCATGAAGCCCCTGGGGCTCTCCGTGTGGCAGCTGACGGCGCTCGCGCCGATGGAGCAGGCCGGTGGGCGGCTGTTCGTCGACGTCACCCGGCGGGTGGCCTCGCCCACCGGCCGCGCGGCCCTGCTCGACCTCATCGGGCGGGGAGACCCGCTGGTCAGGGACGCGCTGGAGACCGTCCTCGGGCGCGAGGACTTCATTCGGACGGTGCCCGACGAGAGTCCCGCCGGGCCGCCGAGGAGCGGCACGCCCGACGAGATCCCCACCGATCCGGGCATCGTCACCGAACTGATCGAGCGCAGCCGGGCGTCCGTCGGCGCCCTGGAACGCGACATCCGGGCGAAGAGCGGACCCGCGCTCTTCACGTTCCTGCTGGAGGCGTTCGCGGAGCACAAGCGGGTCCTGAGCGATCCGCTGAGCATGCGGGCGATCATGGCGGGGATGGAGGCCACCTGGTGGCTCAACGACAAGCTGGGGGAGTGGCTGGGCGAGAAGAACGCGGCCGACACGCTCACCCTGTCCGCTCCCGGCAACATCACCTCGGAGATGGGGCTGGCGCTGCTCGACGTCGCGGACGTGATCCGCCCGTGGCCGCAGGTCGTGGCGTTCCTGCGGGGCGTCGAGGACGACGGCTTCCTGGCGGACCTGGCGAAGCTCCCGGGCGGGGCCGAGGCACGCGAGGCGATCGAGGCGTACCTCGACCGGTACGGCATGCGCTGCGTCGCCGAGATCGACATCACCCGGCCGCGTTGGAGCGAACGCCCCAGCACGCTCGTGCCCGTACTCCTCGACCACATCAGGAACTTCGGTCCGGGCGCCGCCGAGCGGCGCTTCGAGGAGGGCCGACGGAAGGCGTCGGCCAAGGAGCAGGACGTACTGGCCCGGCTGCGGGCCCTGCCGGACGGGGAGCGGAAGGCCGGTGAGACCAAGGAGATGATCGACCGCGTCCGGACCTTCATCGGATACCGGGAGTACCCCAAGTACGGCATCATCAGCCGCTACTTCGTCTACAAGCGGGCCCTGCTGGAGGAGGCCGGGCAGCTGGTGCGGGCCGGCGTGCTGGCCGAGCGGGAGGACTGCTTCTACCTCACGTTCCAGGAGTTCCAGGAGGCGGTGCGCACCCACGAGGTGGACGGCGGGCTCGTCCGGCGGCGCAAGGACGCGTTCCGCTCCCACCAGGCGCTCACCCCGCCCCGGGTGCTGACCTCGGACGGCGAGGCCCTCGACGGGGCGTACCGGCGCGACGACGTACCGGCCGGCGCCCTGGCCGGACTGCCGGTCTCCGCGGGCACGGTCGAGGGACGGGCCCGGGTCGTCCTGGACATGGCGGAGGCCGACGTCCGGGCGGGCGACATCCTGGTCACCTCCTACACGGATCCCAGCTGGTCACCGCTGTTCGTCGGCATCGCGGGCCTGGTGACCGAGGTGGGCGGTCTGATGACCCACGGCGCGGTCATCGCCCGGGAGTACGGTCTGCCGGCCGTCGTGGGCGTGGCCGGGGCCACCCGGCTGATCCGGGACGGGCAGCGGATCCGGGTGCACGGCACCGAGGGGTACGTCGAGATCCTGCCCTGAGCGGTCACGCCCCGGCCCGGAAAAAGGGGGAAGGGGCGGCGCGCCCCCCACAGGCGCACCACCCCTTCCCCGGTCCGTGCGGTCAGAGCTTCAGCCGGTGCACCCCTCCCTGCACCGTGCCCACGTACAGCCAGCCGCCCGCCGCCGCCAGGCTGGTGGCGTTGAGGTTCTGCAGGCCGGTGGAGATGTTGTGCCAGCTGCGACCGCCGTCGGTGGAGCGCAGGACGCCCCGGCCGCCGCGCGGCAGCGCCGCGTCCCAGGAGCTGGTGGCCGCCGCGTAGAGGGTGCCGTCCACCTGGAGGATGTCGCTGACCCGCAGCGGCAGTTGGCCGGTGTCGCCGGTGCGGAAGGTCCGGCCGCCGTCCGTCGACACCTTGATCGCGTCGCCGCCGGTCAGCATCTTCGACCCGGCGAACTCGATGGTGTCCACCCGTCCGTCGGCGACCTTGGTGATGTCGTCGCCGCCGTTGTCGGACCGGTAGAGGCCGTCGGGCGCGCCCAGCCACAGCCGGTCGGGCCTCTTCGGGTCGCCCGCGACGGCGGTGAAGTACGTCCGGTCCTGCAGGAGGTTCTTCCAGGTGGCGCCGCCGTCCTCGGTGGCGAACAGCCCCTTGCCGAGCAGGTTCGCGTACGAGACGTACACGCGGTCGGGGTCGGCGGGGTGCACGGCCAGGGCGTACACCGCGCCGTTGCTCTCGCCCTTCTGCTGCCAGGTGGCCCCCGCGTCGCCGCTGCGCTCCAGGTGGAAGTCGCCCCAGGCGCCGGTGCGCACCCGCCACACGATCCGCGGGTCCTTGGCGGAGGTCTGCAGCAGCCGGGTCCCCGCGCCGATCATGCCCTCGCCGCCGGTGGTGCCCCACTCGGCGCCGGAGACCGGCAGCTTCGCGCGGTGCGTGCCCTGCGGGCCGGCCGCGAGCAGCCGGTCGCCGCTGAGGGCGAGGGCGTTGACGGTGCCGCCCTGGACGCCGAGGCGCCGGTAGTCCTTGCCGTCGGGGGTGCCCCGGTAGACGCCGGCCGCGTCCGAGGAGACGGTCAGCGAGCCGTCGGCCCAGCGGTCGAAGTCGGAGGTGGTGGAGGCCGGGTTGGCGGCCGGGATGGTGCTCCACCTGCGGCCGTGGTCGCGGCCGACGCGGATGTCCTTGCCGTACCCGGCGTACATGTCGCCGCCGGTGATCGTGAGACCGGTGCCGCCGTATCCGTGGTTGTCGAGCGTGGCCCACGTCCGGCCGCCGTCGAAGGAGCCGACGATGCCGGAACCGACCTCGTACATGGCGACGACCTGGCGGTCCGCGACGACGGTGACCGCGACCCGGCCGTCGGGCGACTCGTACACCTTGGTGGCCTTGCCGAGGGTGCCCGAGGACAGGCCGTCGCGCTTCCACAGCGACTTGCCCGCCGAGAAGTAGAGGCTGTCGCCGCCGATCGCCACGTCGTAGACGGCGTCGACGGGGATCCCGAGGGGCTCGCTGCTCCAGGTGTCGCCGCCGTCCTTGCTCAGGAGCAGGTCGGTGGCGGTGACGGCGAGCAGGGTTCTGCCCGACTCGTCGGTGAGGAAGTCGGTGATGCGGGCGTCGGGGGTGGCGAGCGTCCGCCAGGTGCGTCCGCCGTCGTCGGTGCGCAGGATCGAGCCGGTGCGCGGGATGCCGGAGGAGCTGTTGGACGCGTACCACCAGCGCTTGGCGTCGTGCGGGTCGATGACGGTGAAGGCGCGGCCCGCGACATTGCCCAGCGGCAGCCTGGTGTGCTGCTGCCAGGTGGCGCCGTTGTCCTGGGTGGACCAGGGGCCGGCCTTGTCGTACTGGGTGAGGACGGCGGCGCCGGGGGCGCTCGGCGCGGTCGTGATGTCACCGCTCTCGGAGTTGGGGCCGACGGGCTGCCAGCGGTTGCCGCGGCTGCTCGCGGGGGTGACCTCGAAGCCGTCGCGGTTGCTGGTGAGCGTCTTGCCGTCGGTGGTGCGTCCTTCGGCGGTCACCAGGTGGGCGCCCTCGCCGCGGCCGGTGATGTCCGCCTGGTAGACGTTGGCGGTGCGCGGCCGGGTGGTGACGGTGTAGGGCCTGCCGTGCGGCGGGGTGACGGTGAGCACGGGCGGCTTCGCCAGCGGTGCCGGGGTGATGACGACGGCGGTGGACGTGCCGTCGCTCGGGTCGGGGCCGGCCTGGAGGAACAGCTGCCGTACGACGAGGAGGTAGGGGACGCGCAGCGCGGCGCCGCGCTCGGGGGTGACGGTGACCGTGCCGCTGATCTCGGCCTCGCCCGCCGGGCGTTCGGCCCGCAGGGTCACGGTCGCCGACGCGCTGCCGCCCGCGGGGACGCGCAGGGTGTCCGGGCTGACCCGCGCCGGGCCGCTCGCCCTCAGCCGTACGGTACGGGCGCGGGTGCCGGAGTTGGTGACGGTGAGCTTCTGGCTGCCGCCGACCGTACGTCCGGCGAGGTCGGCCAGGCCGTAGGAGAGGGAGGCCGGGGTGGTGGTGATGCCGGTGTCCGCCCGGTCGGCCGCGGCGGCGACGTCCAGGCGGCCGGAGCCGACGGTGCTCGCCCCGGGGCCCTTGAGCTGCTTGGTGGAGCCCACCAGCTCGGAGGTGACCTTCGCCGGGCTCTCACCGGGGTGCAGCTGGCGCAGCAGGGCGGCGGCGCCGGCGGCGTGCGGCGCCGCCATCGACGTACCCGACATGCGGTAGTAACCGGGCTCGTAGAGGGACTTGGGGATGGTGGAGCGGATGTCGTAGCCAGGCGCGACCAGGTCGGGCTTGAGGTTCCACCGCTGGCCCGGGCCGCGCGAGGAGAACGAGGCGATCTGGTCGGTGACGTCGGTGCCGCTGACGGTCACCTGGACCCGGCCCTTGGCGAGCCGGCGGCCGAGTTCGCCGTACTGGGTGTCGTCCATGCCCAGCATCACCAGGCGGTCCATGCGCAGCGAGTCGCCGGAGTCCTTGAGGGAGGGCTGCGCGGCGAGCGGGACCGAGCCGTCGGGGGAGGGCGCCCGCCGCGCCGGCGGGGCCTCGGCGAGCACCGGTCCGCTGCTCCCGGACGGTCCGCCGATCAGCGCGACGGCGCCGCGCCGCTCGGCCTCGCGGGCCATCTCGATCTCGGGCAGGTACAGGTCCTGCGAGGACTGGGCCACCAGCATGTTGACGCGGACGGCCTTGCCCTTGACGTCCCCCGCGCGCTTCCAGTCCTCCTCGCTGCCCCGCCCGACGTCGACGAGGTCGGCGGTGAAGGGCCTGGCGGGCGGGTTCGCGGACACCATCCCGCGGTACGTCTGGATCTTCTCGCCGCCCTTGTAGGCGGCGGTGGGTATGCGCAGCCCGCTGATGGAGGCGCCGACCGCGATGACGCCGTCGGCGGCGCCCGGCGTGCTGATGGTGCCCTTGGCCGGTCCCTCGTTCCCGGCGGAGGCGACGACCACGACTCCCGCCCGGACGGCGGCGGTCGCCGCCGCGCCCAGCGGGTCGGTGCCGTCCCCGTAGCCGCCGAGGCTCATGTTGATGACGTCGGCGCGGTGCGGATTGGCCGGGTCGACGGCCGCCTCGATGCCCGCCACGATGTCCGAGGTGTAGCCCTCGCCCGCGTCGTCCATGACCTTGTACGCCAGCAGGTTCGCGCCCGGCGCCACACCGGTCACGCCGCCCTTCTCGGCGGCCCGGCCCGCGATGATGCCGGCGACGTGGGTGCCGTGGCCGTTGTCGTCCATCGGGTCGCCGTCGCGGTTGACGAAGTCGTAGCCGCCGACGACCTTGTGGCCCTCGCCGAAGCCGCCGCCGAGGTCGGGATGGCTGTAGTCGACCCCGCTGTCCAGGACGGCGACGGTGACGCCCTTGCCGTCGGCGCCGTTGCCCGCCGGGTCCTTGCGGCGCCACACCTGCGGCGCGTTGATCAGCGGCACGCTCGTGTCGGTCAGTACGCGCATCTTGGCGTCGGGAACCACGGAGGCCACCCCGGGCAGCCGCTTGAGCGCGGCGACCTCGGAGGACTTCACCGTCACGGCGACCGCGTTGAGCAGCAGGCTGAGGCTGCGCGGCGAACCGGGGCGCAGCCCGGCGCCCTTGGCCCGGTCGAGGAACGACTTCTGCCGCCCGGCGACGGCGGCACGGTCGGTGCCGATCGCCCGGGCGTCCGCGGAGCGCAGCACGCCCTTCCCGGCAGCGGCGGCCTCCCCGGTCAGCGTGACGATGACGCGCTGCTCGGGATCGTGGCGGGGGTCCGCGGTGGCGGACTGGGGTACCGCCGAGAGCAGACCGCCGAGTACGGCGGCCGCCACTGCGGCGGTGAGGGATCTACGAGGGGTCATGCCAGACCAAGTAATCGGAATTCAGTGGTCCAGACAACGATTTGGCCTGGCCCATTGCTGTCCCTGGCACATACGGGCCAGGATCCTGGCCATGTCCCAGCTGACCGCCGCAGGCATCGACCCGTTCGACGAGAGCGTCTACCGGACGATCCTGGTCCGCCACACCGCCGCTCCCGCGGAGCTGGCCGACGACCTGTCCTGCTCCACCGAGCGGGTCGCCCGCGCCCTGGACCGGCTGCGCGAGAACGGCCTGGTGGGGCGGCTCGCCGGAACGCGCCGCCGGTACGCGGCCATTGAGCCGGGCGCGGCCCTGGAGTCCCTGGTGCGCTCCCGCACCGCGGACCTGGACGCGGTACGGGCGGCGGCCGGAGAGCTCTCGCGGCTGTTCACCACGGCCCAGCGGGGCGGCTCCGAACAGGTCGAAGTCATCACCGGCGGCGAGGCGTTGGGCCGCTGGTTCGTACAACTCCAGCAGGAGGCGCGCGAGGAGGTCATCACGCTGGACCGCCCGCCGTACGCCCTCACCACCTCCAACCCCGTCGAGGCCACCGCGCTCACCCGGGGCGTGCGCTACCGCGCCGTGTACGCCCCCGAGGCACTGGAATGGCCGGGCGTGCTCGGTGACATCCGCGAACTGGTGGCCCACGGCGAGCAGGCGCGGGTCCTGCCCGGCCTGCGGATCAAGCTGGCCATCGCGGACCGGCGCCTCGCCCTCATGCCGCTCTCCCTCGACTTCTCCACCGAGGTACGGGCGGTCGTCATCCGCCCCTCCGCCCTGCTGGACGGGCTGATCGACTACTGGGAGCTGTGCTGGCGCACGGCGACCCCGCTGGACGCGCCCGCCGAGGACCCGCTCGGCGAGGAGGACCGCCAGATGCTCACCCTGCTGGTCGGCGGGCTCAAGGACGAGGCGATCGCCCGTCAGCTGGGCTGGTCGGTGCGGACGATGCGGCGCCGGATCAGCCGCCTCCACGAGGAACTGGGCGCGGCCAACCGCTTCCAGGCGGGGGTGATCGCGGCCCGGCGGGGCTGGATCTGAGGCATCGCCGCACAGGGCCGCCCCACCCCGCCCCACCGCCCGCGCCGCTTCCGCCGGATGACGCGTCGGCCCCTCACCAAGGGCCTGGCAGGATAGCCACGACGCTGTGAACAGGCATTTCGTCGGTGTCCCGGTCCACTGGGCGGACCGGGACGGCGGCGGAGCGGACAAGGGAGACCATGAACGTCGGCGCCGCAGAGGCAGGCACGGGAGACATCCGGGGCAGGGCGCGCGAGCTGGAGGCGATCGGCCGGCTGGTCGAGGCCGCGGACGGCGACGGCCCCAAGGTGCTCGTGCTGACGGGCGAGCCGGGCGTCGGCAAGAGCACCCTGCTGGACCGGGCGGCGGCCGAGGCCCGGGCGCGGGGCCGACGCGTGCTGCGGGTCAGGGGCTGCGAGGGCGAACAGGGCCTCGGCTTCGCCGGGGTGCACCAGCTGCTGCGCCCGGCGCTGCGCGATCTGGACCGGCTGCCCGGCCGCCAACGCGACGCCCTGCGCGAGGCGTTCGGTACGGGGGGCGGTGACGGGCGGCAGTCCCCGGACCCGCTGATGATCAGGACCGGTGTGCTGACGCTGCTCTCGGAGGCGGCGACGGAACGTCCGGTGCTCATCGTCGTCGACGACGCCCAGTGGCTGGACGTGGGCTCCCTCGACGTGCTCGCCTTCGTCGCCCGGCGCCTGGAGGGCGAGCGCATCGCGCTGCTGCTCGCCGCCCGGGACGAGGCCGTCCCCGCGCGGTTCGACCGCGACTTCCCGCATCTGACGACGGGTCCGCTGGACCGGGTGGCCGCCGGGCTCCTGCTGGACGAGCAGCCGCAGCCGCCCCGGGGCAAGGCCCGCGCCCAGATACTGGAGCAGGCCGCCGGGAACCCGCTGGCTCTCATCGAACTCGCCCGGGCCCGCGCGAAGGAGCCCGGCCGGGCGAGCGGCCCGATCGGCTCGCTCCCGCTCACCGCCCGGCTCGAACGGCTCTTCGCGGCCGATCTGCCCGGCCTGCCGCCGGAGACCCGGCGCGCGCTGCTGCTCGCGGCGGCTGCCGGCATGGACCGGCTCTCCGACGTCCTGCACGCGGCCCCCTGCCTGGACGACCCCGAGGTGTGGCGCCCCGCCGAAGAGGCCGGGCTGGTGCGCGTCGAGAGCCGGGGCGCGGGCGTGCACGTACGGCTGCGCCATCCGCTGGTGCGGGTGGCGGTCTACCAGTCCGCCTCCTTCGCCGACCGCCAGGAGGCCCATCTGGCGCTGGCGGCGGCCCTGGCGCACGAACCCGACCGCAGGGCCTGGCACTTGGCGGCGGCCTCGGTGGGGCCGGACGAGGCGATCGCCGCCGACCTGGCCGAGAGCGCCGACCGCTTCACCCGCCGGGGCGGGCACGCGGCGGCGGCCACCGCCCTGGAGCGGGCGGCGGAGCTCACCCCGGACCCGGACCGCCGGGCGGGCCGCCTGCTCGCCGCGGCCACCTCCGCCATGTACGCCGGGCACCCGCAGTGGGTCGGCGAGATCGCGGCCCGGGTCGCCGCCCTGACGCAGGACCCGCGGCTGCTCGCCGAGGCGTCCTTGCGGGCCGGGTGGTCGCGGGCCGTGACGCTCGCGCACGACGACGCGCTGCGGTTCCTGCTGCCGGTCGCCGAATCCATGGCCGTCCGGGCGCCCGCGCTGGCCCTGGACGCCCTGAGCACGGCGGCGACCTCGGCGCAGAAGTCCGGCGATCCCTTCCACCTCGCCGAACTCGAACGCATCGCGGCCCTGATCACGGCGGAGCCGGAGCACAGCGGCAGGCTGTGGACGGCGGCGGTGGCCCGTCCCTTCGCGGAGCGGGAGCGGGCGCTGGAGCGGCTGCACCGCATGGTGGACGCCCGGCGGGACGGCGCGTTCGCCTACGCCGACCTGCTGATGCTGGGCGGCACGGCCTGGATCCTGGACGAGACCGGCCTTGCCGTACGGCTGCTGGGCCGGGCCGCGGACCACCACCGCACCGCCGCCCGCGCGGCCACCAACTGCACGGTGGCCCAGGCCCTCGCCGTCGCGCTGTTCGAGAGCGGCGACTGGGCGGCGGCGCGGTCGGCCGCCGAGGAGGCGTTCAGCATGGCCACGGAGGCCGAGGCGGACAACATCTCGGTGGGAGCACAGACCCTCCAGGCCGCGCTGCGCGCCGTCCGCGGCGACCACGCCGGGGCCCGGGCGCAGGCCGTCGAAGCGGTGCGCGGCGTCGACCTGCGCGGCTCGCGCAGCCTGTACGTCCGGCACTGCCACACGCTGGGCCTCGCGGCGCTCGCGGAGGGCGACCACGAAGCCGCGTACGAGCACCTCCGACGCGTCTTCACCCAGGACGTGCCCGCGGCCCCGGTGCATCGGCACGCCTCGCCCTACCTCCTCGCCGACCTCGCCGCCGCCGCCGTCCGCGCCGACCGGGTGGCGGACGCCCGGGCCGTGCTGGCCGCCGCGGAGGAGAGCGTGGGCCCCCTCCGCTCCGCCCGGCTGGACGCGGTCGTGCACCGGGCCCGGGCGCTGCTGAGCGAGCCCGACGACGCCGAACCCCACTTCCGAGCGGCGCTCGCCGACCCGGCGGGCGCCCGATGGCCCTTCGAACACGCCTTGGTCCAGCTGGACTTCGGCGAGTGGCTGCGGCGGCGCAGACGGTCGGCGCGGGCGCGCTCGCTGCTCGGCAGCGCGCTGGAGGTCTTCGAACGGCTCGACGCCCGGCCGTGGGTGGAGCGCGCCACCGCCGAACTGCGGGCGGCGGGCGCGGTGGTGGCGGAACCCGCGGCGCCCGGCGCGGTCGCCGGGCTCACCCCGCAGGAGCTCCAGATCGCCCAGCTGGCCGCGGAGGGACTGACCAACCGGGACATCGGGGCCCGGCTGTATCTGTCGCCCCGCACCATCGGCTTCCATCTGCACAAGGTGTTCCCGAAGCTGGGCATCACCCGGCGCGCCCAGCTGCGCGATGTCCTCGGCCCCTGACCGGGATCCGGACCCCTGGCGCACCGGGGGCCGCGCGGCTCAGTGGCCGGGCGGCCGCCAGTCGAGTACGGGGGCGAGCCCGCCCAGGACGGCCGAGTCCGGCGTCATGCGCAGCAGCAGGTCGCGCAGGGCGGTGGCGGGCGCCGAGCGCCACTGGGCGACGGCGCCGATCCGCCGGGAGCGCCGTGCTATCCGCTGGGTACGGGGACGCCGGGCCAGGTCGTACGCGGTCAGCGCGGCATCGACGTCCGGCCGGGTGTCCAGGAGCGCGGCGAGCGTCACGGCGTCCTCCAGCGCCTGGTTGGCGCCCTGGCCCAGGTTGGGGGTCATGGCGTGCGCGGCGTCGCCGAGCAGGACGGCGCGCCCGCTGACGAAACTGGCCAGCGGCGGCAGGGCGTGGATGTCGTGGCGCAGGACCGACTCCTCGTCGGCGGCGGCCAGCAGCTGGGGTATGGGGTCGTGCCAGTGCCCGAAGCGCCGGCGTATCGCGTCCAGTTCGCGGCCGGGCTCGCGCTGTCCTTCGGGGGCGTTGGCGACGCAGAAGAGATAGGTGCGGCCGTCCGGCAGGGGAGCGATTCCCACCCGCTCGCCGCGTCCCCAGCTCTCGCCGCCGACCGGCAGCCGCTGTCCCGCGTCGACGACCAGCCGCCAGGTGGTGTATCCGGCGTAGCGCGGCCCGGGAGCCTGCGGCCACAGCGCGGAGCGCACGGTGGAGCGGATGCCGTCGGCGGCCACCAGCAGATCGGCCCGTGAGGCGGTGCCGCCGTGCTCGACCTCGACGCCCCGGTCGCGCGGGCCGACCCGGGTGACCTCGTTGGCCGCGCAGAGCGTTCCGGCCGGAAGCGCGGCCCGCAGGATGTCGAGGAGCCGGGCGCGGTGCACCATCACCAGCGGCCCGAACCGGTCGGCCAGCTCCTGGGTGTCGGTCCGCGACAGCCAGCGGCCCGCCGTGTCGCGGACGCCCGCCCGCGTCTCCGCCAGCGCCTGCTCGCGCACCTGGTCGCCGACGCCGAGCGCGTCCAGCGCGCGCACGCCGTTGGGCCACAGTGACAGGCCCGCTCCGACCTCGCCGAAGGTGGCCGCGCGCTCCAGCACCTTCACCCGCCACCCGCTCCGGGTCAGCGCGAGACCGGCGGCCAGGCCGCCGATCCCGCCGCCCGCCACGATCGCGGACCGTTCCCCGGTGCCGCCGACGCCCTCTGCCGTGCCCATCGGACCCCCCTCTACATCTGTAGTGGACACCGGTGACTCTACACTTGTAGAGGCAGAAGAAAAGGGCGAGGAGGCCATCAGTGACCCAGACCACGCTTCGACGGCAGGAGCTGGCCGACGCGGCGATCCGCACCCTGGCCCGATCGGGGATGCGCGGACTCACCCACCGCGCCGTCGACCAGGCGGCCGGGGTCCCGGCGGGCTCCTGCTCGTACTACTTCCGTACGCGCCAGGAGCTGCTGCGGGCCGCCGTCGAGCGGCTGGCCGAACTGGACATCGCCGAGATCGACGGGCGCCCCGCCCTCACCGGCGCCGCGAGCGCCGACCGGATCGCCGAGGCGCTCGCCGGTCTCATCGAGCTGTGGAGCGCCGACGGGCGCGAGCGCATGCTCGCCCGCTACGAGCTCTCGCTGGAAGCGCCGCGCCGCCCCGAGCTGCAAGCCGCCCTGCGCGCGGCGGGCAGCCGCCACCGCGCCGTCGCCGCGCACCTGCTCACCGCCGCGGGCGCCCCCGACGCCGCGGCGGACGCCCACGCCTTCGTGGCCGTGCTGGACGGTCTGCTCTTCAACCAGCTGACCGCGCCGGACCCGCACCGGCTCACCCCCGAGCAGCTGCGCGACTCCGTCCTGAAGCTGCTCCACGCCTTCGCCGGGCCGCGGACGCACCTGTGAAGCGCCCGGCCGAGGGAGCCGATCGCCTCTGATTGCGAGGCGATCGACGTCTTCTTCTGCACCCGCAAAAGGTATGTACGGTCACTTTTGGTGACATTCAGGCCCCTCGAAGGTGAGCCGCCCCATAGGACGTACGTCACTTACGACCGGGGGTCGTAGCTCCCCGGGCCGCCCCGCCACCCCTGCGATCCGGGCTCCCGCCTGCGCGAATCCGCCTCCCGGGCGGCCCGGGGCGCGGGTCCCCGACTGCGAGGCTCCCTAGTAGGAGGGGTCGTTGCCAGGCCGTCGGGACGCCGGTAGAACTGGATGAGTCGCAGCGGCCGGGTGTTCCTCCCCGCCGCAGACGAACCCCTCTCCCTCGCGTGAGTGGCTCACGCACGTCTCCGGCGTGCCGCGACCGTCCCAGTCCCCTTCGGAAGGTTCATCTGTGTCCAAGTCCGTCGTCCGCCGCATCGCCGCTTCGAAGAAGACCCTCGCGGGTGCCGTCGTCGCCCTCGGTGCCGCCGGTTCCCTGCTCGCCACGGTGCCCGCCCAGGCCGCGGCCCCCACGAGCGCCAAGGCGATCGCCCAGCAGATGATCAAGGACCCGGCGCAGTTCGCGGCCTTCAACAACATCGTTTCCCGCGAGAGCGGCTGGGACCACACCGCCACGAACGCCTCCTCGGGCGCCTACGGCCTGGTCCAGGCCCTCCCGGCCTCGAAGATGGCCTCGGCCGGCTCCGACTGGAAGACCAACCCGGCCACCCAGATCAAGTGGGGCCTGGACTACATGAACTCCCGCTACGGCAGCCCCGTCGGCGCCTGGAACTTCTGGCAGGCCCACCACTGGTACTAAGCCGTCACCGGCACCAGACGCACGTGAAGGCCCGACCGGCACCGCCGGTCGGGCCTTCACGCGTATACGGGGCTCCGCATACCCCCAGGACCCGGTGCATGATCATCCGGTTTGCCGGGTATGGGGCGGAACGGAAGTGAGTCCCGTGCCTCCAGGGAGCTGCCCATGTCGACCGACGCGATCGTGATGCTGCGGGAAGGCCACAAGGAGATCAGGCGGCTGATCCGCTCCTACCGGGTCGAGGGGAAGACCGAGGCGGTGGAGCCCCTGCTGCGCGCCCTGACCGTATACACGTACATCGAGCGGGAGGGCATGTACCCGCGCGTCTGCGTCCTGCTCCCGGAGACGGAGCCGGACGTCCTGGGCTTCATCGAGGAACACCACATCGCCGACGTACTGGCCGCCGAGCTGTACGACATGCGCCCCGGCGAGATCGCCTTCGACGCCAAGACGCGGCTGCTCATGGACATCGTCGAGCGCCACATGGACGCGCAGGAGGACCGGTGGTTCCCGCGCGTCCGGGCCGCCGTCGGCCGCGGCGAGCTGCGGGACATCGGCGCCTGGATGACCACGCTGGCCGAGCGGGCCCCGCAGCACCCGCACCGCCCGTCCGCGAAGGCGGCGTGGGACACGGTCGCCGCCTGAGCGGCGGGCGGGCCGTCAGCCGGCCGGGTCCAGCCGGGCGACCAGGCGGAAGCGCTCCAGCACCACCAGGGTCTCGTCGTCCACGGTGAACTCCGGGTCGCCCAGGGCCGCGCGCATCTCCTCGCCGTGCCAGAAACCCTCGTGGTTGGCCCGCCACCCGGCGATGCTGGTGTCGCCTTCGCCCTCGTCCACCACATGGGCGAAGTCCACCTGGGCGAGCGGCACGACACGCACCTCGGTGACCTCGATGACCGCGACCCGGCGGTCGTCCGAGTCGACGACCGCCGAACGGCTCCCCACGGACGGCAGCGGCTCGTTCTCGTGCTCGTAGTCGGCCACGAGCCCGGTCGTGGAGGTCTTGGCGCCGTCGAGGACGGCGGCCACGAGCTGGTCCCGCAGCGGCCCCGGGAAGGCGAACTCGGCCCGGGGCAGCGCGGCGATATCGCCGGAGGAGAACGCGTCGCTGGTCATGCGGTCACCGTAGCGACCCGCCCGCCCGGACCCGTACTGATTTACCGGGGCGGGCGGCGGCGCCTACTCGCTCTTGCAGGCGGCGACGTTGTCGCTGGTGCCGGGGACGGCCGCGGCCCGGGCCGCCTGGAAGTTGGCCTCGAACGCGCTGTAGACCGAGGGTGTGGTGATCCGCAGCATCGCCTCGTCGTTGTCACGCAGCGCCGGACCGCTCCAGTTGTGGCTGCCGGTCCACATCACCTTCTGGACGGTGTCCGCGTACATGCCGTCCACCATCACGTTCTTGGAGTGCACGATCCGGTTCGGGGTGCCGCTGTCGGCGTCGTCGTCGTGCTGGTAGCAGCGGTTGGTGATGCCCGAGACACCGTGCAGGGCGTTCCACGTGCCCGTGTCCGTCTCGCTGTAGACGAGGTCCACCAGGCACCCCGCCCCGGCCAGCGCGCGCAGCTTGTCGGCCACCGCCTGACGGCTGATCTTCAACATGGCCGCGTGCACGCTCGTACGGTGTGCGCCGGCGGCGTCGGTCCAGCGGCAGGTGATGTTGTCGAGCGCGTTCACCACGGTGTCCGTGGTCGCGTCGGTGCCCGCGCGCGGGAAGAAGTAGTACTTGTAGTCACCGGCGTTGCCGTAGGTGTACGACCAGGCGCCGCGGTTCTGCGCGGGCAGCTTGTCGAAGTAGGCGAGGTAGCCGGCGTACAGCTCGGCGTTGCCCGCGACGGTGATCGAACTGTTCCAGTAGCGCGCGTAGTTGGACGGCGTGAGGTTCGAGGTCAGCTGCACCACGACGTTCTTCTGGGTCCCGCCGCCGACGCTGCCCGCCAGCAGGAACTTGTTGTGGTTGATGCCGGTGCCCGCCGGTCCCAGACAGGAGCTGCCGGTGGCGCAGAGCTTCACGTACGAGCTCTTCGTGGTGTCCGTGCCAAGTGCGCTCCGCAGGATGTCGTACGCGGCGGGGAAGTCGCGGGTGCTCGCGTCCAGGACCACCTTGACGCCGATGCCGCGCTGGGTCTTCGCGGCGGCCAGCTCGTCGGCGACGGTCTCGTCCCACAGGTGGTACATGGCCAGGCGCAGCGAGGTGCCGCTGTCGGCGTTGGCCACGACGGACCGCACCTGGCTGCGGATGGCCTGCTGCGCCGTGCCGTCGCCGGTCGGATCGTTGAAGACCGGTCCGGTGGTGACGGCGGCGGCGCCCGCGCTGTCCACCGGCCCCACGAGCATCCCGGTGAGCACCCCCGTGGCCACGGCGAACGCCCCGAGGGCGGTGCGCAGTCGGCCGGACATACCGATGGGCTTCATGTCCCTCCCCTGTGAGATCAAGAAATCCCGCGCATCCTAGCCGCGGTCCCACGACCCCCTCGGGTGGGTGTCACCCGTCAGACCGGCTTGCGCCAGACGGAGACGTGCTTCGGGGAGTCCTGTGTGAAGGGTGTTCCGTCCCAGTCCGCGATCCGGCGCTCCAGTTCCAGTCCGGCGATCCGTGCCATCAGGTCGAGCTCGGCGGGCCAGGCGTACCGGTGCCGGGAGTGACCCCGGCGGTAGCGGCCGTCGTCGTCCCGGGTGAAGTGGTGCGAGACGAGGATCTGTTCGGCCAGGTCGAAGGTGTCGAAGCCGAGGTGCCGCTCCGAGACGTCGAACGGCACGGCGACCTGTCCGGGCGGCAGGAAGCGCAGCGGAGGCACACCCAGCTCGATGACGAACCGGCCGCCGGGTGCCAGATGGCGTGCCGCGTTGCGGAAGCACGCGACCTGCTCGTCCTGCGTGAGGAGGTTCGTGATGGTGTTGTAGACGAGGTAGACCAGGCTGAACTTGCCCGGGACGACGGTGGTGGCCATGTCCCCGACGGCCACCGGGAGCGCGGCCTCGTCGGCCTTGCGCCGCAGCACGGCCGCCATGTGCTCGGACAGCTCGATGCCCGACACCGGCACACCGCGCTCGCGCAGCGGGACGCCCACGCGCCCGGTCCCGATGGCGAACTCCAGCGCCCGGCCGTCCCCGGCGAGCTCGGCGAGGAAGGCGAGCGTCGGGCCGAGCACGGCGGCCGAGGACATCTCGCTCTCCTCGGCGTCATAGCGCTCGGCGGTCGTACGGGTCCACAGTTCGCTGCTCGTCACGGGCGGCCACTCTGCCGGGTGCCAAGGGACCCTGTCGACGCGATTTCCGCGCGCCGCGCCGTCGGGCCCGCGCCGGGATCCGGTCGGCCACCGCCATCCGGGTGTATCCCACACCGTGGGGAATGAGGTCCGCCGACCCGGTGTTGGTGCAGGTCATGAAGGCAATTGTGCTGGAGAAGTACGGTTCCGCCGACGATCTGCGCCTGGTGGACCGGCCCGAACCGAAGGTGGCCCCCGGCGAGGTCCTGATCCGGGTGAGGGCCGCCGCGGTCAACCCGGTCGACTGGAAACTGGCCGCCGGATATCTCGATCCGATCATGGAAGTCGCCTTCCCGCTGATCTCCGGATGGGACGTCGCGGGCGTGATCGAGGCGGTCGGCCTGGACGTCCCGGAGTACCGGGTGGGCGACGAGGTCTTCGGATACGTGCGCAAGGACTGGGCGCAGAACGGCACCTACGCCGAGCTGGTGGCCGCGCCGGTGCGCTGCGTGGCGCGCAAGCCCGCCGCGCTGAGCTGGGAGGAGGCGGCGGGCGTACCGCTGGCCGGGCTGACCGCCCATCAGTCGATCCGGCGGGCCGGGGTGACGGCGGGCGAGACCGTGCTGGTGCACGCGGCCTCCGGTGGTGTCGGGGCGTTCGCGGTGCAGATCCTGGTGGCCCTCGGCGCCCGGGTGATCGGCACCGCCAGCGAGCGCAACCACGAGTTCCTGCGCGGGCTCGGCGCCGAGCCCGTGACGTACGGGGACGGCCTGGAGGAGCGGGTGCGCGCGCTCGCGCCCGAGGGCGTGGACGCGGCGCTCGACTTCGCCGGGAGCGGTGTCGTCGACCTCTCGCAGGCCCTGCTCAAGCGGCCGGAACGCCTGGTGTCCATCGCCGATCAGGCCGCTGCCGAGAAGGGCGGGCACTCGCTCTGGGTCCGTCCGGACCCCGAGGACCTGGCCGAGCTCGCCCGGCTCGCGGACGACGGCAAGCTCACCGTGCACGTCGATCGCGCCTTCCCGCTGGCCGAGGCGGCGGATGCCTGGCGCCTGAGCCAGGAGGGCCGGACCCGGGGCAAGATCGTCCTCACCGTCTGACGCGGCTCCGGCCCGTTCCAGGGTGCGGCTCCGGCCCGTTCGACGTGGACGGGCCGGAGTGCTGATAGAACTCCCGTGTTTCCCCCACCACAGGCAACACAGGAGGCCCACACCCATGCCCTCGATGGACCACGCCGCGCCGTCCCCGCGGCTGAGCCGCCGCGCCCTGCTCGACCGGGCGGCGCTCGGCACCGCCGGACTCGCCGCCACCGGCCTGGCGTCCGCCACCGTGCTCGGCGCGCAGCCGGCGAACGCCGCCACACCGTCCGGCACCTGGAAGGTGTACTACGTCGACAGCGCGGCGGGAACGACCGAGACACCGATCCAGGCCGCGCTCGACGCCGCGAAGAGCGCGGGCGGCGGCCAGGTGGTGGTGGGCCCGGGCACCTGGACCATCGGCGCGTATCTGCGCATCGGCACCGGCACCCGGCTGACGCTCACCCCCGCCACCACGTTCCGGCGCACGGGAGACACCCAGTTCATGCTGATGAACGGCGTCTGGGGGGACACCAACGGGGGCTCCGGCTACAACGGCCCGGGCAACATCGTCATCGAGGGCGGTGTGTGGGACGTGGCGGGCCCGGAGCCCGGGAACGACGACAAGGGCTGGATGGGGATATCCATCTGGCACGCCACCGATGTGATCATCCGTGATCTGCGGGTGGTGAACGTGTCGAACTGGCACGCCGTGGAGTTCGGCGCCGTACGCAACGGGCGGATCGAGAACTGCCGCTTCAGCGGCTGGACGGGCACCGCCAACCGCGTCTCCTGGGGAACCGAGGCGATCCAGCTCGACAGCGCCCGCGCCGGCGGCACCGTCGTCGGTGCCGCGGACGGCACCGCCTGCTCCGACATCGTCATCCGCGACAACTACTGCGGCTCGGGCACCACCGTCGGGACCGTCACCTACGGCGCCTTCCCCACCCTCGTCGGCTCGCACAGCTTCGACGCCCGCAGCGCCCACGAGCGCGTCGAGATCGTCGGCAACACCGTGCACGGCAGCCGCTGGTTCGCCATCCACCCCTGTGCGACCAACCAGACCGTCGTCGCCGACAACACCATGGACGACTGCTTCGGCGGCATCCGCGCGAGCTACGCCAACTACGGCGGCGCGGTCGCGGGCTTCCGGGACCTGGTCGTCACCGGCAACATCGTCCAGGGCGCGGCGGCCAAGGACCGCGGCATCGACATCATGGGCGGCAACGCGACCAGCGGCACCTCGGCCTCCCGTGTCGTCGTCTCCGGCAACGTGGTGGCCGGGGCCGCCGCGGCCGGGATCCGGGCCTCCTACGCCCCCGACGCCGTGATCAGCGGCAACACCGTGTCCGGCAGCAACGACAAGGGGATCCACGTGGACAACTCCCCGGGCTGCGCGGTGACCGGCAACGTGGTGCGCAACGGCCCCACCGGAGTCGCCCTCGCGGCCTCGCCCAACACCCTGGTCAACGGGAACAGCCTGCTGGGCACCACGACCCCCGTCGCCGTGTCCGCCACCGACAGCGCGGGCTGTCTGATCACGGCGAACCTGCCGGTCTGAGACGTCCGGACGCGTTCCCGCCCTCCGCGCACCGGCTTCACGGATCATGATCATGATCCGTAGGCTGGCGGCGACGGTGCCCGCGCCGGGGCCGTCGCCGATACGGAGGAGAGGGGCCCGCAATGGATCCGACCGTGAGGAAACTGCCCGGCACCGGCCGGGGTGTTCTGGTCACCGGAGCCTCCCGGGGCATCGGACGGGCGGTGGCCACCGCCTTCGCGCAGGGCGGAGACCGCGTCGCCGTCCACTGCTCCGCCCTCGGCCGGGACGCCGAAGAGACCTTCGCCGCGCTGGAGGGGCAGGGGCACGCGCTGCTCGCCGCCGACCTGACCGACCCGGACGCCGTGGAGGACCTGGCGGCCCGCGCCGAGGAAGCCCTCGGCGGGGTGGACGTCCTGGTGAACAACGCGGCCGTGATGGTGCCCCACCCGCTCGCGCGGACCTCGTACGAGCAGTGGCGCCGGGCATGGCGGCAGACGGTCGACGTGAACCTCCTGGGCCCGGCCCACCTCAGCCACCGGGTGGCCGGCCGGATGATCGAGGCGGGCCGCGAGGGGCGCATCGTCAACATCGGCTCGCGCGGCGCCTTCCGGGGCGAGCCCGACCACCCCGCCTACGGGGCCACCAAGGCAGCGCTGCACGCGCTGGGCCAGTCCCTCGCGGTCTCCCTCGCCCCGTACGGCATCGCCGTGGCGTCCGTCGCTCCCGGGTTCGTGGCCACCGAGCGGGTCGCGGGGCGCCTGGAGGGGGCCGAGGGGGAGGACATCCGGACCCAGAGCCCCTTCGGACGCGTCGCGGAACCGGCCGAAGTCGCCGCAGCGGTCCTGTACTTGGCCTCACCCCAGGCCATGTGGAGCTCGGGCACGGTCCTCGACGTCAACGGTGCGTCCTATCTGCGGACCTGAGCGGTCCATGGCTCCGCGCCGCCTCGGAGCGGGCGGAGCTCACGGAGCGGCGTCCGTCGCCTCCGGCCGGGCCAGGTGATGGCCGAGAGGCGTCGCGACGTGCCGGACGGCCCGCCCGACGCGCAGGCTCCGGATGAGACCGGCCTGCCGCAGCGCCGCGGCACGACGGCTGGCCGCGGCGTCCGACACACCGACGAGCGAGGCCAGCTGGCCACCGGTGACTCCGCCGGACGCGACGATCGCCGTCAGCGCCTCCGCCCGGTCGGGGCCCAGCAAGGCGTGCAGCGAACGTAGTCGTTCCGGTTCGGTGCGCGGGACGGAACCGGCGGGGAGCCGTACGGTCAGATGGCCGTCGGCGGGTTCGGCCAGGGCGACCCGTCGGCGCAGGGCCACTGCCTGGATGAGCAGCGAGCGCGAGCCGAGTTCGAAGTCCGCGTCGAAAACCGTCGGCACCTCCAGGACGCCCTGGCGGAACCTGATCCCGTGCCCCAGGCCGTGGAGCAGCGCCGAGGCCCCTCTGTCGACGTACAGGGACGCCAGGGCGGCCGTACGGGCGGCGACCGCCGCGTGGATGCCGGAGCGGTACGGCTCGACGGCGCTCGCGCGCAGCTGGTCGACGGCCTGGGCCAGGACGCGGTGCGCGTGCCCGTCCCCCTCGGCGAGGGCTCTGGTGAAGGGGGTGGGGCCGCGGTGGGTGAACAAGTGGGAGAGGTAGGCGGGGCCGACCCCCTCGGCGAGATCCGGCGTCGTGCTGCGCGAGTAGAGCTGCGCCAGCGGCTCGTAGGGCTGGGCGCGGTGGGCGTGGGTCACCCCGGCCGCGGTGAGTTCGGCGTCGAAGTCGGGCAGCGAACAGACCCTGATGTTGCCCAAACCCTCTGATCCAAGATGAATGCGTATCAAGGGGAACCCCTCGGTCATGCCGGCCTCATCAGGCCCTTGTGTATGCGCGGACGATCCGGGCGCGTCCGGGTGCGACTGAAACGATGGGGCCGCGGAGCGGGGCGGGCAAGAGGGCGGTGGCAAGGGTGTTGGAGTGTGAGGTATCGCACAGTTCGGTGAATTGCCTCGCGGTGTCCGCTTCCAGCAGAGTCATGGATCAGTCAGGCCCCGTATATACCCACTTCCGGGTACGCTGTTGCCCGTCCAACTCCATAGCCCGGCCGTATGCCGCCCGCGCTTCACGTGGCCCGTCCCGCAAGGGAGTTGCCCACCGGGTACGCAGCGCCCCGTGACCTCGTTCGAGGCCGGGGGAGCGCCGGGAGTCGATCGCGTCCGCGAGGTCAACCCTTGCGGACACTGCTGGAAGGAAAGCGCGTGAGCCGCAGTTCGGTCCGGGGCTTCGCGGTGGCGTCCGCCACCGCGGTCACCACCGTCGGTGCCGTGGTCGGTATTGCCGCGGGCGGCCCGGCAGCCGCTTCGAGCGACAGCCTTGAGGCGACGGCGGCGGGTTCGACGCTCCTGGCGGACATACCCGCCGGCCAGCAGGCCCAGGTGCAGACCGCTTCCCTGACCGAGCAGGCCGACGCGCAGTCCGCGCAGGCGAGCGCCTCGGAGAAGAAGTCCGCCGAGGAAGCCGCCCGCAGGCAGGCGGCGCGGGACGCCAAGTCGAAGAAGTCCGCCGCCGACAAGGCCGCCAAGGACCACGACCTGGAGACCCAGGCCGCGAGCCGCTCGAAGGACCGCGTCCCCCTCGCCCCCCAGAGCTCGTACTCGCTCGCCGAGGTCCAGGCGATCGCTCGCCAGATCGTCCCGGCGGGCCAGTTCCAGTGCTTCAGCAACATCGTGAACAACGAGTCGAGCTGGAACTACCGCGCCGACAACGGCAGCGGCGCTTACGGTCTGGTCCAGGCGATGCCGGGCTCCAAGATGAGTTCCGCGGGCGCCGACTGGGCGACCAACCCGGCGACCCAGGTCAAGTGGGGCC
This sequence comes from Streptomyces sp. cg36, assembly GCF_041080675.1. Taxonomy (NCBI): domain Bacteria; kingdom Bacillati; phylum Actinomycetota; class Actinomycetes; order Kitasatosporales; family Streptomycetaceae; genus Streptomyces; species Streptomyces cyclosori. The sequence goes on along the minus strand of NZ_CP163520.1, from coordinate 385,451 downwards.
TCAACTACATGAACCAGCGCTACGGCAGCCCCTGTGGCGCCTGGGCGTTCTGGCAGTCCCACCACTCGTACTAGAATCCGGCGCCGGGGGCGGGACACTCACTCCGGACCCCCTCGGCGGACAGCTCGGGGACACACCACCATGCACCGCTTCGACGTGGAGACACTGCCCGCGGGCCGCTGGCGCAACGGCGGCGGAGCCACCAGGGAGATCGCCTCGCGTCCGGCGGGCGCCGACGACTTCGGGTGGCGCGCCAGCGTCGCCGACATCGGCCGGGGCGGTCCGTTCTCGGAGTTCCCGGGGGTGGACCGGACGCTCACCCTGCTGTCGGGAGACGGTGTACGGCTGAGGTGTCCGGGTGTCTTCGACAGGTTGCTGACGGGTGTGGGGGAGCCGTTCGGGTTCTCCGGTGACCTGGCACTGGACGCGGAGCTGCCGTCCGGTCCGTGCCGGGTGCTCAACCTCATGGTGCGGCGCGGGCGTTGGACGGCCCGGGTGGACCGGTCCGATCGCACGGTCGAGGTGCTTCCCGGGCGTGCCGGGGTGGTCTACGCGCTGCGCGGCAGTTGGCGCGCCGACCCGTACCACACCGTTCTGACGGCTGGTCAGGGCGTGTGGTGGGACGCGGACGAGGCGCCGGGAGGAGCGGTCGCGCCGCTCTCGCCCGACGCCGTCGCCCTGTGGGCGGACGTCACCCCGCTGAGGTGAACCCTGCTCGGCCGGTCGGCGCCGGCGCCCGGCCGCCCTGCTCGGCCGTGGCCGGATGGATGGTCTCGGCGGGAGGGTTGGCGGTGCGCCGCGCCCAGACCCAGTACAGCGCCGAGGTGACGGCCAGCCCGACGATCCACGAGATGTCGGCGCCGTCCAGCTTCTTGGTGATCGCGCCGGTGTAGAGCTTGGTGGCCAGGAACGGGACCTGTACGACGACACCGATGACGTAGCAGGTCAGGGCAGTGACGTTCCAGCGTCCGTAGCGGCCGTCCGGGTCGTACAGCGCCGGGATGTCGACGCGTTCACGCGACAGGAGGTAGTAGTCGACGAGGTTGATCGCGCTCCACGGGGTGAACACGGTGAGCAGCAGCAGGACGAAGTTCTTGAAGTTGGTGAGGAAGTCGTCGCTGGCCGCGAGCGCGATGACCATGGACACCGCGATGAAGCCGACGATGTAGGCGGCGCGTACGGCGGCCGAGATGCGCGAGCGCCGGTCGAACGCCGTCACGGTGGTCAGGATCGACATGAAACCGCCATAGGCGTTCAGGCAGTTGACGGTCAGCTTGCCGACCACGATCACCAGGTAGATGAGGAACGCGAGGAACGCCGGACCCGCCAGATCGCCGAGGAAACCCACCTGGTCCGGCAGGAACGCCTCGCCCGCCACGGCCGCCGTGAGCGCGCCCAGCGTCATGGCCCACTGCGATCCGACGACGGAACCCGCGAAGGTGGACCAGAACGTCGCACGGGTACTGGTGTCGCGGGGCAGATAGCGCGAGTAGTCGGCGACGTACGGGCCGAAGGTGAGCTGCCATCCGGCGCCGAGTCCCACGGCCAGCAGGAAGGTCGCCGCCTCGAACCCCTTGTCACCGACGTGCGCGCCGACGTCGTACTGGGTGAACAGCCGCACCAGCAGATAGCCCAGGCCGAGCGCGCCGACGACGGTGGCGATGCGGCCCGCGATGTGGATCAGGCGGTAGCCGGTGACGGCGACGACGGTGGTCAGGGCGCCGAAGACGAGGATTCCGGCGTCGGTGCCGATGTGCAGCAGCTTGGCCATCGCCTGGCCGGCGAGCACGCTGCCGGTCGCGGCGAAGCCGAGGTACATGAGGATGACCAGCAGGAGCGGCAGGACCGCGCCGTACACGCCGAACTGGGCGCGGCTGGAGATCATCTGGGGTACGCCGAGGCGTGGGCCCTGCGCGGAGTGCAGGGCCATCACGGTGCCGCCGAGTACGTTGCCGATCAGCAGCGCGGGTATCGCCCAGAGCGCGTCGGCGCCGAAGACCACGGACAGCGCGCCGTCCACGATCGCGGTGATCTGCATGTTGGCGCCGAACCAGAGGGTGAACTGGCTGCGCGGCGTGCCGTGCCGCTCGCTGTCCGGGACGGCTTCGATGGTCCGTCTCTCCACCGTGAGACGGTCTCCGGGTGGATGGTGTTCCGGCATGTCGATGAGCCTCTCCCCGCAGCTGTTCCGGCGTATCTGGATGGACTGCGCCGCTGACCCAGGTGGTGCTGCGCCGAATGTGGCATGGGGATGAACAAACATCAAGATCTTGAATGGCAAATTTCACCAGGTGCGTCAGACCAGCGAGCTGTCCGTCACCGCAAGTGCCTTGTCGCCCCGCTGGTACCGCACCTCCCGGATGCCGAGCGCATGGCGCAGCTGCCCCGCCGGAAGCGTCACCGGAGCCGGGGCCGGCCCGTCGCCGGGCCGGGGCAGCGGATAGGCGGTGGTGGTGGCGCTGTGAAAAGTCACATTGCCCTCGACCTTGCTGAAGAGCTGGTGCACATGCCCGTTGAGGCAGGTCACCGAGGAGAAGCGACGCAGAAGCGCGAGCGCCTGCACCGCGTCGTCGGTGCCCCACCCCCAGCCGGGATACATCGCGAACAGGGGGATGTGGCTGAACACCACGATCGGGGTGTCGGAGGACAGCCCCGCCACGTCCTTGCGGACGAAGTCCAGCTGATCGGTGCCGAGGTGTCCGAGCTTCTTGAGGTTGAGGGCGTTGACGAGAGCGATGACGTGCACCCCCTTGATGTCGAAGCTGTACCAGCCGTCTCCCCGGCTGCCCGCGCCGAACGCGGCCCGGTACTTCTGGCCGGCGTCGTCGATGGCGTCGTGCTCGCCGGGGACTGTGTGGAGGGAGCCGCCGTGCAGCCCCTTCATCATCTGCTTGACCTGGTCGAACTGACCGGGTGTGGCCAGATGGGTCAGATCGCCGGTGTGCATCACGAAGTCGGGCCGCGCGTCCAGGGCGTTGACCCGGTCGACGGCGCGGGCGAACGAACCCGCCACGTCGGTGTTGGCCGGCCCGTGGAACCCCAGGTGGCTGTCGCTGAGCTGCGCGAAGGTCAGGGTGTTCGGCCCATTGGGCTTCTGCTGGTGGCCGCTGGACCCGGCGACATGGCTGTACACCTCGCCACCGGCCACCGTCAGTACGACGGCGGACCCGAACCAGGCCGAGTGGCGCAGGAGTTGACGGCGCGTCATGCGGTGCGGAGAGTCGCTGCTCACGGCTGCACCACCACGCTGCCGTGCATGAAGGGGTGGACGGTGCAGAAATACGTATAGGTGCCGGACTTGGCGAAGGTGTACCGGTACACCCCGCCCGAGTCGAGCGGTGGTGAGTGCAGGGGGCCACCGTTGTCGGAGGTGACCGTGTGGGGTTCGTCGTCGTTGTTGGTCCAGGTCACCGTGGTGCCCACCCGTACGGTGAGGGTGGCCGGGGCGAACGCGAAGTTCTTCACGGCGACCGCACCGCCCGTGGAGGACGGCGCGGGGGCGGCGGGTGCACCGCCGCCCCCGGCCGTCGGGGAGCCCCGCCGGGCCGTCGACGCGGGCATGCCGGACATCTTCATTCCCCCGTTCCCGGCATGCGTCGACGACCCGCAGGAGGCCAGCAGCCCCAGCGCTGCGGCTGTGGCGGCGAACACCGCGCCCCGCTGGGCGACTCGGCGCCGTATCACAGCTGTTCGCATGGATTCCCCCGTCCGGCCCGTCCCGACGACGGGGCCTTGGTTCCGGCCCCTTCGAGACGGACCGTGTGCCGGCCCCGCCGTTCGCGGGGCTCACCCATGGATAGGCGGCGGGGTTACACCGCCGCCCGTGGGCACGTACACCTGCACCGCGTCCCCCGTCTCCCGCACGGCGATCCGCGGGAGCGCGGGCAGCGGCCGGGGAAACTGGTGGTGGACCACCTCCCCGGTGAGCGCGAACACCGAGTTGTGGCACGGGCAGCCGAGCATCCTCGCCGCCCGGTCGAGGACGAGGCGGCAGCCCTGGTGCGTGCACACCCCCGACACCGCGCGCAGTCTTCCGTCCAGCCGGGTGACGAACCCGGTGACGACGCCGGTGTCGAAGGGGCGTACCGCGCCGTGCGGCAGCTCCGCGCTGGTGGCCACGGTGTGCCACGCGCCCACGTTGGGCTGGAGCGTGGACGCCTGGGGAGGCCCGCCCTCGGGGTGGTCGCGGAGCAGGGCGCGGTCGGCGAGGACCGCCGCACCCGCCGCCGCGGCGGCGATGGACGCGCCCCGGACGAACCTGCGGCGGGTCCCGCCCCTCGGCGCGCCGTCCTCCTCGTCCAGCTGGGCCGCCAGCCGTTCGTGCAGGGCGGCCACGAACTCCTCGCTCGGGGCGCCCGCACCCGGGCGGGCGGCCCGCAGGGTGATGGCCGTGGCGATCTCCGCCGCGTCCTCGGGACGCGCCCGGAAGGGTTTGGGGCGGCGCGAGCGCAGCAGAGCCTCGATGTACTTCTCGGCCTCGTCGTCCACCGTCACCCCTCCGTCTCTTCCAGCCGCGCCGCCACCAGCGCGGCGTGCCGCAGCGCCCGGTACTGGAGCACCTTGGCGTTGCCGACCGACACGCCGAGTTCGGCAGCCGCCTCCTTGAGCGAACTGGCGTCCAGGAAACGCAGTTCGAGGATGCGCCGGTAGCGGTCCGGCAGGGCGTCCAGGATGCTACGGGCCCGGCGCGGCACGTCGGAAGGAACCTCCTCGGGCTCCGGCTCCCGCTGCGGATGCTCCTCCGGAAGACGGGTGACCTCGATGCCGAGCACGCGCCGCCAGTGCGAGGCGAGCACGGTGCGCGCGGTCGCCAGCAGATAGGCGCGGACCTCGGGCACCGTGGCCGAGGTCCGCAGCGGACGCAGCGCCGCCAGGAACACCTCGGTGGTCAGGTCCTCGGCGTCGGCGCGGTTGCCGACCTTCGAGAACATCACCCGGTAGATCCGGTCCACGTTGTCCCGGTAGATCGCCTCCCAGTCGGCGTACGTCTCCCCGCCCACCAGGCTCAGCCGGGACGCCCCCGGTCTGCCGCGCGCACCCGGCCCGCTCCCGGGCTTCTTCGACCGGCGCACCGCCATGTCTCACCGCTTCGGCTCGCTGGCACGGGGGTCCGCCCCCGCTTCACCTACAAGTAGCGTCCCGGGTTACGGAGTTGGGCACGTACCGTTCCAGCAGAGCGGTGGCGAGCCCGCCCGCCACCAGGACGACCAGCACTGGGTCACGGGAGGCGGCCGGTGTGCCCCTTCCTGCCGCGTCCGGGCTTCTTCGGCCCGGCCGTGTGCCGTACGACGGTCCGCGCCGAACGGGGAGCTAGCCTGCACAGGTGGGTCCGGTGCGGCGTCCCACGTCGTGGCGCGGTCGCGGTGGGAAGGGGAAGCGTGGAGAGGGTGACTGTGCGGGATCTGCCCGAGTCGGCGACGGAGCCGGACGGCTCGGCGGTCGTGCGCGTGCTCAGCTACAACGTCCGTTCCATGCGCGACGACGTCGAGGCTCTCGCCCGGGTGATCCGGGCCTGTCGCCCCGATGTGGTCTGCGTGCAGGAGGCGCCGCGCTTCTTCCGCTGGCGCAAGGCCGCCGCCCGCCTCGCGAAGAGCTCCGGGCTGGTGTACGTCTCGGGGGGCGGCACCGCCTCCGGCCCCATGATCCTCTCCTCGCTCCGCGCCCACGTCGAGCGCACCGAGGACGTCCTGCTGCCCCGCACCCCCGGTCTGCACCAGCGCGGCTTCGCGACCGCCGTGCTGCGCTTCGGGCGGGCCCGGCTCGGTGTGCTCAGCTGTCATCTGAGCATCGACGCCGACGAGCGGTACGCGCAGGGCGGGCTGCTCCTTGAGCGGCTGTCGGCGCTGAAGGTGCCGTACGCCGTCGTCGGGGGCGACTTCAACGACCGGCCCGACGGCCGCACCTTCGGTCTGCTGGCGGGCGCCCTGCAGGACGGCTGGGCGACGGAGCCGTGGGGCCGCGAGCACACCACGCGGCTGGGCGACCCGCTCCAGCGCATCGACGCCGTCTTCGCCACGGACGGGGTGCGGGTGCTGGGGTGCGGGGTGCCGATGGGCCTGCCCGGCGTCCTGGAACGGGATCTGAGAGCCGCAACGGATCACCTGCCGGTGCTCGCCGCAGTGCACGTCCCTGCCGTTTAGCCGGTCCGTGCCCGTTGTGTTCGCCTTATCATGAAAAGACCTGGATGAGGTGAAAGGGCTGGCCGGGGTGGTGCCCCGCCGTGAGGCACGTATCTCCCCCTCCTCCCGTGGGAAAGGCCGCACCGCGCAAGGCCCCGAGCCCGTCCCGGGCGGCGGTGCGACCGCCGGAACACCGTGCGTGACCGGTCTTCCTCCAGCGGGAGGCGCTCGTGAACATGCAGAGAATCAGGCATCCGCTGGCCCAGCTGCGCGAGGAGAAGGGCCTCACCCACGGCGCGTACGCGCTGCTCGTCGCCCGCACGCACGCCGAACTCGGCTTCGGCGCGATGGCCGCCCGCCGCGAGAAGGTCGCACGCTGGGAATCCGGCCGGGTCACCCCCGAGGCCAGCGCCCAGCTGGCCATCGCCTCCGTCCACGGCGTACCGCACGCGGACGTGGAGCGGCTCGGCTGGCCCGACTGGCTGTACACCGCCACCGGCCACTCCGACCTGCTGACCGCGCCGTGGACCCACGGCTCCGCCGTCGCCGCCATGGACCGCGTCGCCCACGCCTCGCCCAGGACGACGGAGCACCGGTACCGGGTGCTGTCCAGCCCGGACGGCATCGCCGACCTGTCCGCCGCCTGGTTCGACGGGGCCGCCGGTGCCGAGTGGCTGCCCGTGGACCGCGGGCAGCGCGTCTCCGGCTCGACCGTCAACGTCCTGGAGGAGCGCCAGAGACAGCTGCACCAGCTCTACGCGGCCATCGGCGGCCTGCCGGTCCAGCCGCTGGCGGACACGGAGCTGCGGATGCTCTCGGACCTGATACGCAACGCCACCTGCGACCAGCCCACCGGGCTGCGCCTGCTCGGCCTGGCCTCGGACGCCGCCACGTTCGCCGGATGGCTCGCCGTGGAGTCCGGCGACCAGACGCGGGCCCAGTCGGCCTTCCTCGCCAGCATGCGCTGCGCCGCCGCCGCGGATGACAGCCGGCGCGGCGCGTACGCGATGCTCGTCGCCGCGAAACAGAAGATCGACCTGTGGGACCTGCCCGGCACCTGCGAACTCCTGGACGCCGCACGGCGTCTGTGCGCGTCCGCCCGGCCCAGCCCTCGCATGCTGGCCTGCCTGTCCAGCACCCAGGCCATGGTCGACGGCATGGGCGGGGACGCGGAGGCCGTGGCACGCCACGTCGACACGACGTACGACCTGTTCGCCGCCGAGCGGCACGACGACGACCTGGACTGCACGGAGTGGGTGAACCTGGAGTCCGTCCGGCTCCAGGAAGGCTTCGCCCACGCCTATCTGGGCGCCACGGACAAAGCCCTCGAACACCTGCTGCCGCTGTACGACGGGAGCGCCACCACGGAGATGGCGGACCGCGAGAACGCCCTCACCAGGGTGCACATCGCCTTGGCGCACGCCAGCGCGGGCGACGGCGCGACGGCCGTGGAGTGGGTCCGGAGCGTGCCCGAGACGCTGGAGGAATTCCCTTCGTACTGCGTGGAATCCCACTTCCGGCACCTGCTCGACATCCTCGAAGGCGTCGACCCCACACCCGCGGTACGGGACTTCCTCCAGAGCAGGCACACCCGTACCACGACACCGCTCGCGGTCAGCCCACCCTGATCCGGCCGTAGTCGGGGACGCCGAACGGAGTGAGCGAGACGTCGGAGAGACGGGGGGAGTAGCCCGCCGTACCGTTCTGGTACCAGAGGGGAACGGACGGCATCTGCTGGGCCAGGATCCGCTCGGCCTCCTGGAATCCGCTGACCGCCGCGCCGCGGGTGCCGGCCGCGTTGGCCCGGTCGACCAGGGCGTCGAAGCGCGGTTCGTGGAAGCCCGTGTCGTTGGCGGCGCCGCCGGTGCGGTAGTTCGGCTGCAGGAAGTCCTGGATCAGCGGGTAGTCCATCTGCCCGGCGTACGAGAACGGCTGGGACAGGGTCCTGTTCGTGACCCGGTCGCGGAACTGCGCGAAGGTGGGGACCGGCTCGCCGACACAGGCGTGGCTGTCGTCGAGCGTGTTGTTGACGCTGTTGCACACCGCGTCCACCCACTCCCGGTTGGTGCTGACGTCCGCGTTGTAGACGATCCTCATCCGTCCGTCGGGCAGCCCCCCGCCCGCCGCGATCAGCCTGGCGGCCTCGGCGGGCCGGTACGAGCAGGCCGTGCCGCACAGCCCCGGCCGATGGCCGCCGCCCGTACCGAGCACGGGTGTGGTCCAGTCGGTGGCGGGGACCCGGGTGCCGTGGAAGATCCGCTGCGTGATCGCGGCGCGGTCGACGGCCATCGAAACGCCCCGGCGCAGGTCCGCGTGGTCGGGGCCCGCCCAGCGGGGGTCGTACATCGGGAAGCCGAGGGTGACCAGCACTCCGGCGGGCTGGTTGACGAACCGCCGCCCCAGGTCCGGTCCGGCGTTCTCCAGATCGACCGCCGGAATGTCGTGGACCACGTCCACGTTGCCCGCCAGCAGGTCGGTGTAGGCGGTGTGGGTGTCGGTGTACACCCGCAGGTCGACTCCGCCGTTGCGGGCCCTGTCGGGGCCCGGGTAGCCCTTCCAGGTCCGCAGCCTCATCAGCTCGCCCCTGGTGTACGAGGCGACCCGGTAGGGGCCGTTGCCGATGGGCTTCCGCAGCCATGTGGCGTGGTCGGTGAAGAAGACCCTGGGCAGAGGGAAGTAGGCCCATGAGCCGAGGGTGTCGGGCCACAGGGAGAACTTCTGGGAGAGGCGCACGGTGAAGGTGCGCTCGTCCTTCACGGTCAGGCCCGACAGGGTGCGGGCGAGCGGCGCTCCGGAGGCGGGGTGCACCTTGTCGTAGCCCTCGATGTAGGCGAAGAACGACGCTCCGACCTGCTCGTTCGTCCCCAGTGCGCCGTAGTTCCAGGCATCCACGAACGAGTGCGCGGTCACGGGCTCGCCGTTGGAGAAGGTCCAGCCCTTCTTGAGCCGGATCGTGTAGTTCCGCTGGTCGGTCGTGGTGATCGAGTCGGCGACCCAGTTGTGTGCGCTCCCGGTCCCGGGGTCGTACTTCTTCAGCCCCCGGAAGATCATGTCCAGCGCCGCGCCGCCCCGCGTCTCATACGTGTTGGCCGGCTCCAGCGGTTTCTGCGGGTCGCCCCACGAAGCGCTCACGATCCTGGCCTCGCCGGAGGGGCTGTCCGTGCCTCCACAGGCGGTCAGGACCAGTGCGAGCACCGATCCCACCGCGCCGACTCCCGTTCTGTGGGCCAGCGTTCGCATGCGAATCTCCTCGTCAGCCGCCACACCTGCCACGGTCTCCGCCACCACCATGCACGGTGCGGACGGGGCCGTGGCCGACCCCTGGAGCGGGGAGCGCGGAGTGCACCCGAATGCGCGAAGCCTGCCGGCGCGCTCGGGCGGGGCGGCTCAGCCGGTGGTCGCGAGCAGGGCGCGCGCCGGAGCGGCGGGCCTCGGGGGCGGCGGAGCGGCGCTCGCCGACGGCACGATCCGCAGGCTGGCCCACATGACGTGGTGGTTCCTCGCCCGCGTCGATCCCCAGGCACTGGCCAGCGCGTCGACGATGCCGAGCCCCCGGCCCGAGGTGGCGTCGGTGGACGGGCCGGTCGGCAGGGCGTCGAGATCGCAGCCCGGGCCGTGGTCGCCGACGAGGAGGTGCAGCGCCTCGCGGCCGTCGCTCTGCGTGACGTGCCGCAGACAGAGCCAGATCGGGCCCGCGCCGTGGCGGACCGCGTTGGTCACCAGTTCGGAGACGACCAGGAGGGTGTCCTCCTCCAGGGCGCCGCCTCGGGCGAGGGCGCCGTGCCGGGCGCCGCCGAGGAAGGCGGCCACGTACCGGCGGGCCGCTCCGGCGGACCCGGGTTCCAGGGGAAGGCAGTGGACGGGGGAGGAGCGCACGATGCGCCGGTATCCGGGGCGAATGGTCGAGTACATGGGTCTGTCTCCATTCCTGCCGCCGTGCGTCCGAAAAACGAAATGCGGCCGGAAAGGGGAAATCGCCGAAAAGGGCGGCGATTCATCGGTGGTCGCATGTTCGAGATTCTGCTGACGCCGCTGAATCGGTTGCGTTCCACCATGAGAACCCGGGCCGCCGCGCCGGCCAAGGGAAAAGGGTGTGCCTCCGGTATGCCTCCGCCCCGGCACCGACACCCCGGCCGGTGCGGAGCGAGCCGCTCAGGCGGTGGGTCCCGGCGGCCCCGGCGGGGTCGTGTCGGTGAGGAAGTCGAAGGCCAGACCGCTGGAGCCCTCGCCGCGGCCCACCGAGCGCTGGGCGCTGAGCCACACCGCGACGCGGCCGTCGCGCCAGCGGGTGCGGTTGTAGGAGACGGTGATCCTGGTGCCGGACTGCGGTACCTCCTCCTCGTTGACGAAGTACTGGAGCCCCGCGTCGAACCCCTCGCGCAGCAGTGACGTACGCGGGTGGACCGGTTTGCCGTCGACGACGCTCGGCATGGCGGCGCGCTGCAACTGGATGTCGCGGTTCTGACCGGGAGTGTGCACGGGAATGAAGGGGATCCAGTTCTCGGGCACCGAATTCATCGCCTTGTACGCGACCGGCGCGGCCGGAGGCGGGGGCGCGGCCGGGGGATGGAGCAGCAGCCGGTGGGCGAGGATCTCGGCGGCGACCTCACTGCCCCGCCGTGCCTCGCCCGTGGCCAGGCGCACGGACTGCTCCACGCCCCACACCATGTTCGCGCTCTCGTCGCGGATGAGGGCCACCTCCTCCAGGACCGGGCCCTCGGCGACCTTGGGCACGCTCGGCGGCAGCAGCAGGCTGGTGTCCGCGGAGACGTCGTCGTCGCCGATCGTGTCGAGGGTGAACATCGTCCAGCGCTGCCAGTCCGCGTCGCTGCCCGAACCCGCGGGCGTGATCCACCGCTGCTGCCCGAAGACGTCGGTCACCGCCAGCCCCTTGATCGACGCCAGGGTTCCGGCGGGCAGGTCGCAGGGGAGCTGGTACCAGTCGTTGCTGTAGACCAGGGCGAACTCCAGGAAGACCAGCCGCGCCAGGTCGGTGCTGTCCGGCCGCACCGCGGCGAAGTTGGTGCGCTCGTCCTCCAGCGCCCACCAGCGGGGCAGCGGCATGCCGGAGAAGCGGACGGGGGCGGGGAAGACCGTGCGGTGCAGGGACGCGGCGGCGGGCCCGGTGCCGCCGAGCGGCCCGGCGGGGTCGATCGAGAAGGCGTGCCAGTCGAGGGTTCCCCCGGGGTACTCCCGTACGGTGAGGACCTTCTCGGTGGCGGTGCCGCCCTCGGGCGGGCGGGCCGAGACGGAGAAGCGGTGTTCGAGCCTGCGGGGGTCCCAGGTGGCGTTGGTGGTGTGGGTGCCGGGGTTCTCGGCGGGCTGGTCGATCAGCGCGTCGAACCAGTCGACCAGCCGCTTGCCCAGGCGCACCAGCTCGGTGCGGTGCAGCCCGAGCAGCCCGCTGATGCCGTCGTACGCCGCCCCGCCGCCCTTGAGGAACCGGTAGAACTCGTACCCGTCCATCCGCCGCCCCGCCAGCGCCTGCATCGTCGACCAGACCTCCGGGTGCGCCACCCGGGGGGTGTCGGCGTCGGCGGTCGGGTCGGGGAGGGCGATGGGGTAGCGCGCGATGTACTTCTGGCGCACGTTCAGGCTGACGATGTTGAGGAGCAGGTTCTGGGCGAGGAGCTTCATCCAGCGGCGGCCGATGGCCAGCCGCAGGTCGAAGGCGATCCGGTCGGCGCCGAACGCGAACGGCAGGGCGCGCCGCTCGGCGACCGTCTCCAGCGGCCGGTCGGCGGGCAGCGGTTCGACGGCGCCCCCGGCGGGACGGAACCGGCTCGGCGTGGTGGTGTCGACCGAGTACGTCACGGTCACCGGGGATCCGGCGTCCGCGCCCCGGAACTCGCCGAGCTGCCACTGCCGGGTGAGCATCCACAGCGGGTCGCGGACCTCGGCCCGCAGCGCCCGGGCGAAGTCGGTGGTGCGCGGCCTGCCCTCAAGGCGGTTCCACAGGCCGACGGTCGGGGCCTCGCGGCCGTCGAGCGCCGCCCGGAGCTTGTCGATACGGGGCTCAGTCATGGGGCCTTCCAGCGCAGGTTGGAGATCGCGAGATCCGTGCTGATGGTGATGGGCTGACGGGTCGCCGAAAGCACGGTGGCGGGCAGCAGCTGCGCGTACGCCGTGTCGTCCAGGTGCTGGGGTTCGACCGCCCGGACCTTGGCGAGGTCGAGGGTTTCGTTGACGGCGGCCAGCAGGTCGTCCGGCCGCCAGGTCTGGCCCTTCACCGGAGGGACGACCAGGAGCAGCGCCTGGGGCGGCTCGGAGTCGGGGCGGTCGATGTTGACGGCGATCCCGGTGGTCTCGCGCTCGGCGGGGATCACCTCGCTCCACTCGTCCAGGAGCAGCCCGCAGCGCTGGGCCGTGCCCAGCAGGGGCTCGGCGGCGTAGTGCGCGGTGAACAGCAGCCGGTCCTCCACGATCCGGGTGCCCGTCTTGAACTCCATCGCCAGCCAGTGGTCGTCGGCCCGGTAGGGCAACTGGACGGGCGTGAGGGCGGGTTCCTGCCAGCCGACGATGTCGCTGAGCAGCCCGCCGGGACCGCGCAGGGCGTCCGCGACGGCGACGGCCTTCTCCCACAGGCGGAGCTTCTCGCGCACCCGCGCCATGCCGTGCACCCAGTCGTCGACGGGGAAGTCCCGGGCGAAGTCGTCGCCGAGGTGTCTGACGATCCGGGCGCTGTCGTCGCGGGCCTTCTTCCAGTCCGCCGCCAGCTGGTCGGACGGGGTGAACTCCGGTACGGCGAGGACGTCTTGGCCGAGCAGTGCCTTGAGGGCGTCCGCCGCGGCCCGGACCCGGTCGGGACCGGTGACCGCCGCGTCGTAGGTGAGGAGCGCCGCGTCCGCCGCCGCGATCCTCTCGTCGGTGTCCTTCTTCAACGCCTGTGCCCGGCCGAGCAGGTCACGGCCGAGGGCGACGACCTCGTCGCCGAACGGCGTCAGGTCGAGTCCCACCGGATCGAAGGCGGAGAGCGGCAGCAGCGCGGCGACCCGGGCCAGCAGTCCGCTCAGCGTGGTCGTGGTGGTGCGGGCCACGTCCTTGAGGTCGCGCAGGCGGTTGTTGAACGCCGTCCGGCGGCTGGTGAGCGTCGTGCGCAGCTGGGCGGGGCGCGCCGGGCGCGGACTGGTCGGCTTGGTGGTCAGCAGCCGCTCGGCCTGCTCCAGGAGCGAGAAGCGGTCCGCGTCGGTGGTGGCCGGGGGCAGCGCGTCGTAGCGCGCGAGGAGGGCGTCCGCCTGGGCGAGGGACACACTCATCCGCGCCGCGGCCACCGCGACCGCGGCCAGGACGTCCGCGAACAGCTCGCGGCGGCGGCCGGTCAGCTCGCCCCAGCCGCTGCGCACCATGCCGAATCCGCCCGCGACCGCGATGAGTTCGGCGTAGCGGGTGAGGAAGGAGTCGATCGTCTGGAGCAGCTGGTCGCGGTGGGGGAGCGCCGGGTCGGGCGGGTACAGGGGCGTGAGGTCGCTGAGGTAGGCGAGCACATCGGTGCGGAGGTCGTCGAGGGCCTCGCGGACGGCGGCGGGCCGCTCCCGGGGCAGCGACACGGCGTCGTCGGCGGACCGGTCCACCGTGGTGGTCCCGGCGGTGGCCACCAGGTCGCTCGGCCGCAGCGGCCGGGCCGTGGTCAGCAGCGAGCGCACCGCGTCCACCAGCGGCGACAGCTCGAAGAGGGTGGTCTTCCCGGAGATCCGCTGGGTGTACTGGATGGTGAGGACCGCGTCGGGGCGCGGCTGGTCGCGGTCGACGACGACGCCGATGATCCGGTCGTCCAGATCCGTCATCGCGGCCTCGCCCACCGGCCGCAGCGCCCACAGCAGGTCGAGGGGCTGGAGCCCGAGATCGGCCTGGGTGACGACCCGGCTGCGGGCCTGGCCGCTCGCGGGGTCGGTCCAGGTGACCAGGACGGCCACGTCCGTACGGCTCGGCAGCAGCACCGGCAGCCAGGCGTCCACGGCGGGCTCGGCCATGGCGCGCGGGGTCGCGCCGGGGCGCAGCCCCGAGGTCAGCTGGAGGGCGAACCGGTGGGTCAGGGTGACGCCGCTGCGCGGGGTCTGCACCACCGTGGGATCCGGCGGAAAGCCCTCCTTGGCGTACGCGTCGAGGGTCGCCGCGGCGCGCTCGGTGTTGCCGAGCAGCGTCTGGTGGGTGCCTTCGGCCACCGCGAGGTCCGCCAGGGCGTCGTGGATGTCGAGCAGCCGCCGCACCTCCAGGTTCATCGCCCGTTTCTCGTCGTCCGTGGCGGTGGGCATGCCGCTCGCGCCGAAGGGGTATTCGGGAGCGGCGGGCGGACGGGTCGCCCTGCGGACCAGGTCCAGGCCGTCCACGACGTTGCGGGCCTCGACGACGTCGACGGGGACTCCCGGGCCGGGCCGCACCTCGGACAGCTTGCCCGCGCGCAGCGGGAACGCGCCGCGCAGCGCGGGCAGGAACTTGTCGAGTTCGACGCCGGGCGGATGGCCCGCGCCCTCGTGCAGTCCGCGCTCGAAGCGGTAGCCGAGGAGCGCGCCCAGCGACTGGCCCCGCCGCAGCCCGTCCAGCAGGGTGAGCGCCACCCGGACCCGCTCGGAACTCAGGTTCACCGCAAAGGAGTTGGCGTTGTCGGGGGACCCGTTGGCGAGGTATCCGGCCCGCAGGACGGCCGCCGTACGCGCATGGGCGGGCGACGGCGCGTGGATGTAGCCGCCGTTCTTGGGGTCGTGCGCCATCGACGCGGCCCCGAACACCTGGGCCGGTCCACCGGTCAGTGGGACGTGGGTGAGCTGTTGCGCGGTGTCCGGTGCGACGTTCTCCAGCCAGCCGTACGCCCCGAGGTGGATGCCCCGGCGCGGCGGCGCGGTGCCGTCGGCCCCGTACCGCAGTTCGGCGAGGCGTTCGCCCGCGAGCCCGAGCAGCCAGGCGTCGAGCCGGTACGTCGCGCAGTCGAGGTGCTCGGCGAACACCCGCTCCAGGCGGGCCGTCGGCAGGTCGGCCAGGAGGGCGATCGCGGTGAGCTGCTCGTCGAGCGGCGCGGTCGCCGGATCGGTGCCGAGGACGCCGGGGATGAACTGGTGCACCAGCCGGTCCGGGTCCGTGCTCCCGGTCACGGCCTGGTCGGGCGCGTACAGCTGGCGGAAGCGGCTCTCGCTCGCCGGCGGTGCCGGCTCGCCCGGCCGCTGCGTCCTGATGTGGATGAACAGCGGGTCGGCGAGCGAGGCCGGCGGGCGGCCCGCGGCGACGGCGAGGCGCCGCCCGGCGTCCTCCCAGCCGAGCAGTACCGCGTGCCGCAGCAGCAGATAGAGCAGGGCCGCGGGC
The DNA here is from genome assembly GCF_041080675.1 of Streptomyces sp. cg36. NCBI lineage: Bacteria > Bacillati > Actinomycetota > Actinomycetes > Kitasatosporales > Streptomycetaceae > Streptomyces > Streptomyces cyclosori. The sequence continues at coordinate 370,038 of NZ_CP163520.1, read as the reverse complement.
GGGCGGCCGTCGGTGAACCCGTCCTCCAGGCGGATCTTCTCCAGGTCGGTGCGCGCGTGGTCCGCCAGCCAGCGCAGATAGTTGCGGGAGTCCGGCCGGGGGGTGTAGGCGCGTACGGGATCGGTCTCCGACAGGGGCCGGTCGTCCACGAAAGGCCCCAGCAGCGGGTACTGGTCGCCCACGAACAGCCGCCGGATCAGATCCGGGTCGGGGTGCTGCGGCTCCTGGACCGCATACCCCAGACGGGCCAGCAGGGCGCGGATCGGCTGCGGCATGTGCAGCCGGTCGCGCAGGGCGTCCAGGACGGCCGGGCCCGCGGCGCCCAGGTTCTCCCGGTTGTAGAGGTCCTCCACGCTCTGGGCGTAGCGCTGGTGGTACTCGGCGGACGTCGGGTGCAGCGCCAGGATGTCGAGGAGGCGCTGGTGCGGATCGGAGCTGCCGTTGTCGAGATGCGCGACCTTGCCGCTCGCGGCGGTCCAGTCCTTGAGCGCCTCCTTGAGCAGCGCGTGCAGGACGCGCCGGGGGGCGGCGCTGTCCGGCCAGGCCATGCGGCTGAACGCGGTCGTCGGCAGGATTCCGTACGGCTGCCTGCCGATCCTGACCGCGGGCAGGGGGCCGCGGCCGGACACATGGCGCAGGAAGAACTCCTTGGTCTGCGCCACGGCCGCGGGCGACAGGGCCGGATGGAGCGTCGTCTGCAGGAAGTTGCCCCAAGTGGCGGGCCAGAGCGCCGTGTTGATGGCCCTGGCGTCACGCTGGTCGGTCCCGTCGGCGTGGGGCATCCCGGCCAGTACGGCCGGGTCGAGGCCGAGCAGTTCCGCGAAGCGCTGGCCGTCCGAGACGGTGGTCCAGTCGCCCGGCGCCGCCGTCGGCGCACCGGCGCCCCCGGCCGCGCGCAGCCCGGCCTCGGCCTCCGCGCGGGCGCCCTGGCCTGCCGGACTCTGCTCGGAGTTGTTGGTGGGGGTGCCCTGGGGCAGCAGGCTGTAGCCCGCCGGGCTGCGCAGCTGCCGGGTGATCAGCGCGGCCAGATCGGCGCCGGACTGGTCCGCCGTGCGCTGCTCCCGCAGCCCGAGCACGACGAGCCGGTGCAGTCCGGCGCGGATGTGGTCGTCGAGCGGGATCCGCAGGCCCACGCCCCGGCGGACCGCCTCGTCGAAGTCGGTGAGCCACAGCAGGTCCGACGGCACGTGCAGGACGCCGGTGTTCTCGTCGACCTGGAGCTGGTCGTCGGCCCCCGGGTCCGGGCTGACCTTCAGGTCCCCGGTCACCGGTGCGCCGGTGGCCGTCATGACCTGCTGGCCGTCGCGGTAGCCGAACACGGTGAAGCGGTCCGGCAGCAGCCGGGCGGTGGCCGGTACGGTCCAGGAGTCCCGGGCGGTCGTGGCCGGCCTCGGCAGCACCAGGAAGGCCACGACGACCCCGTCGTGCGGGACGGCGGGCGCCGCGTCCACGCCGGTGGGCGGGCGGGCGCGGACGGCCTTGGCCCGGGGGGCGCCGACCGCGGCGAGCAGCGCGGCATCGGCGGCCCGCAGCGCGGCGCGGTCGCCGTGCGCGCGCCAGACCGCCGTCCAGTAGGTGACGGTCGGCTGCCGGTCGCCGGAGGCCGGCGGGGCGGTGCCCAGGAGTACGAGGACGGTGGTGTCGGCGGGTACGTTCACCGGTTTGTCGGCGGCGTTGGCGGGCGGGTACTGGGCGGCCAGCCAGGCGGCCCGGCCGCCCGCGACGCGCCCGGTGAACTCGTGCCAGGCCGCCTGCTCGGCGACCGCGTTGCCGCCCGCCCGCCACAGCGCCGTCCAGTACGCGCCGAGCGCCCCGAACTCGGCCTCGCTGGGCTGCGGTTCGAACTTGTCGACCGCCCACTCGTCGGGGAAGATCCGCACCAGCAGTTCCGTCGCGGTGAACCGCGTCTCCAGCCGGACGGGCCCGAGCAGCACCGGGAAGTCGTCACTGAGCGGCATCGGGCAACATCTCCTGTGCGTGTACGGCGATCAGTACCGGCGCCTGGAAGAGCATGTAGGCGATGTCGGCGGAGCTCAGATTCACGTTCCACAGGGGCAGGGACACGTCCTCGCGGCGCTGCTCCTGCTTCTCCGGGTCGTCCTCGGAACCGTCGAACGGCACCAGGGGCACGGTGACGGCCGGGTCGAGTTCGATGAACCGGCGGCCGTGGGGGTCGACGTCCTTCCAGGACAGGTCGTTCCACACCTCGACCGGGGTGTCCTCCTGGCCCTCGTCGACCCCGAAGCGGGGATCGCCCGGACGTTCCTTGAGGACGAAGAACCACCCCGGATCGTCCGGCACGTGCCCGCGCGCGACCGTCGAGGTCAGGTCGAAGCCGAGCAGGGTGATGTCCGGCTCGACCTTCGCCTCGTAGATCGGCAGTTTGACCACGTCGTCCGGCGGGTGCTCCAGGTCGGCGAAGTCGGCGAGCACGCGCTCCAGTTCGGGGTGCGGTACGCCGTTCTCGTCGCGTGCCCAGTCGGCCCGGTGCGCATAGACGGCGGCCGTCGGGTACTTCTTGAGGAGCTCGCCGCGGATGACCAGGACGAGCTCGTTCTTCTGCTGCCGCCCGGCGTCGCGGTTGTCGTGCGCGCCCAGTTCGGTGTCCGGCGTCCAGGTGTCGATCCGGGTGATGTCGTACAGCCGCTCCGTGCGCTCCTCGGGCGACTCGCCGGGGAGCGACAGCGCGGGACGCGGGTCCCAGAACTGCCGGAAAGGAGTGCCGCGCTGGTCGGTCGGGAACTCCCGCCAGAGCAGTTCGCGGGCCATCTCGTGGTTGAGCCCCACCATGAACGCCTCGATGAACTCCTGGTCGGTCTCCAGGAGCGTGATCGAGTTGGGCGGGACCAGGTTGAGGTTGGGGACGAAGGTGTCCACGGACATGTCGATCAGGGACTGGAACATCGGCAGGTCGATCACCGGATAGGCCATCACCGGGATGAACCGCTCGGCGAACGGCTCCAGGCGCTCGCTGCGCAGCCGCACCGAGGCGAGCAGGCTCTTGGGCACGGTGTCGTCGGCCCGCAGCCCGGTGAGCATGTGGCCGGTGGCGGTCTCCACGTCCAGGCGCGGCCGGGGCTCCGTCCTGCCGCCGACCGACGCGTCGTCCCAGCCCCGGTAGATGTCCCGCAGCCCGACCTTGAAGTTCTGCGCCTCGATGCTGTCGGCGCCGCCGGTGGGCGGGACGATGCCTTCCTCGGGCACGCTGATGACGAAGGCCGTACTGGTCTTGAGGCGGTCGACCGGATTCCCGCCCGCGACGGAGTCGCGCGCCACGCCCGGAGGCGGCGGATGGAGGATGTTGTCGAGCTGCTCGGGGGTGACGACCGCGGCCGGTGCGACCTTGGGGGGCGCGGCGGTGACCGCGCCGGTCGCCCGGTCCATCTTGGGGACGAGGTCGTCGGGCCGCGCGGTGGTGAACAGCGTGCGCATCAGCGGCGACCCCGGCCGCATGTGGCGCCGCATCCCCGGCGAGAGCGGGGCCGCGGCCACCTGGCTCGCGGCCAGCTGGAATCCGACGGCCAGGTTCTCGCCGAGCGCCTGGAGCCCGGCGGCGAGCGCGGCGGCCCCGGCCGGTGGGGTGACCCGGGGTCCGGCGGGCGCGGTCAGCCGCAGCGCCCTGCCCGAGGGCGCCGGGGCCGCCGCCCCGGCGGGCGGGGACGGCGGGGACAGGTGCTTGTCGTGCAGTACGTGACCGACCTCGCGCGCCAACTGCGCTGCCCGGATGCGGTGGTTGGCCTCCAGGACGTCACCCACCTGGGTCCAGGCCGCCGCCATGAACTCCTCCTGGCGGGCCTGGACCACCTGGGTGCCGAAGTTCGCGGCGATGCGGAAGCGGGGGTCCAGATTGAGGCGGTGCACCCAGTTCTTGTTCAGCGGGGCCGGGATCGGGGCACCGCCGCGCTCGTGCAGCAGCCGGGAGGTCCGCGCGTGCCACTTCCCGTACAGCGGGGGAGTGATGACCGGGTCGACCTCGTCCGCCAGGAACCGCAGCTCCGGCGCCCCGGGCACGGCCGCCAGCCCGGCGTGTGCCGCCGCGGGGGTGTGCTCCAGATAGTCGTCGGCCAGGTTGACGAGCCCGGCGAGCGCCTCCTGGAAGGGGTGCGGATACGGGGGCGGCGGCGGGGGAGGGGGCGGTGGCGGCGGGAAGCGGCCGTCCCAGTTGTCCCACAGGTCCAGCGGGCGCTCCGGGATCCGCAGCGCCCCGCCGAGCCGCAGCACTCCGCCCAGCCCCTGGGGGGTGTCGATCGGGGGCAGTCCGGGGCCCGGGTTCTGCCGTACGTCGAAGTCCCGCCGGGCCACCCGGTCGTCGGGCTTGCGGGGCTTGAGGAGCCGGACCAGGTACTCGAAGTCACCGGCGGCGCCCGTGGCGAAGAACCACCGGTGGTAGTAGGGGAGCTGGCCGGTGCCCTGGCGGTCGGGGTAGTCGGGACCCCAGCTGGAGTACAGCGGGCCCTGGGCGTCGGGCACCACGGGTGCGAAGCCGAGACCGGCGAGCCGCCCGGTCTCGAAGGCCGGTACGAGGAAGGCGTGGTAGGGCCGGTTCGGCTGGAGGTGGCGGGGGCAGATCAGCCGGGAGCAGGCGTTGTCGGGGTTGGTGCGCAGCACCTGGCGCAGCTGGGCCAGGACCGCGGGCATGCCCGCCTCGTCGGACAGCACCCGGTCGTCGAGCTCGCCATTGACGTGCACATGGGCCCAGGCGCCCAGCTGGTCGGCTCGGGGCAGGGTCGCGGCCGGGTTGGTGACGGTGATGTACGGCAGCGGCCGGCCGGGCAGCGAGCCCTCCGTGAACTCGCCCGGGCCGCCGCCCTCGGTGGAGCCCTCCAGGACGATCAGCGCGAGCCAGGGCAGCAGCCTGCCGCCGGCGTCCGGGACGGCCGGGCTGTAGCGCCAGAGGAAGTCCTCCTCGTAGAACTCGATGTGCGCCAGGTAGTTGGGCTCGACGTTGGTGATCCACGGCCGTGGCTCGGTGCGGGAGACGGCCCGCGGGTCCACTCCGATCACATCGCCGGGCCCGTACAGCTGGATCGGCTGCTGCACCGGCCGGTCGATGCGGTCGGTGCCCTCCAGCGGGTCCCCGGACAGGATGAGCTTGACCGGGAAGTCGGCGCGGGTGGCGGGGGCGACGGGAGCCTTGGTGATCTTGGTGGCGATGCCCGCGCGCAGCCAGGGCAGGAAGGAGTACGCGTTCCCGCTCACGGGGCGCCCCCGGCGCTGAAGACCTCGGTGGTCGCGGTGAGCTCGGCGGAGTCCGGGGCGGCGCCCGCGATCCCGGTGGCCACGGTCCCGCCGGTGACCAGGACCTTGCCGTCGGCGAGTGCGGTCGCCGCGAACGCCCAGCGGCCGGTGGCGAGTCCGGCGGCGGCGCTCCAGGTGCCGGTGGCACTGTCGTAGACCAGCGCGCTCTGGTAGCCGGCGCCGTTGCGCTCGTCGGCGGTGCCGCCGACGACGAGGAACTTGCCCGACCCCAGCGGGACCACGCGGTGGAAGCCCCGGCCGCCCGGGGTCGCGGTGAGCGCGGTCCACTTGTCCGTCGCCAGGTCGTAGCGCTCCACGGTGAGCGAGGTGAACGGGTCGAAGGTGCCGTCGCCCGGGGTGCCCGGGGTGGCGCCGCCGACGGCCAGGGCCGTGGTGTCCGAGGCGAGCACCAGCTGGTGGCGGCTGCGCGGCTGGAGCAGGCTCCCGGCCGGAGTCCAGCTTTCCGTGGCCGGGTTGTAGAGCTCGCAGAAGGCGAGGGAGGCGGTGCCGGAGCCGGAGACGGGCGCGGTGCCGCCCGCGACGAGCACCTGACCGCCCTTGAGGGCGACCGCGCAGTGGCCGGTGCGGGCATCGGTCATCGGCTGCTTGGTCGCCGTCCAGGTGTCGGCGTCCGGGTCGTAGATCTCGGCCGTGGCCAGGGCCTTGGCCGAGTCGCCGGACCGGGTGGTGAGCCCGCCCGTGACCAGCACTTTCCTGGTCGACAGGAGCACCGCGTGATGGCCGCGGCGCGCCTCGCGCAGGCCGGCGACCGTCTTCCAGCTGCCGTCGGCCGGGTCGTACAGCTCGACGGAGGTGAGCGAGGCGGAGAGCGGGGAGGAGCCGCTGGTCCCGCCGACCACCAGGACCTTGCCGCTGTCGAGCAGCGTCACGGTGTGCAGGCGCCGGGGGACCTGGAGGGGGTTGCCCGCGGTCCACGTCCTGGCCGTCGGGCTGTAGAGCGCGGTCCTGTTGACCGCGACCCCGTTCGCGTCCGCGCCCGCGACGAGCAGCACGCCCTTGTCGTTCCTCAGCAGTACGGGGCCGTCGCACTGGCCGTACCAGCTGGCTGCCGCGGGCAGGTCACCGGCCGTGGTCCAGGCTCCGGTGGCCGCCAGCGTGGGACTGGTCATGAGGGGCATCCTTCGTGGTGGTGACCGGAGTCAGGGCGTGTAGATCTCGGCGGTGGCGGTCAGGACGTCGGTGCCCTCGGGCGCCGCGGGGCCGGTCCGTACGGTGCCGCCGAGGGCGAGGACCCGGCCGTCGGCCAGTTCGAGCGCGGTGAAGTCCCACCGTCCCGTGGCCAGTGCGCCGGTGGTGGTCCAGGCGCGGGTGGCCGGGTCGTAGAGCGCCGCGGCGCGGTGGCCGACCGTGCGGGCCGGGCCGCCCGCGCCGCCGGTCACCAGGACCTTCCCGGTGCGCAGCAGCACCGCCTGATGCCCGGCGCGACCGCCGCCCGGCAGGCCCGGCGCGGCCGACCAGGTGTCGGTGTGCGCGTCGTAGCGCTCCACGGAGTCGAGGGCGCCGAGGCCGAACCGGCCGGCGGCCGGGACGCCGGGCGCGTCGCCGCCGGTGACCAGGACGCTCCCGTCGGGCAGGACGGTGGCCCCGTGCCCCCTGCGGGCGGTGGTCAGGCTCGCGGCCGGGGACCAGGTGCCCGCGGCGGGGTCGTACAGCTCGCAGAAGGCGAGTGCGGCCCTCGTGCCGCCGGTGGCCAGTGCGCCGCCGATGAGCAGGACGCGGTGCGCGGCGTCGTGCAGCGTCACCGCCCGGTGCCCGCAGCGGGCGTCGTTCATCGGCGGCACGGTCGGCGCCCACGCGCCGGTCCTCGGGTCGAAGAGCTCGACCGAGGACAGCGCGTGCTCGCTGTCCCCCTCGCGGACGCCGAGGCCGCCCGCGACGAGGACCTTGCCCGTGCTCAGCAGGGTCGCCGAGTGCTCGGCCCTGGCCGTGGTCAGCGGCGGGAGCGCCGTCCAGGTGTCGGCGACCGGGTCGTACACCTCGGCCGACGCCAGTACCGCGCCGTCCGCGCCCCGGCCCCCGATCGCCAGGACCCGCCCGTCCGGGAGCGGGGTCACGGTGTGGCGGCGGCGGGGCGCGAGGAGGGAGGCGGCGGCACGCCAGGTCTTGCGGACCGGGTCGAAGAGGACCGCCGAGGCCACGGCGCTTGCGGTACGGTCCCGTCCTCCCGCGACGAACACGGTGCCCGCGCCCAGGCGTACCGCCTCGGTCTCCGCCCTCTCGCCGGGCGCCGGTGCCTCGGCGGACCAGGAGCCGGGGACCGTCAGGGGCGCGGCGGCCTCGGACTCGGGGATGACGTGCAGGGTGCCCGCCAGGGACGGATCCGCGAGGATCCATCCGGCCAGGGCGTCGGCCGCGGCGGTCTCGCTGCGGAAGCTCGTCGCGCCCTGGGCGACGTCGGCGGTCGGTGGGAACGCCTGGAGGTTGTTGCGGACGTACGCCACCACGAACCGCTGTCCGGTGACCTGGACCGTGTCGTCCGGCGCGAACGGCTGGCGGCGCTCCGCGTCCTTGCGGGAGAGCGGCGAGCGGCTGGTGCTCGAACCGTCGAGGAGACGGTCGAAGAGGGCGGGGCTGACGTTGTGGAACCGCTTGGGTTTGGTCGGCGGAGGGGACGGCTGCGCGGCGGCGGCCAAGGTGGTGGGGGTGGTCTGCGGAACGCGGCTGTCGATGATGTGCATTTCGTAGCGGGCGCTGCGGCGCACCGCGCGGACCGAGGCGAGGGCCTCCCTCTCGGCGCTCAGCTCCAGTCCGGCGTCCTGGCTCTCGTAGGCGGCCCTGGAGAGCTTCGCGGCGTCGTCCATGTCCTGGAACTGGGCCATCGCGAACTTGTCGTCGGTGAGGGAGAGTTGGACGAGGCCGCCGGTGGGGTCGGGGCTGACGGTGAAGCGTTTGCCGTCGCTGGGCCGCTGGGCGCCGACCCGGTCGACGCGCACGCCGAGGGGGATCGAGCGCTGGCGCACGAAGAGGGTGCCCAGCGGGTGCAGGACGAGCCGGTCGGTGTCGGGGAGCCGGCGCAGGGTGACCAGCGGGTTGGTGCCGCCGCTGGGCAGCCTGGTCTCCCAGCCCTCGGTCTTGAGGATCTCACCGGCCAGCAGTTGCAGCACTTGCACCGGGGGGAGCGTGGTGTCGTGCTCCTCGCCCCAGCTGATGTCGAAGTCGGCGGAGATCTCGAAGAACAGCAGGGAGATCGATCCGCGGCCGTGGGCGCGCCAAGGGTCCGGGCCTTCGAGCTCGAAGCGCAGATCGATGCCGAAGAGGCCGACGCCGAACGCCTTGAGCGAGACGCTGGCGGAGATGCTGATGATGAAGGAGAACGGCGAGAAGCGGAACAGCGCGTCGAAGCTGAGCTGCCCCTCGATGCCGAAGTCGTCGAATCCCAGGCGCAGTTCGGCGTGCGCGCCGAACTGGACGGTGTTGCTGGTGACGGCGAAGTAGCCGGAGATCCGGATCAGCCGTCCCGGCATGTTGATGATGTCGACCGAGAGGCGCTTGGGGACCGGGAAGGGCAGTGCGGGCGGTTTGAACGAGGGATGGAACCCGCCGACCGTCAGTACCAGATCGGGGTTGTCGCCCCAGGCGACGAGGAGCCCCATGCCGCCGTCGATCGTCATCGTCAGGATGCGGGAGTCGAAGAGCTGGGCGTAGAACCACAGCCGCGACTTGTCGAACTCGATGGCGCCGATGAACTGGACCTGGAGGACGAGCAGGGCCAGGTCCTCCGTGGGCAGCGCGCACTTGAGGACGCCGAGGACGGCGAGGTTGCCCGGAATCTCGATGATCACGCCGAGCGAGACGCTGACGAGCGCGGGGGTGCCCCAACCGATCTTCGCCATCGGTCCGATCAGGAACTTGCCCCGCTCGGGCGGGAAGTAGGCCCGCAGGTCGCTGATGATCCGGGGGGCGTTGGCGACGACGTCGTGCGGGAACATCACCGACTCGATCCGGCCGGTGCGCACGCCCTCGGTGAGGGCTTGCAGGTTCATCCCGCGGTTCAGGCCGATGAGACCGCCGACGGCGAGGAGGGTGAACCCGTAGCCGAGCTGGATCCCGCCGCCGCCGAACTCCGCGGTGATCACGACGAGCAGCGAGAACCCCTTGGAGCCGTCCGGCATCCGGGTGCTGATGAGCCCGATCGCCTTCAGCGCCAGGAACCCCGCGAACTCCAGCTCCAGGGCGCCCGCGTACTCGCCGCGGTCGGAGTCCGCGTACAGATAGCCGCCCCCGGAGACCACTCCGGCGTCGATCGCCAGGCCCACCCCGTTGGGGGGCTTGAACGCGAAGTCCAGGTTGAGCGGTCCCACGTTGCCGCCGCCGTCGGGGACCGACAGGTCCACCACCACGCCCATCCGGTCGACGCTGGCGCGGACCGGGCCCAGGGTGGCCGAGAACCCCGCGGACAGCTCCAGCGGTACGCTGCCGCCGCCGATCCGGGCCGCCAGATAGACCTGCTGGATCTCGACCGGCCCCAGCTCTACGTGGACGGGGATCTGCACCTCCAGTCCGCCGCTGCCGCTGAGCTGGAGGCCGTGCCGCGAGTCGACGGCGAACGCCAGGTCGAAGGAGGCGTCCAGCCGGCCGCCGCCGAGCACGGTGGCCACGAAACCGTCCCCCTGCGAGGCGTCGATGAGCAGCCGCAGGCCCTCGACCTCGCCGCCGACCACCAGGGCGCCCGTCGAGTGCCCGGCCGCCGGGTCCCAGCCGAGCCGCAGACCCAGCTTCGCGCCGAGCTTGGCCGCCTCCAGACGGCTGCCGCCCGGCTCGCCGACCAGCAGGTAGGGGGCGCCGTCGGGGCCGGTGGCGGTGACCACGACCGCGAGCTCGCCCTCGACCCGGGCGCCCGGGGGAGGGGTGACCGTAAAGGTGTCGTCGGCCTGGTGGAGCACCTGGGTGCCGATGGGGAGCGGCAGTTGGAGCTGGAGCGCGGCCTGCCAGGTCCCTCCGTCGTACTCGGTGAGCGTGACCGGGGGCAGCGGGCGTACGACGGTGTAGGCGAGGCCGGACGGGGTGACGTCGCCGCGCGGGGTGACCTCGACGAACACGACGTCGAGGAGGGGGGAGCCGCCGCCGCTGGACGCCTCGATCACCGGGACGTCCAGGCTGCGCAGCAGCCGGGCCAGGGTCAGCAGCAGGACCACGCCGGTGAAGCCGGGTGCCCCCCAGCCGTAGGCGCTCCCCAGCTGTTCCCCCGGGTTGGCCACGAAGGCGGCGAGTTTGTCGACGTGCACCCGGCGGCGGACGAAGGCCGGGTGCACGGCGTCGCCCGCCGCGACCTCCGTGCGCTCGATGCCGCCGGCGAACTCCAGCGCCGCCGCCAGACCGGGCCGCGACTCCGCCGAGGAGACCAGCAGGTAGTCCAGGACCCGGGCGGAGAAGGCGTCGGCGAACGCGTTGACCTCGTCCGGCGGGATGCCGCTGCCCGCGGGGACCGACTTGAAGGCGGCCCCGACCGCGCCGACCGCGTCCACGGCCAGCTTGACGGCCCCCGCCAGCCGCACGCTCTTGTCGAGGACTGTGGCGTCGGCCCCCGAGGCCACGGCCGAGGCCAGCTCGGCCGCCAGCGCGGGGATCGCGTTCAGCTGCTGGGTGGCGCGTCCGCTCGCCTCGGCCATGGCCGCGGTGGTGTCGATGGCCGGCGGGAACTTCAGGCCGAGTTCGGCGGCGAGCAGGCGCGGCCCGCCCGGCCCGAACCGCCCCTGCACGGGCTGGACCAGCCCGGCGAGGGCAAGGGCGATGCTGCCGAGGGTGCCGGCTTGCTTGGCCATCGGTGGTCCCCGTCCGGTCTAGCCCCGCCGCTCGGCGGCGGTCGGCGTGGTCGGCAGCTGGTCGAGCGTGGACAGGAGGTCGTCGACGGTGGGGCAGGTGGCCAGCGCGGCGAAGACGGCGGGCGCGGTGCCGCTCAGGTCGGCGCGGAGCGCGTCACCGCCGCGCTCGGCCAGGACCGTACGCAGAGCGGTGACGGCCTCTTCGCGGGTGACGCCCTCGATGCGGTCGGGCAGCCGGTAGTCGGCGACCCGGGCGCCGCGCGCGAACGCGGCCAGCCAGGAAGGTCCCTGGGCCCGGTGCCAGGCCACGGTGGTGCGGCGGTCCTGGTTGACTAGGCGGACGATGTCCGGGCCATGGCGCAGCAGCGGTTCGAGCAGCACGCGGGCTGCGGTCCCCGCGCCGAGCCGCTGCCCGAGCTCCGGGAAGAGCGCCGCCGCGTCGAGGGGCACGCCGACCGATCCGTCGCTGAACCCCCCGCCCGTGGCCGTGGTGTCGTCACTGGCGGGGAAGTAGATGCCGAGCTCCGTGATGACGTCGGTGATCTTGTTGGCGAAGGACTTGAGGGTCGACGCGGGCGGCTGGCCCGCAGGGGGCCGCTCCCCTCCGTACAGCAGTCCGACGACCTTGCGCGTCGACTGCTCCACGACCACCGACCCGGAGTCGCCCTCCTCCGAGAACCGCTTCTGGACCACCGGGTCCCCGGGCTGCCTGATGTCCTCGTGCCCCTGGATCAGCAGCTGCCCGGTGAAGGTGCGCGTCCCGTCGTCGTACGTGACCTCGGTCATGGCCTCGGTGGTGAGGATGGTCCCCTCGACCCGGTTGCTCATCATCCCGACCTTGACGACCTGCATACCGGTCAGGGGCTCCTTGGAGCCGGCGATCCCCGCGGTGCTCCCGTTCTGGTTGAGACCCCTGATCAGAAAGGAGTACGTGACTTTCGAGCCGCAGCACGAGCCGCCCGGGTAGACCTGGGCGATCGCCGCGTCCACCAGCGAGTCGATCCGCCAGTCCACGAAGGTGCCCACCTCGTTGCTCGCGCTCAGCGGCCTCTTGGGGTACGTGGTGCCCGGCGGGTAGGTGGGACTGCCGGGGCCGGGCTGGTACACCAGATCGCCCTTCCTGCCGCCGAAGGCGGCGAGGACGTGCCAGTTGGTCAGCATGACCGGTTTCCGGTCGCTGCGGCGCACGGCGACGACCCCCAGCGTCCCCGGGGCGAGGCCCGTCTGCCCCTGTGACAGCCCCAGGATCCCGTTGGAGATCTTGACGCCGCCCAGCAGCGGACGGGCCGGCGTGGCGGGGGGCTCGTCGGCGGCGGCGACACCGATGAGGGGAACGCCCCGCAGGACCTCGCACACATCGATGGGCACGCCGTCGACCGTCTCGGGCAGCAGGCGCCCGGGCGGGAGTTCGGCGGCCGGGACCTTCTCGCGCACGTACACCTTGAAGACGAAGTCGTCGAGCACCGCCCGGCCCCGTGCCTCGCGCAGCCCCACCGCCACGTGCACGACGTCCGGCAGCGCCATCAGCCGTTCGCGGGCGCCGGATTCCAGGATGCGGGCCAGCCGGTCGTTGACGGCTTGGAGCTCGTCCAGGTCGTACGGCATCAGGCACCTCCGGCCGTGTCGAGCAGCTCCGCCGTGGTGCGGGCACCGGTGAACGCCTTGCGCAGGGGTTCGGACCACGCGGCGAGGTCGGCCCGCAGCGTCTCGCCGCCGTACTGCGCCAGTACGGCGTGCATCCGGGCGTACGCCGCCGCGCGGGTCACGCCGCCGATGTCGGCCGGGAGCCGGTAGTCGGTGTGGCGGGCGCCCCGGGCGAGCGCGGCGTACCACGCGGGGCCCTGCGCCCGGTGCCAGGCGACGGTGACCCGGCGCTCGTGGTTGACGAGGTGGACCACCTCGGCGCGGTGAACTTCGAGGAGTTCGGCGAGCCGCCGCCCCGCGCTCGTACGCCGGAACCGGACGGCCAGTTCCTGGACGAGCTCGTCGGGCTCCTCGGTGGCGAGCACCGAGCGCTCGCCGCCCTTGATGGTGATGCCGAGCGCGCCGACCACGTCCGCGATGTGGTTGGCCAGGCTGAACGCGGCGTTGCCCGGTCCGGCGAAGAGCAGTCCGACGACCCGGCGGGCACTGTCGACGACCACCGATCCCGAGTCGCCGTGGAGGGAGAAGGTGACGCCGGGGGCGCCCTGGATCTGGATCTGACCGGTGAAGGTGTACGTCGTGCCGTCGCGGGTGATCGAGAAGGAGGGGTAGTTGGCGGTGACGACCTTCCCCTCCTGCTTGTCGGTCGCCCGCCCGACCTTGAACACCGTCTGCCCGGCCACGACCGGCGAGGGCGCGGTGCCCGCGATGGCGTCGCCGCCCGCGACGTCCAGGCCGCGTACGGTGTTGCGGAAGCCGACCCCGCAGTTGCAGCAGCTCGAATAGCAGGTGTTGACCCGTGCGATGGCGCCGTCGACCTTCTCGGTCACCTTGGCGTCCACGAGGGTGGCGACGGCGTTCTTGGAGCTCTTGGGACGCTTGGGGAAGTCGTCCTCGATCCGGTCCTCTTCGGGCTCCGGCAGCGGCTGGAAGAGGCTGTCGCCGACGCGTCCGCCGTTCGCGGTGGCGACGTGCCAGTTGGTGAGCAGCACGGCCTTGCCGTCGCTGGTGCGGGTCGCGAAGCAGCCGAGGGTGCCCCGGCTGACGCTCACCTGGAGGTTGGCCGGGTCGAGGGCCTTGATGCCGTTGGTCAACTGGATGCCGCCCACCAGCGGACGGTGGGAGGAGTCGTCGGCGGTGAACCGGAACTCGGCGGGCACTTCGGTGACATCGGTCGGGACGCCGTCGACGGTCGGCGGCACGACCTGGTCGGGCGACAGCTCGGCGACCGTCCTCTTGGTGTGCACATAGGTCTTGACGCACAGGGTGTCGGTCGCCCGGCCGTCGACTTCTTTGAGGCCGACAGCGGTGTGGAAGACACCGGAAAGGGCGAGGAGTTGTTCCCGTACCCCGGAATCCAGAAGATCTTCGAGTCGCCTGTTCTCGGCGGCGAGGGGGCCGATGGATTCCGGCATCACGTGTCAAATTCGCGGTCGCGGGCCGAGCCGCCGGAGATGCCGTCCGACATGTCGTGGGGCGAACCGGAGAACGAGCCCTGGGGAAGGAAACACGACGAGTCACCGGAGAAAGCGAACGAGGGGCGAAGGGTCACATACATGGAGCCCCCGGGGCTGCGGGATGTGGATCAATGAGTCGATGAGGCAAGGCCGGATCGACGGCTTGTGCGGAGTGATGCCACTGGATTGCTACTCGCATCCAGGAATGCGGAACGTGGCGACAAGTGCGCCATGACACTCCCGGGATGGCCTGGGACCAGGTTGTATCTGAGCAAAGTCCCGTGTCAACTGTCGTTTTTGGCCATCGAGTTGGCGGTGGTGCTTTAACGGCTCCGGGGTGTGCTATTCGGCATTCCCGGAGGGAACGATTCGGCGGAGATGAGCAGCGGTGGCGTTCCCCTCTTCGGGCAGGTTGAAGAGAAAGGTTCGAAAAGAAACTCGATTTTCTTCGGGTCGGGAGGAATGACTCCGGTTCGCCCGGCCCAGGGGCGAATCCGGTGGGGCATCGCCACGCCCGGCCCCGAACGCGGTGTCCAAGGTCGTCCGGGTCCGTCCAAAACTGTCCCGGCCGACGCGAATCCATTGCCGGACGCTCCCGGCCTTCCTAAAGTCGCCGTGCCGGACGGCTGGAGCGGGCACCGGGGCGGCGCCCGCACTCGCTGGTCCGGGGGGAAGAGCGGCGCACCGGCGCGGGGCCGGGCGCGGGGAGGAGGCCCGATGAGCCGGAAGCGGCGGATACGGAAACGGCGTTGCGCGGCCGACGCGGGCGCACACGCGCCCGCCCCCGCGACGCCCGCCACCGCCTCATGACCCGGCTCATGGCGCGCCTCGCGCCCCGGCCGGGCGGCGCCTCCGCACCCCGGGTACGGCGATGAGCGGGCAGGCCCTGCTCCTCTTCGGCTGCCCGGCGATCGTCGGGGTGGCGGCGGGGTACGCGAGCGGGGGCCGTCTGGGCGGACTGGTCGCCACCCGGCTGCGTGCCCTGTGGCTGGTGTGGCTCGCCGGGGCGGTCCAGCTGGCCGAGTTCGCCACGGGAGACCTCGACGGCCGGCCGGGCCAAGTGCTGCGCGGCGCACTGCTCGCCACGACCTTCGCGGTGGTGCTGGGGTGGCTCCTCGTCAACCTCCGGGGACGCCGCCCCGCCCTGAAGAGCGCCGCGACGACGGCGGTGGGCGGCGGACTGCTCAACGGCCTGGCGATCGCGCTCAACGGGCGGATGCCGTACTCGCCCACGGCCGCCGCCGAAGCCGGTATCCCAGCGGGCTCGCGGACGGCCAAGAACATCGCCGCCGGACACGGCAGCCGCCTGCCCTTCCTCGGCGACATCATCCCCGTACCGCCTGTGCACGCGGTCATCAGCATCGGCGACATCCTCATCGCGCTGGGGGCCGCGGCCGTGATCGCCACAGCCATGCACGAGCCCGTACAGGAACACATGCCGGAGGACGGACATGACACAGAGCATCACGATGCGGCGCTTGATGACGGCGTTGTTCGCCGTGGCCACGTTCGGCTTGCTGCTCTACACCATCGGCGCCCCGGAGATGACCGGCGGCTGACACCCCCTCACCGGGAAAGGAGTTCGGCGTGACACGCACCACGGGCGGGCGACGCCTGCTGAAGGCGCTGTTTGCGGTGGCCACGTTCGGCCTGCTGCTGTACACCATCGGCGCACCTGATTGGACCGGCGGCTGACAGGTTGCCGGGAAAGGAGTCCGAAGTGACGCGACTCATTGGTGGGCGGCGCCTGTTGAAGGCCCTGCTCGCGGTGGCCACGTTCGGCCTGCTGCTCTACACCATCGGAGCCCCCGAGTTCGGCGGCGGCTGACCGCTCGCCGCAGAAGGAGTCCGACGTGATCCGCACCATCAGCGGACGGCACCTGTGGACGGCGCTGTTCACCCTCGCCACCTTCGCCCTACTGCTGTACACCATCGGAGGCCCCGACTTCGGCGGCGGCTGACGTTTCGCCGCCGAAGCGGAACCTGTTGGAGCGAAGCCGGCCAGGATCCGGGTGAAACCGGGTGCTGGCCGGTGGTGTTGCGACGACGACGACTTCGACGCTTCCCATGGCCTGTGAAGCCGGCACCCCGGCTGTGTGCGGCGGCCGGGATGTCGTGCCGCGACTGGTATGGGTGTCGGCCGCGCGGCTGCGACCTCTGCTGATCCCGGGCGCGCGGCCAGCCCGTCTATGCGCGGCCGTCCGCCAGTACCCGTGTGCCCGGGGCGCAGGCTTTCTCCAGCGACGTGCGTTGCGCCGCCGGGAGTCGGGCGGCGGCTCCCCGTCTGCTGCAGTCCAGGCGCTCCACGCCCGTGTCGAGCCACTGGGGGAGCGGCTCCACCTCGATGAACTCCGCGAGGCGGGTCAGCTCTGCGCGGGGGTCGTCGAGGAGGTTCTCGTAGCTGAGCGTGGTCCGCTGCGCGGCGGGCACCTCGTCGAGATGGGCCACACCCTGCGCGACGAGCTCCGACCACAGCGCGCCGAAGCCCTCCGTCGGCAGCGCTCGCTCCAGTACCAGGGCCGGATCGAAGCGGTCACTCAGCAGCGGCGACAGCTCGGGCGGCAGCGCGCGGACCTGCTCCTCGCTGAGGTCCTCGACGCGCTCGGCGCCGCTGTGGGCGAGGATCTCCCGCAACAGGAAGATCACCCGGTAGCCCGTGTGGCGGCTCATGGACAGCGCGCAGTCGGGCCCGTCCCGGAACAGATGGACGAACCGCGCGTGCGGAAACACCGTGCGGAGCAACGGCACCCGGTGCAGCGAGTAACCCGACCGCTCGACCACGGCGGTACGGCCGAACCGCCCGCCCAGCAGATCGAACAGTGCGGCGTAGTGGTCCCCGGCCGTCCGCCGGGGCCACGTGCGCACCTGCTTTTCGAGATCGTCGTACAGCCCGTCCGGGTCGTCGGTGAGATGGGGGAGCACCATCAGGGACAGCGCGGGGATGCCGGTGGTCTCGGCGGAGAAGCGACCCGGTCGGCGGTGGTAGAGGAACTCCGGCATCGGTACGCCGTTGCGGATCATCCGGTCGAACAGCGGGTTGGGATCGGCCAGCAGCCGCCAGAACTCCGCCCCGTCCACCAGGCCGTCCGGGAAGCTCCGGCTCTGCACCGACGACAGCAGCTCGTTGAGGCTGAGCACGTCCGGATGCGTGTTGAGGATGCCCGAGAGCGCGGTCGACCCACTGCGGCCCGTACCGACGACGAAGGTCAGAGTGCGCACGTAAGGGATCTCCTTCGACGACGACCGTAGTGATCGCGAGCAGACTTCCCCGGGAAGCCGCGCTCTATCCCTGGGGACGCCGCCGAGTCCCGGGACGGGTGGGCGGTGCCGCCGGGGATACGGGACCGGCAGGAGGAGGGACCCGAGGAACAGGGGCCGTGCAGGAGGAGGGCCCCCTCGCGCCGGTGCGGCGAAGGGGGCCCTGGTGGAGATGGCGCGCCGCCGTCAGCGGTTCCAGATCTGGGTGGAGGCGCCCGTGCAGACCGACTGGCGCACCTCGCGGCGGCTGCCGGAGGGCGCGCCGCCGTCGTCCAGGCACAGACCGCTGGCCACGTTCTTGATCAGGGCCGAGGGGCCGCCCAGCTCGACGAACTCCCACCGCTGCTGCGAGATGTTGTTGCAGGGCCGCTGCACGACCTGGGTGCCGGGCTGGTTGCTGACCGCCTCTATGCACTTGTTGGAGTGGAACGCCTTGAGGAAGGTCGTCGGGTTGTCGAGCTGGAACTCAAGGACGAATCTCTGGTGTGACTTGCCGTTGCAGCTGAACTGCTGCAGCACGGTGTAGTCGGCCGAGGACCCGCCCTGCACATCGAGGCACTTACCGGTGGCGGCGTTGTGGAGGTAGTACTGGCCGGACACTCCCGCGTGGGCGGATCCGGCGAAGACGGCGGTCGTCGCGAGGGCGGCACCCACGGCGACACCAGCGCGGACGGCGAACGAGCTGCGGAGCTTCATGGTCGGTGATCTCCTTGCAGTGGTACGGACGTTGGCGGAGGAGGAACCAGTCACCTCGCGGTGATGTCCTGACGTCTCCCCTTCCCGGCGGCAGTCTTACGGGTGACCGGGCCGCGGCTCAAAGCCCTTCGATGCCCATCGAATCCAGACATTTCACGGCCGTGTGCGGGAGTTCCGGTCAGATGATCCACGGAGCCGGGCGTTCCGGGCCGGGGCCCCCTACCGTGATCACACGCCCCGGCCGGCCACCCCGCCCGGGGCCGCCGCGCACGCCCGCCGCCCCGCCGCACGCATGGAGGAACGACGGTGTTACGCCTGCACTTCACTGCCGAGGACCTGCTGCGCGTACGCGTCGCGACAGCACCGGACCCGCTCGCCGAGACCGTGCTGAGCCTGCCGCTCCTGCAAACGGAGCGGCCGGGCCGGGCAGCGGACGTGGCGCTGTCGGGCTGGCGGGCGCGCACCCGGCGCGGTCTGCGCCCCGAGATGCGGATCCTGCTGGAACTCGCCCCTGCGGGTTCGGGCCAGTACCTCCCGGAGGCGTTCACCCACGCCGCGGCGGCCGACCTGGCGGACAGCCTGGACCACACCTGGTCCCTGCCGAAGCGCCAGTGGACGGCGGACTGGCGGGCCACCCGGCTGCTGCGGCCCCGCGCCCCGGCATGGATCCACGCCCTGCACCACGGCGACCGGACCTGGTCGGACCTGGTGCGGCGGCAACTGCACGCGTACCACGCGATGGCGATCGCCCCCTACTGGGGACAGCTCCTGGCGGCTGCCCAGGCCGAGCGCACCGAGCGGGCGGTGACGACGGTGGACGCCGGCGTCGAGGGCCTGCTGGGCAGCCTGCACCCGGAGATCGACTGGTCGTCGGGGACCCTGTCCCTGCCCTGCGACGTGGATGTGGACCTGCGGCTGCGGGGCCAGGGGATCCTGCTGGTCCCCACGTTCTTCTGCGCCCGCCCCCTGGGCCTGATCGACAACGCCGACCCGGACCGCCCCTTCGTCCTGCGGTATCCGCTGGCGCGCTCGCTCGGGGACGGCGCGGCCGTGGTGGCGTCCGGCACGGCCGCCACGGGCGAGGGGCTGACCGCGCTGCTCGGCGCGACCCGCGCGCGTACGCTCCGGGCGGCGCAGAGCCCGGCGGGCACGGCCGAACTGGCCCGACGCGTCGGCACGTCGGCGGCGACGGCGAGCCATCACGCCTCGGTGCTGCGCGCGGCGGGCCTCCTGACGACACACCGCGACGGCCCCGGGGTCCGCCACGCCCTCACCCCGCTCGGCTCGGCCCTCCTGGGCGGCGGGCCGCCGCAGGAAGCCGCGCCGTGCTGACCCCACCTGGTTCCCTTCCCACCTGATCCCCCCTGGCACGGCCGGGGCCGGCTGAGAGGCGCCCGCGGTGCGGCGCGCGCATGGGCGGGCGACGCGCCGTCCGTACGGCGGGCTGGAGGGTCCCCTCGCCCATATCCTCGTCCGACATCCGGCAACGAGGAGGCTCCACGGTGGATTTCGACGACTTCACGGCGCTGGTGGACTCTCCGGTGTACGTGGTGACGGCGTCGGCCGACGGACAGCGGGCCGGGTGCCTGGTCGGCTTCGCGGGGCAGTGCTCACTGGATCCGGTGCGGTTCGTCGTGTGGCTCTCCAAGGCCAACCACACCTACCTGGTGGCCCGGAGGACGACTGTCCTGGCCGTGCACCTTCTGGGACAGGACCATGAGCTGGCCGTACGGTTCGGTGCCCTCTGCGGGGCCGAGGCCGACAAGTTCGACGGCCTGGCCCTCGCCGAAGGTCCGGAGGGCACTCCGGTCCTCACCGATGCCCTCGCGTGGTTCACCGGGCGCGTCGTCGACCGGTTCGACGGGGGTGACCACGTCGGGTTCGTGCTGGACCCCTCGACGGTCCGGGCGCGGGACGGCGAGCCGCTCTCCCTCCACCAGACGCTCGACATCACCGCTGGGCATCCCGCGTAGGGCACACCGCATCCGGCAGCGTGGTTGAGCGCTGGACCATCTTGGCGTGATCTTGTCAGGCCGGAAACCGGCTGGTCTGGTGGGTAGTTCGGGCCGTAAAAACGGGATGTCATTCGACGTTGGCCGATTTCGGACCCCAGGAGCCCACCATGTCCCGCTTGCGTACCGCCACCCTCGCCCTCGCCGGTGCCGCCGCGCTGTTCGCCCTGAACTCCGCGCCCGCCCAGGCCGCTCCCGGCGATGTGACGACGACCTGCGCCAACACCGCCACCCCGGCCGGTTACGTCGACGTCAGCTGGGGCTACAGCAACACCTGCGGCGGCCAGAACTTCTCGCCGAACATCAAGCAGATCAAGCAGCTCACCGGACTGCCCATAGGCACCGTCGTCCAGGCGTGCGGATCCGCCTACTACCCGGCCGGCTGGGTCCAGACCAGCTCGTACTACAGCAGCTCCTGCGTCGCCTTCCCGAACTCCGGCTTCAACAACAATGCCTGGACCCTCAAGCGCGTCTCCTGATCACGCCTTGTGGTCGGCACCCCCGCCCCGCGATGGATCCACGCGGGGCGGGGGTGGGCGTTGTCCGTCGGGGCAGCCCCGCCGATCGGCGGGGCGCCCGGATCCGGTTCGGCTCAGGCAGCCGCGGCCCTGGCTCGTCGGGATGTGGACCAGCGGCGAGTGCAGGGGCGCTCGACCAGCGCGTACAGGGCCCAGGAGGTGAGGACGGTCACCGCGAGCAGGAGGGTCAGCAACCCGAAGGCCACGGGGGTGGAGTAGAGGTCGTGGCCCAGGAGTTTGCGGCCGTGGATGAGTACGACGGAGTGCAGGAGGTAGAACGCGAAGGATATTTCGCCGAGCCAGACCATCGTCCGGTTGCGGAAGGGGGTGAACCGGCCCTCCGCGTCGGCGGTCGCGGCGGCGGCGATCAGGAGCACGATCGGGACGATCGAGGTGGAGCGCTGGGCGTAGAGCACGTCGGAGTGCTGGCCGAGCCAGTAACCGCCCGCCAGGAGCAGGCTCGACCAGGCGAGGCCGATGTTCCGCCAGCGTCCGTTGAGCACCGCCTGGGCCACCAGCATGCCGAGCGCGAAGTCGAGCAGCCGCACCGGCGGGAAGTTGTAGGCGAACCACAGCTGCTTCACCGAGGCACCGCCCTCCGAGCCGTTGACCGGGATCGCGGGTGTGTTGGGCAGCACCTGGTAGGTGAACAGGGGGGTGAGGACGATCGCCGCGGTCACCCCGCCGATCCAGTACTTGAGCCGTGCTGGATCGATCCGCAGGAACAGGCGGTTGAGCAGCGGGAACGAGGCGTAGAAGACGAGCTCGCACCCGAGTGACCAGCTCGCGAGGTTGACGCTCAGCAGGTACTGGAGGTCCGGCACCCACACATGGACCATGAAGAGGTTGGCGAGTGCCACTCGGGTCGGGGTGTGGGCGGAGGCGAAGAGGACCATGGCCAGGGCCCAGGTGATGACGTAGTTCGGGTAGATCTTGGCGAACCGGCGGCGCCAGAACGCCCGTGTGGTGTCACTGGGGCGGGCGGACCAGGCGAGTACGAAGCCACTGAGCACGAAGAAGAAGGTGACGCCCAGTGCGCCGGTGTTCTGCGTGGCTCTGTTGAGGGCCACGGCCAGCTTGTCGTCCGCGAGCAGACGTACTTGGGGGACGGTCAGTCCGGCGTGGTTGACGAAGACCAGGAGCGCGGCGGGGAAACGCAGTCCGGTCAGCGAGGGCAGCCGGGACGGGCGGGAAGCGGGCCCCGTGTCCCGCTCGGGTGCCTCCCTCGACGGCCGCAGCACGCTGTATGTCATGAGCAACCTTCCTGAAAACGTGGGGGGTTGTCCTCCGCGGGCACGCGGCCGGTGGCTCTGGGCGGCGTCCCGCGGTGATCGTTTCCGGTACGGGCTCAGGTTTGCCGGGGCAGATGGGGCCGCTACAGAGCCGCTCTTGATTCCCCCTGTCGCGGACAGGGCCTGGCTGGGACTTTTCGAGGGCCCGGATCCTGGGGGTGCGCTGAAGCCCGGACGGGCTCTGCCGGATGCGGGGGCATGTGCTGATGGATCATGCCTGGTCAAGGGGTTGCATCTAGGGCACTGCCTGGCATGTCCCGCTCATGAACGCCATGGGGTCACTTGATCTATTCCGGGTAAACGGACGGCGCCGCTGACATCCGGGGCAAGTTGGTTGGCCTGGAACGCACGGTCAGTGGGTGGACCACGCCTTGAGCCCTTGTCCAATGGCGACGGAGCGACCGCTGGCGAGGTCATTCGCCCGGCGGCTCCTGCCGCTCGAACGCCCCTGCTCGGTGAGTGATGACACCCTGGCCCACCTGCACCGATAGGGCCGCACCACGACGGGTGCCCGTCGTCGCGGGTGGGTGTCAGTGCGCCGCGAGTCGTTCCACCAGGGCGATTCCCCGCGCCAGCAACTCCCGCTCCTCCGCCGTCAGCTCCGCCTCGATGGCCCGTGCCAGCCAGTCCGCCCGGCGGCCCCGCTCCTGTTCCAGGAGGGCCTGGCCGGCGGCGGAGAGTTCGACCAGGCTCTTGCGGCCGTCCGTGGGATGGGCGCGGCGCGTGATCAGGCCCTGCTCCATGAGCAGCCCCACGGCTCGGGCCATGGACTGTGGGCGCACCCGCTGATCGGCCGCCAGCTCGCTGGTCGTCATCGCACCGCTGCGGTCGAGCGCGCCGAGCACGGACGCCTGACCGAGCGGCATCTGGTCCTCGAGCTTCACGCGCCGCGTGAGCTTTCCCAGCGCGGTGCGCAGTTCGGTCGCGACGGCGGCGGATTCCGGAAGGGGCATACCGAACTTTAACGCAGCGCGGCTGCACAGCAGAACTGTACAGCAAGACTGCGCAGCAAAACTAAACAGCATGACTGTGCAGCATTGCTGTAGAGTCTGGTCCGCCGGGTGAGCGTCACCGTCGCCGCAGCCGACCCCGGCACGCATGCGACAAGGGAAGGACTCCCATGACCGCCATCACCTCCGTCACCGGCCGCCGTGTCCTCGACAGCAGGGGCAACCCCACGGTCGAAGTGGACGTCGAGCTCGCGGACGGATCCCTCGGCAGGGCCGCCGTCCCCTCCGGCGCGTCGACCGGCGCCCGCGAAGCCGTCGAGCTCCGCGACGGCGACCCGGCCCGCTGGCACGGCAAGGGCGTCGACCAGGCAGTACGCAACGTGAACACGGAGCTCGCGGCCGTTGCCGTCGGCCGCGAGGCCGAGGACCAGACCGGCCTCGACGCCGCTCTCATCGCCGCGGACGGCACCCCCGCCAAGTCCCGGCTGGGCGCCAACGCCATCCTCGGAATCTCGCTGGCCACCGCCAAGGCCGCAGCCGCCGCCCACCGGCTGCCGCTCTACCGGTACGTCGGCGGCTCCGGCGCCCGGCTGCTGCCCGTACCGATGATGAACATCGTCAACGGGGGTGCGCACGCCGACAATCCGCTGGACTTCCAGGAGTTCATGATCGCCCCGATCGGCGCGCGGACCTTCGCCGAGGCCGTACGGATGGGCTCGGAGGTCTTCCACACCCTGCGCCGCGACCTGCTGGCCGCCGGGCACTCCACGGGCGTGGGCGACGAGGGCGGCTTCGCGCCCGCCCTGCGCACCGCCGAGGAGGCCCTCGACTTCGTGGTGGCCGCCGTCGAACGCACCGGCTACCGGCCGGGCACGGACATCGGCCTGGTCATGGACCCGGCGTCCTCCGAGTTCTTCCGCGACGGCGTGTACGACTACACCGGCGAAGGCATCCGGCGCACACCCTCCGAACACGCCGACTACCTGGTGAAGTTGATCGACGCCTACCCCGTCGTGTCGATCGAGGACCCGATGGCCGAGGACGACCTGACGGGGTGGCGCGAGCTCACCGCGCGGGTCGGCGCACGCTGCCAGCTCACCGGTGACGACGTGTTCTGCACGAACGAGACCCTCCTGCGCGAAGGCATCCGCTCCGGCGTCGCCAACTCGGTCCTGGTCAAGGTCAACCAGATCGGCACCCTCACGGAGTCCCTGGCCACCGTCGACGCCGCCCACCGGGCGGGCTACACCGTCGTCATGTCCCACCGCTCGGGCGAGACGGAGGACACGACGATCGCGGACCTGGCGGTGGCCACGGGCTGCGGCCAGATCAAGACCGGCTCGCTCTCCCGCTCGGACCGCACCGCCAAGTACAACCAACTCATCCGCATCGAGGAGCAGTTGGGCGACAGCGCGCAGTACGCGGGCGACGCTCTGGCGCTGCGGCGTTAGGGCCTGTCGCCCCGGGCCCGGGGGACCGTCAGCCGCCAGTCGCCCGGCTCGACGTGGGGGTGCACGGCGGGATCGGCGGGCGGGCGGACCAGGCAGCGGTGGCGCAGCAGATCACGCCGCTCCCGCGGAGTCATGTGCGGCTCCTCGTCGGGTCCGTCGATGTCCGTCGTGCCGTCGACGTTGAAGTGGTCGGCGGTGGCGGTGCGGTAGTCCCGGCGGAAGTCCGTCTTCCACTGCGAGTTCGACCCCCAGAACTCGGAGCCGTCGACCGCGTCCCGGTGGCGCCGGATGAAGACGGAGTGCACCGGGGTCCGGTCCGCCACCCCGGCCTCCGCGTGCCGGCTCCCGGCCCGGACCCGGACACCCGCCCGGCTGAACACCAGCTCGCCGAAGGCCAGGCCCGGCCACACGGTCCCGGTCACGGTGATCGGAGTGTCCGGGTCCGCCGCCTGCTCCACGCTCGCGATCTCGTGCCAGAGGGGATCGAAACCACCCTCCCCGACCGGAGTCATGCCGAGCGAGGTGAACAGCGCCAGATACTGTTCGAGCGTGACGCGCGGCCACTCCTGCCGCAGGTGCAGGAAGTGCTTGGTGGGTGCGTCGGCGTCCGGCGGCAGCTCCGGCTGAAGGCCCAGCAGCAGTACGTCGTTGACCCGCATCAGCGCGTAGGCCAGCTCCAGCAGATCGCCGAACTCATACGTCTCGCGCCGCCACGCCCCGTACACCGCCAGCGGCGCGAGGCGTTCGCGCAACCCGGCTCCCTCGCTCCGCAGCCAGGGTTCGAGCACATCGGTGAAGGCGTCCGGCCCCTCGTACGACTCCAGAGCATGGAACACGCGGCGCGGCGCGGCGATCTCGGTCATGCCGGGCAGCGTACGAGGGCGGGGCGCCCGGCCCAAAGCGAAATACGGCACCGGGTCCGGCCCCGTCCGGTCGCGGGGTGGGGTGGCACCCGTAGGCCCGTCCGTTCCACGGGGTGTGCCGGGTGCGCGATCCTTGCGCGGCCGATTTCGCGGCCGGCTCTTCCGCGGCCGGTTGCGTGTCCCCGAACCTTCCACGGCCGGTCTCGTCCGCCTGCCCTCCGTACGCCCGTTCCGGACACCGACGTGCCGCGAAATGTGGTTGTGAGCCGCCGACCGCGTGCGTTAGCGTCGAGGAGTACTTGTTGCCGCCGTTGGGAGAGGCCCGTGCGCCGCTGAGGTCCGAGACACCGTGCACGCCGTCCGCGTGCCTACGAGTGTGACCTCGGAGGCGAGCCGCCTCCGGGCCCGGCTCTCTGCTGCCCGGCCCGACTTCCTGCGGTGCCTTCCTCTCTTCGTGCCATCCGCAAGCCGCGGCGGATGCGCGGTGTCTCCACGCGCTGGCCCCCGCCACCAGTACGCCCATGGGAGACACCCACTCATGACCACACACCTGCCCGCACCCGTCCTGTGCTCCGGGCTCACCTTCACCTGGCCCGACGGAACAGTCGTCCTCAAAGACCTGACCTGGACGGCAGGCGACGGCCGTACCGGCCTCATCGGGAACAACGGGACCGGGAAGTCCACCCTCCTCAAGCTCATCGCGGGCCGGCTCACCCCGGCCGCGGGCTCCGTGCGGGTGGCGGACGAGCCCGGATACCTGGCCCAGGACCTGACCCTCGACCCGAGCCTGCGCGTCGACGTGGTCCTCGGTGTGGCCGAGGCCCGCGCCGCGCTCCACGCCATCGAGTCCGGCGACGTCTCCGAGCGGCACTTCACCGCACTGGGCGACGACTGGGACGTGGAGGAGCGCACCCACGCCGCCCTCGCCCGCCTCGGCCTGGGCCACATCGGCCTGGACCGGACGGTCGGAGACGTCTCCGGCGGCGAGGCCGTGCTGCTGCGGCTGGCCGCGCTGCTGCTCGCCCGGCCTGCGGTCCTGCTCCTGGACGAGCCCACCAACAACCTCGACCGGGAGGCCCGCACCCGACTGCGCCAGGCCCTCGCCGACTACCGGGGAACGGTGATCGTGGTGACCCACGACCGCGAACTCCTCGACCACGTCGACCAGATCGCCGAGCTGCGCGACGGCACCGTCCGCACCTTCGGCGGCAACCTGACGGCGTACGAGGAGACCGTCGCCGCCGAGCAGGAGACGGCCCAGCAGGCGTACGCCACGGCCCGCGCGGACGTCGCCGGACAGCACCGCGACCTGCTCGCCGCGCAGACGCGGCAGGCGCGCAGCGCCCGCTACGGCAAGCAGGCGTTCGCGGACAACCGGCTGGACAAGGCGGCGGCCGGGACCATGAAGCGCGCGGCACAGGTCTCGCGCGGCAAGCAACGAGCCGTCCACGAGCAGCGGCTGACGCAGGCTCAGGAACGGCTGACCGCAGCCGAGGAACGCCTGCGCGACGACGACACCATCCGCATCGACCTGCCCGACACGGCCGTGCCCGCCCACCGCGCGGTCCTCACGCTGGAAGACCTGCGCCTGCGCAACGGCCGCGCCCTCGACGACCTGCGCGTGCACGGGCCCGAGCGCATCGCGCTCACCGGCCGCAACGGCGTCGGCAAGACCACGCTGCTGCGCACCATCGCGGGCGAACTGCCGCCCGTCGAGGGGCGCGCGACCGTACACGTCCCGCTGCGCTACCTGCCGCAGCGTCTCGACCTGCTGGACGGCGCGCGCTCCATCTTCGACAACGTCGCCGGGCTCAACCCCCACGCGGTGCCCAACCGCATCCGCGCGCAGCTCGCCCGGTTCCTGTTCCGGGCGCGGCGCGCAGACCAGCCGGTCGCCACGCTCTCCGGCGGGGAACGGTTCCGGGCGACGCTCGCGGCGCTCCTGCTGGCCGACCCGGCCCCGCAGCTGCTGTTGCTGGACGAGCCGACCAACAACCTCGACATGGCCAGCACCGACCAGCTCGTCCAGGCCCTCTCGGGATACCGGGGCGCGCTGATCATCGCCAGCCATGACGACCACTTCCTGGAGCAGATCGGGATCACCGGTTGGCTCCAGCTGGATCCGGCCGGCGGCTGACACGCCAGGCGTGGGCTGGCCCTTGGCCGGAGAGGGCGGCGCGCCGACGGCATCCGTCCGTCACACGGCGACGGATCCGTGCGCCAGATCGGTGGCGAGCCGGGTGGGATGGTGGTGGACGGCCCGGCCGTCGCGGATGCTCGCGATGAGTCCGGCCTCGCGCAGCGCCGTCGCGTGCCGTGACGCGGCGGCGGGGGAGACGCCGAGGGTTGCCGCGAGTCGGCCCGTGGTGAGGGCGGGCGTCGTGACGACGGTGACGAGTGCCGTGGCCCTGGTCGTGCCGAGGAGTGACACGAGGGCCTGCGAGGGGGAGTGGAGTGCGGGGTCGCGGGCCAGCACCGCGGCTATGGGGTAGCTCACGGTCACCGAGTCGATGAGCGGGTTGAAGGTGATCCTGGTGCCCAGTACCGACGGCTGGAAGACGAGGGGGCGGCCCTGGAGGTCTTCTTCGCCGTCGTAGACGGTGTTCAGGCAGAGGTGTCGCCCGTTCCAACTCACCGACGGGTGAAGGGAGTTGAGCAAGGTGCCCGGTCCGCCGATGGCGGCACGGGCCTGCGCGGTGGCGGCTGCGGTCGCCACGGCCGAGGTGATGCCCCGGCTGTACGGTGACAGAGCGGTGGCGCGGAGGCCGACGAGTATCCGGTCCAAGGTGGAAGCCGCGCCCTCGTGACCGTCGGCGAGCGCGCGGGTGAACGGGGTCAGGGCGCTGGACCGGGCCAGATCTCGCAGATGGGCCACTGCGGGCGGCGACGCGACGTCGAACGGACTCCGTGCGGGCTGGGCGGACGTGTCCAGGAAGAAGGCAGGCATGTACATCGTGGTGTACAGGTCGAAGATCCTGCTGTGCCCGGGGTTCCAGCGGTGTGCCACCTCGTACCGCCACGCCGACAGCCGGCGGACGGGGTTCCGTTCGGTCAGATGGGCGCCGCCCAGGGCGAGCTCGTAACCGAAGTCCGGCGTATCGGCGACCCGTACGCGTTCGAGCTCGTCGCGGCTCAGACGGATCCGTATCAACTCGTCATCTCCGGGTGGGTTCCCTGGGCGCGCTGTTCGTGGAGACGGTGCTGGTCGTGGAGCCTTTGCGTTCTGGCGCAAAAGCCTAGCCGCCGGGGCGTGGAAGGTCGATCGTCTACTTGTCCGTCCGAGCCGTGGGGACTCGGCGGCCGACTACGGGAGGGTTCGTCATGCCTGATATGACCGGCGGAGCAGTCAAGGCCATCGCCACCACCGTTCTGGCGGGGGCCGTCACCTTCATACCCGGCGTCCACGCCCACGCCGAGACGCCCGCGCCGACGACGGTCAACGTCCAGGCCGGAGCGGTGACTCCGGACGCCACGGCCATCGAGTACGGCCTCCTCCTGGCCCAGCCGGGTTCGGCCTCGGCCGTTCAGTAGGGCCGACGGACCGGGCTCACCGGCCCGGTGGGGATGGTCGGCCGCGCAGGCCCACGGCCGGAGCTCCTCGTCGGCCTGCGCCGCACTCAAGGGAGCCGGGATCCCGGCTCGCCGTGCAACCGCGAACTATCGGGGAGGGAACGCGATGCGTATCAGGATGGGACGTCGTGCGGCCACCGTCACGACCGTGGGGGTGTTGACGCTCGGTGCGATGGGCCTGGCGACGAGCGGGGCGTACGCCGCGCCGGGCGGTGTGGAGGCATGCCCGAGCAACTCGGTGTGCCTCTACTACAACTCGCCCAATCTCGGCTGGGGTTCGTTCGAGAACTGGTCTCCCGGCCAATCCTTCAACCTGGCGTACTACAAGTTCGGCCACTGGGGGAACGGCTCCGGTGCGGGGCAGAGCGTACTCAACAACGCCGCCTCGATCGTCAACAACACCGGGCACACAGTGTACGTACGGGACTCCTTCGGCACCACGTACAGCTACGGTTCGGGCTACGCCGACAGTCTGTACGCTGCCGCCAACCACGACAGTTGGCTCATCACCTGATCGGAAGCCCGTGCTGCTTAGGGCGGAGGCCGGAGAACCGGCCTCCGCCCTGGGGAGCCGGACGTATGCCCCGTCTGTGACGGTCCACCGCTCTGACGCGCCCCTCTGTGGGGCCATGACGTTCGAAGTCAGGAGACAGCAAGCATGCTCAAGCTTCGCAAGGCCCGCGCGAAAATCATCGCGTTCTGCCTCTGTATACCCGCGCTGATCCTCGGCGCGGGGGCATCGACCGCCTCCGCCACCGGCACGTACTACTTCCTCAAGAACGCGAACAGCGACAAGTGCATGGCCGTCGGAGCCGCGAGCGCCAACAACGGGGCCGCTGTGATCCAGTGGGACTGCGCCTACGGGGCAACGGAGCAGTACTGGTCGCTCAACCAACTGCCGAGCAAGGTGGTCAACGGCGCCACCTACTACCACGTCGTCAACTCCAACGCCACGGCCGTGCGGGGCACCCCCATGTGCCTGGCCGTGCCGGGAGGCACCACCGCCTGGAACACCCAGCTGATGCAGTGGCCGTGTGGTGACTGGAACGACCACTGGTGGAAGCTGGTCGAGAACCGCCCCCAGGGCGGATGGATGCTGGAGAACCTCAACGGTCTGTGCGCGGCGGTCGGCGCCAGCAGCAAGGTTTCCGGCGCCCCGGTGATCCAGTGGCAGTGCACCGGCGGAGCGGAACAGACCTGGTTCCAGCCCTAGCCCAGTACTTCCATGACGGCCCGTCGGGTGAGGCGACGGGCCGTTTCGGCTGCTCAGGAGCGTGGTGGACGGGCGCGGCGCATCGGCGCCGTCAGTCGCGGAGGTGCCCGTCCCAGGGAACCACGCCCACCAGATAGTCGCCCATCGCGTTGAGTGCCGGGACGCCCGGCGCGCGGAGCAGCCCCAGGGCGGCCCCGGCGGCCAGCCCCCACAGCAGCATCCGGCGGGCGCGGGGGGCGGTCTCGGCGAGTTCGGACGCACCGAGGTACAGGGCAGTGATCACCACGGCGGCGACCGCGAAGTAGACCCTCAGCTTCCAGTCGGCGGGCGGTGTTTCGGCGACGCATGCCGCGGCGTATGCGTTGGCGACCACCGCGATCATGAACGGCAGCCCCGCCAGCAGGGCGAGGAAGGGCAGGCGCAGGAACAGGCCCAGGACCTGACGGATCGCGTTCTTGACGGCGGACAGGGCCGAGGGCACCTTGCGTGCGACTGGTGCCGCGGTGTCCCAGACGAAGACCGCCGTCGACGCGAGACGGCGGCTCACCCGGAGCGCGGCATCCCGCGCCGACCAGGGACGGTCCTGCGTACCCGCCCGGTCGCGCGTGGCGGCCTCGATCGCCTCACGGGCGGCGACCAGGCGCAGTACGCCGGGAAGACCTGCCGACAGTGCCAGTTCGGCCAGGCGACCGCCTCCACCGCGGCTCTTCAGCTCTTCCATCAGACGTCGGCGTTGCGGGTCCGGCAGCGCGGCATCGCGCACCAGCTCGCAGACGGTGTCGTACCACCACGACGCGTCCTTGGCGGCGTCGGCGGGTCCCTGCTGGGCGCGCGGTTGCTGGTGCTCGGGCGCCAGGTGCGAGACCAGGGCGAGACGGTCCTCGTGAGGCAGAGCGTGGGCCTTGAGCAGGGCGGCCAGGGCCAGTTGGACCGCTCCGTGGCGGAGTGCCCCGGGCGGGAGCAGGCGCGCCGCGGTGCTCCGGTCCGCCAGGGTCGCCGCGGGGTCGGCCAGCACGGGCAGCAGGATGTCCATGTCGTGGTCGTCGATCAGGTCGGGCAACTCTTTGAGGGCCTTCAGGCGCAGTGCGCCGGGCGCCTTCTGGTCCTCGACGACAGCGCGGTGGACGAGCGAGCGGTACTTGGGGCGCGCCAGAGACTGGACGACCGCGAATCGCAGTTCCGAGGGCAGCCCGTGATCAGCGGCGAGGTCCTCCAGCAGCCGACTGACGTGCGCTGCCTCCTTGCGACTGCGCCCCGCTGTGGTCAGCAACTGCAGTGCCTCGTGCCGCTGCCCGTCGGGGAGGTCCGCACGCACCAGGTCCGCCAGCGGTCCCGCGACGCCGGGGATCTCGGACACGATGAGCTCCCGCGCCGCGGCCAGGCGTGCCTCGGCCGTTTCGCGGGTGTCGGTCAGGCGTGCCTTGAGTGCCTCCGTCCCGCCGGGCAGCCCCAGTCTGTCCAGAGCGCGGACGGCGTTCTTCCGTGTCGCCGGCGGAGCCGACCGGTCGCGTGCCAGTCGGACCAGTACCTCGCCGTCGAGGCCGGTACGGCGGATGAGTTCCTCGGCCGCGCGGACGCAGCCCGGGTCGCCGGCGTCCGCCGTCCGCTCGCGCAGCAGGTCGGTGCCTCGGGGGTCGCCGAGGTCGGCCAGCGCGCAGACGGCGTCGAGCTGCGTGTCGGCCGCTGAGTCCTGGGCCGTGGCGGCCCGGAGCAGGAGGGCCGCGCCTCGCGGATCCCCGGTACGGGCCAGGGCGATGGCGGCGTTGTGGTCCCCGTTCCGAGCCGCCGAGTGCAGCACCGTCGTCGCCGACCGCCGGGCCGGCTCGTCGATTTCGGCACCGTCGTCGATGAGCGTGGAGATGAGTGTGGCCCCGCGCGGGCGTCTGGCCACCATCCGCAGGACCTCGTGCAGCCCGCGCAGTTCGTTCCGTACGGCTTCCAGCGCCGCCGGTCCCGTGGAACCGTGGCTTCGGACGGCCGCCTTGTGGAGCTCCGGCGGGAGTGCCTTGCTGCGGCTCCACCTCTGGCCGCCCAGGATCTCGCCCACGAACCGCCGGTAGACGGCCGTGCGTCCGCGCGGCAGGGGTTTGTCCTGGTCCACCGCGAACAACTGGCACAGCATGGCGGCCATCAGCGGTGTCCTGGCCGGTTCCGCCATGCCGGAGGAGGCGAGCCGACCCATGAAGCGCCGTACGCAACGGTCGAGGTCCGTGAGCTCCAGTGCCGCGAACCAGCTGCTCGCGAAGTCGGGCAACTGCCGGGGATCCAGCGGCAGGAGGTCGAACCGGCGCATTCTGGGCGGCTGTTCGCGGGTGGGCAGGGGGCGTGTCGCGACGAGGAAGCGGTAGTGGTCGCCCACCGCGGGATTCCTGCGCAGGTCGGCGATCTTCTCCAGCACCCGTGAGCGCTCCTGGGGGCCACCCGCTTCGTCGAGTCCGTCGACGAGGACCAGCCAACGCGCCCCGCGTACCGGAGCCCGCTCGAACCAGTGGGGCGGCCAGCCGGACACGGACGCGGCGAGCACTTCCGTCGTCGCCGTCCGGGCGATGACGGCCAGCGGGGTGTCACCCTTGAGGAACTCCTTCGCCTCCACGCGGACCGGCACCACACCGGGCCGGTCCTTCTCCGCGTGCCAGCGGTGGGCCAGCTCGGTGACCGCGTGGCGCAGCAGGCTCGACTTCCCCGCTCCCGGCGCCCCCACCAGGAGGATGTCCTGGCCGAGGCCGAAGAGTTCGTCGGCGCGGATCCGCTGGTGTTCGGAGGGGCCGGGCCGGTGTTGCCGGGAGCCCTCGCCCGTTGCGCGCTCCGGGTCGCCGGACGGGTCGGCCCCGGTCGTCGCGTCGGCGTCCGTCTCCGCCGGTGCGGTCCGGCCCGCGAACTGCCGTACGTACACGATCGACAGGGACGACGGTGTGCGGCCGTCGATCACCGGATACGGGTGGGCCCGGTCGGCCACGTCCGCGGCGGTGTCGAGGTAGTCGAGGAGCAGGGGGCTCGGGATGCGCCAGTCGGCGGCGGCCAGCTGGTCCTCGGTGAGCGCCAGGGGCCACGGGCCGTGCAACGCGGCCTCTTCGGCGCCTTGCGGGCACCGCGCGAGGATCTCCGCCACCGGCACCAGGTGTGCGCTCTCGTGCCGGTCGGAGGTGCTGAGCATGCCGCACACGGCTCCGGTACGGGTGTTGATGACGGCGCTGCCGCTGCACCCCGCCTTCGCGCGCCCCACCACGTGCGGCAGCCACGGCGCGCCGGGCAGGTCACTGCGGCGGTCGGTGCCCACGCAGCGCAGGGTCGTCGACTGCCCGGAGTTGAAGCCGCCGACCGGGTGGCCGTACGTCCACAGCTCGTCGTTGATCTCCGTCACGGGTGAGGTGAGGACCGGTTCCAGCGCCGCCCCGAGGCCCGGGGGCGACTCGGTGACGCGCAGCAGGACGAGGTCCAGGCCGCTGTCCCGGTCCAGCACGTACGAGTCGCGCACGGGCTCCAGGGTGAACTCCCGGCCGAGGGCGACCACATGGCCGCGCACGGCAGCCGGGAGCGAGGTCGCCGCGCCGAGGACGTGCGCGCAGGTCGCCACCAGGCCGGGGGCGACGACGAACCCGGTGCCCACGGTTTTGGAGGGGGTGGTCAGGCGCAGGGTCCTGGTCTTGAGCAGGGCTTCCCACCCGTTCGGACCGGCCGGGCTCAGCGCGGGGGCGGCTGTTCCCATTCCAGCTCCACGGTGAAGGCGGACGACGTACGGGCCTTGCCGACCACGGCGACGACGGAGCCCGATTCGAGCGCGAACTCACAGCCGAACTGCACCTTGACGCGCGAGGCTTCGGTCTGCCGAAGCCGGCTCACGACCGCGCGTGCCGTGCTCGTGAGCCCTGCGAGCGCCTCGTCGAGACGCCGGTGGACACGGCCGGAAATCTCCTGTTCCTCGCCGTACGTGTCGTGCAGCTCGCGTACGACCATGTAGACGGTGTGACCGTCGATGTCCACCGGGACCGGCTGGTCCACGGTGCGATCCGGTTGTCCCGCGCTCCCGAACTGGTCCACGACACCCCTCCGGTTGGTAGCCGAACCAGCACGCAGGGTAGTGCCAACTGGCCTGAATCCGCAGCCACTTGGGGGAGTCGTGAGCGGCCTCATAAATTGGCCTAGACCTATTGTGCGGCCGTGCTGGTGAAGGTACGTTCGTGCCCGGCTGCGCAGCCGGGCACGAACGCAGGACCGCATCGCATCGTCAGGCACTCTGTCGGGCGTCCCGGCTTTTCAGGAGGACATGCCATGTACCGTCGCGCAGCAGCCGCTCTCGCCACCGCCGCCACCGCCGGAGCCCTCGCGCTCACCACCGCCGGTGCGGCCCAGGCCAACCCCGGCCCCGACTTCTCCCCGATCAGCCACCACACGTCGTACGCCGACTGCCAGGCCGCCGGCCAGGCCGGATACCGGGTCTGGGGCCCGATCTTCTTCTGCGAGCCGCTCAGCTCCACCCGCCAGGACATCATCGTCCTCTGGGTCCGTCACTGACCTGACGACCACCTCCGGAAACCCGGTGGGCACCCGGCCGCCCGCGCGGCGGCCGGGATGGCCGGCGCCGGACGTGAGCAACGACAGGGATCAGTCCGCGTCGCCGAGCGGCGGAACCGTAGAGCCGGCCTCCGCGTGTCCGCTGGTGCGGGGCTGCCAGTCGTGCGTCGAAGGCGGCGAGTTGGCGGCGTTTGAGGAGGCGTTCCGGTGAAGGACAATGGATAGAGGGTAGGAAGAGCCAGACGGTCGAAGGCCAGGTTTTGCACGGGGGTTTGTGATGGTGACGCTCGCTGTGTTTCTCGGAGTGCTCGTGGCCGTGGTGATCACCCTCGTATGGGTGGTGCTGCGGCGGGGCAACGGATCGACGGACCATGCGGAGGGGCTGCTCATCGAGGAGGCGCGGCGCCAGCAGGCATACCGCGACCGGCAGTCCTTCGGCACCTTCGCCCAGCACAACATGCCGCCCTCCATGGGGGACTACTTCCACACCCAGCCCTGAGAGACGCGTCCCGGGCGTGCCGATCCGTGGGTGCCGATCAAGATCGGCCGCTAGGCCCTGTTCGCCGCCTGCTTGACGGTCCTGATCACCGGTGCCGTTTCGAGGTGGGTGACGGCCGGGAGGGCGGCGACCCGCGTGGTCAGATACCGGTACAGCTCCTGCTGGTCCGCGCACACCACGCTCGCGTACAGGTTGGTCGGGCCCGTCGTGGCGGCGGCGAACGCGATCTCCGGATGTCCGGCCAGCGCCTGCCCGGCCTCCTCCAGATGCGCGGGCGCCACCGCGAGCCAGAGCAGGGTGCGGGCGTGCGCACCGAACATGCGCCAGTCCACGTCGAGGTCGAGATAGAGCAGGCCGTGCGCGCGCAGCTCCGTCATCCGGCGCCGGACCGTGGTCGGCGACCAGCCGGTCGCCGACGCCAGCTCCTCCAGCCCGGCCCGGCCGTCGACGGCGAGCCGGGCGAGGAGCCTGCGGTCACCGGATCCCAGACGTATGCGTCCGCTCCGACACGGAACCGGGGGCGGGCGCAGCCGCGCGATCTCCTCCTCGTCCAGCGAGCCGAGTTTGCCGACGAGGCTGTCCGGGCCGCCGTAGAAGGCGTGCAGGAGTGGGTGCGCGGTCACGCCCTCCACGCGCGGGGTGCGCGGGAGCTTGGCCAGCAGCAGCGCCTCGCTGTCGACCCTGCTCTCGCTCCGGACCACGCAGGTGATCTGGGTGCCGCCGGAGCTGAGGCTCACCCACGAGGTGTCGGGGCGTCTGGCCAGCGCTTCGGCGACCGGGAGCGAGGCTGCGGGCGCGCAGCGCACCCGCAGCGACCACAGGACGGCGCCCAGCGAGGTGGTGTCGATCCCGCCGAGCACCCGTACCGCCCCGGCCGACCGCAGACGGGCGTAGCGGCGGGCGATGGTGCGGTCCGACACACCGAGAACCTCGGCGATGGCGCTGAACGGGGCCCGGCCGTCGATCTGCAGGGCGTGTACGAGTCGCCGGTCCAGCTCGTCGTAGTCGGATTCCACCGGGCCGACGGTAAGGCGTGTCAGATATCGACGCAATGGAGGGGGTTTCTGGCTGGCGCGGCTCGGCTGAAGCAGCGTGGTTTCTGTCCTGATCGGCACAGCCAGAGGAGAGATTGTGGACACCGATGTACTCATCGTCGGCGCCGGTCCGACCGGAATGACGCTGGCCAACGAGCTGCTGACGGCGGGGGTTTCGACCGTGCTCGTCGACAGGCTGGAGCGGCGCACGGAACTGTCCAAGGCGGGTGGCGTGCAGTCCCGCACCCTGGAGGCCCTCGACCAGCGAGGGCTGCTGGAGCCCCTGCTGGCCACCGGAGACCACCGCGTCACCCTGGGCCACTTCGCCGGGGTGCCCCTCCCGTTCGACTCCAACCGCCATCACCTTCCGTGGCGGACCGTGCCGCAGGCGGTGATCGAGGGGTTCTTCGAGGAGCACCTCGCCGCCCACGGCCTCCACGTGCGGCGGGGGCACGAACTGGCCGGACTCTCCCAGGACGAGTCCGGCGTCGACGCGGTCTTCACGAACGGCGCCGCCCTGCGCGCCCGTTACCTCGTCGCCGCCGACGGCGCCCACAGCACCGTACGGTCGCTGCTGCGGGCCGGGTTCCCCGGTGAGCCGGGTACGTTGACGATCACGGCCGCCGATGTGCGGCTGGGCGGTACCGAGCCGGACGCGGCGCACACCTGGAAGGGGGACGGGCACTGGGCGGCGGTGTTCCCGCTCGGCGTCGACGGGCGGGGCAGGCAGCTGCGCCGACTGGTCCTCGGCGGGCCGGACCAGTTGCGGCCGAGGGAGACCCCGGTCACCGAGGACGAGGTCCGCCGGGGCCTGAACACCGTGTTCGGAACGGCGGTCCAGCTGCTCGAACTGCGCTATGCCCGCCGCATCACCAATGCGTCGCGGCAGGCCGAGCAGTACCGGCACGGGCGGGTGTTCCTGGCGGGTGACGCGGCCCATGTGCATCTTCCGCTCGGCGCGCAGGGCATGAACACCGGAATGCAGGACGCGTTCAACCTCGGCTGGAAGCTCGGCGCCGCCGTGCACGGCTGGGCGCCGAAGGACCTCCTGGACACGTATCACGAGGAGCGGCATCCGGCCGGGGCCGCCGTGCTGCGCAACGTCCGGGCGCAGAGTCTGCTGATGGACTGGGCCGGAACCCGCGATCCGGAGGTGCTGGCCGCCCGCGAGACGTTCATGGACCTGGCCCAGCTGCCGGAAGTCCAGCACCGTCTCGCGGATGTGATGTCGGGGATGGCCCTCCGCTATCCGATGCCGGGCAGCGCAATCCATCCACTGATCGGCCGGCCGGTGCCGGATCTGCGCCTCGGCCGGGTCCGCGTGCACGAACTGCTGCGCTCGGGGCGCGGCGTCCTGCTGGACCCGGCCGACGCGCTGGCGGAGACCGCCGCTCCCTGGTCGGACCGGGTGGACCGCACCTTCCAGGGCGCTCGGACCGAGCCGATGCTGATCCGCCCGGACGGTTATGTGTGCTGGGTGGGCGCGGCCGATCTGGAACCGGCGCTTGAGGGCTGGTTCGGCGAGCCTCGCTGAGCGGGCGCCGTCCCGGGCCGCCGTGGGGGAGCGGGTGTCCTCCGCGGCGGCCCGGCCACGGATGCAGGCGTCGGGTGATTCCGGAGCCGGACCCGGGCGGGCCCGCGGTTGTCCTCCGCCCGCCCCGCGCCGGTCGTGCGCGCCGGGCGCACTTCCGCGCCCCCCTGCCGCCACGAGATCTTGCCCACAAGAGGTAAGGGGTGTGGCGACAGGGGGTACACGGATGCGGTGTGAGAGGGTGGCGGAGAGTGAATAGTTGCCGTAGGACAACTAAAAGCCCAAGTGCTGAAGGAGCCGTGCGGACCGTGCGCGGGAAAGGGCGTGCGATGGTGCGGCGGGTCCGGGCGGCGACGTGTGCCGGTCGTCGGTTCACGCGGGCGGCCGGCGGTTTCGCGCCGGGCCGGGCCGTACGGGGACTGGGCCGGGCCGGTCGGGCCGGACGGCTACCGTGCGGGGACCGTCAGGCCGTACGGCTGTCGGCGTCCTCGGAGCCGTCGTGCATCTGCGCCTCGGCCGCGGCGCAGAACGCCTCCAGGCCGCGCAGCAGCGCGGCCCGCTCGGCGCTGGGCATCTGCTCCAGGACCGCCTGCACGGCGCGCTCCCGGCGGGCGCGCAGGTCGGTGAGGAACGCCTGGCCCCGGCTGCTGAGGTGCAGGCGGACCTCGCGCCGGTCGGTGGGGCTGGTTTCGCGCTCGATGAAGCCGGTGGCCTGGAGCCGGTCGCACAGACGGCTGGTCGAGGGCGGTGTGGAGGCCAGGAAGTCGGCGAGGGTGCGCAGGTTGATGCCGTTGCGGTGCTCCAGGACGAGGAGCACGCGCAGCTGGGACGCGGAGGCCGGTGCGGTGGAGGCTCTGCCCCACAGGACTTCCAGGAGCTCCGCGGCCGTGGAGGTCACGCGCGCGATCTCGTTCGGCACGGGGCGGGGGCGGAAGGCGGTCACAGTCACACTCTCGCAGGCGCTGGGATGGTGGCCAGCCTACTAGGAGTGTCGTCGGCGCGAGATGAGTCGATGTTCCGGCGTAATTGAATCACCCCATTTCATAGCTTGTTTCCGATATGTGCCTCTACTTGGAAGGGCTTGGTGTTCCCGATCGTGAACAGATATGTGTCAGCAGAGCGTGCCCTGCGCACGGCGGCGCCCCATGAGCTTCTCGACGCGGTCCGTCGTGTGCTGATCGAGCAGTACGCGGCGGACTCCGTCGAGCTCTTCATGGCCGACTACGGCCTCACGGTGCTGCAGCCCGTGTCCGTACTGCCGCACACGCTGGAGCCGGTGTCGGCGCACAGCAGCCCGGCCGGGCGGGCCTTCGGGGCCCAGGAGCCCTTCGTCGAGGGCGCGGACGGCGGCCCCCTGCGGGTCCATCTGCCCGTCACCGTGCGCGGTGACCGGCTCGGCGTGCTGACGGTGGCGTTCGCGGGCGAGGAGCAGGTCGCCGACTGCCTGGCGGAGCTGGCGCAGATCGCCGAAATGCTGGGGCACGAGGTCGTCGTCGCCGAGCGGGACACGGACCTGTATCTCCAGGCGCGGCGCAAGGACCGGCTCACCCTGGCGGCCGAGATGCAGTGGCAGCTGCTGCCGGGCCGCTCCTGCGCCCGTCCCGAGTACGAACTGGGGGCGCAGCTGGAACCGGCGTACGCGATCTTCGGCGACAACTTCGACTGGTCGGCGACGGCCGACCGGTTCACGCTGTACGTCTCCAACGGCATGGGGGAGGGGATAGAGGCTTCGCTGCTGACGAACCTGGCGGTCAACGCCCTGCGCAACGCCCGGCGCGCGGGCATCGGCCTCGCCGACCAGGCCGCGCTCGCCGACCAGGCGGTCTACGCGCACTACCGGGGGCGCTGCTATCTCTCGGTGCTCATGCTCGACTTCGATCTGGCCTCGGGGCGGGCGTGGGTGGTGGACGCCGGTTCCCCGCAGCTGCTGCGGCTGCGCGACGGCGTGGTGGAACGCGTCCACTTCGACGCCCAGTTGCCGCTGGGCATGTTCGAGGAGACCGACTATGTGACGCAGGAGTTCCAGGCGGAGCCGGGCGACCGGCTCATCTTCGTCAGCGACGGGGTGTACTCGGTGGCCTCGCCGGTGGGCGAGACCTACGGGGACGCCGCGCTGGCGCGGGCGATCACGGCCACCCGGCTGCTGCCGGCGGCCGAGGTGCCCAGGGCCATACTGCGCGAACTGGCCGGGCACCGCGGCAAGAACCTGCCCGACGACGACGCGCTGGTGGTCTGCCTGGACTGGCGGGGGCGGTCGACGTGAGCCGTATCTCGTACCCCGGTCCGCCCGTTGACGATCACACGGTTGTTTGCACCAAACCCCGCCGCTAATGTTTGTCATGCGGCAATAATTGTCGGATGGCCCGCCGGACGGCGGGCCCGGGACCCACAGGACGAGGGAGACGTATGCAGGCGCCGGAACCGGACGCGGCCCACCAGGCGGCCCAGGAGGCAGCGGCGGCACGGACCGCCGACTTCCTGGGGCGCCGCCAGGAGCAGATCGCCCAGCGATGGGCCGACGCGGCCCTGTTCCGTACGGTGTTCACGCTCTCCCGCGACGAGGCGGTGGAAGCGGGCAAAGCCGTCGTGGACGCGCTGTCCACGGTGGCCGCGTCCCGTCGCCTGGAGGACATCACGGCGCCCGGCTTCCTCCCCGTACGCGAACAACTCCAGCGGATGGCGGCCTCCTTGGCGC
The DNA here is from genome assembly GCF_041080675.1 of Streptomyces sp. cg36. NCBI lineage: Bacteria > Bacillati > Actinomycetota > Actinomycetes > Kitasatosporales > Streptomycetaceae > Streptomyces > Streptomyces cyclosori. The sequence continues at coordinate 329,822 of NZ_CP163520.1, read as the reverse complement.
GCACCGGGGCGACCGCGGCGCAGATCGCCGACGAGGTCGCGGCGCTGCGCGGGCCCGTCGACGCCCTGCTGCGCGAGGAGTTCGAGGACCCGGCCGGCGACGAGGCGCGGCAGTGCGCGCTCGCGCTGGCCCTGCTGATGGGCACGCTCCGGCTGGTCGTCATGGAGACGGCCCTCAGCTCCGGGCAGGAGCTGATCGAGCGGCAGCGCCAGCAGCTCCTGGAGGTCGCCACACCGGTGATCCAGCTGTGGGAGAGCGTCGTCGCCGTGCCGCTGATCGGCACCCTGGACAGCGCGCGCAGCCAGGTGGTGATGGAGAACCTGCTGGACGCGATCGTCGCGCAGCGGGCCCGGTACGCCATCCTCGACATCACCGGAGTCCCCACGGTCGACTCGCTGGTGGCCCAGCACCTCATGAAGACCGTGGCCGCCGCCCGTCTGATGGGCGCGGAATGCCTGGTGTCCGGCATCCGCCCGGCCATCGCGCAGACCATCGTCCACCTGGGCATCGACCTCGGCACCGTCGTCACCCACGCCACCCTGGCCGACGCCCTGGCGTACGCGCTGCGCCGGCAGGGCGTCGTGGTCAGCTCCGGCACGCCCGGCGGAGCGGGCCCGCAGTGAACGGACTGCCCTCGGGATCCCCCGCCCAGGTGCCGGTGCTGGCCCTGGGGAGCCTCCTCCTGGTCACGCTCCAGGGCGAGTTGTACGACGGGACGGCCGAGCAGCTCCAGTCCGACCTCACCGAGCGCATCGCCCACAGCCATGTGACCGGCGTGGTGATCGACATCTCCGGGGTGGAGATCGTCGACTCGTTCCTGGGCCGGATCCTGGCCGAGATCGCCTCCAGCGCGAGGCTGCTGGCCACCCGCACCGTGGTGGCCGGGATGCGGCCCGCCGTGGCCATCACCCTGGTCGAGCTCGGACTCACCCTGCCCGGCCTGGACACCGCCCTGGACGTCGAGCGTGCCCTCGCCCTGCTCGGGCACGGCTCGGCGCCCGCTCCCTCCGTCCCTGCGTGGGAGGACGCGTGACACACACCTCCCGCCACACCGCCACCACCTGCCTGCCGATCGGCTCGGACGCGGACCTGGCCTGGGTCCGGCAGGAGGTGCGGCAGGCGGCGGCCGAGCTCGGCTTCGGGCTCGTGCAGCAGACCAAGCTGGTGACCGCGGCCAGCGAACTGGCCCGCAACACCCTCATCCACGGAGGGGGCGGGCGCGCGGAGGTGACACCGCTGACCGGCGGTCCCGTGCTCGGGCTGCGCGTGACCTTCGCCGACTCCGGCCCCGGCATCCGGGACCTGGAACAGGCGATGACCGACGGCTACACCTCGGGCGGCGGTCTGGGGCTCGGGCTGAGCGGTGCCAGACGGCTGGTGCAGGAGTTCACCATCGACAGCACCCCCGGCCAGGGCACCACCGTCACCGTCATCGCCTGGGCCAACCCGATGACCCGGCCGCGTACGGGGCCGCGATGAGCCGGGTGTGGGACATCCCCGTGCAGGACTCCACCCGGGTGCGGGACGTGCGGGTCGCCGCCGAGGACGCCTGCGCCCGGGCGGGGCTCACGCCGTACCGCACCGCTGCCGCCGCCCTGGTGGCCACCGAACTGGCCACCAACCTCCTCAAGCACGCCGGAGGCGGCCGGATCGCGATCAGCCTGGTGCACGGCGTGGACACCGCCGACGCGCCCGGCGGACCGCTGGTGCAGCTGGTGTCCCTGGACCACGGCCGGGGCATCCCCGACATCGCGACCGCCCTGGGCGACGGCTACACCACCAGCGGGTCCTCCCTGGGGGCCGGGCTCGGCACCTGTCTGCGCATATCCAATGACTTCGACCTGCACAGCACCCCGGGGCGCGGGACGGTCGCCGTCGCCCGCATCGGCCCGCCCGCCCCCTCGGCACCGGGCGGGCAGCGGCGCCCGGCCGGGCCGCGGATCGGCGGGATCAACATCCCCCTCGCCCAGGCCGACTGCTCCGGCGACGCCTGGCACTGGGCCCGCACCGACACCCGGCTGACCCTGCTGCTCGCCGACGGGCTCGGCCACGGCCCCCAGGCCGCACGCGCCTCCACCACCGCGACCCGCGAACTCGACACGTGCGCGCACCTGCCGCCCGCGGAGCTGCTGCGGCGCCTGGACACGGCTCTGCGGCCCACCCGGGGAGCCGCCGTCGCCGTGGCCCAACTCGACCTGGAGGAAAGCCAGTTGTCGTTCGCCGGGATCGGCAACATCGGCGCGCGCCTCTACGCCGACGGCGCCTGGCGCCCCTTGCTGTCGCGGCCCGGTATCGTCGGCGCCCAGCGGCCCGCCACCCTGCCCGTACAGCAACTGCCCTGGCAGGACGACAGCCTCCTCGTCCTGCACAGCGACGGCCTGCCCAGCCGGTGGAGCCCGCCGCACGACCCCCATCTGCTCACCCACGACCCGGCAGTGGTGGCCGCGGCCGTCCTGCGGGACGCCGGAAGCGCCGCCAGCCCCCTGCGGGACGACACCAGCGTGGCCGTACTGGCATCCGACCGGGGCCGGAGCGGCCCCCGACCGCCGGACGGGCGACCATGACCGACACCCCTCAAGCCTGGAAGATCACCTCGGCCCGGGACGCGGCCCGCGCGCGGGCGCTCCTGGACCGGCTGAGCGCGGACGCCGGGGCGCCGCTGCTCCAGCGCGCGCGCCTGTCGGCCGACCTCGCCGCCCAGTTGCGCCGCTGCCTCGCCCGGGGCGGCGCGTGGGAACTGCACGTCCACGCCCTGGGGCCCGCCGCCGCGCACGGCCCGCACCTGCGGATCACCCTGCGCATGGCGGGACAGGAGGCGGGCGCGGACGACCAGTGGCAGCGTTCGCTCGACTGCTCCCACACCCCGCGTCCGTCCCTCGCCCACCAGGAGCCCCTGGACGGCGAAGCCTTCGCCGAGGCCGTCCTGGCCGCCGCCGCGGACACCGCCGAGCTTCTGGACCGGCTGGAGGACGCGGAGAGCCAAGTCCGCTTCCACCGCGAGGAACTGCACCAGACCAACCAGGGCGTGGTGGCGATCCACGCCGAACTCGAAGCCGCCGCCCTCGCCCAGAAGGAGCTCCTCGCCGCCGAGCAGGCCGCCCGGGCCGAGGCGGAGAACGCCCGGCGCCTGCTGACCTTCCTGGCGGACGCCAGCGACGCGGTGGCCGCCTCCCTGGACCACGAGGACATCCTGAACCGGCTGCCCGACCTGCTGGTCCCGGGGTACGCGGCCCGCGTCGACGTATGGCTCTTCGACGAGGAGGAGCGGGCCGCGCGCCACGACAGCCGCCCGGCCGCCGCCGTCACCGCCGCCCGCACCGGCCGCCCCCAGCACGCCGCCGCCCACCCCGGCGGCCTGCCCGGCATCGACGACCTGCCCGCCTCGGCCTTGGCCCCCACCCAGTCCGTCCTGTGCATCCCCCTCATCGCCCGCGAGCCGCTGGGCGTCCTGGTCCTCACCGCGAGCCGCCCCCGCATCACGCCCGAGGAGAGCGTGATGCTCGTCGAACTCGCCCGCCGCACCGCCACCGCACTGGACAACGCCCGCCGCTACGAACAGCACCGCGACACCGCCGAAGCGCTCCAGCGCGCCCAGCTCACCGACCTGCCCACCAGCTCCCACGTCCACCTGGCCGCCCGCTATCTGCCCGCCACGCACGGCCTCAACATCGGCGGCGACTGGTACGACGCCTTCCCCCAGCCGGACGGCAGCCTGCTGGCCGTCATCGGCGACGTCACCGGACACGGGCTGCGCGCGGCCGTGCTGATGGGGCAGCTGCGCACCGCGCTGCGCGCCTACGCCGTCGAGGGCGACGGCCCCGGCCGGATCCTGACCCGGCTGCACAACATGCTCCGCCACCAGCAGCCCGACCTGTACGCGACCGCCGCCGTCGTCCGGTTCCGGCCGGGCGATCCCACGGTCGTCTGGGCGGCGGCCGGGCATCCGCCACCGGTCGTGCGCGCCCCCGACGGTTCCGTACGCATCCTGGACGCGCGTCCCGGCATCATGCTCGGCATCCCGATGTCGTACGAGTACCAGGACCACACCGCCCACCTGCGGCCCGGCTCGACGCTCGCCCTCTACACGGACGGCCTGGTCGAGCGGCGCGCGGCGGGCATCGACGACGGCATCGGCCGGCTCACCCGGGCGCTGGCCGAACTGGACCCCTGGGGTGTGCGCCACGATCTGGACACGGCCGCCGAGGCCCTGCTCAAGCCGATGATGCACGACTCCGAACGCGACGACGACGTCTGTCTGCTGCTGTGTCACACCGCCCTCGACGACGTGTCCCCCGTCCAGGGCGCGGACCTGCCCGCACCCCGGCCGGCGGCCGAGGAGGCGCGGCACCGGGCCGGTCGTCGCGGCGGGGGTACGGGCGGCGGCTGAGAGCCCTGCCGGTGAGTCCCCGCCTGCTCCCGGGGGCACGATCCGTCAGGGGCGAGGCGGCCCGTCGGGGCGCGGCAGCGTAGCGCCCTGGGCCTCCAGGAAGGCCCGCATGCCCCGGGACAGCGCCAGGCGTTCGGCCCGCGCCATCGTCTCCAGCGCGCCCGCCAGGGCCTGGACCCGGCGGTCGGCCACGTCCTGCAGTACGTGCCCGCCGTGCTGGGTGAGGCTCAGCCGGACCTCGCGGCGGCGCAGGGGGTGCAGCGACCGCTCCAGCAGGCCGGCCGCCTCCAGCCGGTCGCACAGGCGGCTGGCCGTGGGCAGCCCTATGTCCAGCCGCTCCGCCCACCCGGTCAGGTTCAGGCCGGGGGCTCCTTGCAGGATGCGCAGGGCCCGCAACTGGTGCAGGGAGAGCCGCATCGCCGCGCCGTTGGCGGCCATGGACCACAGGCCGGTCAGATGGTCGACGGCATCGGCGATCTCCCGGGCGATGGCATCGGAGCCATCGCCCGCTCCCTTCGCAGCGTCGTCACCAAGGCCGCCGAGGTGGTTCACAAGCGCGTCTCTTTCAGTGATCTGCGGGCTGTGCGGATATTCCGCCCATCCCCACGCAGTACCCGAAGGAGCGACGCGCAAGCCGTCCCGCCACGGATCCGTGTGCGCGGGGCGGCGGTTCCGCCCGCGATCACGTGTCGGCCCGGCCGGCCGACGCGCGGGCCTCACACCGTCAGCTGCGCGATGTCCTGTGGGTCGAGGCCGGTCAGCTGGGCGATGCGCGGGCCCGGGATGCCCGCCGTGAGGGCCCGGTGGACGAGCCCCTGCCAGTCCTCGGTCGTCTCGCGGAACTCCAGCAGTTCGCTCTCCATGTCCGTGACCGACTGGGGAGCGCACTGCTGCTGCACGCGTACGGTCTCCTCCTCGCTCAGCGGGACCGGAAGGCGTTCGGCGTCCTCCGGGATGAACGCCTCGGCCCCGGCGGGCAGGATCCGCACGTGCTCGGAGGAGGCGGAGAACCCGTGGGCCTGCAGCCACCCGTGGACCGCCGGGGTCTGCGCGCATTCGAGAGCCCCCACCGCGGCCAGGGCCGCGCCCAGTCGGGGATGCCGCTCGGGAAGGAGGAAGAGGTAGGCGTCATCGGCCATCGCGGGGCAGTCGCTTTCTCATGGACAGCAGCGTCGCCCGATGTTAACGCGCCGACGGGTGGCGGGGCGGCAGTTACGGCGGCACCGGCACGGGGGATTCAGCCTTCACCGCACCGGCGGGTTAAAAATTCATGAGACTTGATTCAGTGTGCAATTCAGGAGGGCGCGCGTTATGTGATGGGCAACTCATTCTCACTCCCGCGCGCCCGTTCAACCCCGGTATTGCGAACGGGAATTGGTGATAAAAATGTGGTCGCCCAATCTCGTTGGGTGGTTCTTCTGCTCGAAAGGTGGAGTCATGACTCAAGCTCTCAAGCGGGTGTTCGCCCTCGGCGCGGCGACCGCCGCGCTCGTCGGGGGAGTGGCCTTCTCGTCGGTGGGCGTCGCCGAGGCCGCGCCCGCGCACTCCGTCGTGACGGCGACGCACGGCGGCAAGCAGAAGTGCCACATCGTCAAGGGGTACTGGACGAAGACCTGGCACAAGGCCACCCGCGACCGGCACAGCAAGGTCCACCCGGGGTACTGGACGAAGACCTGGCACCCGGCGCGCAAGGTCTGCGAACGGCGGTAACGTCACGGCCGGGCCGCGCGAAGAATCCGTGCGGCAGCCCTAAAAAGGTCACCAAAAACGACGCGGAGCCTGTCGGAGAATTCCTCCGGGAGGCTCCTCGTTGTATTCCGCGCACAATTCAGCGAACCGTCGGGCCGGGGCTACTGGCTTTCCTGGACAGCAGGTTGAGGGCCTCGACGAGACTGCGCGGGCGCGGCAGGCCGGGTGTTCCCGTGCGGTGTCCCCAGCCCGGCCCCGCGAGCAGGACGACGGGGCCGCGCCGCGCGCCCCGCATGCCCCAGTGCGTGCCGGCGAGGTGCTGGGCGAGGGGGAAACTGGCCGTCGAACGGGTCTGGGACCACAGCACCACGGCCTCCGGACCGGTGCGCCGCACCGCGGCCGTCAGCGCCTCGGTGGGTACGGCACCGCCGAGGATGCGGACGGCCGCGCCGCGTTCGCGCAATGCACCCTCCAGCGCCTCCAGCGGCAGGGTGTGCTGTTCGTCGGGAAGGCAGGCGAGCAGGGCGGGCGCGGCTTCGGGCGGGGGCGGGGGACAGGGCAGCAGGAGCGGGACGCTGCGCAGAGCGGTGGAGATCGACCACGACAGCATGTGCTCGACCTCCACGTAACGGTCGCCGCCCGCCTCCCACTTGCGGCCCACCGCGTACAGGGCGGGCATCATCATCTCCTCCCACGCCGTCACCACGCCGTGCTCCTGGAGGAACGCGTTGAGCCGGGCCTGCACGGCGGGTGCGTTCAGGCGTACGGACGCGCGCGCCAGGCCACGGGTCTCCGGGCGGACGCTCCCGGCCGACGGCGGCCCGGTCTGCCGAGCGGGTGCGGACCGCGGGCCGGGGACGCCCCCGGGCACAGAGGCCGCCTTGGCGGCGCGGGCCGCTTCGGCGGGAGGCACGCCGAGGGCCGTCAGCCGGCACATCTCCTCGACCAGCGCGATGTCCGCCGCCCGCCAGCGCCGGTGGTGGCCGCTCTGGCGCTGCGCGGGTCCGAGACCGTAACGGCGGTCCCAGGACCGGATCGTCATCGGTGACACGCCGAGCCGCCGCGCGAGCACGCCGGTGGTGACCCCGACGTCCTCGGACGGAACGCTCCCGGGGGTGCGGTCGGTACTCACGCCCGCACTATACGACGCACATCCGATGCGACTTGAGACCGTGCGACAGGGCTTTGCAGGGTGGGGCGGCCGGACACCGCAAGGGGCGAAAGCCGCACCACCGGTTCGTGCGTCGGTCGGCCGCCGTACGCGGCGCGACCCGTTCGCGCCGGAGTGGTCGTCGGAGTGGTCGAGGAGGAGCACCGATCGTGACCGCACCGTGGGCCGCCCGTCCGGGAGTTGACAGCACCGAGAGCACCAGGTCAGGGGTGTGCGCCCAAGGCGCGCTCGGCGACAAGGAGTTGGCCGAGGGGTTCGCCCGGGGTGACGAAGCCTGCCTAGTCGCCGCCCATCAGCGCTGGAGCGCCATGGTCTACACACTGGCGCAGCGGGCGCTGGGCGACGCGTGCGAGGCCGAGGACGTCACCCAGTCGGTGTTCCTCGCCGCCTGGCACGGCCGCTCCACCTATTCACCCGCACGGGGTGTCCTGGCCGGCTGGCTCGTCGGCATCACGCGGCACACCATCGCGGACACCCTGTCCGCCCGGGCGCGCCGTGCCGAACTCGTCAGGACGGTGGGTGCCCACCTCGCCCACCGGGAGTCCGACCCGGCGGCCCGGCCCGAGGCCGCGCTCGACCGGGTGCTGGTCGGCACGGAGCTGGGGAAACTGGCCGCTAGCCAGCGCCGTGTGCTGCGGCTCGCCTACTTCGACGGCCTCACACACACGCAGATCGCCCAGCTGACGGGATGGCCGCTGGGCACGGTCAAGAGCCACGCCCGCCGCGGACTCCACGCACTCGCCCGCCGACTGCGTGAAAGCGGCGCGCCGGTGTGAGGCCCGGCGGTCAGCGGGGACGGGTCCGCGATACGCGAGGCGGAACAGGCGCCGCCCCGACCCCGCCTCCCGGGGGCCCGGTCACCGTGAACCCCAGCCGCTCACCGTGCGCAGCAGAAGTCCGCGCCCCCGGTCCGGTACGGTCCACAGCTGCTCACCGCGTACGTTCCACTGGGCCAGCAGCGCGTTGGCGGCGAGGAATCCGGTGGTCGCCGCCCGCTCCATCAGCGCCACCGGCAGGTCCACGCGCACCAGGTCCCCGGCCAGCACCACGCGCGGGTCCGGAGTGCGCACGCCCGGGCGGTCCGCGTGGGCGCCGAGCGGGAACAGGGGGCAGTCGGCGCGCCACTCGTGGCGGACGTCGACCACCCGGGCGGCGCGGGTCTCCGGGTACACCAGGTGGAGCTGGTCGATGAGGCGTTCCTGCGCACGCTCCTGGGGGTCGCCGGGCCGCAGCGCGTAGGCGTGGAGCTCCACCACGGAGCCGCCGGTGCGCTGCGCCCACTGGGCCGCCTCCCCGTCCCAGCGTTCCAGGACGCTGACGTTGTCGAGGCCCTCGTAGCCGCTGGTGCCCAGGAAGCCGGGCCGGTCCGGGGCCACCGGCCGGTCCAGCCACAGCCGGGTGACCAGGAAGGGCGGGGCGTTGCGCAGCCCGGCCACGCGCTCGCGCCACGCGGCGTCGCCCAGCCGGTCGCACCGGCCCACCAGTGAGCGCAGCCCCGCGGTGTCCAGGGCCAGGACGACGGCGTCGTGCCGCCGCGTACCGCCGGCGCTCACCTCGTAGCCGCCGTCGGGCAGCGGCTCGATGTGCTCCACGGGGACCGAGGTGCGGATGTCGGCGCCGTGGCGCTCCAGATGGGTGGCCAGAGGGTTCCACAGGGCCTGGGCGAACGGGGCGTCGGGCACGTCGAAGAGCAGACCCTCGGCAGAGCCCAGGAAGTAGATGTGGAACATCAGGGCCATCTCGGCCGCCGAGAGCCCGCGCGGGTCGGCGAAGAAGCTGCGCGAGAACACCTCGAAGGCCAGATGGCGGGCGCTGTGCGGGAAGCGGATGCGCTCCAGGAAGTCGTGGGCGCTCGTGTGGTCGAGCCGGGCGTAGACGTCGGGGACGCGGACGTCGAGGAGCGGCAGGGCCGCGCCCGCGCGGATGCGGCCGAGGTCGCGCAGACCGAAGGAGGGGCTCAGCGCCACGAACCCGAGCGCGCTCCACGGCGGTGTGCGCGGGACGTGTCGGAAGCTGTCCCGCATGCCGTCGCGGTGCCGCAGCGGGTAGTCCGGCAGCGTGGTGAGCCGGGCGAGCAGCGGATCCGTGCGCCGCAGCAGGCTCCGCAGGTTGTAGTACTGACGGAAGAAGGCGTGGAACCCGCGGCTCATCGTGGCCCGGGAGCCGTCCCGCAACTGGGTCGGCCAGGCCCCGACCCGGCCGCCCAGATACGGCTCCCGCTCGTACAGCGTCACGGCCACGCCCCGCTCGGCCAGCGCGGTCGCGGCGGCGAGGCCCGCGATGCCGCCGCCCACCACGGCGGTGCTCGGCCGCTCGCCCCCGACGCGTGCGGCCCCGGCCGGGGGCGGCAGCGCACGTGCCTTGCGGTCGCGGCCGGGGCGGCGGTGCGGGTGCCGGGACGGGCGGTTCACCGGGCTCCCCCGGCGCGCCGGGCGACGAAGGTGTGGGTGATGCCGGTCTGCCAGCCGGGCAGCGGCAGGACGCGCACCGTCTCGAACCCGGCGGTGCGCAGGCGTGCGGCGAAGCGGTCGGCGGTGTCGAAGTCCACGACGCTGCGCCACAGATGGCGGTAGAGCTCGCCGTCGCCCAGGGCGCCGGCCAGCGGCTGGACGAGGCCGCGGCACACCAGATTCCACACCGCCCGGTCCCTCGCGCGGCCACTGAGGGTGTACTCGTGGACGCCGAACCTGCCCTGGGGGGCGAGGAGTTGGTGGACGGCGTCGAGTACCGGGCCGGGGTCGGCCAGATTGCGGAAGAGGTAGGCGGCGAACACCGCGTCGAACGGCCCCCGCACACCGGCCCGCGCGAGCTCTTCGGCCGGTGCGTGGACGAAGGTGACGTGGCCGGGCCAGGGTTTGGCGGCGGCCCGTTCGAGCATGCCCGCGGAGGCGTCCACCGCGGTGATGGCCGCTTCGGGCAGCGCGGTGTGCAGGGCGGCGGTGGAGGCGCCGGTGCCACAGCCGAGGTCCAGGACCCGCAGGCCCCGCCCGTCGCCGCGCAAGCCGAGGCGACGCACCGAGCGGCGCAGGTGGGAGTGGTAGCCGGGGTTGACGGCCACCAGCGCGTCATAGCTGCGGGCGGCGTGGTCGAAGGCGACGGCCAGATCCTGGTCGCGCAGCAAGGTCATGCGGTCTCCCGTGAGCGGTGAGCGGTGAGCTGTGTGCGGTCAGGTGCGGTCGTAGGGGCGGCGCGGCAGGAAGGGCAGCTCCAGCGCCGCACGCAGCATCGGCGCCACCGGGGTGCGCAGCCCGATGGCGAGGTCCTGGTGGAGGCGGGTACGCCCGTCCAGGAACCGCAGGAGCCGCCCCAGCGGCACCCCGGCGAAGAGCCGGGCGAACAGCTCCGGCCCCTCGACCCGGCCGCTGTCCAGGGCGCGCAGCAGCACGGCGTCCATGGCGCGCGAGCGGGCCGAGTGGGCGGGCGGCGGTACGGGCCTGCGGCCCTGGTGGAGTGCGGCGGCCACGGCCCGGGTCTGGCGCTGGAGTCCGGCGAAGGTGTAGCCGGTCGCCGGGCGGGTGGCGCCGCCCGCAGCGCCGATGCGGAACACCGACGCCCCCGTCTGGCGGGTGAGCGGCGCGTCCGTCATCGGGATGACGCCGGTCTCGGTGGAGACCACCTCCAGCTCGCCCAGGCGCAGCACCTCCGAGGCGTACTGGCGCACCGCCGCCTCGTACTGACGCGGTGTCAGGACGCGGGGCGAGAACTCGGTGTACTCCACCAGCGCCTCGTGCGGTGTGAGCGGCAGCAGATAGCCGAAGGACAGGCCCTGCGCGGGCTGGGGCGTGCGGAAGTCCATCAGGTCGGCGGTGGTGGGATCGAAGCCGGGGCGGGCGGTGCGGACGAAGCAGCCGTGGAAGTGCTGGAGCAAGGTGGTGCGCGCGGCCGGCAGACTGCCCAGCGGGCGCGAGTCGAACACCCAGCGGGCACGCAGCACGCTCGGGCGGCCCCGGCCGTCGCGCAGATGGACCCGGGCCCCGCAGCGGCCGTCGTCGACCGCTTCGACGGTGGCCTCCAGGCGCCGGACGGCCCGGTGGCGGGCGAGCTCCTCGGCCACCAGCGCCTCGAAGGCGTCCGACCTGATCATCTTGTACCGCAGGGGCGCGATGTCGCCCTCCACGGGCGCGCCGGTGCGCGGCCGGGCGCGCAGCCGCTGCCAGGACGCGCTGACCGCCGCGTCGAAGCGGCCGGGCCCCGCCTCCCAGAAGCACCAGGTCCGGCGGGGCGGGCGCAGCGGGCCGGGCGGCGGATCGATGAGGGCCGCCGTGTACGCGCGCGCCCGGAACCGGGGCCCCGACAGCCGGTGCGCCAGGGACAGTCCGGCGGCTCCCGCGCCGATGATGGCGACATCCGCCTCGTACACCACGGCCTCCTTCTTCCGGTTCTTCACGCTTGCCGGTTCTCCGCGACTTTCCCGTTCTCCGCGACGCCACGTCCCCAGCATTCCTGTCCCGGGGCCCGTTCGGATGCACACCACCCGCTCGTGTGACGGCGGCCCGCTGGTGGGCGAATCGGCCCGGGGCGGGAAGGGATGCGCCCGTGTCCGTGGCGCGGGTCGCCCCCGGCTGCATCCGTCTTCGCCGTTCGGCACGTAGTGGAAAGGGACGAGGCGATGTACGCACCATGACGAGAGGAACCGGGATGCGCCCCTCACCGGCGACCGATCACCTGACGGACGGTCCGCCGTCCGTGCCGCGCACGGCGGCCGTGTCCCCCTCCACCGTGTGGGTGCGGCCATCCGGCCGCACGGCCCCCTCGGTGGGCCACGCGCGGGGCGGCGCGGCGCGCCGCCCGTACGCGGCTGCTGCCGGGGCCCACCGGGTGGACCGGGACGTACGGGCCGCCGTGGGGCGCGTGCTCGACGACGTGCTGGCCGACCGGGTCGAGCGGGCACGGACGCTGGATCCGCTCTTCGGCGCGGACATCGCCCAGCGGGTCGCGCGCTTCAGCCGGGGCGGCGGGCGGACCCGTTCCCGGCTGCTGTGGTGGTCGCTGCGCGCCTGCGGCGGCGCGGACCGGGCGCCGGTGGCGGCGGCCCTGCGGATCGGCGCCGCCCTGGAACTCCTGCAGACCTGCGCCCTCATCCACGACGACGTCATGGACCGGTCCGAACTGCGGCGCGGGCGGCCCTCCCTGCACACCGACGTGCGCCACCAGTACGCCGGGGCCGTCCCGGCGGCGCGCCTGGCCTCGTTCGCGGACGCCTCCGCGGTCCTCGCCGGGGACCTGGCCCTGTCCTGGGCGGACGACCTGCTGGCCGACACCCCGCTGGCGGCGCCGGTCGCCACCGAGGTGCGCCGGATGTGGAGTGATCTGCGCACGGAGATGGTCGCCGGACAGTACCTGGACGTCCAAGGCCAGGCCACGGCGGTCCACTCGATGCTCCGCGCGCGGCGGACCGCCTGCCTCAAGAGCGCCCGGTACTCCGTGGAACGGCCCCTCGCGCTCGGCGCCGCGCTGGCGCGCGCGGACGGGGGCACGCGCCGGGAGCTGTCGTGCGCGGGCGAGCGCGTGGGGATGGCGTTCCAGCTGCGGGACGACCTCGACGACGTCTTCGGCGACCCCCGCGTCACCGGCAAGCCCGCGGGCAGCGACATCCGCGAGGGCAAGCCCACCCATCTGATCGCCCTGGCCCGGGAACGGCTCGAAGGCGTCGGCGACCACCGCGCCCTCGCCGTCCTCGAAAGCGCCCTCGGCCGCCCGGACCTGACCCCGGCCGGTCTCGACCGGGTCCGCGACGTCCTGACGGCGACGGGTGCCAGGCAAAGCGCCGAGGCCCGGATCGACCAGCTCGTCACCGAGGGCCTGCGCCACCTCGACAGGGCGGCCCTGGACCGGGTGGCCGGACGGCGGCTGGGCGCGCTGCTGCACTCGCTGGCCGGTGCGGACCGCCACGGCGGTGCGGGAGGACCCGGCGCGGGCGCCGACCGCGCGGGTCCCGCCGAGCAGCGCCCCGCGCCCGTGGAGCGCCGCCCCGAGAGGGCGCGTTCGTGAGGCGCGCGGTGCCGGGACGCACCGACCACGTCGTGGTCGTGGGAGCCGGGCTCGCCGGACTCTCGGCCGCCCTGCACCTGCTGGGCGCCGGGCGGCGGGTGACGGTCGTGGAGCGCGACCCGCTGCCCGGCGGCCGGGCCGGACGCCTCGACCTCGGCGGCTACCGGATCGACACCGGCCCCACCGTCCTGACCATGCCCGAACTCGCCGACGAAGCCTTCGCGGCGGTCGGCGACAGCCTGCGCCGACGCGTCGAACTCATCGCCCTCCACCCCGCCTACCGCGCGTCCTTCGCCGACGGCACCAGCCTGGACGTGCACACCGACGCGGACGCGATGAGCGCGGAGGTCGAGCGCTTCGCCGGGCCCCGGGAGGCCGCGGGCTACCGCGACCTGCGCCGATGGCTCCAGCACGTCTACCGCGCGCAGATGCGCCGCTTCATCGACACCAACTTCGACTCACCGCTGAACCTGCTGAACACCGACCTGGCGCGCCTCGCCGCCCTCGGCGGATTCGGGCGACTGGACGCCCGCGTCGGACGGTTCCTCCACGACGAGCGGCTGCGCCGCGTCTTCACCTTCCAGTCCCTGTACGCGGGAGTCCCCCCGGCCCGGGCGCTCGCCGCGTACGCGGTCATCGCCTACATGGACACCGTCGCCGGGGTCCACTTCCCCCGGGGCGGAATGCACGCACTGCCCCGCGCAATGGCCGCGGCGGCGGTGGACGCGGGCGCCGAACTGCGCCTGGACGAAGAGGTGCTGGGGCTGGAACGCTCCGGCAGCACCGTCACCGCGGTCGTCACCGACCAGGCCCGCATCCCCTGCGACGCCGTCGTCCTCACCACCGATCTGCCCGTCGCCTACCGGCTGCTGGGCCGCGCTCCGCGGCGACCGCTGCGCCTGCGGCACTCGCCGTCCGCGGTGGTCCTGCACCTGGGAACCGACCGCACCTGGCCCGATCTGGCGCACCACACCCTCTCCTTCGGCGCGGCCTGGCGCACCACCTTCGACGAACTCACCCGCACCGGACGCCTGATGAGCGACCCCTCCCTGCTGATCACCCGGCCCACCGCCACCGACCCCACCCTGGCCCCGTCCGGCAGACACCTGCACTACGTCCTCGCACCCTGCCCCAACACCGACATCGGACCCGGCGCCACCGACTGGCACGACCTCGCACCGCGCTACCGCGCCAGTCTGCTGGCGGTGCTGGAACAACGCGGCCTCCACGGCATCGCCTCCGCCATCGAGCAGGAGTGCATGGTCACCCCGGCCACCTGGCACGCGCTCGGACACGCCGCAGGCACCCCCTTCTCCGCGGCGCACACCTTCGCCCAGACCGGACCGTTCCGCCCCCGCAACCTGGTCCGGGGCACCGACAACGCCGTCCTCGCGGGCTGCGGCACCACCCCCGGCGTCGGCGTGCCGACCGTACTGCTCTCCGGCAAGCTCGCGGCGGCCCGGATCACCGGAACCACCGCGCACGCCCCACGACACGGCCGCCGCGTCCGCCCCAAGGAGACCACCGCATGACCGAACGCGAACTCGACGCCGCGCACATCACCGACCCCGTACTGCGCCAGGCGTACCGCCGGTGCCGGCGGCTCAACGCCCGGCACGGCAGGACCTACTTCCTGGCCACCCGGCTGCTCCCGGTCGAGCACCGGGCCGCCGTGCACGCCCTGTACGGATTCGCCCGCTGGGCCGACGACATCGTGGACACCCTCGACCCCGCGATCGGCGCGGGGCGGCGCGCCGCCGCCCTGCGCACCCTCGACCGCACCCTGGCCGAGGGCCTGCGGGGGCACGGCAGCAGCGAGCCGGTGGTGCTGGCGCTGGCCGACACGGCACGCCGGTACGCCATCGACCACACCCTGTTCGCCGACTTCATGGCGGCGATGCGCACGGACCTGTCGGTCACCGGCTACGCCACCTACGCCGAGCTGCGCACCTATATGCACGGCTCCGCGGCCGTCATCGGGCTCCAGATGCTGCCCGTCCTCGGTACCGTCGGACCACGGGAGGAGGCCGCGCCGCACGCCGCCGCACTCGGTGTCGCCTTCCAGCTCACCAACTTCCTGCGCGACGTGGGCGAGGACCTCGACCGGGGCCGGGTGTACCTGCCCGCCGACCTGCTCGCGGCGCACGGCGTCGATGCGCCGCTGCTGCGGTGGAGCCGCGCCACGGGCCTGCGCGACAGACGCATCACGGCCGCCCTGCGCGAGTTCGAGGCCCTCACCCGGGCCGTCTACCGGGAGGCGCTGCCCGGGATCCCGATGCTCGCCGACGTGTCGCGGCCGTGCATCCGTACCGCCTGCGTGCTCTACGGGGGGATCCTGGACGCCGTCGCCGAGGACGGGTACGACGTGGTGCACCGCCGCGCCGCGGTCTCGCGCAGGCGCCGTGCCGCGGTCGCCGCCGACGGGCTCGTGCGCGTGGCCGCCGCCCGCCTGCGTGGCCGCGGCCGGCCGCGGTCCCTGCCCGTACCGGCGCTCGCCCTGCCCGGAGACTCGCGCCGCGCCGACCACGAGGAGGTCGCATGACACCCGACCCCGCGGGCCGGCGCGCCCGGCTGCCGCTGTCCCTGCGCAGGCGGGCGGTTCCCTGGGCGCGGCAGCGGCCCACCTGGCGCGACGCCAAACCGGCCCTGATCGCGGCGGCCGTCGAGCGGGCCCGGGCGCGGCCGTCGGGGAACTGGTACGTCGTGGGCGCCTCGCGCGATCTGGGCGGTGCCCGGCCGCTGGCGCGGACCGTGGCCGGGCACGAGGTGGTCGTCTGGCGCGACGCCGAAGGCCGTGCGGTGGGCGGGCCGGGCAGCTGCCCGCACCTGGGCGCACCGCTGCGGGACGGCGCCGTGCGCTGCGGGCGCCTGGTGTGCCATTGGCACGGACTCGCCCTGGAAGGAGCCCCGTTCGCGGGCTGGCACCCCTGGCCGGTCCACGACGACGGGGTGCTCGTCTGGGTCCGGCTGGACGACGCGGGGGGCGAGCCGCCGCTGGAGGCACCCGTGGTGCCCGCGCGCCCCGATCCGGCCGGGGCCCTGTCGGCCGTGTACACGGGCATCGGGACGTGCGAGCCCGAAGACGTCGTGGCCAATCGCCTGGACCCCTGGCACGGCGCGTGGTTCCACCCCTACTCGTTCGTCGACCTCTCCGTGCTGGAGGCGCCCGGACGCAGCACCGACGAGGACGACGACGGCTTCACCGTGGACGTCTCCTTCAAGGTCGCCGGCCGCCTGGTCGTACCCGTGCGGGCCGTGTTCACCGCGCCGGAACCGCGCACGGTGGTCATGACCATCACCCAGGGGGAAGGAGTCGGCAGTGTCGTGGAGACACACGCCACCCCGCTCGGCCCCGACGACCGGGGCCGCCCGCGCACTGCGGTCGTCGAGGCGGTCATCGCGTCCTCCGACCGCGCGGGCTTCGCCCTCGCCCGCCGCGCCACCCCGGTCCTGCGCCCCCTGCTCCGCGCCGCCGCCGGACGGCTGTGGCGCGACGACCTCGCCTACGCCGAACGCCGCTGGCAACTGCGCTCCACGGGCCGCTTCCCGGGGTGAGCGTGCGCGCGTACGGGAGGTGAGGGCACGGGGTCGGCGGCCACAGGACCGGCGCCCACGGCCCTGTGCGTACGGGGTCCACTCGACCTCGCTCGCCGTCGGGAACCTCCGCCGGTGCCTCTCCGTTCTGCAGAAGGCAGAGCCGGTCGACAACGAGAAGGGCTACGAGGGCGAAACGGCACCCGCACCTGACTCTCCCTCACCCCGCCCGGAAGCGCGCCCGGCGGGACGAGGTCACCCGGCTCGACCGGCTCAACCACGAGAGCGAACCAACGGGGGAGGACACGTGACCATCAGACCACTCGTCAAGACCGACATGACGCGCCGGCGCATGCTCGAAGCCGCACTCGTCACGGCCGTCGGAGCCACCGTGCCGATCGCCGCGACGGCGCGGGCTGCGGCCGACCCGGGCCCGGCACGGCTCACCCTGCCCGCACCGACGGGGCCGCACCCCGTCGGCGTGGTGCCCGCTCCACCTCGTCGACACCTCACGTCCGGACCCGGTGGCGGGCCCCGGACACCACCGCGAGCTGATGGCCAGCGTCTGGTACCCGGCGCGTCAGACCAGGGGCCTGCCGCTCGCGCCCTGGATGACCGAGAGCGCGTTGGGGGCGTTGCTCGCGGACGCCGGATTCCCCCTCGACCCCGCCCTCGGCCCCCTCACCGCAGGCCACTTGGACGCGCCCGTCCTCCGGCCGGGCCATCGGCTGCCCGTCCTCGTGTACTCGCACGGCGCCGGGAGCCACCGCAGCGACCACACCACCATCGTCCAGGAACTCGCCGGCAATGGCTACGCCGTCGTCACCGTCGACCACACCTACGACACGTTCACCGAATTCCCGGACGGCTGGGTGCTCACTCCGGGCGGCATCCCGATGTCCCCGCAGGACTACGCCGCCGACCTGCGGTTCGTGCTGGACTGCGTGGACGCGATCGCGGCCGGGCGCAACCCCGACGCCGACGGCAAGGCACTGCCGCACGGACTGCTCGGCGCCCTCGACGCGCGGCGCATCGGCGCGTTCGGCTGGTCGAAGGGCGGCACCGCCACCGCGCTCACCATGCTCGCCGACCGGCGCGTCAGCGCCGGGCTCGGCATCGACGGCCCGATGCAGCCGACCATCACCACCGACCTCGACCGGCCGTTCATGATGATGACGGCGGAGTTCACCCGGGCGGCCATGCCGGACGTCGCCGAGTTCTGGACCCACTTGCGCGGCTACCGGCTCAACATCCAGGCCGCCGGGGCCGTCCACCACACCTATGGCGACGACGCGTCCCTGATCCCGCAAGTGGGCAGGATCCTCGGCATGACCGACCAGCAGATCCAGGAGTGGATCGGCACCCTGGACCCGGCACGGTCCCTACGCATCCAACAGGCGTACTCCCTCGCGTTCTTCGACCAGCACCTGCGGCACCGGCGACGGCATCTGCTCGACGGCCCGAGCAGGGACTTCCCGGAAGTGGAGTTCATCCGGTGACGGGGGACGGCATCCGGGTTCCGGTGCCGGGCACCGCACCGTAGGAATCACCGCGGCCGTACGGCGGCGAGGTCGGCCACGAGGTCGGCGCGCCAGTGCGGCGTGCCGCGTACGTGCTGGATGAGCGGGGCGGCGGCCTGCGGGGAGGGCCGCACCAGGCTCTGCGAAGAGCAGTCGTGGTGGGCAGTTCCTCCTCACCGGGGTGGTGGGGTGAACGCGGCGCCGTGGTGTGTGGCCGCGTTCACCCCTTCGTACGACGGTTGTTGCTCAACCGTCGTCCGCGTCACACGTCCTCCAGGCGTCGCGCCGTCACCAGGTAGGCCGTGCCCAACCAGCGGCCGGCGCCCCGGCTGACGGTTTTTTCGGGGTGTTCGTGCCACTTGCGGTCCCAGCGGCGGCGCACCGGCCGGTCGAGCGGCGGCACCAGGGGTGTCACGTCGTAGTGGACGGCGTCCGTGGGGGCCAGGCCCCTCTTGAGCATCATCCGGCGGAGCCTGGCCAGGGGGATCGCCCGGATGCCGGACACCTCGGCGGCGTGCCGCTGCACACCGAAGAGTGCCTCGACGCGGCCGAGCACGCGCAGCAGGGGCCAGTACAGGCACCATTCGACCAGGCGGTAGGGGCTGAGGGGGTTGAGCATCGTCACCACGGTCAGGCCGCCGGGCTTCACGACGCGCGCGATCTCCCGGAGCCCGTCGTCGGCGTCGGCGTACTCCAGGACGCCCATCGCCACGACGACGTCGAAGTACTTGTCGGGGAAGGGCATTTCCTCGATGCGCGCCACACTCAGTTGGACGTCGGCGGAGCCCTTGGCCTGGGCGGTTGCCGCGTCGATCATCGCCGGGGACTGGTCGCACGCGGTGATCTCGAACTCTCCGGGCCGCAGGTCGAGAAGGCGTCGCACCAGCATGCCCGGGCCACACCCCACGTCGAGCAGACGACCGTGCGGGGCGGTGCGAAGTGCCTCGTCGACGACGTGCAGTCGGGAACGGTAGTACCGTGCCGCCGGCCGGGACCCCTCGTACGACGCGGCATAGCGGTCCGCGTCGTCGGGGTCCACGTACTGGGCGGTTACCGCGGCGTCGCGCGCCGCGCCTCTGGTGTCACGATGTGCGGGTGCCGTCTTGGAAGACGCCATGACTACTCCCCAGGGCTGTTGCAAGGTCCGTTGGTGGTGTTGCATGCCTGGTCAGGGCCCGTGACAGGAGCAGCGAGGTGTCATCTGGGACAGCGGTGCGAAGTCACGGGACTTGGCGGGTCTCATGCTAGGGAGATGGCTGTAAACCCTCTGAGGGAGTATTGAGCCGGAATGTGGTAAAGGCATAGTCAGGGACTGGCCACGCCGCCTGCGCGAACGAAACCGGGTGCGATCGACGCCGTCGGCTTCAGGCCATGGAGCGGGGCCGAAGAGGTCAAGCGCGACCATGGCGCAATCGGCCCGACTTCAACGAGATGTGAGGTGTGTCACTCCGCTATGGAATCGGAGATACGTTTGACGCGAAGTCAGGCCGGCCTGACGCGGTATGACTTGGGCCGTACGGCCACCCCGAACTCCGCTCGACACGCGGTGACCAGCCCCTTCACCGCCGTTGCCCGCGCGTGCCCGGATGCTGGGGAAACGCTGTGAGCGGAGTGGCGCTGCGCCACTGTGTTCACGATGGGTCGTGAATTCGGCGTAGGTGGGTGAGCCCCGTGCACACCGTTTCTCGTGGGTGCTCTCACAGGCTTTCACGGCCCGTCGGCCGATGTTCCGCGCCAGTTGGCCGCCGGGCCCGGTCCAGGTGATGTGGTGGCCGCGCTCCTCGGCGTGTGGCGCATCCCGCGGGCGTGGGGAAAATCGGGTGCGCCGGGTCCGGGCGCCGTACGACGATCGAGCATGACTTGGCATCTCACGGACGACGTCGAAGCCTTCCGAACGGCCGCGCATCCCTTCCTGGCCGCCGATCCCGCCCGGAACACCGTGCTGCTCACCCTCGCGCAAGGCGCCCGGGACGGGCACTGGCCGGGAGCCAGGTTCGGCTGGTGGACCGGTCCGGGGCAGGCCGTGGCGGGGGCGTATGCGCAGACCCCGGGGATGCCGCCGGTGCTCGGCCCCATGCCGCCGGGCGCGGCCAAGGAGCTGGCCGGGGTGCTGCGCGGCGAGCCACTGGTCGGGGTGAACGGCACCACGGTCACCGCCCGCGCCTTCGGGGATGCCTGGGGGCCCTATCGGGTGGACCGGGAGGAGCGGCTGTTCCGGCTGGCCGCACTCGCCGAACCGGCGCCCGTCCCGGGCCGTGCGCGCCTGGCGGCCGAGGCGGATGTGCCGCTGGTCACCGAGTGGTTGAAGGCGTTCCTCGACGAGGTGGCCCTGCCGCCCGGCCTCGCTGCCGATGGGGTGGCGGCCAGGCGCACGGCGGCCGGGCAGTTGGTGCTGTGGGAGACGGACGAGGGGCCGGTGTCGCTGTCCGCCGCATCCGGTGTGCTGGCGGGCCAGTCCCGTATCGGCCCGGTCTACACCCCGCCCGCGCGGCGGGGCCGGGGCTACGCGGCGGTCGCCACGGTGGCCGCCACCCGGCTGGCGCTGGAGTGGGGAGCGGAGCAGGTGGTGCTGTTCACCGACCTGGCCAACCCGACGAGCAACGCGCTCTACCAGCGGCTGGGATACCGGCCGGTCCAGGACCATCTGGTGCTGGACTTCACGGTGTGAGGGTGTCGGCGCCGGCCGGTAGCCGGTGGGCCGTTGGCGAGTACGGTGTGCGGCGGTGTGACGGTGCCTCACATGAGGGTGTCGCGTAACTCCACCGGGTCGAACGTCGGCAGCTCCGCCAAGGCGGCGTCGGCGGCGCGCACGGCGGCTCCGTAGCGCGGGGCTCCCAGGACGGTGGTGATGGCGTCGGCCATCTCGCCGCGCGTCGCCGTGAGGTCCAGTGCCTGGCCGAGTCCGAGCCGCGCGAACGCTGCGGCGTTGCCGGGCTGGTCGCCGAGTACGCCCATGGCCAGGACGGGCGTCCCGCCCTGCACGGCGTCGAGCAGCGATCCACGGCCCGCGTGCGTCACGAACAGGTCGGCGTGGTGCAGGAGCGCGGGCTGGGGGACGTGCTCGACGACCGTGATGCGGGAGTCCGTGGTGCGCAGGTGGCGGGCGAGTTCACCCGCCGAGACGATCGCGTGGCAGCCGGTGGCGGAGAGGGCGGCCATGACCTCCTGGTAGAGGCCCTCGACGACCGTACGCAGGCTGGCCATCGCCGTCGTCAGGGTGCCCAGGCTCACGTAGACGAGCGGCCGGGCCGTGGGCGCGGGGGCCAGCCGGTCGGGCAGGACGGTCCGGAACCGCGCGACGGTCCGCCGCACCGCTCGTGTCCCGGGCGGGGTCGTCTCGTGGAACCAGTCGACGGGGGCCGGGGTCACCATGGGCGGGAGCGCGGGGGCGGGCAGTTCGTACTGTTTGTGGAGAGCGGACAGCGCGGGTGCGATGTCGCTGTCCCACAGGTCCACGAGTACGGGCCCGAGGCCGTTGTCGGCCGCGACCAGGGGGAGTCCCAGTACCCGGGCGGCGAGGTGTGCGCCGAAGTCGCTGCATTCGGCGATCACCAGATCGGGGCGCGTCCGCGTCCACGAGGCGAGCAGGTCCTGGGCCTTCCTGCCCGCCAACTCGGTCCAGAGGTGCCCGAAGACGTACCGGTTGAAGGCGCCGTTTCCGTACCGCTTCCAGACGGTGCCCGCCGTCTGCTGAACACCTGGAGCACACGTCCAGTTCGTTCCGGCGCGGTGGAAGTCCACCCCGCGCAGCCGGGCTTCGCGGCGGAACATCAAAGGCGCGTGGAGCGCGAGGCGGTGACCCTGCTCCAGGGACGGGCCGATGACGTAGTCCAGCGCGGAGACGTGGGAGGGCACGGGCTCGGCGGTGATCGCCACACGTAGGGCCACGGACACGGACACTCCAAGGACTGCATCGGATATGCGACGTGGTGACCCGGTGATCCGATCATGGGCGGCGTCCGTGCGCAGCGGTCGGTCGGGCAGCTTCCCGGGCAGAGCGGTGGGGGTTCGCGCCGGGGGTCGATGGGGAGTTAGAGCATCTAACGTTCGCTCTTGACTCTCGCTCGCTCTGCCGGTTATAACTTCTAACGAACGCAACGGGTTCTATAGGAGAGAGGGGCGTTGCCATGAACAGCGAGCGCCTGACCGAGGTCGTACTTCCCGGGATCGTCGCGCCCGAGGGGCTGGAGATCCGCCATGGAGCCGTACCGGAGGCCGGCCGGGGCCAGGTGCTGATCGCCATGGAGGCGAGCGGGGTCTCCTTCGCGGAGCAGCAGATGCGGCGCGGCCGGTACTACGACCAGCCGCCCTTCCCGTTCGTCCCGGGCTACGACCTGGTGGGGCGCGTGCAGTCGGTCGGCGAGGGCGTCGACCACGAGCTCGTCGGCCGGCGGGTGGCCGTCCTCGTGAAGGTCGGCGGATGGGCCAGCCACGTCGTCGTCGACGCCGAGGACGCGGTACTCGTCCCGGACGCCCTCACGGCGGCGCAGGCGGAGACCGTGGTGGTCAACGGCATCACCGCGTGGCAGATGCTGCACCGGCTGGCGCGGGTGCGGGCCGGACAGACCGTCCTGGTCCACGGCGCGGGCGGGGGAGTGGGCTCCGTGCTGGTCCAGTTGGCGCGGGCGGCCGGTGCCGGGGTGATCGGCACGGCGTCCCCCCGGCACCACGAGGCCCTGCGGGAGCTCGGCGTGACCCCGGTCGACTACCGCACGGGCGATGTGGCGGCCCGCGTCCGCGAGCTCGCGCCGGGCGGGGTGGACGCGGTCTTCGACCACGTCGGCCCGCTCAGCGTGGTCGACTCCTGGAGCCTGCTCGCTCCCGGTGGCACGCTCGTGGCCTACGGCAGCGCCTCGACCCGTGACGACAGTGGATCCAAGCAGCTGCCCGTACTGAAGATCCTCGGCCGCACCTGGCTCTGGAACACCCTGCCCAACGGCCGGCACGCCTACTTCTACAACATCTGGGCCGGGCGCTCGCTCGCCAAGGGCCGGTTCCGCGCCCGTCTGCGGGCCGACCTCACCGAGGTGTTCACCGCCGTCGCCCGGGGCGAGGTGAGCGCCCGCATCGCCGCCCAGCTGCCGCTCGCCCGGGCCGCCGAAGCGCTGAGCCTGGCGGAGTCCGGCACGGCCAGCGGCAAGATCGTCCTCACCCCCTGAGACACCTGCGCACCGCGCGGCCGGACGCGCCGCAGCCCACCTTCACCGGCACCAGTACCGATACCAGCACCGGTACCGAGGTCCGATCAGAACTCGCGGTCGATTCCCGTGACGGCGGCGGGCCCCAACGGGGCGTCATCCGGGCCGAATCCGCTGTCGCGCAGAGCATCGCCGACCAGCCGTACCGCGTCCGCCTCGGCCTCCTTGCGGCTGGCCGCCCGCACTTCCAGCCGTACGGAGAACACGTTGCCCTCCTGCACGGTCAGCAGGCTCAACTCCTCGTTCTCCCCGAAGTCCGTGTTCGCCGGATCCCGTGGGCGCAGCCTCCGCTCCACCTCGACGCGTTGGGCGTCGGTGATGCCGTGCACGAACGTGCCCGGCACCGTGATGACGTACTCGGTCATGAGAACTCCCGCCTGCCTGGCCCCGCGGGTCGGCGGGGCATCTTCTTGGACTGCCCCGCGAAGGCGATGCCAACCACCCCGCTCACCCACCCGGGTGCCCGGCCCACCTCAAGCGGACCTGGTTGCGCCCAGGGTGCGGCGGACCGCGGCGCGCAGCCACTGATGGGCTCCGTCGGCCGCGTTGCGGGGGTGCCAGGCCATGCCGATGGTCAGCGGCGGCAGCGGCAGGGGAATGTCGAGGAGGACCAGGCCGAGAGCGGTGGCGGTGTGCGTCAGGGGTGATGCGGGGTGCCCGGCGAGTGCGGCCGGGACGAGGCACACCACGTCGCTGCGGGCCGCGAGGGCCATCGCCGCCAGGTGGCCGGGCAGGACGGCGGTGACGCGCCGGTGGAGGTTCCGTTCGGCCAGGGCGCTGTCGAGGGGGCCGGTGAAGCGGCCCCGCCTGCTGACCACGACGTGTTCGGCGGCGGCGAGCCGCGCCGGGTCCAGGGCGGTCTCGGTCAGCGGGTGGCCCGGGCGGACGGCTGCCATCATCCGGAGCACGACCAACTGTTCGACCTGTGTTTCCGGATCGACATGGTCGATGGGACCGACTTCCAGGTCGGTGCGCCCGTCGCGGAGAGCCGGACCGCCCTCGAACTCCTCGGTCTGGAGCCGGAACGAGACGGCCGGGGCCTCCTGCCGGGCCAGGTCGAGCAGTCCGGGGGCCAGCGCCGCGCCGACCAGGTCGGCGGTCTGGAGGGTGAAGGTGTTGCGCAGGGTCGCGGGGTCGGCGCCTTCGCCCGGGCTGAGCAGCGATCCGAGGCGGTGCACCACCGCCGCGGCCTCCTCGCGCAGAGCCAGGGCGCGCGGGGTGGGGACCATGCGCTGCCCGGCCCGTACCAGGAGGGGGTCCTGGAGCGTGCGGCGCAGCCGGGCGAGGGTGCGGCTCATCGCGGCGGGGGAGGTCCGCAGGCGGGCGGCGGCGCGGGTGACGCTCTGCTCGGTCAGCAGGGCGTCCAGAGCGACGGCGAGGTTGGCGTCGAGGGCCGAGTACGGGCTGGTCACCAGGGTCATTCCATTTCAGGCAATACCTCGTTGCTGAAGTTCCCATTGTGGCATCACTGGCGTGATCCCCAGGATGGAGGGCGTACCGATCCGCCACGGACCACTGAGGTTTTCATGATCGTCATTACCGCCCCCACCGGGAACATCGGCCGCCAACTCCTCGCCCGGCTCCTGGAGTCGGCGCCGTACACCGGGGAGAAGCTGCGCGTGATCGTGCGCGACCCGGCACGTCTGCCGGACGCGGCGCACGGCCGCGTCGAGGTGGTCACCGGCTCGCACGGCGACGCCGATGTGGTCGACAGGGCCTTCGAGGGCGCGGACGCCGTCTTCTGGCTCGTCCCCCCGGACGCCTCCCTGGCCCCGGAGGACGCCTGGTCCGCCTTCACCCGCCCCGCCGCGCGGGCGCTCGCCGTCCACGGGGTGGGGCATGTGGTCGGCGTTTCCGCGCTCGGCCGCGGCACCCCGCAGGCCGACCGCGCGGGACTCGTCACCGCATCCCTGGCGATGGACGACCTGCTGGCCGGCACCGGCGCCGCCTATCGCTCCCTGGCCTGCCCGTCCTTCTTCGAGAACCTCCTCGAAGAGGCCGCCTCGATCCGTGAGCACGGTGTGTTCACCGATGCCGTCGACGCCGACCGCAAGGCGCCCATGGTCGCGGTCGCGGACATCGCCGGCGCCGCGGCGAGCCTGCTGCTGGACCGCTCGTGGACGGGCACCGGCAGCGTCCCGGTCCTCGGACCGCGCGACTGGTCCCCGAACGAACTGGCCCGCGTCATCACCGAGCAGCTCGGCCGTCCCGTCCGCTACGAGCGCCAGTCGCTCGACGAGCTGCGCACCACACTCGTCGGCCACGGCCTCAACGAGGCGTTCGTCCAGGGCATCGCGGACATGAAGCGGGCCAAGGACGAGGGCCTGGACGCCGGTTTCATCCGCACCCCGGACACCACCGGCCCCACCGCCTTCGAGGACTGGTGCGCCCGGATCCTCAAGCCCGCCGTTGTCTCCTGAAGGACACCGGCCCGCGCGCCGGGCCAGTACACGGCACCCGCCGCGCCCGACCGCTGATCACACCCCACACCACCGCCACTTGGAGACATCCCCATGTCCACTGAGACGACCGAAGCGCCGGTCACCGCGTTCCTGCTCGTCAAGACCACGCCCGAGTGGCTCGCGCTGAGCGTCCCGGAGCGGATCGAAGCCTTCACCACCCAGGTCGTCCCGGTGATCAAGGCCAGGACCACCGGAGTGCGGTCGCGCTTCTACGACACCGAGTTCTACTCCGCGCGCGTCACCGACATCTGGGTCTGGGAGGCGGACGACCACCATGCCTACCAGCTCCTGATCGACGCACTGCGCGAAACCCCCTTCTGGGACCGCTACTTCGAGGTCGTCGAGCTCCTCGTCGGCACCGAGAACGGCTACGCCCGCAACTACGACGTCGCCCCGGCCGCCACCATCAGTACCTGACACAGCGCTGAAGTCCCTCCTCGCCGTCCAGAGACCGGAGGACTCACCCGTACGCCGTCCAGGGCGAGTCCGGCGGCCAGCAGACGGCGAATGTTGCCTCCACCAGAGCGCGGGCGGCCCCCGCAACAAGCGGGCCACCCGCGCTACTTGGAACAGGACAACCGGATCTCGGGACGAACGAGGGCCCCGATCACATGGGGTCGATGCCACGACTTTC
The DNA here is from genome assembly GCF_041080675.1 of Streptomyces sp. cg36. Lineage (NCBI taxonomy): Bacteria > Bacillati > Actinomycetota > Actinomycetes > Kitasatosporales > Streptomycetaceae > Streptomyces > Streptomyces cyclosori. The sequence continues at coordinate 303,236 of NZ_CP163520.1, read as the reverse complement.
GCCCGGCATCTTGCTCTGCTCCTGAAGGCGGCGGGCCTTGTCCTTCAGCCGCCGGCGCTCCGCCGGGTCGCCGGCGCGCTCCGCGGCCTGCTCCAGTTGCTCCGCCTTCTGGCGCATCTGCTGGAGCCGGGCACCGAACTCGTCCGCAACGCTCATGATCACTCCTGAACTCGGGGATGCGGTGCCCCCAGCCAAACAGGCCCGCCATGCCTCCGCATCCCGACTGACCACGGAGCGTTCGTGCTGCCCCGTCCGGGCCCATGCCCGTCTCGGGGTGGGCCCGGTACTCGTACGGTCCCACCCCGTGCGGATTTCGGGGGTGTCAGGAGCAGGTGGCCAGGAGGATGGAGATCACGGTGCAGCTGGCCGAGTCGCTGTCGTTGGCCGGGTTGGGGTCGGTCGGCGCCGACGCGGTGCGTGTGGCGGTCACCGAGACGCGGCCCAGCGACAGCAGGTGCAGGGGTATGTCGAAGGACTTGGACGCGCTGGCACCGCTCGCGATCGCGCCGTAGGCGCACGTGACGGTTCCCGCGCTGGTGGTGCAGCCGGAGGGCAGCCCCGTAGCGCTCGTACCCCGGGGCAGGGCCGCGGTGACCGTGGCCGAGGAGACGGCGTTCGGCCCGGTGTTGTGGGCCGTCAGGGTGTAACTGAGGTAGGGCACCAGGATGCTCAGCTGCGGCCGGGCCGTGACCTGTACGTCGATGTCGGCCGCGGACGGGGCGTAGGTGATGCTCACCGAGCCGTCGCCCGAGTGGACGCCGGTGTTGAAGACGGTGCCCGCCGGACCGTAGCCGCTGCCGCCTCCGCCGCCGCCCGAGCCGACGGTGGCCGAGGGGCTGTACTTGATGCCGCCGCCTCCGCCGCCACCGAACCAGCCGCCGCCTCCGCCGCCGCCACCGGCGCCGTCACTTCCCGTGCTGCCCGAGCCTCCCAGGCCCGGGGCTCCGTCCGTGGCGGTGGCGGCGCCGTTGGCCCCTGCCCCGCCCGCGCCGCCGATGCTGGAGCCCGCCGCGCCGCCGCCCGCCGCGCCGTCGCTCCCGTTGCCGCCCGCGGTGCCGCTGGGGCCGCCCCCACTGCCGCCCGCCCCGCTGACGGCGATGCCCATCCAGTTGCCGCCGCCTCCGCCGCCACCGGCCACCAGCAGCCGCTCGCTGAGCGAACCTCCGCCCTGGCGCACGTCCGAGGCGCCCCCTCCGGCGCCGCCGTCGGCGCCGGGTTCGGTGCCCTTGCCCGCGGCGCCCGCGCCGCCGTAGCCGCCCGCGCCGCCGACGTTGATCTGGAGGACCTGTCCGGGCGTCACCGCCAGCCGGCTCTGGGCCTCGCCGCCGAGTCCGCCCGCGCTGCCGCCCTCGGGCCCGTCCTGGCCCTGGGCGCCGAAGGCGTCCACGTCGATCGCGTACACCCCGGCGGGCACGGTGAAGGACTGGGCGCCGCCGGTGTAGGAGAAGGAGACCGTCGTGGCGGCCAGTGCCGGCGGCGCGAGCGCGACCAGCCCGGCGCCGGCGAGCGCCAGCGCCATCGTGCCGGGCAGCGCGAGTGTCGTCAGCCGCCTGGCGAGGCCCCCTCGGCGCAGCCGTGCTGTCGACGGTCTGCCCTCGCTCGGGCGGAGAGTTCTGTGTGACACGGGGAGTGTCCCCCTTTCGTGAGGCTGCGGCCTGCCCCGGCGGCCCCCCTCGGGCCGACTGGACGCGGCGGGGCCGCCATGGCGCGCCGCCCGCTCCTGCCCCAAGCATGAACGGACGCCGGCCCGGTCTTCCGTCCTCATCAGTGCTCCACCCGTGGCGTTCCGGCCACGGCCCGCGCGGAGATCTGAGGTGAGTCCGCTGCATACCGTTCACAGATCAAAGAGCATGCGGCCCGCGAACCTGCGCGAAAAGGAGCGAACAGGCCACAGTGATGGCCGAAGGGCCGTGCCGCGGACGCGCTCCCCACGCTCAACAGGCGGCACACGCGCCACAGTTGGCGAAATCCGTGCAGCCCGGCGCGCTGTCCGGGATGCGAGGCCCGGCCGGTCGGCGCGAGGTGGGTGCCCGTATCGCCGTCCGAAGATCACGAGTGATCCGTACAACCCCCTTCCCCGGCCGTGGGTCTGATCGTTCGGCACGCGCCGCTGTGCGTGCCGATGTGCTGATCAGAGGGGACTTCCTTGGCTTCCGTACGTACCACCCGCCGTCGTCTCGGCGCCTGTGCCGCGACCGTTCTCGCCGTGACGGTCGGTGCCGGTGTCCTGGCCTCGCCCGGGGCCGTGGCCGCTCCCGCCGCCACGGCCGGGGGAGTGGCCGCGTCCCCGGCCGAAGGCGCGAAGCTCCCCGTCGACGCGGAGATCGTCAGCACGGGCGACACCGGGTACCTGACCTCCCGCAAGGGCGACCTCGGCAACACGGTCCTGGAGTGGCACAAGTACGCCGACGGCTCGGTGATGCCCGTCAACACCGGGACCATGGGCCACGACAGCAACTCCGACACCGTCGTGACCAGTGACGGCGGCAGCTCGGTCTTCCTGCGGGACATGAAGAACGGGGACACCTGGTACACGTCGTTCGAGCTCGCGGCCGTGTTCAAGCCCGGGTCCCGGCTCGTGGGCGTGGTCGGCCACGACCTCTTCGTGAGCGTTCCGGGCACCGGGGACTACCGCGAGCTGTGGCAGCTCGCCAAGGTCAACGGCGTCGACCAGAAGACGAAGCTCACCAGTGGCACCTACGGCCTGGACTACAAGGTCGTGGCCTCCACCGGGCACGACCTGATCGTGCTGGGCAGCCGCCGGGTGTTCTCGGGTGCCACCTACCGCACCGAGTACTGGAAGGCGGTCACCAACGTCAACAACCACTCGGTCGTCGACTGGGGCGGCACCTCAAATGCCGGACCTTGGAACCAGGACTCCACGGGCGCCTACACCGCCGACTACAAGGCGTGGACCGAGTACCCGGCCGAGGGCACCAAGCTCGTGGTGGCCGGGACGGGACCGCTGAGGACGTTCACCATGGACCGTTCCCTCAGCCGCGCGGTCATCGCGGGAGTGGCCGGAAACACACTTCTGTACGGGGCCCCGGGCCAGGCCGCCGACGAGACGACGAGCCCCCTGTACGCGCGCGGCATCACCAACGGCGAGGCTCCGTACAAGCTCCTGGAGCACTTCTCCAGCGTCGCCCACGCGCCCGACGGCAGCCTGCTCGTCCGCGGCTCCACGGCCGAGGCGGACGGGCTGTTCCGGATCACGGACGGGAGCGGCGGCCGTCCCGCCGTCACGCTCGTCGCGGACACCGGCCGCTCCCGCGCCCTCACGGTGACCGCGTCGAACGTGCCCACGGAGGTGAACCTGGAACAGGCGGGCCGGAAGGCGGCGATGGAGTGGACGCTGTCGCGCGCCAACGCCACCGTGGACCTCACGCTCACCCACGCGGCCACCGGCAACCGGCTCACCACGCGTGTCGCGGCTGCCGGTGACAACCGCTACGCCTTCGCCTGGGACGGGGTGCTGAACGGCATCAGCGCCCCCAACGGCGGCTACGACTGGCAGATCACGGCGACCCCGGCCGACGGCGGCGCCGCCGCGACCGCGTCCGGCAGCTTCCAGGTCTCCCGCCAGGCCAACCCGCACGACTACAACGACAACGGCTCGACGGACGTCCTGGCGCGCGACGCCTCGGGCGTGCTGTGGCGCGACGACCTGTTCGACTGGCCCCCGGCGGGCCGGGTCACCACCGCCAAGCGGACGAAGATCGGCGGAGGGTGGCAGGTCTACAACCAGATCGAGGCGGTGGGAAACCTCGCGGGCGCTCCGACGGGGGACGTCGTCGCCCGGGACACCTCGGGCGTCCTGTGGCTCTACCTGGGCAAGGGCGACGGGACCTACGCGTCCCGTACCAAGGTGGGGGCGGGCTGGCAGGTCTACAACAAGATCGCCGGCGGCAGCGACCTGACGGGCGACGGCCGCCCCGACCTGCTGGCCACCGACGCCTCCGGGGTCCTGTGGCTCTACAAGGGCACGGGCAGCGCGTCCGCCCCGTTCGCCGCCCGCACCAAGGTCGGCGGAGGGTGGCAGGTCTACAACCAGATCACCGCGGTGGGCGACATCGCCGGGGGTGCGGCGGGCGACCTCGTGGCCCGTGACGCGTCCGGCGTGCTCTGGCTCTACCAGGGCGACGGCACCGGCAACTTCGCCTCCCGGGTGCGGATCGGCGGCGGCTGGAACGCCTTCTCGCAGCTCGTCGGCGCCGGGGACGTCACCGGCGACGGACGCCCGGACATGATCGCCTACGGCCCCGGCGGCACCTACGTGTACCAGTCGACGGGCTCGGCCACGGCCCCGTTCTCGCGGCAGACGACCAACCTGTACGCGGGTGAGGGCGGCAAGTTCACCAGCGTGGCCTGACGGCCCGGGGGCCATGGGGCGGCGCCGGGCCGCCGCCCCATGGCCCGCTGCAGTCGCGGCAGGTCCTGCCGCCCGGACACCTCCGTCCCGCCGCCCGCCCGACCTCGGCGGGTGGACGGCTCGTGTCGCGTTGGGGGGAGAGCGCCGGGCGGAGGGAGACTGAGGACGGCAGGAGCCCCTGTCGGTGTGCGTGGCCGCGACTCCCCCTCTGAGAGCGTGCATGACGGCGTTGTTGATCGGCTTGTCCCTGCTGCTCGCGTGGTCGCTGACCTCGGACCGGCTGGCCCGCTGGAGCGTCACCGCCCCCCTCGCGTTCGTGGTGGCCGGCTTGGCCCTGGGCGGGGGAGCCGACCCGGTCGTGCCGATCGACCTGGACTGGCACGGGCTGCAGCGCGGCGCCGAACTGGTCCTGGCGGTCCTGCTCTTCCTCGACGCGTCGGAGTCCAAGGAGTACGACCGTCTGCAGCGCACCGTCGGCGAATGGCGGCTGCTCGCCATCGCCCTGCCCGTCTCGGTGGCCCTCGCCACCTTCTTCGGGGCGCTGCTCTTCCCCGGCAACAGCTGGTGGCTCCTGGTGGTGACGGCCCTGGTGGTCATGCCCATCGACCTGGCCCCGATCTCGGCCGTCCTGCGCGACGTCCGCGTCCCCCTGAAGGTGCGGGCCGCGCTCAACTTCGAGGGCGGCCTCAACGACGGACTGATCAGCCCGGTCTTCCTGTTCTGCGTGGCCAACATCGCCGAGACCAAGGGCAACACCCTGCACGAACTGATCTGGACCGCCGTCAAACAGGCGGGCCTCGCGCTGGTCGTCGGGGGTGTGCTGGGGGTGCTGACCGCCCGGCTGGTGCGCGGGGCGTTCACCGCCGGGTGGTCCGGCATGAGCAGCCTGCGCCTGGCGAGTCTGGCACTGCCGTTCCTCGCCTACTCGGCCACGGTCCTGGCCGGGGGCAACGGCTTCGTCGCGGCCTTCGTGGCCGGGCTGTGCTACGCGCCCACCGCGCACGAGCTGGGCAGCGACAATCTGGAACTCGTGCACGACGTCGCCCAGGTCATGGCCTTCGCCGTGTGGTTCGTGCTCGGCGGGCTCACCACCGACTCCCTGACCGACCACGCCGACTGGGCGGTGGTGGGGTACGCGCTCCTCGCGCTCACCGTGGCACGGTTCGTGCCGGTCGTCCTCTCCCTGAGCGGCACCGACCTGCGCTGGCCGGAGCGGGCCGCGGTGGGCTGGCTGGGCTCTCGCGGGGTCACCTCGATCGTGTTCGGCGTGCTGGCCGCCACCCACCTGCCGGACGAAGGGGACACCTTGTTCGTCGTCGACGCGATGTGCATGACCGTCCTGCTGAGCGTCCTGCTGCACGGGATCACGGTGGTGCCGGTCGCCCGGTGGTTCGAGCGGCGCCGACCCGCCTGATCCGGCACGCCTCACCCGCGGGGGGCACATACGCGAGCGCCCGTACGACAGTACCCGGCCAAGTCCCCGCACGGCCGAGCACCTGCACGGCCACGTCCCTGTGGGACAAGGGTCCAGCACAAGATCTCAAGTCGTCCGGGCAAACCCCTTGCGCAATGGTCAAGAAACGTTGACCATTGACGCATGCCCACTGATGATCTTCCGGAGACGCTCCACGTCACCACTGACGAGCAACTGCGTGCCGTCTCCAATCTGACCCGCCACCGGATCATGGCCGTGCTCCGCTTCGAGCCCGCCACGATCACCCAGATCGCCGAACGCGTCGGCCTCGCCAAAGGCAGCTCCAGCTACCACGTCCGGCTGCTCGAACGGGCCGGTCTCGTGAAGGTGGTGCGCACCCGGAAGGTCCGGGGAGTCACCGAGCGGTACTACGCGATGGCCGCACGCGCGCTCGTGCTGCCGGATCCGGGCGAGGGCGGACCGGACGTGCTGATGCGGCACGCCGTGGCGGACCTGGAGGCCGTCCCGGCCGACAGCGCGCGGCACGTGCGGATGGCGCACCTGCGCCTCACCGACGAGCAGTTCGCCGAGCTGGGAGCGCGGCTGCACGCACTGGCGGACGAGTACCGGGAGCTGTCCGACCCGGCACTCCCGGACACCTCCCTCGTCTTCGCCCTGTTCCACCCCGCCTCGCCCGCCCCGACCGAAAGAGACGCCAAGTGACAGCAGACATAAAGAGAGTGACCGCAGACATGAAGAAGTTGCCGACCGGGTTCGGGCGCCTGTGGACCGCGCAGACGGTCTCCTCGCTCGGCGACGGGGTCTCGCACGCCGCCCTGCCGCTGCTCGCCCTGACACTGACGCGGGACCCGATGGCACTCGCCGTCGTCAGCGCCGCAGGAACACTGCCGTGGCTCCTGTTCGGGGTGCTCGGCGGCGCGCTGGTGGACCGCTGGGACCGGCGTCGCACGATGTGGGTCACGGACGCGGTGCGCGCGGTGCTCCTCGCCGTACCGGCGGCAGCCGCCGCGCTCGACGGGCTGAGCATCGCGCTGCTCGCGACCGTCGCCTTCCTGCTCGGTCTCGGCGGACTCTTCTTCGACACGGCCGCCACCGCCTACCTGCCGGACCTGCTCGGCCGCGACCCCGCGCTCCTGGAGCGCGCCAACTCCCGTCTGCGCGGCACCCAGACCGCCGCCTCCGGGTTCGCGGGACCGCCCGCGGGAAGCGCGCTGCTCGCACTCGGGCGGGCGGTTCCCCTGCTCGCCGACGCCGTGTCGTTCGCGCTCTCCGCGCTGCTCGTACGGTCGCTGCCCGCCGTGGCCCGGCCCGTACCGCAGGCCCGTGAGTCGCTGCTGCGCCAGGCGCGGGCCGGGGCCTCGTACGTGTTCCGGAACACCTTGCTGCTCGGACTCGCGCTGCGTCCGGCGGTCGGGAACATCGCCTTCATGGCCGTGGAGACCGTCCTCGCCCTCTTCGCGCACGACTGTCTCGGCATCGGCACCTTCGGCTTCGGCCTGCTCCTGGCGGCGGAGGCCACCGGCGGTCTGCTGGGGGCGGGCATCGCCTCCTTCCTCGGCCGGCGACTCGGCACCGGCGCCGCTCTGACCAGCACGGCCGCGATCGAGGGAGTCGCCATCCTGGGCCTGGCCGCCGCCCCGAACCCGTACGTCGCCGGACTTTCGCTCGCGGTGTGCGGAGCGGGCATGGGTGCCACCATGGTGCTCGGCCCCTCCCTCCGGCAGACCATCGTTCCCGCCCACCTCATGGGCCGGGTGGCCTCCGTCTCGCGCATGCTCGGCATGTGCGCCGCCCCGTTCGGCGCCTTCCTCGGCGGCTGGCTGGCCACCACCTTCGACGTGCGCACCCCGCTCTACACCGCCGCCGGTCTCCTCCTCACCATGACCGTCATCACGTCGAGCATGACCAGCAACCGCCGGGTCGAGGCGGCCCTGAGCGCCGCCGCCCCGGCCGACGTGCCGGACCGGCCGGAGTCCCGGACGCCCGTCCAGGAAGCCGCCGTGCAGGCCCCGGTGTGATTCTCCGAGCAACCATGGCTGGCGATGGACGAGTTGAGGTCGAGGCGGCGAAGCAGATGGACATCCGGCAGCTGGAGTACTTCCTCGCGATCGTCGACCGTGGCGGTTTCCACCGGGCGGCCTCGGCCCTGTACGTGTCGCAGCCGTCGCTCTCGCAGGCGGTACGGGCACTGGAGCGCGACCTCGGCAGCGAACTGTTCCACCGGATCGGACGGCGGGCGGTGCTGACGGAGGCGGGACGCGCCCTCATCGAGCCGGCCCGCGAGGCCGTACGGGGTCTGGCGACGGCGCGGGCGAGTGTCGCGGCGGTGCGCGAGCTGCGTGAGGGACGCCTGGACGTGGCATCCATGCCGTCCCAGGCGGTGGAGCCGCTGACGACACTGGTGAGTGCCTTCAGCCGCCGCCACCCCGGTGTGTCGGTGGCCATCAGAGCGGCGTTCACCTCGGGTGACGTGATCGACCTGGTGCGCACGGGCGCCGTCGAGCTGGGGCTTGTGGCCTGCGCCGGTCCCGTGTCCGGCAAGGAGGTGGTCGCCCATGTGCTGGGGCGCCAGCGGTTCGTCGTGGTGGTGCCGCCGGACGGACCGTTCACCGACCGCACGGCGATCGAGTGCCGGGAGCTCGCGGGACAGCGGCTGATCGTCGGGCAGCGCGGCACCGGGATGCGCGCGTACGTGGACGGACTGCGGGAGCGGGGCATCGAGTTCGCCGTCACCGCCGAGACCGAGCACCGTGTCTCGCTGATGCCCCTGGTGCTGGCCGGGGTCGGACTCGCCGTGGTCACCGACTCCTGGCGGGAGGTCGCCCGGCGAATGGGCGCCCGCGTCCTGGACATCGAGCCGGAGACCGCCTTGGACATCGTCCTCGTCGGCCGCCGAGGGCAACTGTCCCCCGCGGCAGCCGCGTTCGTCGCCACGGCCGTCCCGGCCCCCGGCAGCTGATAGGCACGGCTTATCAGGGAGATCCGCAACGCGTCTTGGACGCGTGCGGTGCCGCCTTGCTGCAATCGGGGCATGACGACGAAACACCGCATCGCGTTGATCCCCGGCGACGGCATTGGTACGGAGGTGCTGCCCCCGGCCCGGCAAGTGCTCGACGTGCTCGGCCGCCGCCATGGATTCGCTCTCTCCTGCACCTCCTACGACGACTGGTCGTGCCAGCGGTACCTGGGGGAGGGCGCCATGATGCCCGCCGACGGGCTCGACCAGCTGCGCGACAAGGACGCGATCCTGCTGGGCGCGGTGGGGGATCCGGGCGTGCCCGACCACGTCTCCCTGTGGGGGCTGCTGATCCCGATCCGGCGCGGCTTCCGTCAGTACGTCAACGTCCGGCCCATCCGCGTCTACGAAGGCATCGACAGCCCGGTGCGCCGCGCGCGCCCGGGAGAGGTGGATTTCGTCGTCGTACGCGAGAACGTGGAAGGCGAGTACAGCGAGGCCGGAGGCCGCGTCCACACCGGTTGCCCCGACGAGATGGCGATCCAGGAGGCGGTGTTCACCCGCGCCGGTGTGACCCGCGTACTCGACTACGCCTTCACCCTCGCCTCCCGGCGCGCGGGCCGGCTGACCTCCGCCACCAAGTCGAACGGCATCGTGCACACCATGCCGTTCTGGGACCAGCTCGTCGCCGAACGGGCCGCCTCGTTCGCTCAAGTCGCCTGGGAACATGAGCACATCGACGCCCTGGCCGCCAAGTTCGTCCTCGACCCGGCCCGCTTCGACGTCGTCGTCGCCTCCAACCTCTTCGGCGACATCCTCAGCGACCTCGCGGCAGCCGTCGCCGGGTCCATCGGCATCGCCCCGGCCGCCAACCTCAACCCCGAGCGGGAGTTCCCCTCGATGTTCGAGCCGGTGCACGGCTCCGCACCGGACATCGCGGGCCAGGGCATCGCCAACCCCCTGGGCGCGATCGGGGCCGCCGCCATGATGCTCGACCACCTCGGCCATCCGGCCGCGGCCAGGGACATCACGGAAGCGATCGCCTCGGTCCTCGCCAAGACCGACATCCGCACCCCCGACCTGGGCGGAACGGCGACCACGGCCGAGTTCACGGACACCCTCCTCGAACTCCTCTGAGCCACCGCGCCTCGCCCGTTCCGCAACGAGGAGACACGCCATGGCAGCACCCGCACCGCACACCCCTGCCCACGGCGAGCCCACCCGTCGGCCCTGGTACCGGCAGCTGTACTTCTGGGTGCTGACCGCCATCGTCACCGGTGTCCTCACCGGCTGGCTGTGGCCCTCGGTCGGCAGCGAGCTCGGACCGGTCGGCACGACCTTCGTCGCGGCCGTCAAAATGCTGATCGCCCCGATCGTCTTCCTCACCATCGTGGGCGGCATCGGCGGTGTCGACAGCCTCGCACGCGTGGGCCGCGTGGGCCTGAAGTCCCTGCTCTACTTCCAGGCGGGCACACTCGCCGCCCTCCTCGTCGGACTGGTCGCCGTCAACGTCTTCCGGCCCGGCGCCGGAGTGCACGCACACCCCGGCGACCTCCACCTGGCGGGCGACGCCGGACAGTATGTGAAACGGGGCGAGAACCAGGGCTGGTGGCACTTCCTGACCGACCTCGTGCCCAGCAGCGCCGTCGGCGCCTTCGCCGAGGGCAACATCCTCCAAGTCATCTTCGTGTCCATGCTCTTCGGCATCGCGCTCAAGGCGGTGGGGCCGGTGGGCGAGCCCCTGGTCGACGGCGTCCAGCGCCTCTCCGCCGTCGTCTTCAAGATCCTGCACTACGTCATGCTGGCCGCCCCCGTCGGCGCGTTCGGCGCCATGGCCTTCACCATCGGCACGTACGGGATCTCCACCCTCACCAGCCTCGGCCGGCTCCTCGGCCTCTTCTACGGCACGTCCGCGTTCTTCGTGGTCGTCGTCCTCGGCACGGTCACCGGCGCCATGGGGATCAACATCTTCCGGCTGCTGCGCCATCTGCGGGAGGAGTTCGTCCTGGTCCTGGGCACCTCCTCCTCCGAGAGCGCCCTGCCCCGGCTGATGGTGAAGCTGGAGAACCTCGGCATCCCCCGCGACGTCGTCGGCCTCACCGTCCCCACCGGCTACTCCTTCAACCTCGACGGCAGCTCCCTGTACCTGTCCCTGGCCGCCGTGTACATCGCCCAGGCCACCGACACACCGCTGAGCCCGGGCCAGCAACTCGGCCTGCTCGCCGTGATGATCCTGACCTCCAAGGGTTCCGGCGGCGTCACCGGAGCCGGATTCATCGCCCTCGCCGCCACCCTCTCCACCGTCGGCACGGTCCCGGCCGCCGGCATCATGCTCATCTTCGGCATCGACAAGTTCATGTCCGAGTGCCGGGCCCTGACCAACCTCGCGGGCAACAGCGTGGCCACCCTCGTGGTCGCCCGCTGGGAGAACGTCCTCGACACCGAGCGCGTCAACCACGTGCTGCGCACCGGCACACCCCTGCCCGAACCGGCGGTGGCGCGCCAGACCGCGGAACCGTCCGAAAGACTGCCCACGCAAGCCTGAAGCGTTCTGCCCCGGGGCCGCCGTCGCGCCCGCCCCGGCGGCCCCGCTCGAAGGGCACGGGACAGCCCGGAGTACGAAGCGCTTGTGAACAGCCGGGCACTCTCGTTGACACGTATACGCACGCTCGGCGAGGCTCCTGATCCATGCAGACGCCCGCCGACCCCACGGTCACGCTTGTGGAGCGCCGCCACGTCGACCTGGTCCGCGTGGCGAGCGCCATGTGTCGTCGCGCTGCCTGAACCGACCTCCCTTCCCCATCTCACCGGGCATGGGGCGCCGTGACGCGCCGTGCCCCGTTCAGGAGCGCACCCGTGTCCACCCATGAATCGAAGCTGTCGCGACGCGCCTTCGGCGGCGCCGTCGCCGCAGGCACCACCGCCGCGATCGGTGTGCCCACCGCCGACGCCCAGGCCCAGGGCACAGTGCGGGAAAGGCCGTTCAAGGCCGCCGCGCACCGGCGGGCCAAGCGGCCCAACCTCCTCGTCATCCTCGGCGACGACCTCGGCTGGGCCGATCTCTCCTCCTACGGCGCCCCGCACATCAAGACCCCGAACCTGGACCGGCTGGCCCGCCAGGGGGTGCGGTTCACCGACGCCTACGCCGGATCCGCGACCTGCTCGCCCACCCGGTTCAGCCTGTACACCGGACGCTTCCCCGGGCGTACGAAGGGCGGTCTGGCGGAACCGATCGCGGACCGGTCCGCCGGGCTCGAACCCACGCACCCCACGCTCGCCTCGCTGCTGCGCGACGCGGGTTACGCGACCGCGCTCATCGGCAAGTGGCACTGCGGGTACCTGCCGGACTACTCGCCCACCAAGTCGGGCTGGGACGAGTTCTTCGGAAACTTCGGCGGCGCCCTGGAGTCCTACTCGAAGCTGGGGCTCGGCGGAGAGTACGACCTCTACCGGGGCGACGTCCGCGAGGGGGACGCCGAGTACAAGGACCTGCGGTACTACACGCGCATCCTGACCGAGCGCGCCGCCGAGTACGTCCAGCGCGACCACGGCGGCCGGCCGTGGCTGCTCAACCTCAACTTCACCACCCCGCACTGGCCGTGGATCGCCGACGGGGACGAGGACACGAGCGCCGAGATCGTCCGCAGGATCAAGGCGGGCGACAAGAACGCCCTCTGGCACCAGGACGGCGGGTCCGTCGAGAAGTACACGCAGATGGTGCAGGACCTGGACCGGTCCGTCGGGGAAGTGCTGCGCGCCTTGCGGAAGTCCGGGCAGGAGGAGGACACCCTCGTCTTCTTCGCCTCGGACAACGGCGGCGAGCGCTTCTCCTACAACTGGCCCCTTTCGGGAAACAAGGCGTCCCTCCAGGAGGGCGGCATCCGCGTACCCACCATCGTGCGCTGGCCCGCGCGCCTCGACGGCGGACAGGTCAGCCACGAGCCGGTCTTCACCCCCGACTGGACCGCGACGCTCCTGGAGGTAGGCGGGGCCCGGCCGCACCCCGCGTACCCGCTGGACGGGACGAGCCTCGCCCCGTACCTGCTGAAGGGGGAGCGGCCGGCCGAGCGCGAGCTGTTCTGGCGCGTACGCGGTGAGCGCGCGCTGCGGCGGGGCAACTGGAAGTACTACCGGGGCAAGAGCGGTCAGGACCAGCTCTTCAACCTGGCCCGGGACCGGCGCGAACAGGCCGACCGGGCCGTGGACGAGCCGAAGCTCCTCAGCGCGCTGAAGGCGGCGTGGGAGCAGACGGAGAAGGGGTTGCTGGCCTATCCGGCCAGGTGAGACGGGGTTTCCCAGAGCCCGGGGCGCGGTCGGCGCCCCGGGCTCTGCCGTGCGGTGGGGCCTTGGGGGATCCGGTGGCTGCGCCGCCGGACGGTAATTGTGCCTGGAGGACTGCCCGTTCAGTCCTTCGTCACCGATGCGCACGGTCTGTACAAAGGATGAGACTGAACAAAAGTCTGCCTCATTGCCGAAATTGAAACGTGTCAGTTTTCCGCGGTATCGATCTAGACATTTAGGAGAGCAATCCGGCCCACAGGTTCACAGATGATTGCCGTACGCACCTGTCCTGCGTGATATTTGATGAGCAAGTCCGAGAGGCGACGCCACACAAGGGCTGTACGGAGGCGGGGGAGAGTTTTTATGCCTCCATTTGTGCGGCCATGACGTGGGCGCCCCGTTCCATCATCGGATGAAGGAGAACCTGTGATCTCGAAGACGAAGAGGATTGCGCGTTCCGTGGTGCTGGCGATGGCTGCCACCACGGCGGTCACGGTGGCCATGCCCACCGGTAACGCGTTCGCCATCGACCACGTCGAGTGCCGTGGCGGAGAGAACTTCCTGAAGATCTACTCGCACCTGAACGGCCGCTCCAGCGTGGACTGCTACGCGAACAAGGGCCGGGTCTCCTTCGGCAGCTGGTGGGTCGACCGCATCTCCACGGGCAACAACGACCTCGTCTACTACGATGTCAACGGCGACTCGGTCCGCATCAACCGGTGGACCGACATTTCCTTCCCGAACCGTCCCCCGAAGGTCAAGGACATCGAGATCCTCTGATCGGTGAGCGGGGCGTGCCCGAGAGGTATCGTCTCCGCTCGCGTCCCGTGAGGACTCCACTATTTCCTTGTGGGGAAATGAATTCTCCTTCAGGGTGAATTCAATTGTGACAGCGTCGCGATGTGGGCCGTGCGTTTCCCGTGCGGCCTACATCGGCATGCCGTGGCGCGTCCGGTCGGGCCCTGCGGGTTCGCACGGCAAGGGGGTGGTTCCAGGTCCACCCCCGTCGGGCGTGTGCGCGGTCCGGGTGCCGGTCCGCCTCCGGCCCTACGACCTGCGCCCCATGTGCGCCGCGAACCCGCGGGCTAGGGTCGGGACCCATGCAAGGCACGGAGACCATGCGCCGCGACACGGCGCAGCGCAGGCGGGACACACTGGCACGGCTCGGTTCGGAGCGCGATCTGTGGGTGTCGACGGCCCACCCCGACCACGGCCCGCATCAGGTGCCCCTGTGGTTCCTGTGGGACGGAGAGGCCGTGTGGATGTGCACCAGCGCGAACTCCGCGACCGTGCGCAACGTCCGTGCGGAACCGCGTGTACGCCTGGCGCTGCCGGACGCCTTCGACGTGGTGCTGCTGCAGGGGGAGGCGCAGTGCTGTCCCGCGAGGGAGGTGCCGGCGGAGGCCGCGGACGCGTTCGCGGCCAAGTTCGGCTGGGACCCGCGCGGGGAGGAGGCACCCTATGTGTACCTGCGCGTGGTGCCGCGGACCGTGCGTGCCTGGCGCGGAGTGCCGGAGCTGCGGGGCAGGGTCGTGATGCGTGAGGGCGTGTGGGTGGAGTAGTACGGGCGAACGGCCACAGCGGGCGGACGGTCACGGTGTGCGGCCGGGCTGTCGGTTCACGCACGTACCTTCCAGGCTGAAGATCCACGCGCTAGGTTCCCGGCTCTCTCCATGGAAGGAGCCTCTTCGTGGCACCGATACGACGCGCCATCAGCACGTCCGTGCTTGCCTTGGCGCTGGCGATGCCCGTGGTGTCCGGCACCGCGCAGGCATCCCCGGCCGTGCACCCCGCCCACCCCGCCTCCAGCACCGTCGCGGCCCAGCGGGTCCTGGCCGTACCCGGCACGGTCAACGCCCGGGACGTCGGCGGCTACCGCACGTACGACGGCAAAAGCACCCGCTGGGGTGTGCTGTACCGGGCGGAGACCCTGTCGAAGCTGCCGCCCGAGGGTGTGGGCGCGCTCGCCGGTCTGGGGCTGGGCAGCGTGATCGACCTGCGCACCGCGCCCGAGGCGCAGGCCGATGGCGCCGACCGGCTGCCGGCAGGCGTGACCTCGGTCGTTCAGCCGGTCGACGACACGTCGTTGTTCGCGTTCATCGGCATGGTGGTGCGGAGCAAGGACCCCGTGTACCAGGAGCAGCAGCTCGGCGGCGGCAAGGCCGAGGCGAGGATGGACGCCCTCTACCGCGCCTTCGTCACCAACGCGGCGAACCGGGCCGCGCTCGGGGCGGCGATCCGCGTCGTGGCGAACGCGAAGGAGCCCACGCTGTTCCACTGCTCGTCCGGCAAGGACCGCACGGGTGTCCTCGCGGACACCATCCTGCGCGCGGTGGGTGTCCCGGCCGGCACGTCCGAGGGTGACTACCTCCTGAGCAATCAGCTCCGTGCGGCATCGGACGCCGCGCTGAAGAGCCAGATCAAGGCCGCCGGCCTCATGCAGGACCCGGACCTGCTCGACCCCCTGCTCCAGGTGCGCGGCAGCTACCTGGACGCGTTCAGGGCGCAGGCGGTGGCCGACTACGGCAGCTTCGGCGACTTCCTCAGCCGAGGACTCGGGCTCGACACGCTCACCTTGCTCAAGCTGCGGCTCCGACTCGTCGGGTGACGCGAGGAGGGGATCTGGCACGACGCCGGTGCGCACCTGGCAGCGGCCTGGGAGGGACGGCCCTGCTCACGGGACGTGTGCAGGCTCTGTGAGCTTTTGGTCTAAATCAATCCACGGTGGCTATATTTGACGCACTGTCCTCTTCTGTGATCGTGCTGGTTCTCACGTATGGGCATGAGCGATGGGTGGCGGACTGTGGCCGGTGAGCTGGTGGAGTGGGCCGGGCCGTCACGCAACGTACGTGTGGGTGTCTCCCGTACGGGCGGGGCGGTCACCGTCCATGTGGCGGGTGAACTGGACGTCGCGTCGGCGCCGGTGGTCGCCCGGGCGCTCCAGGGCGGGCTGGTGGAGCAGTCGCAGCGCGTCGTGCTGGATCTGAGCAGGGTGACGTTCTGCGGGATGGCGGGAGTGGACCTCCTGCTCGACGCCCGCCGGTCGGCCGCGGAGGCCGGAGGCGCCCTGATGGTGGCGCGCGCCCACAGTGCGGTCGTCCTCCCGCTGGAGACCTGTCGGGAACCGGAGGCGTGGCTGATCGCCGAGGAGGTCCGGACGGCGCCTCTGCCGGAACAGGAGTGGCGCCGACGGAAGTCCGTGGTCTCGGCGGTGCTGACGAGGGCCTTCCAGATCACCGGCGCTCCGATGGGCAACGCCCAGCTGTACGAACCCGCCGGTGAGGCCCTGCGGATCGTGGCGCAGCGGGGATTCCGCCATCCGTTCCTGAGCTTCTTCGAGACGGTGTCCGACCGCGAGACCGCGTGCGGGGCGGCTGCCCGGGACCACAGACCCGTGGTCGTGGAAGAGGTGGTATCCTCGCCGATCTTCGCGGGCAGCCCGGCGCTGGACGTTCTGGTGGACGCGGAGGTGGGCGCGGTGATCTCGCTGCCGGTCACCACCCGCGACGGCACCCTGTTGGGCGTCGCGTCCGTCCACCAGCGGCGGGCCACGGCGTGGCCCGCGGCGCAGCGCCGCAGCCTGGCGGCCGTGGCGCGGGCGGCCTGTTTGCAGTGAGGGAGGCGCCCCCGCTTCCAGATGTCAGCGACAGCGCCGCTCTCGTGACGGTGGCCGCCCGGCGGGTTCGTACCGGCGAGCCGCGCAGTCCCGCGCCCGGATCCTGCGGCGCAGAACGAGCGGCTGGCGTGCTCGCCCCGCCGCCGAGCGGCGGCCGACGGAATCCGACAGGATGGCCCCCATGAAGACCATCGCCTTCCCCGGCACCGAACTCCGCTCCTCCAACGTCGTCCTGGGTCTGATGCGCATCGCCGAGCTCGCGGACGAGGACATCCGCACCCTATACGGGAGCGCGCGCGACGCCGGAATCAACACCTTCGATCACGCCGACATCTACGGGCCCGAACGCCACGCCTGCGAAGAGCGCTTCGGGCAGGCCGTGAAACTGTCCGCCGCCGACCGCGAGTCGATCGTCATCCAGAGCAAGGTCGGCATCCGCTCCGGCTTCTTCGACTTCTCGAAGGAGCACATCGTGCGCACCGTCGAGGAGTCGCTCGCGGCACTGCGCACCGAGTACCTCGACGTGCTCCTGCTCCACCGCCCCGACACCCTCGTCGAACCGGAGGAGGTCGCCGCGGCCTTCGACGAACTGCACGCGGCCGGGAAGGTCGTGAACTTCGGAGTCTCCAACCACACCCCCGGCCAGATCGCCCTCCTCAAGACCGCCGTCCAGCAGCCGCTGGTGGCCAATCAGGTGCAACTGAGCATCACCCACTGCCCGTTGATCGCCTCGGGGATCGCGGCCAACATGGGCGGACTCGACCAGTCCGTGGACCGCGACAACGGCCTGCTCGACTACGCCCGGCTGCACGGCATCACACTGCAGGCATGGTCGCCCTTCCAGAAGGGCTTCTTCGACGGTGTCTTCATCGGTGACCTCGAAAACCACGCGGAGCTGAACGAGGTCCTCGACGAACTGGCCGCCAAGTACGGAGTGACCCCCACCGGCATCGCCGTCGCGTGGATCACCCGCCATCCGGCGAACATGCAGGTGGTGCTCGGCACCACGAACCCCGGCCGGGTCGCGGAATCGGCCGCCGGCTCGGAGCTCCCGCTCACTCGCGAGGAGTGGTACCGCCTCTTCAGCGCCGCCGGACACGTCATTCCCTGATGCCGCGCCGGGGCCCGCTGTGGCGGTGCTCCGGACGGACGGCTCACAGTCCGCGGATACGGCGTGATCCGGAGCCCGTGGGCCACGCGCGTGGCGTGCCGTGCCGGAGGCGTCGGCGTGCAGTTGGATTGACGACGGGCGGTCGCACGGGACAGACGGGCGGTCGTGCCCGGCTACGGACGGAGCGGCATGGCAGCGGAAGAGCCCGCAGCGGTCCACTGGCTGTTCGGTGATCAGCTCGGGCCGCACTTCACCGATCCGGCGCGGGGCGGGCCGCGCCGGAACGCACCGCTGCTCATGATCGAGGCGCGCGGGGTGTTCCGGCGACGGCGGTTCCACCGTGCGAAGGCCCATCTGATCCTCTCCGCGATGCGCCACCGGGCGGCCGAACTGGGCGACCGGGTGCGGTACGTCAAGGCGGACACCTACCGGCAGGGCCTGGAAGAGGCGGTGGGGAAGGCGCCCGTGACGGTCCATCACCCCACCTCCCACCGGGCGCTGCGCTTCGTACGGTCCCTCCCCTCCGTACGGATCCTGCCGGCGCGCGGTTTCCTCGTGACGCACGACGAGTTCCGGCTGTGGGCGGAGGGGCGCGGCACCAAGCAGCTGCGGCAGGAGGACTTCTACCGCTGGGTCCGCCAGTCGCACGACCTGCTGATGGAGGGCGAGCGTCCGGCCGGAGGGCGGTGGAACCTGGATCACGACAACCGGCAGCCACCGCCGCGCGGCGCCTTGGACCTGGGCGTTCCACCGCCGTACCGGCCCCGGGAGAGCGACATCGACGACGAGGTGCGCCGGGATCTGGACCGCTGGTCGCGTGACGGCGACGTACGGTTCGTCGGCGAGGACGCGCCGCGCGCCTTTCCCGCCACCCGCCGTGAGGCGCTCGCCGCCCTGCACCGCTTCGCCGAACACCGGCTCGCCACGTTCGGCGCGTACGAGGACGCCGTCCTCTCCGGGGATCCGACGATGAGCCACAGTCTGCTCTCGTCCTCGCTCAACCTCGGCCTCCTGGACCCGGCCGAATGCGTCGAACTCGCCGAGGCGCGCTGGCGGTCGGGCGACGCTCCGCTCAACAGCGCCGAGGGGTTCGTGCGGCAGGTCGCCGGATGGCGCGAGTTCGTGTGGCACCTCTACTGGCGCTTCGGCGACGAGTACCGCGACAGCAATGTCCTGCGCCACCGCGGGGCGCTGCCCGACTGGTTCGCGGAGCTGTCTCCCGAGGGCACGGACGCGCACTGCCTCTCCCGGACGCTCGAACAGGTCAGGGCGGGCGGCTGGACGCACCACATCCCGCGTCTGATGATCCTCGGCAGCTTCGCGCTCCAGCGGGGCTGGGAGCCCCGGGCCGTCACCGACTGGTTCCACCGCGGCTTCGTCGACGGCTACGACTGGGTGATGGTGCCGAACGTGGTCGGCATGTCGCAGTACGCGGACGGGGGCCGCATGACCACCAAGCCGTACACCTCCGGAGGCGCCTACATCGACCGCATGAGCGACCTGTGCGGCCCGTGCCGGTACAAGCCGTCCGTACGCGTCGGTGAGGACGCCTGCCCCTTCACGTCCGGGTACTGGAACTTCCTGCACCGCCACCGCGAGCGGTTCGAGCGCAATGCGCGGATGGCGCAGGCCGTGCGGGGCCTGGACCGCCTCCGCGACCTCGACGAATTGCTGGCGCAGGAAGCCGCACGCGCGGAGTGAGCGAGGGCTGGGAGAAGGACGGTGTCGCCCCGGCTGCTATGCGTGGGGCCGCTTGTTCACGCGGCGGGCGCTGATGTCTCGGTGAGGCGGCGGCGCAGGGTGAGCAGGCCGCGCCGGATGTGGCTCTTGACCGTACCCAGCGGCAGACCCGTGAGTTGGGCGATCTGGGTGTGCGTGAGGTCCCGGTAGTAGGCCAGAGCCACCAGCCGGCCCTGGGCGGCGGGCAGGGTGCGCAGGGTGGAGTCGAGCACCACGCGGTGCACGCACCGCTCCTCCTGCCCGTCGGTGTGCTGGACCTCGTACGCCGTCGCGAGGCTCGTGGTGACGAGGGTGCGCCGGGTCCGTGCGGTGAGCGCGTCGGCGATCTTCCTGCGGGTGATGCCGACCAGCCACGCGGAGACGGGCCCACGCTCCGGGTCGTAGCCCTGTCTGCCGCGCCAGGCCGCCATGAACACCTGCTGGGTGACGTCCTGCGCCTCCTCGTGGTCGCCCAGCTTCCGGACGGCCAGGGTGTAGACCAGGGCCGCGGTGCGGCGGTAGAGGGCGGCGAAGCACTGGAGGTCGCCGCGGATCAGGCCGGCGCCCAGTGCGGCGTCGCCCGGTTCCTCGTCACCGGTCCTGGCGTACGCGTGCGAAGCGCACAGCCGGATGTCTGTGGTGTCCATGCGCGTCTCCCAGCGTCGCACCGCGCCACTCGGACGCGGCGTCCCGGGTGCCGGCAGAGTGAGCCCGGGCATCTGCATGGTGGTGGCCATTGATCGCTCGGGCCAAGACGCAGCGTTTCTGCATTGATTTGCCGGTGACCCACTTGCAGCGATTGAGGCCGGGCGGTGCGGGCAGCAAGATGCGGCACTACCTGGAGTGGTAGCCGTATACACGGCCTCGTGCAGACGGCTCGATGCCGACTTGCAGCGGTTTTCCCGCGTCGTTGCGCGTACGGTGGGTCCATGAGCAGTCCCCCTGCGCGCGGTGCGGCACCGGACGACGAGCAGGGCGCCGGTGCCGTCCGCACCACGGGCGCCGTGGCCCGCACCCTGGGGGTGTCACCGGCCACGATCCGCTCCTGGGAGCGCCGCTACGGCATCGGGCCCGCGCGACGGGAGGACGGTCGGCACCGGCGGTGGACGCCGGACGACGTCGCCACCGTCCAGGAGATGTGCCGGCTGGCCGCGCTCGGTGTTCCCCCGGCCGAAGCCGCGCGGGCGGCACTGGAGGCGCGGACCGAGGAGGGTGAGGTGCGTACCGGCCGGCCCGCCACCGCGCACGCCGCCCCCGGCACGCCGAACACCGCCGGTACGCCCAACACCCCCGCCGTGTCGGGCCTCCCCGGCACGCCGACCGGTGCCGGGCGGACACCCGGTGGACGCGACGCCCTGCCGCTCGGCGACGTCCGCCAGGAGTGCCGCGGGCTGGCCCGTGCCGCGGTCCGCCTGGACGCGCCCGCCGTCACCGAGCGGCTTGCCGCCGCGCTGAGCGAGTACGGCCTGGTCACCGCGTGGGAGGAGATCATCATGCCCACCCTGCACGCGGTCGGACGCAAGTGGGCGACCGCCGGGGAGCGGTACGTCGAGGTCGAGCACCTGCTGTCCTGGCAGGTGTCCTGCGCCTTGCGTGGCCTGGTGGGGGCGCCGTCGGAGCGGACGGGACTGCCGCCCGCGCTGCTGGCCTGCACTCCGCAGGAGCAGCACAGCCTGCCGCTGGAGGCCCTGGCCGCCGGTCTGGCCCAACGCGGGCTTCCGGTGAGGATGTTCGGACCCGCCCTCCCGGCCGAGGCCCTGTCGGACGCGGTGCGCCGGCTCGGCCCCGCCCTGGTCGTGCTGTGGTCCCAGAGCCGGACGACGGCGCAGCCGGAGCTGGCCCGTCGGATCGCGGGCATCGGATGGGGCGTCAAAGGCGCACGGCGACACCCCGTCCTGTTGCTGGCCGGACCCGGCTGGGCCGGAACTGTGCCCGCGCCCGGGTGGGGGCGGCCCACGGGCCTGCGCCCGGCCCTGCGCATGATCGAGTCTCACCTCCTCGCGCTCGCTTAGCGGTTGGCTCCGGCGGTGCTTCGGTGTGGAGCATGCCGCCGGGGTGTGTTCACCGTCGCCGGGCGGGGCCGGAACCGTGGTGGGCTCAGCGGCCGGTGGGCGCGTTCCAGTCGACGAGCTGGACGATGACGCCGTTGGGGTCGCGGACCTGGAAGGCGCGCTCGCCCCACTCCTCGTCGGTGAGCGGCATGGTGATCGCGACTCCCTCGGCGCGCAGTCGCGCCAGCTCGCCTTCGAGGTCGTCGACGGTGAAGGCGAGGATCAGGCCGGTGGCGTGTTCGTCGCGCTGGTCGGCGGGCAGGGTGGCGAGGCCACGCCGCAGGAATATGACGTTCATCCCGATGTCGTCGCGGGTCAGGGAGGCGAAGCCGTCGGCGGCCATGTCCTCGTGGAAGCCGAAGTGCTCGATGAGGAAGGCGCTGGAGGCGGCGACGTCCTCGACGTTCAGCGACACGGCACTGGCGGTGATCTGCACGGGGGCTCCTCAACGTGGCGGTCGAACTTTCTCTGTACATCGTACATTGTACTGCGTATAGAGAAAGGGTGCGAGAAGATGCCTCCGTGGCGACAGAACGAACCAGCGCGGGCGACCCGGCCCGCACCCTGCAATTGCTGTGGCGCGCGACCACGGACAGCGGCCGACGCGGACCGCGACGCGGACTGAGCGTCGACGCGGTGGTGGAGGCGGCGACCGCCATCGCCGACGCCGAGGGCCTGGAGGCGTTGACGATGCGTCGGGTGGCCCAGACGCTCGGAGTGGTGCCGATGACGCTCTACACGTACGTACCCGGCAAGGCCGAGCTCCTCGACCTCATGCTGGATGCCGCCTACGCCGGTATGCCGCGCGCCGACACCGCCGGACAGCCCTGGCGCGACCGCGTCACCGCGATCGCCCGGGAGAACATGACGCTGTTCGAGTCCCACCCGTGGGCCGCTGCCGTCTCCACCGCCCGGCCACCGCTGGGGCCGGGGCAGATGGCCAAGTACGAGCACGAACTGTCCGTGCTCGACGGCCTCGGCCTCGACGACGTCACCATGGACGACTGCCTGAGCCATCTCCTGGCCTTCGTCCAGGCCAGTGCCCGCGCCGTCGCCGATGCCCGCACCACCCGGCACGACAGCTCGATGGACGACCAGCAGTGGTGGGAGGCCAACGCGCCCCTGCTCGCCCGGGTCTTCGACGCGGACGCCTACCCCACGGCCGCCCGGGTCGGGGCGGCGGCCGGCGCGGCGCACGGCAGCGCCTACGACCCCGGCCACGCCTACGCCTTCGGCCTGCGACGCGTCCTCGACGCCCTCGGCACCCTCATCGACCCGCACCACAAGTGAGAGCCCGTTGCGCCTGGCGTCTCACCGGGCGGCGTGAAGCGGGTCAGCCGGTGCCTTGCCGCCGACTCCCCGGAGGCCGGGTGCCCAGGGCCGCACGGGCGATGTTGCGCGCCATGCCCCCGAAGAGGAAGGCGTGGAACGGCGAGATGCTCCACCAGTACAGATGGCCCAGCAGGCCGTGCGGATGGAACAGGGCGCGCTGACGGTACCGGGCGTGTCCGCCCGGCTCCGGGTCGGCGCGCAGCTCCAGCCAGGCGAGACCGGGGAGCCGCATCTCGGCGCGCAGCCGCAGCAGCCGGCCGGGCTCGATCTCCTCCACGCGCCAGAAGTCCAGCGAGTCACCCACCCGCAGCCGCTCGGCGTCCCGGCGTCCACGGCGCAGACCCACGCCGCCCACCAGCCGGTCGAGCCAGCCGCGTACGGCCCAGGCCAGGGGGAAGGAGTACCAGCCGTTCTCGCCGCCGACCCCCTCGATGACCCGCCACAGCGCGGAGGGTGAGGCCTGGACCGCCAGCTGCCGCTTGTCGGTGTACAGGCTGCCGCCCGCCCAGTCCGGGTCGGTGGGCAGTGGATCGCTGGGTGCGCCGGGCAGCGCGGCCGACGACCAGCGGGTGGTGACGTCGGCGTCGCGCACGCGTCGCAGGGCCAGCTCCAGGGCGCGGTGGAAGGGGAGAGGGGTGCCGGGCGGATCGGGCACGTACCGGGCGATGTCGTGCTCGTCGCAGACCACTTCGTGCCGCAGGGACTCGGCCAGCGGCCGGGCCAGCGCACGCGGCACCGGGGTGATCAGGCCGATCCAGTGGCTGGACAGCCGGGGCGTGAGCATGGGGACGCGCACGATGAGCCGTCGCGGCAGCCGCGCGACCTCGGCGTAGCGGCGCATCATCTGCTCGTAGGTCATGACGTCGGGGCCGCCGATGTCGAAGGTGCGGTTCAGGCCCTCGGGCAGGTTGGCGCTTCCGGTCAGGTAGCGCAGGACGTCCCGTACGGCGATGGGCTGGATGCGGGTGCCGACCCAGCTCGGGGTGACCATGACGGGCAGCCGCTCGGTGAGATATCGCAGCATCTCGAAGGAGGCCGACCCCGAGCCGATGACGACGGCCGCCCGCAGCACCGCCGAGGGAACCGGCGACTTGAGGAAGATCTCCCCGACCTCGGCACGTGAGCGCAGATGCGGCGAGAGGTCCTCGGGCCGGACCCCGGCCGGGGTGAGACCGCCCAGGTAGACGATCCGCCGCGTGCCCGCGCCTTCGGCCGCGTCCGCGAACGTCCGCGCGCAGTGGCGGTCCGTGTCCTCGAAGCCGCGCCCGGCCCCCAGGCCGTGTACGAGGTAGTAGGCGACGTCCACGCCCTGGAGCGCCGAGGCCACGGACGCGCCGTCCTTCACGTCGCCCCGCACCACTTCGACGTCCCCGACCCAGGGGTAGTCCCGCAGTTTCTCCGGCGTACGGACCAGACAGCGCACCCGGTGCCCGGCCGCGAGGAGCTCCGGCACAAGCCGCCCCCCGATGTATCCGGTGGCTCCCGTCACCAGACAGATGAGCCCCGCCGTCGGCATGCTTCCCATGAGTGGCTCCCGAACCCGTTCTCAGCCGTCTCTGTGCGGATGTCGCGTACCTCATACTTCGGCCCGGCAGGGGGAAACGGATGCGGACGGCGAGCGCGTGGCGCATGAGCCACTCGACCGGCCGAGGGGGAGGTGTGGCACGCCGGGGACGCGGGGGCTCACGACCGCGGAGGGACGGAGAATTCCTCGCCGGGTGCAACCGGCAGGTCGGCTCGTGGAGAAGTGTCCAGAAACGTGCATCCACCGATGCGCGGCACGAAAGAAGGGTCGCACCGTGAAACTCCACGATGAACTTCCCACCGACCACAAACTCGCGCAGGTCTACCGCTGGGGCGCGGCCTTCTGCGGCCTGGTGCTGCTCACCTTCGGGTGCCTCGGGTTCGCCGACGAGCTGAGCCCCTTCAACACCTCCGGCAGACACCTGCTGGGGATGAGCACCAACGGGGTGCTGAGCCTGCTCTCGGTGATCTTCGGCCTTGCCCTGCTCGGGGGCGCGGTGGTGGGCGGCAACTTCGCCTCCACCCTCAACATGGGCATCGGCGCGCTGTTCCTGCTCAGCGGCTTCGCCCACATCTTCGTTCTCGACAAGCCCGCCAACGTCCTGGACTTCGGGATGACCAACGTGATGTTCAGCTTCGTCATGGGACTGGTCGTCCTCACCTTCGGGATGTACGGGCGGGTATCGAGCCGTCTCCCGCACGACAACCCCTACTGGCGGCGCCGACACCCGCGCCAAGCGGCGCGCGAGTCGGCCGCACGCCGAGCACGGGCGCTCGCCGGTCCGACCCCGCTGATCCACGCCGGGGACAGCGGCACGGCCGTCCCCGGTCGCGGACTCCGGCGACCGGCGGGTCCCTGAAGGGAACGTTGCCCAGGGATCAGTCGCAGACGCCTTCGGCCGTGTTGGGCAGGTCGACGAGGAGGTCGGTGACGAACGCGCAGATGCGGTGGCCGGGGCCGTCGTACCACCAGCCCGACGCGGCGGCCCCCTGATGGCGCCAGACGGTTGTGCCGTCCCTGACGAGACGCTCCTGCGAGGATGCGCCCATGACAGCGGAGACCGCGTATCACGGTGAGATGGGCCGGCAGTTCGCCCTGCAGGCCACGGACAGCCCCTACAACGCGCACACCGACCGGCCGGCCATGCTCAAGCTGGCGGGTGAGGTGAGCGGGCTGCGGGTGTTGGATGTCGGATGCGGTGCCGGGCACTACGCCGCCGAACTGCTGCGGACGGGTGCTCGGCAGGTTGTGGGTGTCGAAGGCAGCGAGGCCCTGTTGGAGGCCGCGCGGGAGCGGCTCGGCCACCGGGCCGTCCTGCATCGGCACGACCTGGAGGAGCCGCTGCCCTTCCTGGCGGACCAGTCGTTCGACCTGGCCGTGATGGCCCTCGTCTATCACCACATCGACGCACGTGCTCAACTGCTCGCCGAACTCCGCCGCGTGCTGCGGCCGGGCGGAACACTCCTGGTCTCCACCACTCATCCCACCGGCGACTGGCAGTACTTCGGCGGTTCCTACTTCACCAGTGAGCGGGTGGAGCTCGCGTTCGGCGACGGCTTCACCCTCAGCTACTGGCGGATGACGCTGGAGCAGTTCCTGGGAGAGCTGCTCGGTGCGGGATTCGTGCTGGAGGAGCTGGTGGAACCACGCGCGACGGAAGCGGCCAGGCTGGTCGATGCCCGTCGCCATGACAAGACCCACCAGCAGCCCCTCTTTCTGGCCGTCAGGCTCCGGCGACCGTGACGTTGCGCGCCTTCCCCGGCGTCCGGACGCACATCCCGGACGTCCGTCAGCCGACGCGTGCGGCGATGGTCCGGGCGCACTCCATCGACTCGGCGCGCGCGGTGTCCACTTCCAGGTCGTAGACCATGTCCCGGTGGACCACATCGGCCTGCGACGCCGCCATGCCGATCAGCCGGTCACCCCGTGCGACCTCACGGTCCGCCGCGACCGCACCGTCGCACCGGACGCCGACCCACAGCACCCGCAGTTCGCCCAGCGCCTCCTGCCATCGCTTCTGCGAGTCCGCTCCGCCGAGGAAGACCTCATCGACGATCACCCGCGCCCCCGCGCGGGCCATCGCGGCGACCCCCTCGATCCATGCCGCTTCCAGCGCGCGGAACTCCGGGCCGACGCTCACCTGACCGTCCGGAGCGAAACCGATCCCCGCATCCGACGCCTGCATGGACGCGGGCATCGCCTGCACCAGCGTGTCGACCCCCAGGGCCAGCCACGGATCGGGAAGGACCGCCTGCAGACACCGGGCGATCCCGGACTTCCCCGCGCTGGAACCACCGTTGAGGACGATCACGTCAGTCTTCATCGCGCCACAGTAGAGGCAGCGCGACAGCACTCGAAACGTATTTTCGTGGACGCCACCCGCCCGCCCATCTTTCTGTCACCCGCGGGTTGGACTTTCGCGGGCGGAGGGTTGGACGTTTACCTGAAGGGCGTGATGAGGTCTTCTGGTGGACACCCCGGGTCGTTAGCGTTCCCTCCTGTACGTATACGCACGGCTCAGGAGGGTCAGTTGGCCACGGACAACGCAGGCGGCATGTCGAGGCGACGGCTGTTCGCACTGGGAGGCGGCGCCCTCGGCGCGGCCACGGCGGGCTCGCTGCTGCCTCCCTCGCTGCAGACAGCGATGGCCTCGGGGCCCCCGGCCGGCGGACTGAGCGCTGTCAAGCACGTCGTGATCCTCATGCAGGAGAACCGGTCCTTCGACCACTACTTCGGCACCCTGCGCGGAGTGCGCGGCTTCAGCGACCGCAATGCCGTGCGACTCCCGGGCGGGAAGCCCGTGTTCGAGCAGCCGGGGCCGCTGGGAACCACCGTCCTGCCCTTCCCCGTGCGCGGCGCCGCCGCGACCCAGAAGAAGGACCTCCAGTACATAGGCGCCCTCGACCATTCCTGGAGCGGCGGCGCCCGAGCCTGGAACGGCGGCTGGATGGACAACTGGGTGTCCGCCAAGACCTCGGCGACCATGGCGTACTACGACCGCCAGGACATCCCGCTGCACTACGAGCTCGCCGACACCTTCACCGTGTGCGACGCCTACCACTCCTCGATCCACAGCTCCACCAGCCCCAACCGCAACCACCTGTGGAGCGGGAAGACCGGGTTCGAGCCGAACGGCCAGCGTGCCGTCGGCAACGACGCCTACGACGAGGGCACCCACCCCGGGTACGACTGGGGCACCTACGCCGAGCGGCTGGAGAAGGCCGGGCGCAGCTGGAAGACGTACACCGAGTGGGAGAACTTCACCGACAACCAGATCGAGTTCTTCACCACGTTCAAGGCCATCGCGCGCAAGGCGCTGGCCAGGACGGGTGGGCACACGTTCATGGAGTCGTTCTACTCCACCGTGCGCGACGCCCCCAACGAGGCCGAGCGCCAGCGGCTCCTCCAACTGCTCGACCAGGGCGTCGCCACCCTCACCCGGGCCGAACGCAGTCTGTTCGAGCGGGGGCTGAGGCGGGTGCCCACCGGCACCCTCGCCGACGCCTTCGGCAAGGACGTCGCCGCCGGCACCCTGCCGGAGGTCTCCTACCTGGTGCCCTCCGCGCTGGACTCCGAGCACCCGAGCGTCTCCTCGCCCGTACACAGCGCCACCATCGTCTACAAGGTGCTCGACGCGCTCGGCAAGCACCCCGACGTGTGGCGGCACACCGTCGTCCTCATCAACTACGACGAGAACGACGGTTTCTTCGACCACGTTCCGCCGCCGGTGGCCCCGGCGGAGGTGACGGACGAGCAGTGGCAGGGCAAGCCGACCGGTCTCGGCGCGCGGGTGCCGATGCTCGTGGTCTCGCCCTGGAGCGTCGGCGGCTACGTCTGCTCCGAAGTCTTCGACCACACCTCCGTCGTCCGCTTCCTGGAGCGCTGGACCGGGGTGCGCGAGCCCAACATCAGTGCCTGGCGGCGCACCGTCGCGGGCGACCTGACCTCGGCGTTCGACTTCAAGCGCGGCAGGACGCGACCGGCCGTGCACCGCCCGGGTCCCATTCCGCCACTGAGCGGCCGCTGGCGGCCCGAGCCGCCCGCGCAGCAGCACATGCCCGTCCAGGAGGAGGGCACCCGGCCCGCCCGGCCGCTGCCGTACCAGCCGGACGCGTACGCCACGGCGGCGGGCGGCGCCCTGAAGGTACAGCTCAGCAACACCGGCCGGGCCAGTGCCCACTTCGCGCTCTACCCGTACGCCAAGGAGTTCGCCGCGCCGCAGCACCAGGACGTGCGGGGCAAGGGCCAGTGGAGCGTGCCGCTGAGCGGCGCCTACCGGTTCACGGTGACCGGGCCGAACGGCTTCCGGCGCGAGTTCGAGGGCGCCGGAAGCGCGGACACCGCCGAGGTGACCAGCTTCCTGGACCACCACGACCGGGACGTCCACCTCACCCTGCGCAACCGTGGACCGCGGCCGGTCACCTTCGTCGTGCGTCCGCTCGGCTACGCCGACGAGGCCGACCTGCGGGACTGGCGGCGTGAGGTGACGGTCAGGCCGGGCCGCAGCCGCACGGTGGTGCACTCGGCCGCCGACGCGCACGGCTGGTACGACCTTGAGGTGACCGTGGACGGCGCGAGCCCGTTCCGCAGGCGCCTGATGGGCCACATCGAGAACGGCCGCCCGAGCGTCTCCGGCTGACCGGCCGGTCCGGGGACCGTGGCGGGCTGCGGCGACCACATCGTCGTAGCAGCCCGCCACGCCCCGGACCGCGCGGAGCAGCGCGGTCCTCGGCAGCCTCCGCGCGACGCCCACGGCACGCCCTCGGCCCCCCGTCGTCAAGGGGCGTAGGTACACCCCCCATTCGGTGGCCAGCCCCGTCCCCACATCCGCCCGGATCCGGTTGGCTGGTGAGCGTCATCGATCAGGCCCAACACCGGGGGATGGAAACATGCGGATCCAGTTGTCCAAGAAGGCCAGGGGCGCCGTGCTGGCGGCGGCGTTGCTCACGACGGGCTCTCCGGCGGCCGTGGCCGCCACCGCCACCACCGGCGACACGGCCGCGAGGCCCTCCTACGACCAGCGGGTACTCCAGCGCGACCTCGCGGCCGTACGCAGGGCCGGTGGCGGTGATGTCAACGTCCTGGCCAGGGTGGACACGGCCCACGGCGCGCCGATGAAGGCGCGCATCGGCACCCGGACGGCGGGAGGCGCGGACCCCATTCCGTGGAACGCGCACTTCCGTGTGGCGAGCACGACGAAGACCTTCATGGCGACCGTGGTCCTCCAGCTCGCGGCGGAGAAGCGGCTGTCGCTCGACGACACCGTGGAGCACTGGCTGCCGGGCGTCGTCGCGGGCAACGGCAATGACGGCAGCCGCATCACCGTGCGCGACCTGCTCCGCCAGACCAGCGGACTGTACGACTACATCGACGACCCGGAGATCCAGGACCAACTGTTCAACCACTTCGACGAGCGCCGCTACGACACCACCCCGGCGGCCGACCTGGTCGCGGTGGCGATGAAGCACCGGCCCACGTTCGTACCCCAGCCGGGCCAGGCCACCCGGTGGGCGTACTCGAACACCAACTACCTGCTGGCCGCGATGGTCGCCGAGAAGGCGGGCGGCGCGAGCTGGGAGAAGCTGGTCGAGCACCGGGTCATCGCGAAGCTGGGACTGCGCCACACCTCCATCCCGGGACTCGACCCCCACCTGCCCGACCCGCACGTGAACGCCTATCTCGCCACCAAGGACGGCACGCGCCTCGACGTCACCGAGCACAGCCTGCAGCACACCGCGGACTCCGCAGTGGTGAGCACCACCGCCGACCTCAACACCTTCTTCCGTGCCCTGGCCGACGGCAGGTTGCTCCCCGCCGAGCAGTGGCGCGAGATGCGGCAGACCGTCCGGCGCACCGACGACCCGGACGACGTGGCGGAAATGCCCGTGGGCACGTACGGCCTCGGGCTGCGCAGGATCCCGCTCTCGTGCGGGGGTTTCTACTACACCCACGAGGGCGACGGGGTGGGCGTCAACACCCGCCCCGCCGTGAGCGCGGACGGCACGCGCGCGGTGACGGTCTCCCTCACCACCACGACGGCGCCGCCGGACCTGGCCGCCGTCAACCGCGCGACGGGCACCCTCGTCGACCACGCCCTGTGCGCCCGCGCCACGAGTTCATCGCGGGGCTGAACCGTCCGGGCTACTGGGCGTTGGCCCAACCGGTCATGGTGGAGTACGAGTTGACCAGGTCGACCACGAAGACCAGGGTGGCGCCGGGCGGGATGAGCGACGAGGGGGACTGGTTGCCGTAACCGAGGCGCGGGGGAATGACGATCTCGCGTCGGCCGCCGACTCTCATGCCTCTGACGCCGCGGTCCCAGCCCTTGATGACTTTCCCGCCGCCGATGGTGAACTTGTACGGCTGCCCCCGGTCCCAGGAGGCGTCGAACTCCTTCCCGGTCGCGAAGGTGACTCCGACGTAGTGGACCTTGACCACCATGCCCGGCTTCGCTTCGGGCCCCTCTCCGACGACCAGGTCCCGGGTGGTGAGCTCGGTGGGGGCGTCGCCCGCGGGTACGTCGACCCTGGGCTTCGTCGGTTCACTCATGGCAGCCTCATCGCTCTCGGTGGGAAGTCCTGGCACTGACCGGCCGGGCACCAGGGTGGGGCCCGGAGACGCTCTCGGCAATTGGTCCAGTTCACGCGGCTTCAGGC
Source organism: Streptomyces sp. cg36 (assembly GCF_041080675.1). NCBI lineage: Bacteria > Bacillati > Actinomycetota > Actinomycetes > Kitasatosporales > Streptomycetaceae > Streptomyces > Streptomyces cyclosori. The sequence continues at coordinate 272,182 of NZ_CP163520.1, read as the reverse complement.
TGCAACGATACCCACCGGGTATCGGCATCGCAGGACAGGTCTTGGACGTGGACAAGGCCCCGGCGGTGAACTCATGGGCATGACCGAACACACCCAGCCCAGTGAGCCGCAGGCCGCCCCCGCCGTATCGGTGGTGGGCCCCGGTGAGGGCGAGACCATCGTTCTCGGGCCGACGCGCCTGCGGGTCCTGGAGGACGGCAGCCACACCGGGCACCGCCTCGCCATCGCCGAATCCGTCCTCGCCCCGCACACGCAGGGACCGCCGCAGCACCGCCACGGCCGGCACGACGAAGGCTTCTACGTCCTCGACGGCACCGTCCGCTTCACCGTCGGGGACCAGGACCACGACGTCACCAGGGGCACACTCGTGATCGTCCCGCCCGGCACCCCGCACACCTTCGCCAACGTCACCGACCACCGCGCCGTCATGCTCAGCACCTTCACCCCCGACCTGTACGTGCAGTACTTCCGGGACCTCCAGGGCGTACTCGCCACCGGTCAGCCCCTCACGCCGCAGGCCAACATCGACGCGATGAACCACTACTCGACCGACCCCGCCTGAAGGCCCCGGGCCTACGGCCCCTGCGGCAATTCACGCAATCGAGCGGGCACCGGGCGCCGGTGCCCCAGGAACGGGAACCATGAACATCGCCTACTGGATCGTCGCGGCGTTCCTCGCCCTCTTCTACCTCTACGCGGGCGCGATGAAGGTGATCCGCAGCCGCGATCAACTCCGGCCCATGATGGCCTGGGTCGACCGCGTCCCGCTGCCCGCCGTCAGGGCACTGGGAACGGTCGAACTGCTCGGCGCCACGGGACTGATCCTGCCACCGCTGACCGGCCTCGCCGTCTGGTCGGCGTCGGCAGCGGCCATGGGTTTCGTCGTCCTGCAGATCGGTGCGGTCGTCGTCCACCTGACCGGCGACGACCGCCAGATCACCCTCAACCTCACCCTTCTCGCCACCTCGGCCGTGACGATCTGGCTGGCCACCGGGCTGTGACCAGGCGCAGTGCACGGACCCTGGGCGGGCCTGACGAAGCAGGAGGCAGACGCTGTCAGCGTCCCGTGGACGCGTTCACGGGACGGACTGCGGATCCTTCATCGCGCCGGCGGTTCCGTGCGTCGCGCATGGCGTGCGCGCGCGAGGTGATGGGCCGTACGCAGCAGCTCACGTGTGGCCGCTTCGGTGCGCGGGCCGGGGTTCACGATCGCCAGCCAGCCGGAGGTGCCGTACACGGGGTGCGCGAGCACGGTGTCGGTGGCGCTCGGGTCGACCTCGGCGGGAGCCGCCTCGCGTGGCGCGTGGCCGGTCCACCGGATGAACGCCTCCCTCCCGGCGGCGATGTTCACGCGGAAGGCGTCCGGCCTGTCCAGGCGGGAGGCGTCGTCGCCGGGGTAGTTCTTGGTGACGACGGTCGCGAACGGCTGCGCCGTCGTGGGAACCGTGCCGTCAGGCGCGTAGGAGAAGAACGTGTCGCCCCAGCTGATCTCCGGTGTGCCGTCGCCGGACACGGGACTGATGGTCAGCACGCCGTCGAGGCTTTCCACGAAGCCGATGATTTCGTCGATGGTCATGTGCTTCAGCGTTACATTGAAGTGCTTGTGGAGGCTTCGAGGCGGAGGCAGAGGGATTTTCGGGTGCCAAGTCTCAACTCGGACCGGCTGCGCACCGCTGATGTGGCACGGCGCGTCGGGTACTCCGTTCAACAGGTGCGCAATCTTGAGCGCGACGGTGTGCTGCCGACCGCGACGCGCACGTCCACGGGCTACCGCGTCTATGGAGAGGTGCACCTGCGGTCCGCGCTGGCCTACCGGGCCCTCGCCGCGGGCGTGGGGCCGACGGAGGCCAAGGCGATCGTGCGGGCCTTTCATCAGACCCCCGTCTCACGGGCGCTCGCCCTTCTCGACGCGGCGCACGCCCGCCTCGCCGCAGAGCGCGCGCGGCTGAGGCAGGCCGAGGAAGCCGCCGCCGTGATCTCCGGCGAGCCCATCCAGGAGGTGCGCCCGTCGGATTCCATGGGCGTCTCCGAACTCGCGGCCGCCCTCGGTGTCCGCCCTTCGACCCTGCGGCACTGGCACGCGGAAGCCCTCGTCGTCCCGGACCAGGACGCCGTGCGCGGAACGCGACGCTACACACCGGATCAGGTGCGGGACGCGCGGATCGTTCATCAACTGCGCAAGGCTGGACACCGCATCGCCCCACTGCGCGCGCTCATGCTGGAGTTGCGGCGTACGCGCAGCTCGGAGGATGTCGTCGCGGCACTGTCCGCCAGGGACGCCGCCCTCACGGCTCGGTCCCGAGCCCTCCTCGACGGTGCCACCGCCCTCAGTGCGGTACTCGCCCTGCACGAGCGGTCCGCCTGATCGGGTGGGGGGGCGCGGCCGTCCCCGCACAGCCTGGCCCCTTCCTGGTGACTGCGGGGCCGGGCTCGCGGGGTGTCCGTGGCGGTGGGCGGGTCAGGCGGCGCCGCGTTCGGCGGCGTCGCGACGGGCCGCGCGCCGGCCTGCGTAGCGTTCCTTGCGGTTGCCCAGGCGGGCCGCCTGCTGGCGTTCGGTGACGCAGCCGCGCACCGTGCATCCCGAGCAGCAGGAGTGGCGGAACAGGAGTGCGCCGGGGTGCTCCCAACGGCAGTGGGTGTCCGACGCTTCACGTGCCGGGCGCGGCGGCAGGTCGCAGGGGCCGTCGCGGTGGTCGTGGATCGCGCGCGGGCCGTGCTCCTGGTGGCGTACCCACAGGGGTTTGGTCTTGTCCGTACGGGACATCGTGTTCCTTCCGGAACCGCCGCCCGGGCCCCCGGTCCATCCGGGCGGGCGGCTGGGTTCGCCGCTTCACGGCGACACCTCCTTCTTCATACGCGTTCGTATGCGCGCGGTCAGTCCTACGGCGCCCAGTGCGTTCCCTCACGGACGGTCCGAGGCCGCGGCCCCGGGTGGAGCCGTCGGTTTCGAACAGGCCAGTTTAGAGCAGCGAGGGGCGTGATCCAAACGGTGGGTGGTGCGGGAGGGAGCGTTGCCGACGCTCGCCTCCCGCACATGTGTGGGGCAGAGGTCACCTGACGGGTTTCGGCAGCGCGCAGGTGGCCTGGGCTGTTCTGGTCGGGTCGCTCTCCGAGCGGGCGGTGAGGGTCACGGTGCCCTTGCGTGCGGCGCCCGGTTGGGCGGTGACGGCGACGTCGACGGGGGTGGAGGCCCCGGCGGCCGTGGCGGTGATGCGGTTGGGGAGCCATGTCGACCAGCCGCGAGCGGAGGTGGCGGCCGTCAGCCGGTAGATGTCGGAGGACAGGTGCTGCCGGTTCTCGGGGTCGGGCTGTCCGGTGTTGGTGAGGCCGAAGGTGCACACGGCCCGTCCCGTGGCGGGTGCGCTGGTGACGGAGCCCTTGGTGAGGGCGACCGCGCGGGTCTGCGGCCCGGCGCCGTCCAAGGACTTGATGCCGATGTCGTAGGAGAGCACGCCGGTGGCGTCGCGCCGCATGTTGAGGATGTAGAAGTGCAGGCGGTTGGCCGTGTCGGTGTACTCGTACGAGCTGCCGGAGTCGGCCCCGGCGTGGAAGAGCGCGTCGCTGAGCTGCCGGTAGTCGCCGATCGTGATCTTCTGCGGTGTTCCGTCGGGGCGGATGAAGTCCACCAGGTCGATGTCCTCGGGGTGTGCGTCGACCACCCAGGCGAACGGGGCGTTGTCGGCGTTCTTGGTCTTGGTGAGCAGGGCGCCGTTGTCGGGGGTGAAGGAGTCCATGCCCATGCGGTCGACGACCTCGACGGTGTAGTTGTTGTAGCCGCCGCCGTCGCACAGCGGGTCGGTGGCCCGGTCGCAGGTGGGCGACAGGTCGCGGGCCATGGTGATGTTGACGCCGGTCAGCCCGTTGTCTCCGGGCGGGGCGGAGCGGGCGGTGACGCGGGCGACGACGGGGCCGGAGCCCTTGAGGGCGTCGCGGTCCAGGCGCAGGACGTTGTGCTCGTCGACCATGCCGAGTTTGAGCTTGTCGCGCAGGATGTGCTGGGCGCCCATGGAGCCGCCCGCCGTGGCGGGTATCTGCCAGCGGGTGTGCGGCCCGCCGGGGCCGTTGAACGTACCGCGCGAGAGCATGCCCCAGATGCCGGTGTAGGCGCGGCTGAGCGGGGTGCCGTAGGGGTTGTTGTAGTTGTCGCCGATGCCCAGGATGTGGCTGAGTTCATGGGCGAAGGTGGCCATGCCGGAGCTCTCGGCCTGGGTGGAGGAGCCGTTGGCGGCGTTGGGCCAGATGCGGGCGGCCGACTGCCAGGACGTCCACGGCACATAGCGGGTCCGTGCCGAATTCTGGCCCGAGGCGATGGGGGAGGGAGGTCCATACGCGGCCGGTACGTCCTGGGCGGTGGCGAACTTCATCTGCCCGAACTCCTGCCAGCTGGACGACTCGTCCACTCCGGCGGTGAGGTAGAAGACGAAGTCGAACTGGCCGGCCCGGCCGGCGCCCACGTCGGCGACCCAGGCCCGCTTGCCGTCGGTGCGGATGTCCTTGCCGCAGGTGTCCTTGACGGGGCAGGCGTCCGGGTTCATGCCGGGTTCGATGCCGTACTGGTAGGACTTGCCCGGCATGCGGTAGGCGCCGAAGGCCGTCAGGTCGACGCCGAAGCGCCCGCCGGAATCCTCCATCCAGTACTCGTTGATGGTGTGCCCGTGGTTGAGCGTCCCGGGCTTGTTGAGGAAGTCCTGGTAGAACCTGGTGAGTTGGGCGCGGGGGATGTTGGAGGCGCTGGGCTGCGGATTGCCGAACTTGGCGGTGCCGGCGGGTTTGGTGACGGAGAAGTCCTCGTCGGGGTAGTCCAGCAGGACGAGGGCGCCTTTGAACTTGCGCCGGGTGGGCTGGAGGTCGGGGTCGGCCCAGTTCGTGCCCGGGACGGAACGGTATTCGGCCCAGGTCATGTCGTCGGGGTTGCGCCAGTGCTGGGGATCGAGCGGCCGGACCAAGGGCGCCCCCCAGGGCGCCGCGTCCGGTGTCGCCCTGGCGGGTCCGGCCGCGACGGCGGCGATGACGCCGAGGAGCAGGACGACGATGCCGAGCCGGTGCGGTCGACGGCGCGGGCGCGGGCGCGTGTGCTGTACGAACATGGCTCACCTCTTGCCTGGAGTCGTCAAGGTCACGGATGTGGTGAATGACGGGGCCAGAAGATGGTGCGTGCATGACATACAAATGAACGGGCTGTGATAATGAGCGGGCTGTGATTCCGGATGCTTCTCCGTGCCACGGTAGAGCCGTCAACGGGTGTGACGCCAGAGTGCCTACGGGCCCTGGCCGGAGGGCGTCAGCTTGGCCCGAACGCCACCTGGGGGCGAGTCGTCGGCAGCGGCCGAGATCTTCGCCCGGGGCCGGGAGGCCGCCGGGCGGGGCCGCCCGCCGGGGTTGTGCGCCCCTCTGTCGTCACAGCTCGACGAGGTTACGGCCCCCTCGGCGGAGCGGCAGGTCGCCGAAGGCGGCGTCGTTGGGGGTGAGTTCGGTCGTGCGGGCGCTCTTGTATTCGTTGATCAGGATGGAGCGGTGGCGCGTGGTGAGGTTGGTGCTGGCGCGGTGCAGGGTTAGGCAGTGCAGGAAGAGGACGGAGCCCGGGCGGGCGGGCACCGGGACGGCCTCGTGGTCGGCGGGTGCGTCCCTGTCGTGGCGGTGGCTGCCGGGCCAGACCAGGGTGGCGCCGGACTCGGCGTCCATGTCGTCCAGGTAGAGGAGCGCGGTGACCAGTTCCGGCAGGGTGTGCCGGTCGGTGTCGAGGTCGCGGTGCCAGCCCTCCTCGGCGCGCAGCCCGGAGGGGCGCATACGGGCGAACCCCATGTGGAGGTTGATGTCGGGCCCCAGGAGCTCGCCGACGACGTCGAGGACGCGCCGGTCGTTGACCAGGGCGTACCAGTCGTCCCCGGCGAGAGGGGTGTTGACGACCTTCCACACGGCGTAGGGGTTGTACGGGTCGAGCCGCGGCAAGGGGGTCTCCGACGCGGCGTGGACGTGCAGGCGGGGGTGCCGGTCGGAGGCGGGCGGGTTGATCAGGGCGGAGAGCATGCGCTTGAGCCGCGCCACCTCGTCCTCGGAGAAGAGGTCCAGGACGAGGTATCCGTCGCGTTCGAAGGTCGCGAGGTGGTTCACTTCGGAGCTCCTCATCAGGTGCCGGTGCTGCTGTAGCGGGCGAGCCCGCGGCGCCACAGCAGGACCGCGGGGATCATGAGCAGGGGACCGGCGAGGGGGAACGCCCACACGAGGGGCGAGTGCGTCTTGCCGAGGATGTAGAGGCAGGGGTAGTAGCCGACGAACGCGAAGGGGACGACCGTGGAGAACGCGGTCAGGACCCACTTCGGGTAGAAGCTCATGGGCAGTTGCGCGAAGCTGTCGAGCCGCCAGATCAGCATGGACAGCATGGCGTCGTGGCGCAGCCAGAAGGACAGCGAGGTGACGGCCAGGTGCAGGGCGGCGAAGACGAGCGCGGCGCCCAGGAGGGCCACGGGGATGAACAGCAGGACCTGTGCGCCGAGTTCGGCGCCGCTGACGTGGAGGGCCACTCCCATCGTGGCCAGACCGGCCACGATCTCGATCCAGACGTCCGTGTCCACCTTGGAGAAGAGGATGAGCGTCAGCGGGTCGGCGGGGCGGACGAGGTAGTGGTCGAGTTCGCCGGAGCGCACCATGTCGGGGATGTCCAGGGTGCCGAAGAAGACGGTGTTCCACAGGGCGCGGGCCACGGCGGTGAAGCCGGTGAGCACCGCCCACTGGGCGAGCGACCAGCCGTGGATCATGCCGGTGGTCGACAGCGCCAGCATGAACACGGCGGCGCCGGAGACCGCCTGGACGAGGGCGCCCAGATTGGCGAGCGCCACCTCGCCGGGGTGCACCAGATGGCTGCGGAAGTTCATCCGGGTCGCGAAGAAGGCGACGTCCATCGACTTCCGCCACTCGGCGAGGCGCTCAGCCACCGGCGATCACCAGCTTCCGCAGGCTGCCGCGGGTGCACAGGGCGCTCGCCGCGGTCAGCAGGACGGACCAGACGAGCCCGATGACGATGAGGCGGGTGTCGACGAACGGGTCCTTCACCAGGGTGCCGATGGGGGTGTAGAAGCCGTGCGCGAACGGGGTCCACACCACGGCGTCGCGCAGCGGCGCCGGATAGAGGGAGAGGGGCATCATCGACCCACCGAGCAGGAGCAGCAGGGCCTCGCGCACCTCGTTCAGGCCCTCGACCCGGCGGATGAAGAAGGCCGAAAGTCCGGTCATGTAGCTGAGGTTGAACAGGATGACGAAGGCGATGGCGCTCGTCAGGGCCAGCTGGAGTACGTAGCCGATGCTGATGTCGAAGGGGAGCAGGAGCGCGCCGCCGACGGCTGCCGCGGGCAGTCCCACCAGGGCGGTGATGCCCAGGGAGCGGCCGACCGCGGCCGAGAACCACTGGCTGAGGAAGCCCATGGGAAGGAGCAGTTCGGTGGTGATGCGCCCGTCTCTGATCTTGGTTTCGAGCTGGCGGGCGAGCCCCAGGTTGGGCAGGCACAGCACCCAGATGGTGCCCGCCGCGGCGTAGACCATGGTCTGGCGCAGGCTCAGCCAGCCGGCCGGGGTGTCGTCCCCGGCGCCCGAATACACGGCCGTCCACAGCGCGGCCTGGAGGCCGATCAGGAGCAGGGCGCCGACGCCTTGCGAGAAGGCCCTGGTCCGGTAGTGGAAGGAGAGCCGGATCTGCATACGGGCCACGGCCAGATGGGGGCGCAGGGTGTGGGGCGGATACACCGTCAGCCGGCCTTCCCGTAGAGGTCCTTGATGAGCTGTTCCAGGCTCGGCGACTCCAGCTGCACGTCGTGGACCAGGGGATCGGAGAAGAGGGCGGACACGATCTCCGGGGGCAGGTCGCCTTGGGCGTACTCGAAGGTGGTGACCGTCTTCGCCGCCGTCCTGACCGGGACGATGCCGGGCGCCGAGGGCAGGGGGTGGCCCTCGGCGTGGTGGACGACCAGGCGGCGGGTGCCGCTGCCGAGCCCGCGCAGGTCGGAGATCTTGCCGTCGTGGACGAGCCGGCCCGCGTCGATCATGACGATGCGGTCGCAGACCGCCTCCACGTCACGCAGGTCGTGGCTGGCCATCATGATGGTGGGCGCGCTGGTCTCGCGGAGGCCTTTGAGGAGGCCGCAGATGGCCTCGCGCGCGAAGATGTCGAGCCCGATGGTGGGTTCGTCCAACAGCAGCAGTTTCGGGGCGTGGAGCAGGGTCCCGACGAGTTCGGCGCGGGTCCTGTTGCCGAGGGAGAGCTCGCGTACGGGGGTGTCGAGGTGCTTGCCGATGTCGAGCCGGGCCACCAGCTCCTCGCTGCGGCGGCGGAACAGGGCGGGCTCGATGCCGTAGACGCGCCGGATCAGTTCGTACGAGTCCTTGACGGGCAGGTCCCACCAGAGGCTGGCGCGCTGGGCCGCGAGGTAGCCCAGGTCGGCGGAGAGCCTGCGGCGTTCGCGGTGCGGGTCGCGGCCGTCGACGGTGACCCGGCCGGCCGTCGGGGTGAGGATGCCGGAGACCAGTTTCATCGTCGTGGACTTGCCCGCGCCGTTGAGTCCGATGTAGCCGACGGACTCTCCCGCTTCGATCCGCAGGTCGATCCCGCACAGCGCCTCGACCTGGCTGTGCTCACGGCGGACGAGCCGGGTGAGCCGCGAACCCGTCTCGGGGCGGCGCCGTACCTGATAGGAGCGCCGCACGGCGTCCAATTGAACTCTCATGCGCGCTGTCCCGGGGTGGGGTTGATACCGAGGCGGTCGAGGGCTGCCATGTCGACAGGGTCGAGTGAGTGGCCGGTGGTGTCCAGGTTCTCGGTCAGGTGGGTGCGGGAGGTGGACTTGACCACGGTGGGAACGCGGTGTGCCCGGTGCCAGCGCAGCAGGACTTGGCGCGCCGTGCATCCGTGCCTCTCCGCGATCGCCCGCAGTACGGGGTGGGCCAGGTCGTTCTCGCTGAAGGGGCTGTGGGCCTGGAGCGCGATGCCGCGCGCCGCGTGGTGCGGGGCGACGTCGGCGTCGTAGTAGTGGGGGCCGAAGGCGATCTGGTTCACCGCCGGGGCCACCCCGGAGGCTTCGGTCAGCGCGTCCACCTGGTGCGGGAGGAAGTTGCTGACGCCGATGGCGCGGACCAGGCCCTCCTCGCGGGCTTCGAGGAACCGCTCCCAGATGCGCAGTGATCCGGCCGCGTCCAGGGGAGCGTGGATCAGCCACAGGTCGATGCGCTCGACGCCGAGGAGGTCGAGGCTGGTGTGCAGGACTTCTCGTTCGCGGCCCGCCTCCTCCTCGGGGAACTTGGTGACCACGACGAGTTCGCCGGGGTCGATTCCGCTGCTGCGGATTCCCGCGCCGACCGCCTTCTCGTTGCGGTAGGCGGCGGCCGTGTCGATCAGCCGGTAGCCGAGCTCGATGGCGTCGCGGACGCCCCGCTCGGCGTCCTCGCCCCACATCTGCCAGGTGCCGAGCCCCACGGCGGGCAGCTCGAACGGCAGGTCGTGCCCGCTCAACGCTCCTCGCCCTCCCCGTGCCGGGCGAAGGCCGCGCCGACGGCGGTGAGGACGTCGTGCGCGTCGGTGTCGCCGATCAGGTCGAAGTAGCGCAGGGCGAACTCCAGGTTGGAACGGTTGATGAAGTTGCTGGTGACGGCGATCGAGCCGGTGAGGTTGTGCACCTCGTGCGCCCAGCCGCTGGGGGTGACGACGATGTCGCCGGGCCGTTGCACGAACTCGCGGGGACGCGGGTCACGGGTGTCGCCCGCGCACCCGGGCGGGAGCAGCCGCCACTCCTCGGCCTGCTTGGGCGGGTGGAAGGTCCAGCGTTTGGCACCGGCGCAGAGCAGGTTCCAGGCGGCGCTCGCCATCACGTCGACATGCAGGGGCGAGCTCGTGCCCGCCGCGCCGATCATCAGCCAGCTCCAGTCCGGGCGCGCGTCCGGTTCGAGGGCCATCAGCCAGTTGAGGCGCCGTACTTCTCTGGGGACGAGGCCAGGCAGCGCGGGATCGAACCGCGACACCGACTGGTGGCGCAGGTAGAGCCCCCGCGGATGGGCGGCGCGCAGGTCGTCGAGGACTTCCGCGAGGGAGACCGTCACGGGACGGCGGTCCCGGTCCTCGGCCTCGACCAGGCGGTCCGCACCGGTCCGCAGGCTCTCCTCGCTGAGGGCGGCGAAGATCGGCCAGTGGCGTCCCGCGTTCTCCAGCAGGGCCGGTTCGGCGCCGCAGAGCAGCGCCGGGAGTCCGGCGGAGACGGCCTCGGCGGAGGCTTCCGGCGCGGAAGCGCGGGAGCCTTCAGACGTGGCTTCAGGCGTAGAAGGGATCGACACGGGCCACCTCCGTCCGCTGGCGGCTCCAGTCGTCGCGGTGCCCGTCGAGGGCCGCGTCCCCGTACTCCTGCGCGATGTCGACACGGGCACGCAGCGCCTGCGTCAGGTTCTCCCGCTCCGACATGCACCGGGCCCGCTTGGTCAGCACCTTCTCGCGCACCGCGTCGGCGGAGTCCGAGCGCCGGAAGGGGGCCTCGGGCACCGTGACGGTGCACAGCGGCGCCGCCCAGCACGTGGTGCAGGAACCTGCCTCGACGGAGTCGCGGAACATGGCGAGCTGCTCGGCTCCGGCCAGTGGGTCGATGCCCCGGTCGGTGTGGCCGACGGCGAAGTCGGGGGACTGGTACTCGTAGGAGGAGTAGAGGGTGCCGTCGGAGCCGAGGACCAGGTATTCGTTGCCGGGGATCAGCTGCATGCCCAGGAGGTGTCCGAGGCGGGCGCCGCCCTCGCGCTCGGGCTGGTTCAGCACGCGGTGGAAGGAGCGGTGCAGGAAGCCGTGGCTGAAGGCGAAGTGGTAGCGCCCCGACTGCTCGCGCTCGGCGTAGGTCTGGCGGTGCGAGCGTACGAAGAGGTCCCACACCCGGCGCTGCTCGCCGAAGATCTGCTCGAAGTCCGCGTAGGACTGGTCGCCGCCCGGCAGGATCAGGTCGAAGTCCCACGCCAGGGCTCGCTGCGCGGCGGGCCATTCGGAGAAGTACCGGTAGAGGGCGGCGGCGTCGAGCGGCGCCGACAGGACGCAGATGAGCGCGACCCGGGAGGAGAAGTACTCGGGCCGGTTCTCGGCGAGCCAGTCGGTGCGCTCGCGCACGCGGTCGTGGGTGCCCTTGCCCCGCCGGTCGACGCGGTAGCGGTCGTGGTTGGGGCCGTCGATGGAGATGTTGAGGTAGATGTCGTGCTCGACGAGGAAGTCGACGATCTTCGGGGTGAGCAGCATGCCGTTGGAGTTGACCTGGAGGACGAGGTTGTCCAGGCGGGCGCCGACCTCGCGCTTGCGCTCCGCCAGGGCCAGCACGGCCTTCTTCAGCTCGTCGAAGGCGAGCAGCGGTTCCCCGCCGAAGAAGTAGACGGCCCGGGGGGCGGAGTCCAGCTTCTCCTCGCCCGTCACGAACAGGTCGATGGCGGCTTTCACCGCGTCCGCCCGCGGTGACGCGGTCTGGTGGGGGCGGGTGTCGGTGTAGGCGCCGCCGTAGTAGCAGTACGTGCAGCGGATGTTGCACTGCTCGGTGGGGTTGAGCATCAGGACGCGGACGCGGGGTGTGTCCACCCGCGCGTCGGCGGGCAGGTCCGGGAAGCGCCAGCCGGGCTCTTCGAACGGCATGACCAGGGATGCCAGACGGCTGATCGTCGCGTCCGGCGTCGCCGACCAGTCCGGTGCCTGGAGGATCTCCGCCTCGTCGCGGCCGATGGCGTGGATGCGGCCGGTGACGGGCGTGTAGAGGTGGTGGGTGTCCTGGCCGCGGTCGCCCTGCCACACCTTGTAGATCCAGGTGCGTTCCTGGTGGACGCGGATGGTGACGTCGCGCTCTCCGGCGTTGATGCCGGTGGTGGCCGCGGCCTGGGTGTGCAGGGTGGGCCGGTCGTGCTCCGCTATCAGCTGTCGCTGCCACGGGTGCAGCGAGCGGAGGCCGGGGCCGGTCGGTGCCTCCTCGTCCGGTGCGGTCCGCTCGGGGGTGGTTCCCACCGTGGTGCCCGTGTTCATCCGGTTGTCTCCCGTTCCCGAGGGTGTTCGAGCAGTGCCCGCAGGCAGGTCATGACCAGGGCCGAGACCGTCGCGCTGGTGGAGCGGTTCTCCCGGTCGTCCTGGAGCGCCTCGACGATGTCCACCGCCACCACGCGCCGGGTGCGACAGACGTGCTCGACCGCGGTGAGCAGTTCGCGCAGCCGGTAACCGCCGGCTTCCGGATGGCCGGTGGCCGGGAAGTCGGCCGGTTCGATGACGTCCAGGTCGATCGACAGATACGTCGGCCGGTCGTCCCGGTCCGGCGCGTCCTCGACCGGGCCGCACGGGTAGGCGTAGGCGCAGCGCAGGGCGTCGGACAGGGGACCGTGGCCGGCGGGCAGGTAGGTCCGTACGCCGTACAGTTCCGCGTCCGTGACGGCACCGGTCTGGAGCAGGTGGCCCAGGAAGTCGGCGTGGGTGATGTCGGTGGCGTCCGGCATGGGCCGGGCGCTGAAGTCGCAGTGCGCGTCGAAACAGAGGAAGCTCAGCGGGCCGTGCACCGCCGCCGCCCCGGTGGCCGCCGGAGCCGAGAGGCTGTGGTCGCCGCCGATGAGGACGGGGAGGGCGCCGGTCCGGGTGAGTTGTTCGGCGAGGCGGGTGAGGGTCTGGTAGTAGGTGCCCCGGCCGACGCGTGGATCGATCGGTACCGAGCCGAGGTCGCCCAGGTCGAAGACCTTGCGGCCGGACAGCACCGGGCCGCGGGTCACCGGGTCGATCACCCCGCCCAGGGCGCCGTCCTCGTCGACGGTCCAGCCGTGGTCGGGGCTGAGCTTGCGGAAGATCTCCGGGCCGTGACGCTGGCCGGGGACACCGGGCACTCCCGCGTCGAAGGGCAGTCCCAGGACGACGGCGTCGGCGGTCAGCTCGCCGCTCAGCACGGTGTGCAGGTCGGCGGAGGGGAGCCCGAGGGCGCCCGTGCCGGGACGGATCGGGGCCGTCACTGCTCGTGCCCGCCGTCCTCGCGGGCGGCGTCCGCGCCGGAGACGGTGACCAGCTGACAGCGCAGCAGCGCCGCCACCAGCGCGGACACGGCCGTCACCGGTGCCCCGGCCCGTGCGGCCAGTTGGGCGACGGTGAGTCGACGGGCCCCGATGAGGGCCTCGATCGTCGGGTGGTGCTGGGCGGGCAGGGCGAAGTCCTGGTCGGCGGCCGTGATGACGACCTGGTCCCCTTCTGTGCGGACCAGTGGCGGCAGGACGGGGACCAGTTCCACCACGTCGTGCTCGCGGGGGCGCGCCTTGCTCACGTCCCAGGGCAGGCTGGCCAGGTCGCGCCCGCCGGCGGCACGGTGTTCCGCGGTGAAGAAGTCGTTCAGGGACAGGTTCTTCGCCTCGGCCAGGAACGCCTCGACGATCCCTTCGAGTTGGGCCCGCTGTCTTTCGGGGGAGCTGGTGCGGTCGATGCTCTCGCGGATCTCGGCCCGGGACAGTGCCTGGCGGAGGGCCCAGCGGAGCCAGTCGTACCCGGTGCGGCGGGTGAACGTGAAGGTGAGGTGCAGGCTGGTCTCGCCGCCTCCGCGGACGGTGTGCCACCAGCCCCGGGGCACGTGGATCACGTCCCCCGGCACCAGGGTCTTCTCGAACAGGACGGTGTCCGGGCAGTTCACCGGGTCGCTGTCGCCGTATTCCGGCAGCGGGAACTCCTCCGACGGCCCGTGCACCTTCCAGTGCTTGGTGCCGAGGAGCTGGACGACGAAGGTGTCGACCTCGTCGAAGTGGCTGTCGAATGCCTGCGCGTCGTCGAAGGTGACGAACAGATTGCAGGCGGCGGTCTCGCCCGTGATGCGCATGACGTCGTCGGTCGCGGCCCGCACGCCGGGATGGATGCGGTCCAGGGAGTCGATGATCAGCGTGGCGCCGGACCGTATGAGCGCGAACACCCTTGGCAGATCGAAGACTTGGTGCCCGTCCAGGGATGTCTTGTACTGGTGCTCGGGCAGTCGCTTGCCCTGGGCGCACAGAAAGAAGTCCGCCGGTATGGCGGAGCCCCGGGAGAGGATCTCGTTGAGCCCGTCCCAGGAGAAGCAGTCACTCAGGAGCGAGGGGTTCAGGTGGCGGAATACGACATCGTTACTGACCTGATGGGTGGAGAAGTCCGGTCCGAGCTCCGCCGACAGGGCGCGGCCGAACTGTGAGGCAAGATTGGTCATATTACCTGAATCACTCTCGTGCGGCTGTGGAATGCCTGCGGAGTGAATTCCGTGCGCGCCATACCATGGGGTGCGGTGCGCACGGAATCCCCTTACTTGCGCCAACCTACTTCGTTGACCTGCTTACTTCGCCGAGTCGGCGAACAGCTTCGCGAAGTCCGGGACGCTCGGACGCGAGTGGGTCTTGGCGAAGGTCGCGCGAGCCCGGTCGGCTACCGGGGAAACGCGGACCTCGACCTCGGGGAATTCGAGGTCGGCTGCAGCGTGGTCATGGGAAGAACTTGCCATGGTTGCCTCCGTAGGTAGATGCGTTGGCACTTCCCTTTGAGGCTAGGACACGGAAAGGGCGTGATCAAGGGATCAGATTTTCGACGAATGGAATATGGAGATCCATTTATTTGCGACCCGGCGGGGATGATGCGATGTGGGAGGTTGTGTTGGCTCATTTTGCCTCAACTTTGGCTTGTTGAGGGATAGTCGCAGGCCGGATTTCGGCCACCGTGAGGGTGTGGGTGCCCATATTCTTCACAACTGGGAGGCCGTCCTACCGGGCATTCGGGGCATCGAATTGCTCCGGGATGTGACAGCGCGACGGCTGTGTGGCGGTTGGGTCGTTGCATCCTGGTGTTCATGCTTCTGGTGGGAACCCGGAGGTCCCCGCTCGCTCAGGTCTGCCGTAACTCGCCCCCGTACCCGAAGACGTCGGCGGTGGTCCTGGCAACACGACGCGACGGTACGAATCCGCTGGGCGGAAACCGGAGTGACAGGTCCAGGTGGTGAATCCACACTTCCGTGCGCGGCAGAGCCACGCCGCCCGGCACGGGCCGCCGCTGCGCACAGCACAGGACCGCACTTGGTGACCTGAGTGGGACGCGGGGGGAGTCGATGGCAACGACAGGGAAGAACGACTTATCGATCTGTGTGGGCCGTGAAGGGGAACTCGGCGTACTGGAGGAGGCGTTGGGCCGCGCGCTCCAGGGGCACGGCTCGACGGTCCTGCTGACCGGCGAGGACGGGGCGGGCAAGTCCCGGCTGGTGTGGGAGGCCATGGAGGCGGCCCGCATCCGGGACATGCGCGTGCTGCTCGGCCGGGGCAGTGCGATCAGCCCCGCCGTACCGCTGCGGGCCCTGCGCGAGGCCCTGGCCTGTCTCCTCCGGGACGGCGCGGCACCGGACAGCCCGGCGCTGGGACCGTACCGCGCCGCGCTGGGCCGTCTCGTACCGGAATACGCCTACGTACGGCCCGCCAAGCGGAAGCGGCCCCTCGGGATGGGGGAGGGCGAGGCAAGCGCCGTCTGCCTCCCCGGTCCGCAGGACTCGCCCGTGGTCCTCGCCGAATCCGTGCTCCGCCTGCTCGCGGCGGCCGGAAAGGGCGCGGGCACGCTGCTCGTCCTGGAGGACCTGCACTACGCCGATCCGCCGACGCTGGCGGTGGTGGAGTACCTGGCGGACAACATCGCCGCGCAGGGCACCGTCCTGCTGGTCACCTTCCGGTCCGACCCGGGCGCGCCCTGGGACCTCGCCCGGGACCTGGCGCAGCGGCACACGGCCACCCTGCTGACGCTGCGCGGGCTGAGTCGCAACGAGGTGGCGCGGCTCGCGGCGTACCGCCTCGGCGTCGGAAGCGACGAGGTGCCGCACGACGTCGTGGGCCGGCTGCACGGGGACAGCGGCGGAAACCCCTTCGTCGCCGAGGAGTTGCTGCGCACCCTGCTGGCCACCGGCGGTCTCGTGACCGGTCCGCGGGGCTGCCGGCTGGTGGCGGGGGCGCGATGTCCGGTGCCCTTGGCGGTCGAGCACAGCATCGCGCGGCGCGCCGCGCGCCTCGGGCCGGAGGCGCACCGGCTGCTCTCCGCCGCGGCGGTCATCGGCGAAAGGTTCCCGGCGTCGGTGCTGCGCCAGGCGTGGGGGCTCTCCGAGGCGCAGCTGTTCGCGCGGTTGCGCGCGGCGGGGGCGGCGGGACTGATCGTGGCGGACCGCCACGCGTGCGACTGGTACGGCTTTCGCAACGCCCTGACCGCCGCCGCGCTGTCGGGACAGCTCACCCCGGCGGACCGGGCCGCGCTGGCCCGCCGCACCGCCGAGGCGGTGGCCGAGCTGTATCCCGGGCTGCCGGGCCGGTGGTGCCCCTTCGCCGCCGAGCTGCGATTGTCGGCCGGTGACCGGCCCGGGGCCGCGTCGCTGTTCGCCACGGCCGGGCGCCGGGCGCTGTCGCAAGGCCATGTCGTCCTTTCCGTGGGACTCCTGGAGCGGGCCTGGGAGTTGCTCGGTGCGGCCGACGAACCGCGCGTCCGGGCCGATGTTCTCGACGAGCTGCTCGCCGCGCTGGCGGAGAGCGGGCAGACCGCCCGCGGCCTTCGACTGGCCTGCGCGCTCGACGAGCTCGACGGGCCCGAGGCGAGAGGCGTGCCCGCGGCGCGGCTGCACGCGCGGCTCGCCGGTCTGGCGCACGCCGAAGGCCGGACGGTCGCGGGGCTGGCCCAAGTGGAGTCCGGGCGAAGGGCGTTGGGCCCGCAGGCGCAGGACAGACACACCGCGGCGCTCGACGCCGTCGAGGCCCAGCTGGTGGGCCACGCCCCGCTGCGGGCCGGTCGGCTCGCCGAGCTGGCCACGGACAAGGCCGAGCGCACCAGACAGCCGGTCGTCGCCTGCCGGGCCTGGCGGATCCGGGGCCAGCTGTGCCTGCGGCAGGACCCGCGCGAGGCGCTGCGCTGCTTCACCCGGATGCACGTCCTCGCGCAGAGCCATGAGCTGCCGTTGTGGCGGATGCACGCCACGCTGCAACTCGCCGGGCTGTACTGGCTGATGGACGGCGACCGCGACGCCCTGCGGCGGGTGCGCCGCCAGGCCCGGTACGTCGGGGCGCCGGGCGTGGGCACATCCGCCGACCTCATGCTGGCGCTGGACCATGTGCTGCGGGGCGCGTACGCGGATGCGGGGCGGCTCACCGACGCGTACCGGACGTCGGCGGAGGGGGCCGGGCTCACCCGCGGTGACGCGCGCGGCCTGGCGGCGGTCCGGGCCATCTGCGCGGCCCACCAGGGCGTGCGCGGACCGTTGGAAGAGTTCCTCGACACGTCCCCGAACATGGGCACGGGGTGGGCGTCGCTGGCCCACGGCCTGGGCGGGGCCGTGTGCGCGCTGCTGGAGGAGGACCGCGAGCTGGCCCGGCTGGTACTGGAGCGCGCCAAGGCCGAGGACGCCATCGGTCCGGCGCCGTTTCCCCTGACCGGACAGGACGGTCTGGCCCTGCTGCTGGAAGCGCTGGCCGACGGCACGGGCCCGGACCTTCCCGACGGGCCCGAGCCGGGCGGGGCGGGCCTGCTGCGCTGGAACCGGCAGTTCGTGCTGCTGGCGCGCGCCGTCCGGCTGGGGCGGCGGGGGCGCGGCGAGGAGGCGGCCGACGCGGTGGCGGCGGCCGGAGTCCTCGCGCAGCCGTATCCGCCGGCCGCGCACCTGGGGCTGCGCCTGGTGGCCGAGGCCGCGCTGGCGGACGGCTGGGGCGAGCCGGTGCACTGGCTGCGCGGGGCCGAGCAGTACTTCCACACGGCGGGTGCGGGGGCCGTGGCCGTGGCGTGCCGGGGTCTGCTGCGCCGCGCCGGTGCGGTGGTGCCCCACCACCGCACCGCCGACGGGCCGGTGCCGCAGCCGCTGCGCCTGCTCGGCGTCACACCACGGGAGTACGAGGTGCTGCGGCTGCTGGCCGACCGGCTGGACAACCGGGCGCTGGCCGAGCGGCTGTTCATCTCCCCGCGCACCGTCGAGAAGCACGTCGCCAGCCTGATCAGCAAGACCGATCAGCCCAACCGCGCGGCCATCAACGCCTACGCGGCCCGGATCCGGCTGGTCGAGGGGTGGGGGAGCTCCGGTCAGGCCATGCGGTGACGGCCGGGGCGGCGCGGGGGTTGCGGGGCAGGGGCAGGGGCAGGGGCAGGGGCAGGGGCAGGGGCAGGGGCAGGGGCAGCAGCGGGCGGCCGGGGCGATCGGCCCCGCCGGACGTCCTCGGCGGCGGCCTCCGCCCCGGCGCGGCCCCGTGCGATGCGCGCGACGCCGGCGCCCCGCCCGGCGAAGGGCTCGGCGAGCTCGCGGGCGGTCTTGTCGGTGAAGGTCAGGTGTCCGGGTCGATGGCGTCCGGGGCGATCGCGTCGGGGTCGGTGACTCCCGCGCGGAGCACGGCCTGCGCTCCTCGGCCAGCGGGGCGCCGGGGGCGGGAGCGGTCCTCGATCGGCTGTCGGCCGCGCCGGCGGACGGCCGGGCCCGACCGCTCAGCCCTGCGCCGGCCCCTCGTCCTGTCCGTCGTGCTCCAGGGTCTTCTCCAGCCAGGCGAGGACCGTCGCCGCCGCCTCGTCGGGTGCGGGCATGGTGATGCCCGGCACGTTCTCCCGCCGCCACAGTTCGAAGACCACCTGCTCCTGGGGTTCCACGACCGTGTGCCCGTCCGCCCGCAGCGTGGCGACGTGGCGGCGGACGGGGTCCTTGTTCCACATGGTGCGGTTCATGTTCGGGAAGAACAGCACCGGCCGTTCGGCGGCCAGCAAGGCGGTCTGGGCCGGGGTCGCGGCCAGGCCGAGGGCCGCGGCGGCGAGCGTGTTCGCCGTGGCGGGCAGCACCACGACGGCCGCGGAGCGCTTCGCGAACTCGACGGGGTTGAGGGCGGGATCGTCGCTGGTGCAGGTCTCGTCGGCGTACCAGGCGACGACCTGCGGCTGGACGAACCGGGCGGCGTCGGCGGTGAGCAGCACCCGCAGGCCGAGGTCGATCTCCTGGCGCAGCCACGGCAGATAGAGGGGCAGCTGACTCGCCGCGCTGGAGCCGCACACGATGAGGGAGAGGGCGTCGTCTCGCATGCCCACCACCGTGTCGGCCCGGCGCTCGCCCCGCATGGGGGTGCGTCCCCCATCTGCGGCCGTCGGCCCGGTCCCGAAGATGGGGGCCACATCCCCATGTGCCGACGGCCGCGCCCGGGCCAGTGTTCTCAGCCGAGCCGCCCAACCCGGCGGTGCACCGCACGATCGGCACCCGGGACCCGGGGAGGTGAAACCCATGAAGAAGATCACCGTTCGCAAGACCGGCGCCATCAAGCTGACGTCGTCCGCGTCGGCCTACACCTTCGTCGGCTGCTGACGCCACCTGCCCGCACCCCTGTCCGCCGTGTCCTGGCGGCCGGGGTGCGGGCTCTTCCACACCGCCTTGCCGAGGGGGGCCGCGACGCCCATGTCCGCCATCGAATTCCACCCGTTGACCTTCGTCGACGAGCACGACGGCGTCGTCGTGGGCCGCCCCGACACCGAGTCCTACGCCGTGCTGCCCCACGACGGGGCGGCCCTGCTGCGCCGGCTCGCCGACGGACACCCGGCCGAGGAGGCGGCCCGGTGGTACCTGGGGGAGTTCGGCGAGAGCGTCGACATCGGCGACTTCGTGTCCACCCTGCGCGAGCTGGGCTTCGTCAGGGAAGGGTCCGAGGCCGCGGTCGCACCGCCCCGGCTGCGCCTGCTGCGGCTCGGCGCGTGGACCTTCTCCCCGCTCGCCTGGGCCGTCCACGCCGCCCTGGTCACGGCCTGCGTCGCCGTGATGGTGGCCTATCCCCGGGTGCGGCCCCACTCGGACGTCGTGTTCTTCACCCCCTCCCTCGTCGCGGTCCAGCTGGTGCTGGCCTTCGCCCAGGTGCCGTGCGTGGCCTGGCACGAGTTCTTCCACGTCCTGGCCGGGCGCCGACTGGGGCTGCCGACGCGGCTGTCGGTGAGCCGACGGCTGTTCTTCGTCGTGGTGGAGGCCCATCTCGACGGGCTCTACAGCGTCCCCAGGAAGAAGCGGTACCTGCCGTTCCTTGCCGGGATGCTCGCGGACGTGCTGCTGTTCAGCGCCCTCACCCTGGTGGGGACCGCAGGAAAGGGCTGGGCTCCCCGGCTGGCACTCGCCGTGGCCTACACCGTGCTGCTGCGGCTCGTCTGGCAGTTCTACGTCTTCCTGCGCACCGACCTGTACTACGTGTTCACCACCCTGCTGCGCTGCGGGGACCTGCACGGCGCCACCTCCGCGTACCTGCGGCGCAAGGCCGCCCGGCTGCCGGGCGTCCGGCCCCTTGGCACCGACGCCACCGGCGAGGGCCAGGGGGACGGCGAATCCGCCTGGTCGGAGCGCGACCGGCAGGTGGCGCCCTGGTTCGCGCTGCTCACCGTGGCCGGTGCCGGTTTCCTGGTGGCGACCGCCGTACTCGCCCTCATCCCCTTGCTGGCGGGCTTCGTGACGCGGCTCGGGCCCCTGACGCACGGCGCGGCGGGCGGCGCCCGCTTCTGGGACTCCGCCACCTCGGTCGGCCTGTTCGCCGTCGAGTTCGCGCTCCTGATCTTTGTCTCCCGCCGCGAGGCATCGCGGTCCGCCACCGACACACGATGAAGGAAGGCTCCATGAACACCCACCTGTGGCGCTCCACCCCCCATACGCCGGGCGCCGAGCGGTCCGAGGTGACGGTCGGCTGCCACCGCCGGCTGCGCGGCCCGTACACCGGAGCGGGAAGCCTGGTCCGTGCCCTGGTCCCCGCCGCGTACGAGCGGTGGCCCGAGCTGGTACGGGCGCACGCCATCGAGATCCTCAGCACGGCCCCGGAGCTCAAGGACCGCATCGGCGCCGCACCCGAGACCCTCACCTCGCTGGCCGTCCCGGAGGAGCGGACCCGCATCTACGCCGCCGCGCGCACCCGGCGGCTCGCGCACGGGCTGGTCGAGTTCCTCCACTCCTACGCGAGCCTGTGCGGCCCCGAGCCGCTCCGCCTGCGCTTCACGGAGGTCGACGAGGCCGACCCCACCGACCAGGAGTTCCTGGCCATCCTGCTCCGGCGCACCCAGGGCCTGCCGATCCAGGTCACGGTCGCCACCCGCGGCGGTGAGCTGCTGGACGAACTGGTCACGTCCCTCGCCCGGTACGCCACCCCGATCACCGCGCCGGACCCGGAGACCGCCCCGGCCACCATGGCCGACCAGGACCAGCTGCTGCGCGCCTACATCGCCTCCGACGGCACCACCGACGACCCCGGCGCACGCGCCGCCTACGAGGCCGCCGACCCCGTGGTGCGTGCCCGGCTGCACGATGAACGGGCCGCGCTCCTGCTCGGTGAGGGGGACTGGAGCCTGCGTCTGGGGGCCGTCCCCTACCACCTGGAACACGGCAGCGACCCGGCCAAGGCCGGAGGCGACGCCCTGAACGAAGCGGTCTACTACGCCGCCGGTCTGGGCCTGTGGCACGCGGTGCTCGACTACGGGCGGCGCGCCACGGCGGTCATCGACCCCGAAGAGGCCGAGCGGTACTGGGACTTCAGCGGCAAGATGGCCTCGGCCCTGGGGCTGCTCGGGGACACGGAGGAGGCGGAGAGGCTCTATCTGGACGTGCGGGCGCGCTACGCGCTGCCCATGGCCCAGATGTTCACGGGTTACGCCATGGCCATGCTCTACACCCGGCTGCACCCGGCCGAACTGCGCGACCACCTGCTCGCCAAGAGCTACCTCAGCAACACGATCACGCTGGCGTCCCTGCTGCCCGACGCCGATCAGCGCAGCTTCCACTCCGCCTTCCAGCGCAACGGCATGGCCCTGGTCGAGATGCACCTGGGCAACCTGCCCGAGGCCCGCCGTCTGGTGGACGACGCGGTGACCCGCCTGGACGCGGAGCTCCCGGCCGACCGGCACCGGCTGCACCGCTCCGTCCTGGTCCACAACCGGGCCAGGGTCCTCGGGGCGCTGGGCCAACTGCCCGCCGCCCTAGCGGACTTCACGACCGTCATCACGCTCGACCCGAACTACCCCGACTACTACTTCGACCGCGCGGGACTGCTGCACAAGATGGGCCAGGACGCCGCCGCCCTCGCCGACTACGACACCGCGATCTCCCTCAGCCCCCCGTTCTGGGAAGTCCACTTCAACCGGGGCGACCTGCGGGCCCAGACCGGCGACCTGGAGGGAGCGATCGCGGACCTGCGCCGGGTGGTGGAACTCGAACCCGCCGAACTCGACGCCCGGGTGAACCTCATCGGCCTGCTCCTGGAGACCGGGCAGGACAAGGCCGTGGAGCCGCTGCTGCGGGAGGGCCTGCGGCTCGCCCCGGACGACGCGCGCCTGTTGCAGGTGCGCGGTCAGCTGGCCTGGGACGCCGGCTCGGCCGAAGCCGCCCGCCGCGACTTCGACCTGGCGCTGGAGAAGGATCCCGGCTGCGTCGCGGCGCTGGCCGCCCGGGCGGCGCTCGCCCTGGAGGCCGAGGACCTGGACACGGCGCTGGCCGATCTGACCCGGGCCGTCGAGCTGCGGCCCGCCGACCCCGACCTGCGCTACAACCGGGCCTACGCCTACCAGAGCGCCGGGCTGTGGCAGGCCGCCGTCGACGACTGCACCCACGCGCTCGGCCTGCCCGGCTCCGACCGGGGCGAGCTGCTGCGCCAGCGCTCCGCCTGCCACAAGGAGCTGGGGGACCGGGAGGCGGAACGGGCCGACCTGGACGCGGCCCGCGCCGCCGCCGGTGCCGTGGCGGAGACCGGTGCGGCATGAGCGGACTCCGTCTGCCGCAGAACGCGGCCCCGGCGTGTCTGCCCCGGCAGGACCTGGGGCCGTCGGCCCCGTCCGACCCGTCCGAGGGGGCGGACGGGTTCCACCGGTTCATGCGGACGTGGGCCACCGGCATCACCGTGGTCACCACGCGCCGTCAGGGACGGTCCGTGGGATGCACGGTGACCGCCTTCACCTCGGTCTCGCTCCGGCCCGCCCTGCTCCTGGTCTCCCTCACCGACGACAGCCGCACCCTGGCGACGCTCAGGGCGCGGGGCCTGTTCGGCATCAACGTGCTCGCCGCCGACCAGCCGGCGCTCGCCGACCACTTCGCCACGGCTCCCGGGGACCGTTTCGCCACGGTCCCCCATCACCTCGTCGACGGGATACCCCTGCTGGACGCGGCGCTGGCCACGGCCGTGTGCCGGGTGGAGCACGCCTGGCCCGTGGCCGACCACGTACTCGTCCTCGGCCGCCCCCGCCACTACGGGACCCACCGCGAGGTGGCACCCCTGATCCGCTTCAACGGCACCAGCGTCCCGGGCACCACGTGAACGGCCTCCGGGGACGGGGCCGTTCGCCGGCGCGCGGGGTCAGTCGGTGTCGAGGCCGTCGACGAGTCGGCTGAGGAAGCGGGTGAACGTGGCCTCGGGGGTGAGGGGGCGGCCGGGCGCGGCGAGCGCTTCGGCGAGTTCGGGGTGGTGGCCGTCCGAGGCGACGGCCACGAGGTAGCGCGCCTCGGCCGCGGCCCTGTCCGGCGACTGCGAGGCGCTGGCCTGCGCGATTTCGTGGGTGACGTGTCCCGCCACGAAAGCGGTGAGCTGGGCGAAGACCTCGATCTTCGCCGCGCCGTCCAGGCCGGTGGGGCGCAGGGCGGCGAGCGCGTGCTCCAGGAAGGCCAGCGTGTTGGGCCCCGGCAGGCGCCGGGTGGTGAGGGCGGCGGGCAGCCAGCGGTGGCGCAGCATATGGGCGCGCTGCTGGTGGGCGATGGCTTTGAGGTCGGCCCGCCAGTCGCCGCTCGGCGGGGAGGTGACGGTCAGTTCGCCGCTGACGTGGTCGATCATCAGCTCCAGCAGCGTGTCCTTGTCGGGGGCGTAGCTGTAGAGCGACATGACGCCGGCGCCGACCTCGGCGGCGACGCGCCGCATGGTGACGGCTTCGATGCCTTCGGCGTCCGCGAGGGTGACGGCCGCCGCGGCGATCGCCTCCCGGGTGAAGGAGGGCTTGCGGCCCCTGCGGGGCTCACCGGAGCGCAGCCACAGCTGTTCGGGGTCGACGCCCGCGGCGCCGGGCTTGTCCCTGTCGGGCACGGTCTCGCACTCCCTCTTCCGGTCGGCTCTTGCCAAGGTCATCCAAGCATCCTCTATTCTCGTACACTGTACGTAAATGAAGGAGGGGCGATGACATCACGCACACAGGACGCCGCTGCCGGTCCTGCCCGGACGCTGCCCGCAGGGAAGCCGCCGCTGTCCGCACGGATGATGAGGGCGACCTGGCGCGGCCTGCCCGCCAAGCGGTACGAGGTCGGGTGGGAGCCGGGCCTGGCGGTCCCGGCCGCCGACGGCAGCCCCCTGCTCACCGACCACTACTTCCCGCGCGCCGCCGGAGACTTCCCCACACTCCTGGTCCGCTCGCCCTACGGCCGGGGTCTGCCGTGGTCGCCCCAGTACGGGCTGCTCTTCGCCGAACAGGGCTTCCACGTCGTCCTGCAGAGCTGCCGCGGCACCGCGGGCTCGGGCGGCACGTTCGACCTGTGGCGCAACGAGCCCGCCGACAGCCGGGCCACCGTGGCGTGGCTGCGCGAGCAGCCGTGGTTCGACGGAAACCTGGGGACCGTCGGGGCCAGCTATCTGGGCTATGTGCAGTGGGCCCTCGCCCTGGACCCGCCGCCCGAGCTCAAGGCCATGGTGATGCAGGTGGGACTGCACGACCCGCACGCCCTGTTCCACGCGAACGGCGCGCTGTCGCTGGAGAACGCCCTCGCCGTCGGCGCGGGCATGACCTACCAGCACCAGGGCGCGCTCCCGTTCCTGCGGGCGACGCTGCGCCTGCAGCGCCGTCTGCGCGCCATCACCACCGCACGGCCGTTGCGCGGCGCGCACGCGGCGGCCTTCGGGTCCGACGTTCCCTGGCTGGACGACGTGATGGCCTCCCCGGACGCCGACGCCCCCTACTGGACCGGGGCGTCACTGGCGCGGGCCGCCGAGCGCCTCCAGGTGCCCACGGCACTGATCACCGGATGGCACGACGTCCTGGCCGACCAGACGTTCCAGCAGTACGGCCGCCTGCGCCGGGCCGGATGCGACACGGCGCTGCTCGTCGGCCCCTGGACCCACACCTCCGCCCTGCGGAGGGGCTGGACCGAGGTGTTCACCGAAAGCCTCGCCTGGCTGCGCGCCCACCTGTGCGACGACCCCTCCGGTCTGCGCCCCACCGCGGTACGCGTGCACACCGGCGGCGACCACACCTGGCGCGACCTCGACGCGTGGCCGCCACCGTTCACCGCCGCCGCGTGGTACCCCACCCCCGACGGGCATCTCACGTCCCAGGCCCCCACCGACTCCGCGCCCCTGGCGGCCTTCCGCTACGACCCGGCCGACCCCACTCCCTCCGTCGGCGGCCGGCTGCTCTCCCGCACCGCCGGCGGGCGGGACAACAACCGCCTCGAAGCCCGGGACGACGTCCTGACGTTCACCAGCCCACCGCTCGCCCAGCCCCTGGACGTCCTGGGACCCGTCACCGCCCGTCTCACGCTCTCCACGGACACCGGCCACGCCGACGTCTTCACCCGGCTGTGCGAGGTGGACGCCCAGGGCCGCTCGGTCAACGTGTGCGACGGGATCGGGCAGGTCCACACCACGGGAGGGGCGACCTCACAGGTCACGGTGGCGATGAGCTCCGCCGCCCACCACTTCGCCGCCGGGCACCGCGTCCGCTGGCAGATCAGCGGCGGCGCCCACCCCCGCTACGCGAGAAGCCCCGGCACCGGACAGTCCCCGGCCGAGGCCACCGCGTACACCCCGGTGCGGATCACGCTCCACGCGGACTCGGCGCTGACGCTGCCGCACGGTCCGTAGGGGCGCGGCCACGGTCAGGGCGCGGGGACGGGCTGCGGCGGGGGCGGGCCCACGTACCGTGCCGCCGGGCGGATGATCTTCGAGTCCTCCGACTGCTCCAGGATGTTGGCGCTCCAGCCGACCACCCGCGCCGCGCAGAAGGTGGGCGTGAACATCTCGCGCGGCACCCCGCACAGCTCCATGACCACACCCGCGTAGAACTCCACGTTGGTGTGGAGCTCGCGGCCGGGCTTCAGCTCGGCGAGGATCGCCTCGACCTGCTTCTCCACCTCGACGGCGAACGCGACCAGCGGGCCGCCGATGCCCTCGGCGATGGCGCGCAGCATCCGCGAGCGCGGGTCCTCGGTGCGGTAGACGGGGTGGCCGAAGCCCATGATCCGCTCGCCCGCCAGGACGCGTTCGCGCACCCACGCGTCGATCCGGTCCGGTGAGCCGATGGCGTCGAGGGTGTCCAGGGCGCGGCTGGGAGCGCCGCCGTGCAGCGGCCCGGAGAGCGCTCCGACCGCCGCGACCAGCGAGGCCGCCATGTCGGCGCCGGTGGAGGCGACGACGCGCGCGGTGAAGGTGGAGGCGTTGAAGCCGTGGTCGACGGTGGAGATGAGGTACCGCTCGATCGCCCTGACCCGGTCGGGCTCCGGCAGCGAACCCGTCATCATGTAAAGGTAGTTGGCGGCGTACGACAGGTCGTCGCGCGGCTCGACGGGGTCGAGGCCCTGGCTGAGCCGGTACAGCGCGGTGAGCAGGGTCGGGACGGCCGCGCAGGCGGCGAGCGCGTCCGCGCGGCGCTGGTCGGCGCCGAGGTCGTAGACCGGGCGGAAGCCCTGGGCGGCGCCGAGCAGGGAGAGCGCGGTGCGCAGTCCGGCGAGCGGGCCGGAGGCCGCTCCCGCCGCGGCGATGCCGGGCAGCGCCTCGCTCACCTCGCGGGGCAGATGGCGCAGCGCCGCGGTGCGGGCGGTGAAGTCCGCGCGGGCGGCGGCGCCGGGCAGCTCGCCGTGGAACATCAGGTGCCACACGTCCTCGAAGCCGCGGGTCTGCGCGAGCTCGACGGCCGAGTACTGGCGGTAGTGGTAGAAGCCCTCGCGCCCGCGGACGTCTCCGAGTGCGGTGTCCGTGACGACGACGCCCGCGAGCCCGCGGGGTACTGCCGTGGTGGTGGTCGGCATGGTCTCTTCCTCCCTCAATGTTGACTCGACTGTCTATGATTGACGAGAAACCTGTCAATATTGATTCAATCAACATTGATCGATCTTGGATACGGTGACCCCATGACGGATCAGTCGCGACTCACCACCCGCGAGGCGGCCGAGCGGCTCGGCGTGAAGCCCGAGACGGTCTACGCCTATGTCAGCCGCGGCCAGCTGAGCAGCGAGCGGGCACCCGGCGGACGGGGATCGACCTTCGACGCCAAGGAGGTCGACGCGCTGGCCCGGCGCAGCGCCCGCCGCGAACCCGCCGTACGTCCCGGCGAACTCGCCTTCCGTACGCGACTGACCTTCATCGACAACGACCGCTACTACTTCCGCGGGGTCGACGCGGTCCAACTCGCCGGGGCCCACGGCTTCGAAGAGGTCGCGGAATGGCTGTGGACCGGCACCCTGCCGCGCGGCGCCCGGTTCACCGCGCCCCAGCAGTTCCTCGACGCGGCACGGCTCGCGGTCAACGCGCTCCCCGCCCACAGCGGCACCATGGACCGGCTGCGGGTCGCCGCGGTCGCCGTCTCGGCCGCCGACCCGCTCCGCTTCGACCTGGAGCCCGCCGCCGTGCTCGGCTGCGCCCGGATGCTGATCCCGACCCTGGTCGGGGCGCTGCCCTGGGCGGGCAGACGACATCGCGGCGCCGAGCGGCTCGCCTGGCAGCTGTGGCACCGCCTCACGCCGCACCTCCCCGACGAGGCGTCAATCAACCTACTGGACACGGCGCTTGCCCTGTTGATCGACCATGATCTGGCCGCGTCCACCCTCGCGGCCCGCGTCGCGGCCTCGGCGCGCGCCCATCCGTACGCAGTCGTCTCGGCGGGGCTCGGCGCGGTCGACGGACCCCTGCACGGCGCGGCCAGCGGGCTCGCCCACCAGATGCTCGCCGAGGTCCTGGAACGCGGCAGCGCGGCCCCCGTGGTCGCCGCGCATCTGCGCTCCGGCCGCCGGGTACCCGGCCTGGGCCACCGCCTCTACCAGGGCGAGGACCCGCGGGCCCGCGCCCTGTTCGACCTGCTCGCGCACCTCCCGCAGGCCGAGGAAGCACTCGCCGCCGCCCGGGACGTGGTCACCACGACGGCCCGGCACACCGAGCTGCACGCCAACGTCGATCTCGCGCTCGCCGTGTTCAGCGTGGCGTGCGGAATGCCCGCCGAGGCGGGCGAGACGGTGTTCGCGGTGGCCCGCACCGCGGGCTGGATCGCCCACGCCCTGGAGGAGTACGAGGAGCAGCCCCTGCGGATGCGCCCCAGCGCCCACTACACGGGTCCCCGCCCGCCACAGCCGCTGCCGTGAGGGGCGGGGAGCCGGCGCGCGCCGGGCTCGATGCCGCGCTTCAGTGGACACAGGCCGCTGTGGTCGACGGCCTCATCTCCCGCCGCAGCAGCCCGAACACCCATGTGTCGGACACCTCGCCGTTCACCACGCACTCTTCCCGCAAGGTCCCCTCGCGCACGAATCCGATCTTCTCCAGCACCCGGCCGGACGCCGTGTTGCGCGTATCGACCTCCGCCTGCACCCGGTTGAGGTCCAGCGTGTCGAATCCCCACGCCAGCACCGCGTGGACGGCTTCCGTCGCATAGCCGTGGCCCCACATCGTGTCGTTGAGGATGTAGCCCAACGACGCGCTGCGGTAGTCCGGGTTCCACCCGGTCAGACTGCACCAGCCCACGAACGCCCCGTCGGAAGCACGGTCGATGGCCACCCGCGCCCCCGTGCCGTCCTCCGCCAGCTTCGCGCACATCGTGAGGAATCGCTCGCTGCGAGCCCGTTCCCGCCACGGTGCGGAGTCCCAGTACCGCATCGCGTGGCTGCTGCTGTGCAGCGCGAAGAGGGAGTCCGCGTCGGCGTCGGTGAAGGGCCGCAGTCGCAGGCGAGCGGTGTGCAGGACGGGAGTGGGCAGAGTCATGCGCTCCATGCTGCGCCCTGACCGGGCGTTCGGAACACCGAATATCCGCGAGCGGGCACGACGGAGGGGCGGCCCGGCGAGTGGGCCGCCCCTCTTTGCGGCATGGCGGCGGACCGGGGTGGGTTCCTGCGGTCAACGCCCAATGCGTCGCGGCCAGATGGGGGCCGAGGTCTCAGCTCGCGCAGTACGCGTCCCGCGCCGGACGCTCACCGGTGGCGAGGAACGTGGTGACCGCACGGTCGCCGCACGCGTTCCCGTTGTCCAGGTACATTCCGTGGCCGCCGCGGTTGACGGTGACCAGCCGGGCCCGGTCGCCGAGTGCGGCACGCATCTTCAGCGCGCCGAAGTACGGCGTCGAAGGGTCCCGGAGCCCCTGGATCATCAAGATGTTGGAGGGGCCCCGGCCGGTGATCCGCACCGGCTTCTCGGCGGGCCGGTCCTTGAAGAAGGCGCAGGGCACGATGCTGACGGGGCCGCCCGCCGTGAGCGGGTGCGCCACCCGGTCCGCCGCGACGGCCCGCCGGTACCCGTCGACGGACTTGGGCCAGGCCACGTCGTTGCAGATGACCGCGACGGTGGCGGCGGCGTCCTCGTCGCTCATCGGCGCGGCGAGCGGCGGAGGCAGGACGGGGGTCGCCCGCGGGTCCCGCGCTTGCTGGACGAGCCGCGCCAGCATCGGGAACGAGGCGTCCGAGTAGAGGGCCATCTGCAGTGCCTGGCGCAGCTGGTTGCCGGTGAGCGGGACACGGTCGGTGGTCGTCTTCTTCGGCTTCGCGTCCAGCTCCGCCGCCAGCGCGAGGACCAGCGGTCGCACGTCGGAGGCGCGCCGGGCCAGCCGCAGCCCCTCGGCCTGCCGGGCCGGGTCCGAGGCCCAGGCGGCGAAGTCCGGGAAACGGATGTCGGCCGCCGGTGCCATGTTGGCCAGCCAGCCGCGCTCGACGCGGCTGGGGTCGGGGTCGCCGCTGCTGTCGAGCACCCAGCGGTCGGTGTGCTGCGGGAACAGCTGCGCGTACACCGCGGCGACGTAGGTCCCGTACGAGACGCTGTACGCGGAGAGTCTGCGCTCGCCGAGCGCCTGGCGGAAGCGGTCGATGTCACGGGCCTCGTTGGCGCTGGTGAAGCTGCGCAGCACCGGGCCGCCGTTGCGCTCGCACGCCTCGGCGACGCGCCGGGACGTGGTGGTGTTCTCGCTGATGTCACCGCCGGGGCCGGGCCACGAGCGGAGGTTGACCATCATGCGGTCGTCCCGGGACAGCCCGCAGCTCGCCGTGGTGCTGGCACCCACGCCGCGCGGGTCGAGGCTGATCAGGTCATACGTGCCGCCCAACTGCTGGTGCAGCACCGGCCCCGCCGCCCCCAGCTGCTGGATCCCGGAGCCGCCCGGACCGCCGGGAATCACCACGAGCGTGCCGCGCCGCCGGTCCGGGTGGTCGCTGCGCAGCCGGGAAACGCCGACCGTGATGCTCGGGCCGTTCGGCCGGGCGTAGTCCAGCGGTACGGGAAGGGAGGCGCACTCCTGCCCCTCGGCGGCCCCCTCGGTGGTGCAGGGCTTCCAGTCGAGAGTGGGCACAGCCGCCGCCCCGGCGGGCCGTGCTCCGGCCGACGGGAGAGCACTGGCCGTGGCGGTCAACGCCGTGGACGCGGCGGCGAGGGAGAGGGCGAGGGCGATGCCTCGGGTGCGGTATGTCGTCATGGGACAAGGCTGGTTGAGCGGGCGGGTTGAGCCCATCCGGCTGACCTGTCCAAACCGGGTGGGGATATCCCCCGGTTCGGCCCGCGGCGGGGGCACGGAGCGGAATGCTCCGGTCGGACCGGGCCAAGAAACGCGCTGAGGTCCGGAAAGGGGCAATTGGCTGTACGTCATACGTATGCGTTCACGTCGTGGCGCGGTGGTGGCAGGCGGACAGTGTGGGGTGATGTGGTCGTGTCGCGCGTTTTGGGCGGGCCGGTTCGACGTCCGACGTGACAGAAAGTCCGCGATTACCGGGGGAGTTCGCGATCACGTGGGCGTCAACCCCTGATAATCGCGTCGGCCTGTGAGTTCCTCGCTCCTTGCGGAGGTTGCGACTGATGAGCGCGCCCGGGGCACTTGTGCGCCGGGAATTCGTCGCGGCCCCGGGACGGAAGTAGGAATTCCACCCACTGTCCCCATCCCCCTCACTCAGGAGAATTTCGATGATCGACGATCTGAAGATCCCCGAAGGCGTCGGACAGACCGCGCTGGTCGTTGCCTGGATGCGGCAGATGGAGAGCCAGAGACCCGACGCCCTGTTCCAAGACCCTTTTGCCGACGTGGTGTTGAGAGTCATCGCCGAAGACCGGTCCTTCACCGAAGTGTCGCAAATGGTCACCCGGGCGAGCAGCAGTACGCGTGAATACCCCGCGTACTTCGCGGTACGCACCCGGTTCTTCGACGACGAGCTGCGAAGCGCGATGGGTTCCGGCATCCGCCAAGTCGTCACGCTGGCCGCCGGAGTGGACGGACGGACCGTCCGGTTGGACTGCCCGCCGGGAACACGGTGGTACGAGCTCGACCTGCCGGACATGACGGCCTTCAAGGACGCGCTGATCGCCCACTCGGGGCTGGCGCCCGCCTGCGAACGCCGTGGAGTCGCCGGGGACCTGACCGCCGACTGGTCCCGCGCACTGCGCGAGGCGGGCTTCGACCCCGCCCGGCCGACTGCCTGGCTGGTGGAGGGACTGCTGATGTACCTCTCCGACGAAGTGGGCGATGCCCTGCTCGCCGAGCTCTCCGCACTGTCCGCGCCGGGCAGCCGGATCATGCTGGAACAACTGGAGACGGCGATGCTGGGGGAGGAGGGCAGACCCTCGCGGGACCGGCTCGCCTCGCAGGGCGCCCGCTGGCTGTCCGCCCGGGACGACCTGCGGCCGTGGCTGGCAGGCCACGGCTGGGCCGCCGAGGTCTACAGCGGCGCCGACCCCCGTATCGGGCATGGACGCACGGTCTCGCGCCTGCCCGCCTGTTGGGTCGCGACCGGGACGCTGACAGGGCGCGCCGATGTCACCCCGGCCGCCTGACGGAACCTCCGCCGCAGCGGTCGCCCCGCCGCTCCGGCGCGCGGGGCGACCGCATCGGGGCCGCTGCGAGAGCTGCGGCCGGCCTGCACGGGAGGAGCGGGCCGGAGCCCGCTACCGTCACATTTGCCCCTGGTCCTGCCCTTGCGCCCCTCGACGGGCAGCGGATTTCCAGGTGGATTGGCTGCAGGCAGACGTCAACGGCCTCAGTACCAGGAGCAGGCATGCCCGAGCGTGAACGCAAACCCGACAGCACACCCCATACGCACCACACCGTGCTGCGCGACGCCTCATCCTCGCGTGCGCCGGAAACGGCCCTGGCCATGACCGCCCACGACCTGTCCCACTCCGTTACCCGTCCGTCCGCGCCCGGGATGCACGCACTCCAGAACACCATCGGCAATGGCGCACTGGCGAAGGCCCTCGCCGGCCGCCGTTCCGCGTCCCCCTCCGGTGCGCTCTCCCCGTCGACCGTCCAGCGCGCCGGGGCCGACACCGCGGAGGCCGGCCCGTCGGACGCCGTCAGCTACCGGCTCCAGATCCAGGTCAAGAAGCAGCGCAAGATGACCGAAGCCGAGTACTGGGACGGCAACGACATCGGCCACGCCTGGGTCGTGCTCTACACCAAGGCCGGCGGCTCCACCTCGTACAAGTCCTACGGCTTCTTCCCGTCCAGCCCCCTGGACGGGCGCCGTGAGGCGCTGAGCACCGTGCCCGGCGTGGTGAAGAGGAACTGGGACCTGCCCGACGGGGCCACCTCCGCGTTCGAGACGGAGCTGACACAGGAGCAGGTCCTCAAGTTCAAGGAGTACGTGGATCAGCACGAGAAGGAGAAGTACAGCCTCCTCCGCTACAACTGCGTCTCCTTCGCCCGCGGCGCCTTCAAGGCCGCGACCGGCAAGAGCGCCCCCGGCCTCGAACTCCCGCTGCTGGAGAACCCCAACCTCCTCCAGGACTTCATCAAGCGGAGCAACGAGAAGAAGGGCAAGCCAAGGGCGGGCGAGCGGGTCGAGGACGCCTACGCGGGCGACCCGAGCCCCACCAGGTCCGAACGTGAACGCATGGCGCAGGAGGCCGCCAACGCATCGAACTCGGACTCCGGCGGGGAGTGGGTCAGGGGCGACGAATCGCCGGGCCTGACCGCCAACGATCCCTCCCGTCCGCCCGAGCAGCACACCCCCGGGCGGATGATGCTCGAATCCGACAGCGACTCCGACGAATCCCGAGGCCGACCCACCGGCCTGCCCACACAGCCCGCGGCGAGGCGCTTCTCCATGGACTGACCGGCTGTCCTGGCTGAGCCGGGGCGGGCCTCGGTCACACCCTGGGGAGATGAGGGTCCGCGCCCGCCGCGGCCTCGGCGGCCCGGTCGGCCAGGCTCGGCCACGGACGCGGAGCGAGGACCGGGACGCCGGCCGCCCGGGCCTGCCCGGCGAGCCATCGGCCGTACAGGACACTGCCGCGTGCGCGCAGGCGCTGTGGCCCGGCCTCCGGCTCGCGGCGCAGGTAGTTGTCCGTCACCTGTGCCTCGTCGTCCTCGTGGACGAAGACCGCACGGACCAGACCGTCGGGCGTCACCGGCAAGGGCAGGAGGTAGTCGCCCTCCAGGATCACCGGGGTGGCGGTGGACACGTGGTTGGCGACGACGGCCCCCACCGCGGGCGCCAGCGCGCGGGCGATGGCGATCTGGCGCTCGACGACCCACTCGGGTGCCTGGTCGGCGGCGTGGGGGTGGGTCTGCCAGTAGTGGACGTCCGGCAGGTGTTCGGGCCGGGTCACGGCGAGGAGGGCTTCCACGATGTCGTCGACCTCCACGACGGGGACGCCGTAGCGCCGCGCCAGCTCCCGGCTGACACCGGTCTTCCCCATCCCCGAGGCGCCCCCGACGAGGAGGACCCGCCAGTCGGGAAGAGCCTGTACGCCATCTGTCGCGTTCACGTGAGCAGCGTAATGGGGCGGGGTCCGAGGACGGCGCCGGGTGGGTGCCCGAGCTTGGGCACCCACCCTTCGAACCTTCCGTACGCCGGTCTGATCCGTCACATGCCCCGGCAGCGCGGGCAGTGACGCCGCTGCGGCGCGATCAGTCGAAGTGGCGGACGAAGACGTCCGACTTGCCGTTGGTGTCCCCGGGTACGAGGTCGTCGGCCGTGGAGGAGAAGACGACGTCGTGCCCACCGGTGCTGACCGCGTCGGTTCCGGCCGAGGCCGGCTGGTCCGAGACGGTCTCGTCGGCGCCCGTCACCAGATCGCGGAGCACGAGCGACGGTCCGCCGGTGTCGTTCGGTGCGTACAGCAGATAGCGGCCGGTGGGGTCGATGGCCACACCTTGTACGTTCGGCACCAGCTGGTCGGTGCCCGAGGGCTCGTCGTGAACGTAGGTGTCGGAGCCCGAGAGGTAGACGACCTTGCTGCCGTCCTTGCTGAGCTGGACGAGCGTCGCCGCCTTGGCCGGGCCCTCGATCGGGCCGGTGGAAGTGTTGTCGGTCCTGTCCCACACGAAGACGTCCGCCGCCTGGCCGTCCTGGTAGGCGACGAAGCGGCCGTCGCCGCTCACGGACGGCCGGGCCGCGGCGGTGTGGGCGAAGTCGGCGACGGTCTTGCTGGTGTTGGCCTGCCAGTCCTGTACTTCGATCCGCTGCCGGGACGGCGGTCGGTTGAAGGTGCCGGCCTGGGCGATGTAGCGGCCGTCCGTGCTCAGCGACGGCTGGCTGCAGCTGAGGCCCGGGCAGTTGATGCCGATCGTCCTACCCGAGCTCACCTGGGACAGGAAGACCTTGGTGTCCCGGAACAACAGCCCGTACATGGCGACGTACTGGCCGTCCCCGCTGATCACCGGGCGCTGGATGGGCGTGGTGTTGGTGCTCATCAGTGTGGTCTGAGTCGTCGGCCGGTCGCGGACGAGCACCCTTTCCCCCGTGGCCGGAGTGGCGGGTGCGAGGTTCTTCGCCAGCGACGAGAAAGCGACGCGTCGGCCGTCGTTCGTGATCGTGGCACCGGCGGAGTCGCCGTCGCCCTGGGTGCCGTCGCTGGCGACGCTGACCCGCTCGACCGACCCCGAGGCGGCGCTCGCGACGCCCGCCATGGTCATGGGCCCGGCCGAAGCGGCTCCCGGCAGCGTCGTCGTGACCGCACAGGCCACCAGCGCGGCAGGTAAGACGGTCCATGCGCGTCTGATGGCGCGCCGATTCGTGGTTCCCCTCATTCTTCCCCCTAAGACGGACACGGCCCTTCTGCCCGGCTCCCCACCGGGCGGCCACAAGCATGCAATCGCGACGGCACTGTGAGGTCAATGTGCCGGATGACTATTGAGAGGCAGGGTTCCGGTCAGATAAATGGCCCGACTTCGTCCCTGGCGAAAACCGGTGGACAACCCTCCGGAGCGGGGTGACTATCGGCGCGATGGAAAACGAACCACTCTCCGCTGCCAAGCATGTCCGCTTCGTGGAGCTCAGCGCCAAGGCACTGCGGGCGCTCGCCGACGGTGACCTGGCTGGTGGCAGCGCCGAAGCCGGGGTCGCCCTCGACGCGCACTTCGTCGGCGAGCGAGCCCGCTGGATCTTCGGCTACCGCGCCGACCAGGTAGCCAAGGACCCCTCCGCCGCCCGCTGGATCACGCGGGCAGTGGTGTCGGTGCCGGACGGGACGGTCGTGGGCGACGCGGGCTTCCACGGACCGCCGGACGAGAACGGCATGATCGAGGTCGGCTACAGCGTCGTCCCCCGGTACCGCCGCCGAGGGTATGCCCGCGCGATGCTGAAGGAGCTGCTCGTCAGGGCGGCGGGTGAGCCCGGTGTCCGGACGGTGCGCGCCAGAATCGCATCCGACAACGCCGCCTCCCTGGCCTGCATCAACGGCTTCGGCTTCACGCGGGTGGGCGAGCAGGGGAACGAGCGCGACGGACTGACGATCATCTTCGAGGTCCCGGCAGACGCCGTTGTGTCGTGAGGGGGCGGGAGGGACGGGCAGTGTGCTGAGGCCCGACCCGGTGACGTACTTCTCGGGGGCCGCCCCCGTCGTCCGGCTCGGCGTCGGCCGCCGAGCAGGCGTCGGGCACGCCGGACCAACCACAGTCACTGCGACTGTGGAGGTCTGCCCGGCGTGCCCCGTCCGCGCCGGTGCTCAGCCCGCGTGGACCGTGCCCGCGTACCGCTGGACGAACCTGGTTCCCGCGTCCGACGACACCGTCAGGTCGTAACGGCCGTCCTTCACGCGGCAGTTGAGCGAGCCGTGTCCGTGCGGACCCACCCACACGGTCCGCGCGCCGCGTACGTCGTCGTCGGCCGTGACCGTGAACGCGGTCGCCGTGTCACCGGCGTTGGTGAACCGCAGCTCCACCGTGGCCCGCTCGGGGCGTGAGCCGCGCAGCACCGCCGTCGCCGACGGCACCGCCGCACCCGCCTCGCGGCCGGTGCGGACGACCGTGCCCGAGAAGCGGCGCAGGAACCCGTCGGCGCCGTGCACGACGAAGTCGTACCGCCCGTCGGTCTCCGAGGTCTCCCACACGTACGTCGCGCTCGCCCCGGGCGCCACCGTGAACGGGGTGCCGGTGAAGGGCTTCAGGACGTTCGGCAGCACGAGGAAGTGGAACGTCTCGCGGCCGTGGTTGGCGAGCGTGCAGGTCACGCGGCCCGAAGTGCGGTCCACCCGTACGTCCGCCCAGGGGCGGTAGGGCAGCGGGCGCCGGGGACGGCTGCCCGGTTCCTGCACGGCCATGGACTGGGCGCCGGAGGCGGGCAGCTTCACCGCGGGCAGTGCGTTGCCCGCGTCCGCTTTCGCCATCAGGGCCGTGGTGTCCGGCAGCACCGGTATCGAGTAGTCCGGGTTCTTGAAGTCGAAGCAGCTGGTCAGATCGCCGCAGACGTCCCGGCGCCACTGCGAGATGTTGGGCTCGCGCACCCCGGTGACCACCTCCAGGAAGCGCAGCACCGAGGTGTGGTCGAAGACCTGGGAGTTGACCCAGCCACCCCGCGACCAGGGCGATATGGCCCACAGCGGGACCCGGTTGCCGAGCCCGATGGGGCGGCCCCCGGCGAACTCCTCGGGAGTGCCGGGCTCCGGGAACGGCGGCGGCACATGGTCGAAGTAGCCGTCGTTCTCGTCGTACATCAGCAGGAAGACCGTGTGCTCCCACACCTCGGGGTTGGCGAAGAGCGACTGGAGGGCGGTGTCGACCCAGTGCGCGCCGTAGTCGGGGCTCGCGGCCGGGTGCTCGCAGAACAGGTACGGGGCGACCAGCCACGACACGGTCGGCAGGGTGCCGTCCTTGCAGTGCTGGTCGAACGCGGTGAGATCGAACTTCGTCATCGCGTTGACGTACCGGGGGTCGTCCTTGGGGAAGGCGTGGAACTGCTTGAAGTACGACAGCGCGTTGTCGTCGTAGTCGCCGGTCCGGTCGTCCTTGCTGGGGTTGTGGTAGACCCGCCAGCTCACCCCGGCCTTCTCCAGGCGCTCGGCGTACGTCGTCCAGTCCGCGACCGGGTTGTCGGTGACGGGGGTGTTGTCCGTCCAGGGGCCGGTGGTGCCGTCCTTGCCGGGGCCGCAGGTGCCCGACCACAGATAGAGCCGGTTGGGGTCGGTGGGCCCGGCCTGCGAGCAGAAGTAGCCGTCGCAGAGGGTGAAGGCGTCGGCGAGGGCGTACTGGTAGGGGATGTCCTCGCGGGTGAAGTAGCCCATGGTGCGCTCGCCCTTGGCGGCGACCCACTTGTTCATCGCGCCGCCGTTGATGGCGGTGTGGCCGGTGCCCCAGTCGTGCGGCAGCCCGCCCGCGTTCTGCGCGTTGTACTTGGTGGTGTCCATCCGGAACGGCAGCACGAACCCGTCGGCGCGCCCCGGGCTCGGCTGGCGGAAGACGGAGTCGCCGCCGGGAAGGGTCAGCGCCTGGCGGTCGTCGAAGCCGCGTACGCCGGAGAGGGTACCGAAGTAGTGGTCGAAGCTGCGGTTCTCCTGCATCAGGATCACCACGTGCTTCACGTCCTTGACGCTGCCCCGGCCGCGCGCGGCGGTCGCGGCGGTGGCGGTCTCGGGCAGCCCGACGGCAGCGGCGGCGGCGGTCGCGGCGGACGCGCCCACGAAGGCGCGGCGGCTCAGCGGAGTCATCTCAGGTGTCCTTCGGGAGCTCAGTGGAGGGTGAAGGTGACGGCGGGGGCGGCGTGGTCGGACGGCCAGCCGTTGGCGGCCGTGTCCGGCACCGGCCGGGGCCAGCCGGTACGCAGGGTGTACGCGGACTCGACGCGCAGCGGCCCGGCGTACTGGACCTGGTCGATCCGGTCCTGCGGCTCGTCCGGGCGCACCGGCGACCAGGTGGCGGCGGCCTCGCGCGCCTGGCGGGGGTTCGCCTCGTGGTGCGCGTCGCGCAGTCCGGCGGCGGCCAGGGCCACCGTGACCGGCCAGCGCGGGCGGGCGGCCCGGTCCAGGTGGGAGGGGGAGGCGAGCCCGGCCGCCAGCACCACGGGGGTGCGCCGGTTGGCCAGGTCCTGCTTCATCGCCGCCAGCAGCGCGGTGGTCTGGCGGTAGCGGACGCTCTTCGCCTCGGCCGTCTCCACCTCGGCCGGGGAGCGCCCGTCGCGCAGGGCGTACGGGCCGTACCCGGCTTCGTCGAGCTGCGCGGCCCACACGCGCACCTTGCGGCCACCGGGCAGCCGCAGGGTCGCGGCGAGTGCGGCCGTGTCCGCGACGGGGGCGGCGGTGTCCTCCAGCGGGAAGCGGCTGAGCAGCGCGGTCCCGGCCGGGGCGGCCCAGGCGTGCCACCCCAGGGCGCGCGCGAGCGCCTCGACCGGGAAGCCCGCGGCCTCCTGGAGGGCGACCGCGTCGAGCCGCGCGCCGAGGACGAGCCGCAGCACCTTCTCCTGGACGCCGTCGATGTGCGCGCCCGCGTCCCACAGATTGAGCGACGCCACCGCCAGCCGCGGCCCGGCTCCGGCGCGGCGGACCGGGACCCGCACGGTGACCGTGTCGGAGCCGCCCGCGCTGTCCTTCACCGCGACCGTGACGCGGCCCGGGTGCGTGCCCGGGTGGGCGGGCGCGGTGCCGGTGACCGTGCCGTCGGAGCCGACGTTCAGCCAGGAGTCGCCGGACACCCGGCGAAAGGACGGAGTGCCCGAGGGGTTCCCGGCCGGGCGGATCCACAGCGGGGCCAGCGCCACCGAAATCCGCTCGCCGGGCGCGTACTCGCCGGTGGCGAAGGCGTCGGTGACGGCGTACGGGCGCACCACCGGCGGGCGGGCGGCCACGGTGAACGGCGCGGTCTTGGCCAGGATCCCGTAGCCGTCCTTGGCCAGCAGGTACGCGGTGTAGACGCCTTCGCCCAGGGCGGCGCCGTCGAGAGTGAGGTCGCCGGTGGCGGTGGTGACGTAGGACCAGACCAGCGAGGAGCCGGTGCCGGGGCGGCGGTCGCCGTCGTAGATCCCGATCCAGTTCTTGGGGTCGGGCGCGTCGGTGCTCCAGCGGAAGGAGAGCCGCTCGCCCTCACGGGGAGCGGTGGGCGCGGTGAGGGTCAGGGTGGCGGCGGGGGCCGCGGCCGTTCTGAGCGGGGACACGGGGGTCTGGTCCTCTCGGGTGGCGCCGCGGCGCACCCCGCACGGAACGCACGGCGGCGCACGGGTTGGGGGTCCGGGCGCCGCCGTGCGTACCGGGGCGGGGTGCGCGGTCGAGGCGGTCTGGCTGAGTTGGCTGGACAACTTGGCCCAGTCAGCCAGGGTTTCCCCCACGCGACGTGAACGGGAGATGACCGGCCGCCGGAGATCGGGGAACGCGTCGGCGGGCCGGGTTCCGGTACGGGGCCGCGCCCCGGACCCGGGGCGGGTGCTGCGATCCCTTGGGCCGGGTGGCCATCCGCACGCGTGGGTGCTTGGGGCGGATGGTGCGTCAGGTGTGCGGGGCGGTATGGGCTCTGCCTCACTGCCTACCAGCGCGCGCCGCCGACACCGCCTGACGAGTTGAGGCCCGCTCCGGTTTCGCAGCCGCTCCTGTCACGCCTCCAAGTGGGCCAAGACCGAGCGCAGTGCCTGCCGGATCGCCTCGCGTGACTCCTCGCCCGGGTCGCGGGTCTCGAATCCGTGGTGGCCGTGGGGGACTTCGACCACCTCGACGTGGGCCCCGCACTCCTCGGCGGCGGTGAGGAACTCCTGGACAGTCGCCGCGATCTGGGCCATCTCCCGGCCCGGCCGGGTCAGCACGATGGGCAGGTCGCCCGCCCCGCGTACCGCCTCCACCGGGCGGAACCGCCTCCGGCCGAGTCCCCAGTTCGCCGGCGGTGCCAGGACCGGATAGGTGTAGGCCAGGCAGCGCAGCCACGCCGGGGGAGCGTCCAGCCACGACGCGGAGAGCAGGCCGCCGCCCGAGAAGAACCACAGGGCGATGCGGTCCGGGTCGACCCGGGGGTGGCTTCGCAGTGCTTCCACCGCCGCCGCGATGTCCTGGGCCGCGAGCGGGAAGTCGGCGAAGTCGTGCAACCGGTGGTCGAGGACCGCGCCCACCACCCCCTGACCGGCCGCGAGCCGGGCGTACCCGCCGAACAGCGGCCAGTCGCGTGGCGTCGGCTCGGCACCGGCGGGGACCGGGCCGCCGTGGACGAACAGCACCGCGGGCAACGTCTCGCCCCCGGTCGACTCCGGAACGTACACGTCGAGGTTGCCCGTCCGCTCGCGCGGTACGTCCGGCACCTCCAGCGGGAACGCCCTCAGATGTGGGACCAGTTCGGGGTCGGAGGGCGTCAGGCGGTGGCCCTCGCCCGCCGCCGCGGCCAGCAACGTGTCCGCCAGTTCCGCGGGGCAGGAGAGCATCGGCCAGTGCCCGGTGGGCAGTTCGAAGAAGGAAACCCTCGGGTCGACGAGGGACCGGAGGGCGGGATGGCCGATGTCCACGAGACTCTGGACCAGCTCGATGCCCGTTCCGTTGCCGCTGCACAGCACGGCGCTGGTCGGCACGCCCGCCACCGCGCCCGTCAGCCGCAGTGGCTGGAGCAGGGTGCCCAGCGGCTGCGGCGCGGCGAGCCGGGTCAGCTCCTCCAGGGCCCGGTCGGGGACACCGGCGGTGCTGCCCCACCGCTGCCACTCGGCGGCGCAGGCCGGGGCGGGCAGCAACCCGGTGGCCGCTCGGCCGCCTTGCGCGGCGAGCCCGGTCAGCTCCTCCCGCAGCGCTTGGTCGGGCACGGCGGCCAGCGCCGCCAGCCCGTCCATCGGCATGCCCGCGTCGACGTACACGATCCTCCGGACCCGGTCGGCCCGCCGGTCCGCGGCGCCGAGCACGGGGTGGATCCCGTAGTCGTGGCCGACGAGCCCCGGAATCACGGAACCGCTTCCCGGGCCCGGGGGGGAAGCGGGACGATACCGGGCATGGGGGTATCGCGTACGCGCCGGGTGACCGTTGTCTATGTCGCCCTGCAGACGGCGACCGCGGTGGTCGCGCTGTGGCTGACCAAGCAGTTCCAGGTGGCCCGGATGGCAGCCACCGCCGTCGCGCTGGCACCCACCGTCCCCGGCGCCTACCTGGCCTGGGCCGCCTACCGTGAGGACCGGGCGGAGGCGGCGGCCGACGTCGATGCCAAGGCCAGGGTCCTGGCCGCCGCGGTGGCCGCCGCCGAGACGCGGCAGCGCGCGCAGCTGATCGGACCCGGTGCGCACCGCATCGACGTCGCCTTCACACACCGGCGGGAGCCCGCCAACAACGCCGCCGGTGCCAGGCCCGGCGGACGTCTGACCGACGTCGTCGCCTACTACCAGCGGCTGCGCCCGGCCCGGTTGGTCATCACGGGCGCGCCCGGCGCGGGAAAGACGCTGCTGGCCATCGAACTCGTCCTCGGCCTGCTCACCCGGCCGGACCGCGCCCCGGACGAGCCCGTCCCGGTCCGCCTCTCCCTGGCGAGCTGGGACACGGAGAGACCGCTGCACCAGTGGCTGGCCCAGCAGGTCCACGAGCAGTTCTCCGGGCGGCTCAGCCTGGCCGACGCCCGGCAACTGGTTGACTCCCACCGGGTGTTGCCGGTCCTGGACGGCCTGGACGAGATGGACACGTCCACGACTCCCGCGGCCCGGCGCCGGGCCGCCCGTGCGCTGGAGCAGCTGAGCGCCTACCAGGATCCCACCGGCAACGCGCCCCTGGTCCTGACCTGTCGCACCCCGCAGTACGCCGAACTGGCCGCGCTCGACGTGCGGATGCGCGAGGCGGCCCGTATCGAACTCGACCCGCTCACCCCGGCTCAGGCCACGGCGTACCTCACCGCGCGCACCACCAGCCCCGCCCGCTGGGCCACCGTCGTCGACGCCCTCACCACCGCCCCGGGCGGCACTCTGGCCCGTGCCCTGAGCACGCCCTGGCGGCTCAACCTGGCGGCCACCGCCTACGAGGAACGCGACCGGGCGACGCTCGCCCACCTCCGCCACCCCGACCAACTGCTCACGCTCGCCTCGCCCTCCGCGGTCCGTGATCACCTGCTGGCCCTGTACCTGCCCGCCGCCGCCAGCCTGCACCGCACCCGCCCCGGCCGCTACTCCGGTGACCAGACCCACCGCTGGCTCGCGGCCCTCGCCGCGCACCTCGCCGCCAACACCCCTGCGGGGGGCACCGACATCGTGCTGCTCCAGCTGTGGCCCATGGCCGGTCGCCTCCGAGTCCGGATCACCGACGCCGTGCTCGCGGTTCTGCTCGCTCTCGCCTGCACCGCCCCGCTCCTGGCGCAGGCGGACAGCTCCTCGCCCGCAGGTCTGCTGGCGGGCGCGGCGGTGGCGCTGTACTGGCTGGCGGCGATCTGGAACGCCGGCCGCCCCACCGTTCCCGACCGCCTGCACACCTTCCGCCTGCACCGGCTGCGCAACTCCGACGAGGTCAGTGAGGAGACGGCTTTCAAGGTCGTGCGTACGTTGGTGGCCACGCTGCCGATCGGGCTGACGATCGCGTTGGTGGGTGTGCTGGCGGGCAGGCCGACGAACGGGCTGGCAGACGGCTGGGCGTGCCTCATCGCCGTCGGGCTGGTCCTCGGGCTGCTGGGCGCGGCCACGCTGGGACTGGCCAAGGGGCTCACGACCCCGGTGGGCGATGCTCCGCTGACCGACCCCCGCCATCCGGTCCGCGCCGATCTGACGGTGGGGCTGGTGGCCGGACCGACGCTCGGGCTGGCGTACGCGCTCGTGTGCGCCGTGTCGATCATCCTGGGCACCGTCTACGGAACCACGCTCACCGCGGGGACCGTCACCGGGCACCCCGCCGGCATCCACACCCTCGGAGCCGGACTCGACGCTCTCGCCACTGCGCTGGGGAGCGCATTCACGACCGGACTGACGGCCGGGCTCACCGACAGCCGTGCGTTTCTCCTCGTGGGCTGG
This sequence comes from Streptomyces sp. cg36, assembly GCF_041080675.1. NCBI lineage: Bacteria > Bacillati > Actinomycetota > Actinomycetes > Kitasatosporales > Streptomycetaceae > Streptomyces > Streptomyces cyclosori. The sequence continues at coordinate 228,938 of NZ_CP163520.1, read as the reverse complement.
CTCGCGAGCGGCCTCGCGATGGGGCTGGCCGCCGGGCTGTACCTGATCGCCGGCGCAGGCCGCCGCTACCTCGTCTTCCTCCTCTGCTCCCAGGGGCGACTGCCCTTGCGGCTGGGCTCCTTCTTCCACTGGGCCTACGAAGGGGGCCTGCTGCGCATTTCCGGTGCGGCCTACCAGCTCCGCCACCGCGAACTCCAGGACTGGCTCGCGGGTCACCCCACGCCCTGACGCGGGGCACGGGGATCGGTGCCGCGAAGGTCGTACGGCAAGGTGTCCACCGGACTCCGCGGCGCGGCACACCCGATCCGGCCGCGTACGACGGACGGTGGCTACAGGTTCACGCCGCCGGTGACGTCAATCTCCGCGCCGGTGATCCAGCGGGCGTCGTCGGAGGCCAGGAGGGCGACCGCGTCGGCGATGTCGGGGACTTCGCCGATCCGGCCGAGCGCGGTCAGGCTGAGGTTGCGCTCCATGTTCGCCGGGTCGGCCAGTACGTCGGCGGTCATGTCGGTGCGGGTGAAGCCGACGCGGACGGAGTTCACGGTGATGCCGCGCGGGCCGAGGTATTTGGCCAGGGTGTGGCTGAAGACTTCGAGGGCGCCCTTGGTGAGCGGATAGGCGATGCCGTGGGCGGAGGCGACGCGGGTGGACACGGAGGAGATGTTGATGATCCGGCCGCCGTCGCGCAGGCGCGGCAGCAGCCGCTGGGTGAGGAAGAACGGTGCTTTGACGTTGACCGCGATCATCCGGTCGAACTCCTCGGGGGTGAGGACCTCGATCGGCCGCCCCATGAGGTTGAGCCCCGCGTTGTGGACCAGGATGTCGATCCGGGACTCCCCGTGGGCGCGCAGTCCGCTCTCCAGCCCCGTCATGAACGTGTCCAGGTCGCCGGGTACGCCCAGTTGGGCGCCCAGGATGAACGCGCGTCCGCCGTCTTCGGCGATGGCCGCGGCGGTCTCCTCGGCCGCGGCCTCGTTGCTGCCGTAGTGCACGGCCACCAGGGCACCGTCCCGCGCCAGACGTTCGGCGATGCCGCGCCCGATGCCCCGACTGCTGCCGGTGACGACGGCGACTTTTCCTTTGAGGCTTCCCATGGCCGCTCCTTGATCGTGTCGTGTGGAGCCTTTCCGTCCAGTAACTAAGGTAAGCCTAACCTGTATTGGGTGTGGGGGGCGGCGGTTCGAAGTCGGCCGCACCGTGCTGGGTTGATGGCCGGGGCGTCGCGCCAGGGCGTTCTCGGGGTGTATGCAGATGTGGGGTGAACCCCCGAGCCATTTCCTCTCAGCGCACAGTGAGAACCAGCTTCCCCATAGTGCGCCCCGTTTCCGCCAGAGCGTGGGCCCGGGCGCCTTCGGCGAGGGGGAAGGTGTCGGAGACGTGGACGCGGAGCCTGCCCCGCTGGACCAGGTCGCTGATGGCGCGCATCCCGGCCCGGTCGTGCTCGACGAGCAGCGTGACGGCCCGGACCTGCGCCTTCTCCGCCGCGGCCACGGTGTCCTGGCCAAACGGCAGCAGGGAGACGAGGACACCTCCTGGGCGGAGCACGCTCACGGAACGAGTGGCGTTCTCGCCGCCGAGAGTGTCGAGGACGACGTCGTAGCGCTCCTCGGCATCGGTGAAGTCCTCGGACCGGTAGTCGACGCAGGCGTCCGCACCGAGCTCACGCAGGAAGTCGTGTTTGGGCGCCGTCGCCGTCCCGGTGACGTGCGCGCCGCGCTCCTTGGCGAGCTGTACGGCGAGGTGGCCGACCCCACCGGCCGCGGCGTGGATCAGCACCCGCTGCCCGGCCGTCAGACCCGCCGTCTCGACGAGGGCCTGCCAGGCGGTCAGCGCGGCCAGCGGCAGAGCCGCCGCCTGGACGTGGTCGAGCCCGGCGGGCTTGCGGACGAAGGCGCGGGTGGGGCCGGTCACGTATTCGGCGTGGGAGCCGTGCCCGTACGGGTAGGGCAGCATGCCGAACACCTCGTCGCCGGGCTTGAAGAGGGTGACGCCGAAGCCGGTCGCCGCCACGGTGCCGGAGACGTCCCAGCCGAGCGTGAGCGGCGGGGGCGGCAGGAAAATACTCAGGGCGCGGTGCTTGAAGTCCGTGGGGTTGAGCCCCGCCGCGTGCACGGCGACGAGGATCTCCCCGGGTCCGGGTACGGGCCGGGGAAGTTCGGTCAGCCGCAGGACCTCCGGGCCGCCGAGGGCTTTCTGGTGCAGGGCGAGCATCACGGGGGCGCCGTTCACCACGGCGGCGGGAGGCGAAGGCTTGGTGGCGGTCGCAGGGGTGGGGGAGGCGATGGTTTCCGGGGTGTCCGTCGAAGTCATGCCTTGATCCTGGCCGTACGGCGGGACCCGGGGCGATGGCAAGAAGGTCATCCTCCGATACATTCCTGCCATGCCCGTCACCCCTTCCGCACGCCGTGTTCCCGGTGGGTCCAGCACCCCGGCCGCCGCGCCCTCGCGGGCCCGTGACCTGGCCGAGCGCGCGGCCCGACTGGATCGCCTGATGCGCCCGGACCCGCGCCCCGGCGCCCACAAGGTCGTCGTCCTGGCCCTCGACGGCGTCTACCCCTTCGAACTCGGCATCCCGCACCGGGTCCTGGGATCCGCCGACGGCCGCTACGAGGTGCTGTCCGCGAGCGTGGACGGGCAGCCCGTGCGGACCGACGCGGACATGACGGTCATCCCCGGGCACGGTCCCGAGGTGCTGGCCGACGCGGACACCGTGGTCATCCCTCCGTACGCGATCTCGTCGACCCCGGACCCGCGGGCCCTCACCGCACTGTCGCGCGTGCGCCCCGGGACCCGGCTGGTGTCCATCTGCACGGGTGCCTTCCTGCTGGCCGTGGGCGGTCACCTGGAGGGGCGACGGGCCACCACCCACTGGGCGCTCGCCGGCTACTTCCAGGAGCTGTTTCCCCGGGTCGAGCTCGATGCCGATGTGCTCTTCGTCGACCACGGCGACGTGCTGACCTCCGCGGGGGCGGCGAGCGGGGTGGACGTCTGCCTGCATCTGGTGCGCCAGGACCACGGCAGCGAGGTGGCCAACCAGGTCGCCCGTCGGTGCGTCGTGCCGCCGTACCGGGATGGCGGGCAGGCCCAGTACATCGAACGGCCGCTGCCACCTCCGGGCGGAACCGGCACCGGGCCGACCCGCGACTGGGCGTTGCAGAGGCTGGAACTGCCTCTGACGCTCGGCGAGTTGGCCGCGCACGCGGCGATGAGTACCCGTACGTTCGCCCGGCGGTTCCGGGAGGAGACCGGGCTGAGCCCCGGCCGCTGGCTGACCCAGCAGCGGCTGCGGCGGGCGCGGCACCTGCTGGAGTCCAGCGACCTGCCGGTCGAGCGGGTCGCCCACGAGGTCGGCTTCGCGACCGCCACCTCGCTGCGGCGGCACCTGGCGGCCGAGGCGGGGGTGGCTCCGGCGGCGTACCGGCGTACGTTCCGCGCCGCCTCGGCTCCGGTCGGGGGCGCAGACGCCGGGGAACCACCGACGACGGCACTTGGCGGGTAGGCGCCGGACATGGTGTCGGGGCATCCCTTCGCGGTGACCGTCAGGAGCGTACGAGCTCGGCCGCGCGACAGGGCGGGGTGGCGCTGCGGTGGGCTCGGGCCACCCCGCGCGCCTCTCACGCTGTTTTCGCGGCCTCGCAGTACTTCTTGATGAGGTCGTAGGAGCGGACCCGGGCGTCGAGGTCATAGACGGGTGTGGTCAGCATCAGTTCGTCCGCTCCGGTGTCGGCAGCCAGTTGCGCGAGGCGGCGCACGACGGCCTCGGGTGTCCCGTACGCCTGCTGTGCGTGGAATCCGGCAAGCGCCTGCCGCTCCTCCGCGGTGAAGGGATGGGCGGCTGCTTCCGCGGGCGTGGGGAAGGGGATGTCGCTCCGCCCCTGGAGCAGTCCGGCCTTGACGACGTCCATGGGCCCGGCCCGCCAGGCCGCCTCCTGCTCCGTCTCGGCGCAAACCGTCTCCACGCACACCACGACGCGGGGCTGCTCGCACCAGCGGGACGGGGCGAACTCGGCACGGTAGCGCTCCAGCACCGCGAGGGTGTTGTCGGGCCGGATGTGGTGGGCGACGGCGATCGGCAGGCCGAGCCGCGCGGCGAGGGCGGCGCCCGCGGGACTGGAGCACAACAGCCAAGGCTCCGGCAGCGGGCCGAGTGCCACTTCGTCGACCAGGAACGACAGGATCGCGGCGACGTCGTCGTGGTACTCGGCGTCCGTCGCCGGCCCGGCCCCGCGGCGCAGTGCCCGCGCGGTGGCCTCGTCGAAGGTGCCGGGGCCACGGCCGATACCCAGGTCGATGCGGTCCTCGTGCAACGCGGCCAGCGTCCCGAACTGCTCGGCCACCATGATCGGCGCATGGTTGGGTGCCAGAACTCCGCCCGACCCGAGCCGGATCGACGAGGTCGAGGCCGCCGCGTGAGCGATCAGGACCACGGGCGGGAACGCGCCGATCGCGGGCGAATGGTGGTGCTCGGCGTACCAGATCCGGTGGTACCCGAGGAGTTCGAGGCTGTGAGCGAAGGCGGCGGTGTCCCGCAGGGTCTCCACGCCACGGGTCCCCGCTTCGACCACCGCGACTTCCAGCGCTGATATCGGCACGTCGATCATGTCATCAGCATAGGGAAGGGATCGGTGTTCGCCTCGCGTGTGGTGGCCTTCACTGCCACTCGGAGGCCGAAGTGGTGACGGCGGTGGTCATCGGCCGCTTCCGGTGAAGTCGGTGCCGGGCTGCTGGACGGCGAGGGGGTTCCAGTAGTCGCGGTAGGAGGTGAGGTGTCCGTCCCGGACGGTCACGACGGCGATGTAGGTCATGTCGAAGGGGGCGTCGCTTTCCGCCAGGCGGCCGACGCCGCGCATCTCGACCACGATGGTCTGTGGATCGGTGGTCTGGTGGATCCGCAGGTCGGCGAAGTCGTGCAGGTCGATGTGGTCGGGGTAGTGGCGCATGTAGGCGGCGATGGCCTCCTTGCCCTCCAGTTGCCGGGGCCAGCCGTCGGGGGCGAAGGGGAACTCCATGAGGCCGTCCTCGGCCCACAGGGCGACCCACGCGGGAATGTCCTTGTCGAGCAGCAGGCGCAGGCTGTGGCGGTACAGATCCGCCGGGGCGGTCGGTGCGGGCATGGGTGTCCTCCAGTCGTAGAATTCGGACTCTGGGTCCGCTTCAAAGATATGGACCGCGGGTCCGTTTCGCAAGCGGAAGAAACGGCATGCCCGAACACGAGTTGTCCCGCAGGGACGTCGTCCGCAACCGGGAGGCCGTGCCCGCGGCTGCGGCCGGCGTCGGCAAGGGCACGCTCCGCGTCCGTCTTCACCGCTGCCCGGTCCTGCTCGGTCGTACTGCCGTAGCAGGAATGCCGGGCCCCGCAAGGGTGTTGGTGGCGGACAGTCGATCTTTTGCTTCCAGGGGAAGCGTGGTTGCGCGTCCGCCGGTGATCGCTGTGGGTGGTTGGTGTCGTGGCGCGAGTACGGGGGTGGTTGTCATGGGGCGGTCCGCGGTTCCTGCCGACGGTGAGGCGCCGGTGGACGGCACAGGGTGGTTCTGCGAGATGGCGGCCGGCGAGGGGGAATCCGCACCACTCAGCGCCCCGTACACCGGGCTGGACCTCGGTCCGGTCAGGGTGTCGTCGGTCGCGTACTCGCGAGTGTGCTCGCGCCGCACGACAACCTCCGCCCAGCAGCGCGATCCCGGGTCCTACCAGCTCGCCCTCGCCACCCGGGGCGCCTTCAACATCGACCGGCTGCGCAACGCGTCCGGGATGGCGGGGGGCCTGGTCCTGACGGACACCTCGCGCCCGATGGAGAACATCGGCTTCAGCGACTACGAGTCCATCGAGGCGATCGTCCTGGAGATCCCCCGCACGGTCCTGCCCCTGCGCCCCGACAGGGTGGAGCGCATCCTCGCCCAGCCGGGCCCCGCGCCGACCGGAGCAGGCGGGGGGACGGCCCGGATGCTCGCGGACTTCCTGCACTCCCTGCACCGCCACGGCCCCCGGTGCGACCCCGACGAACTCCTCCACCTGGGCTCCATCGCCCTCGACCTCGCCACCGCATGCCTGACACAACAACTCGCGGCCCGGCCCCGGGACGAAACACCCGTGCGCGCACCGGCCGAGGTCCGCACCCAGGCGATGCTCCAGCGCGTCCTCCAGTTCATCGACGACAACCTCGACGACCACGACCTGACCCCCGGGGCCATCGCCGACCGGCACAACATGTCCCTGCGCAGCCTCTACACGCTCTTCCGTGACCAGCCTACGAGCGTCGCCGAGTCGATCCGCCGACGCCGACTGGCGCGCTGCCACGCCGAGCTGGCCCGCCCCGAATCCAGCCGCCGCACCGTCGAGGCCGTCGCGGCCCGCTGGGGCTTCGCCAGCGCCACCGCGTTCGGCCGCGCGTTCCGCAACACGTACGGAATCACCCCCGGCGCACACCGCGCGGCCAACCGGGCCTCGCGCACGGCTCCACGCGCTGAGCGGTTGCCCCCAGGCATTGCGTGAAGTGTCGAGAAGCGGTGCACGCCACGCACATCCCGGTCGGCCGAGCATGCCTAGATTCATCGGGTGAGGAACACGGCGTCAAAGGTGTCGGCGCCGACTCACCTTGCAGATCTGACGCTTCGGAAAAGGAACGAACCTCGTATGCGTACTCGTACTCGTACCGCCGCCCGTATCGCTGTCGCAGCAGCCGCCGTGCTCGGATGCGCCGTGCCCGGCATCTCGACGGCGCAGGCCGGCCAGATGCCCGGCGCGCCGCTGCGGAACTACACGCCGGGGGGCACCGCCAAGTGCGCCACGCCGCAGGGGAACAGCACCGCCAACGGCACGGCCATCACGCTGTGGGACTGCACCGGGAGCGACCTGCAGAACTGGATCTGGCGTGGTGACAGGATCGTCCACGAAGCCAGCGGGAAGTGCCTGACCCCGAGAGGTGACCGCATCTACTCCGACGGTGCCGTGCTGACCCTGTGGCCGTGCACCGGTGCCGAGAGCCAGGACTTCGACCAGTCCGCCGTGGACCGCTTCCGGAACATCAAGACCTCCCACTCCAACAAGTGCTTGACCAACTACGGCGGCAACTTCGGCAACGGCACGTGGGTGACGCTGTGGACGTGCGCGGGCGGCGAGCCGGCGGAGCAGGACTGGCACCTGGAGCAGGGCTGACTCGTGGGCGGGCGGTGCCGCCACACGGGCCGCACCCACCCCGTGACCCGGTCGGTGCCCACCTGTCACCCGCTGTCGGGTCGGTACCCTCGCTGAACAGCGGTCCTGCGCGGCTCGGAGATCGGCGGGAGTCGGCCCTGTGATACGTTCCGGGGCCGAGGAGCGGACATGGATGAGACTGCGACAGCGCGTGAGGAACTGGACCGGCTGGGCCGGTCCCTGCGCCACCAACTGATCGCGCTCATCAAGGATGTGACGGTTCGTTTCCATCTGCGTCAGCTGACTCTCCACGAGCCGAAGGTCGCCGACCCGCGCGAGCCTCAGCGCTACCACTACGCGACCCGGTACCAGGGCAATCGCCCGAAGAAGGTGACCGCTGCCGAGACGGTCTCACGTACGGTCTTCCTCCTGCGCGCCGCCGGCTGGACGGTGACGACGTCGCAGGAGGAAGACGACGGGAGGCTGTGGACCGTGGTCATGGCCGAGCGGGAGGGCAGCGTCATCCGCGTCCTCACGGGCGACGACACGCGCTTTGTGTCGTTCCGCGGGCAGACGGCGGCACTGACACTGTCCCCGCCGGAGCCGGAGCCGGAGCCGGAGCCGGAGCCGGAGCCGGAGCCGACACCGACGACCGCCACACCTGGCTACGTGCTGTGCTACGAGTGCGACGCCGACGGCTGGTGCCCTGGATGCCGTGGTCGCGGGTGGGTACTCGGCGAGGCCGACCGCAAGCGCCGATGCGGCGTATGCCGTGCTACGAGGCTCTGCCCCATCTGCGGGGGCGGAGGCGAGCTGAGCGTCTCGGGTCTCTCGACGTACCAACTCCGCTACTACCCGGAACTGGACGGCGACTGATTCGGAAGACCTCCCGGCGCGTCGGCGTGACCGGGTCCCGCCGGCACGCGGATGGGGTGGCCGGGACGGGGCAGGCGCTGAACATGGGCGACGACGCGGGCACACGGCAACCCGATGGACCGGGCATGCCGAGCACGGACTACCGCTGTGCGTTCGTTCTGGGCGGAGGCGGGGCGCTCGGCGCCTACGAGGTCGGGATGCTGAGGGCGCTGATCGAGGCCGGAATCCGCCCGGACCTGGTGATCGGAACGTCCGTGGGGGCGATCAACGGCGCGGCGATCGCGGCCGACCCGACGGCTGGAGCCGTGGCGCAACTGGGCGAACTGTGGGGGAGCCTGGGCCGCTCGGGCGTGTTCTCCGGCTCGGTGCTCCAGAACCTTCGGCTCGCCGCCCGCAACCGGACGCACGTGTACTCCTCCGCACCGCTGCGCGCACTTCTGGAGGCCCGGCTCCCGGCGCGGCGCATCGAGGACCTCGCGGTGCCCTTCCAATGCGTCGCGGCCAGCATCGAGAGTGCGGCCGAGCACTGGTTCACCCAAGGGCCCCTCATCCCGGCGGTCATGGCCTCGTGCGCGGTCCCCGGGCTCCTGCCACCGCTCGAAGTCGACGGCGAGCACTTCTTCGACGGCGGACTCATCAACAGCATCCCCGTGGGCCGCGCGGTCGCTGCCGGGGCCCGCACCGTCTACGTGCTGCAGGTCGGACGCGTCGAGCGGCCCCTGCAAGTGCCCCGGGCGCCCTGGGAGGTGGCCGCCGTGGCCTTCGAGATCGCCCGCCGTCACCGCTTCACCCGGGACATGACCGACCTGCCCCCGGAGGTCGAGGTGCACCTGCTGCCCACGGGAGCGGCGTCCGGCAGGGCAGAGGACCTCACGGGCCGCAAGTTCCGCCACCGCGACTTCGATCTGTCCGCGCGGCGGATGGAGTCGGCGTACGAGGCGTCGGCCGCATACCTGGCAGCCGCGGGAAAGCCCCGCGGGGACGAAGCCTCATGAGCGGGCCGGTCTGCGTACGTGACGTGGCCAGGCGCTGCGTCAGCGTGCCCGCACTCCTCGTACTGATCCCCCTCGCCGGGGCTCTGCTGCTCGTGACGCTGGTGTTGGCGCCGCTGTCGTTGTGCGCCGGACGGTCCGGGCGGGCCTGGCAGCCCCAACGGCTGGCCCTCTACGCGCTCGTATACCTCGTTGCCGACCTGGGCGGTGTGCTCGCGGCGGGTGTCGTTCGGCTGCGTTGCATGGGAGGCGGCCGGGGCCGCGAGGAGCGTCTGGTCGCACTGAACTACCAAGTTCTGGCACGGCTGTTGGGATTGCTGGTCAAGTGCTCGGCCTGGATCTTCTCGCTACGAGTGGAGGTCGACCCGCCGATCCCGTCGAGTACGCACCGGCCGCGCGCGGGCATCGTGGTCTTTGCCCGCCACGCAGGCCCGGGAGACTCGATCCTGCTGGTCCACGGCCTGCTCTGCCGCGCGGGCCTGCGCCCCCAGGTCGTCCTCAAGCAGTTCCTCCGGTGGGACCCGTGCCTGGACATCGTGCTCAGCCGCCTGCCGCACTGCTTCGTCCCGCACCGCGCCGAAGCCGGGACCTCGACGGCCATCGGCTTGTTGGCCGCGGCGTTACGCCCGGGGGAGGCGCTGGTGATGTTCCCCGAGGGCGGTAACTTCACCGAACGTCGCAGGCGCCGGGCCATCGGCTGGCTCAACCGCACCGGCCAGCTCCGCCGAGCGGCCCGCGCCCGTCGCCAACGGCACGTCCTGCCGCCCAGGATGGAGGGTTCGCTCGCGGCGCTGTCCGGGGCGGGGGAGGCCGGAGCGGCGGTCACCTTCGTCGCGCACACCGGGCTCGACCGCATCGATTCCCCGGCCCGGCTGTGGCGGTCGATCCCCCTGCGCACGGCGGTCCGCGCCACGTGGTGGAGCGTGCCCCACCACGCGATACCAGCCGGACAACAGGCCCGCGAGTCCTGGCTGACCGACCAGTGGTCGCGCGTGGACGCCTGGATCGCCCGGGAGTGGAACCGCCCTGCCCCGACACCGCCCGCCGCGCCCTAGTTGGCGGGTGTGTTCCGACTCTCGTGGCCGGAGCGCCGAGCCCGGCGCCCCGGCCAAACCGCGAGCGGAGCGGGTACCGCCGAGGTGACGGCGTCAACGCCCGCGAGCATCGGCCGAGCCCGGTGTACGGGAATCCCTCGCAACGGGCGGGAGTTACTGACCGTGACAGCCATACACCGACGGGCCGATCCGGAGCCCGTCGCCGGGAGAGGACGGGCATGAGTCTTCGTCAGTTCGAGTACGCCCTGGCCATCGCCGAGGCGGGCTCGGTGACCGCGGCGGCCGAGCGGCTGCGCGTCGCCCAGCCGTCGGTGTCCCAGCAGATCCGCGGCCTGGAGCGGGACCTCGGCGTGGAGCTGTTCGCCCGTACGCCGAGCGGACTCGTTCCCACGGTGGTCGGACGTGCCTTCCTGCGGGAGGCCGAGGTCGCGGTGAGCGCGTCGCGGCGGGCCCGGGCCACCGCGCGGGCCGGTGCAGACGAGCTGGTGGGCGAGTTGGTGGTGTCGGTGCAGATGGGTTTCGGCACCCGCCAACTGCCAGGTGCCTTGGGTGCGTTGCGCAGTCGCTTCCCGAAGCTTGAGGTCACCGTATTCGAGGAGCCCAGCTCCGCCGAGCTGGACCGGCTGTGCCGCCGGGGCGTGCTGGACCTCGCTCTGATGGCGCAGTGCGAGCAGAGCCCCGACGACGCCCACCACCTCGGTGACGAGGAGTTCGTCGTGGTCCTTGGCGCCGGGCACCGGCTGCTCGCGGCAGACCGGGTCGAGCGGCGCGACCTGGCGGGGGAGCCGTGGGTGAGGTTCGACCGTGACAGCGCGCTCGACGCCGTGCTCGTGCACGCGCTGCGGGACGACGAGCTCGCCCCGGTCACGGCCGCCCGCGTGTCGCAGGCCGCGACCGCCGTTCGCTGGGCCGCCCACGGACTGGGCGCGACGCTCGTCCCCGCCTCCGCCGTGCCCCCGGGGCACGAACACCTGGTGCGGCCGGTGTTCCCGGCCGTCACCCAGCCCGTGATCGCGGTGCTGCGGTCCGGTGCGGGACCGGCGGAGACGGCGCTGCTTTCATTCCTGCGAAAGGAGAACTGGTCCCCGCTGATCTCGCATTGACGGATTTCCGGAAGCGGTACTTCTGGAATTCCGCCGAGCGTCAGTTCCGGGGGAATTCGCCGCCGTCCACGTAGAGATTGCTGCCGGTCAGCCAGCCCGCCTGGTCGGAGACGAGGAACAGGACCGTGTGCGCGATGTCGTCGGGGCGGCCGTCCCGCCCCAGCGGGGTGGTGCCCTCGGCGCCGGTCCGGCCCGCCGCCGAGTTCAGCCGCGCCCACTGCTCCCGCGTCGCCTCGCCGCCCGGGGTGGCGACCCTGCCGGGCGAGACGGTGTTGACCCGGATGCCGGCCGGAGCCAGTTCGAGGGCCAGGCCCCGGCTGTAGTTCTCCAGGGCCGCCTTGGCCGCCGTGTAGTGCAGGAACGGCCCCATCGGGGTGAGGGTCGCGGCCGAGGAGACGTGCACGATCGCTCCCGCGCGCCGCTCCCGCATGCCCGGCGTCAGCAGCGCGTCCAGCCGCACCGAGGCCAGGAAGTTCAGGTCCAGCGCGTCCTGCCACACCTCGTCGGGGATCTCCGAGGCACTCTCGTACGGCTGCGCTCCGCCCGCGTTGTGGACCAGGATGTCGACGCCGCCCAGGCTCTTCCGCGCGGCCTCGGCGAGCGCTCGGGTGCCGGCCGGGGTCCGCACGTCGGCCTCCACGAAGGCGGCTCCTTCCGGCACCGGAGCCGTGGTCGACCTGGCGGTGGTGAGTACGTGGGCGCCCGCGTCGAGGAGTTGGCGGACGACGGCGGCCCCTATTCCCCGGGTCCCTCCCGTCACGAGTGCGCGCTTTCCCTTGAGTTCCCGCGTCGTCGATGCGTTTTCGATGCTGGTCATTTCACCGTTCCTTTTCTTTCTGTCGTGAACTGGTTTCACGGTAGGTCTGAGGAGGAACGGGAGGCAAAGACCAAATATCAGCGGGGCCCATAGGGAACGCCTATAGGCAACTCCTCTGGCAACGGGGTTACTTGAGGGCCGCCCCTTGCGGCTCGCCGGGTCCGGCCCCGCACCCCCATCTGTACCTACTGGTATGTACGATCGGGGTGAGACACTGTTGGTCCAGTGGTGGGAGGACGCATGCCGCTCGTACGTATCGACGTGCTGGGCCGTGACACCGGGCGCCTGGCGGCCCTGGGGCGGGCCGTGCACGAGGCGTTGGGGGAGGTGATGGGGTTCCCGGACGACGACCGGTTCCAGATCCTGACGGCCCACGACGGCGAGAGCGGCATCCTGCGGCACGGCACCTATCTCGGGGTGCGGCGGGACGACGGCATCGTCTATGTGGCCATCACCCTGCGGGAGGGCCGCCCGGCAGCGCAGAAGCAGGCGCTGTACCGGCGCATCGCCGAACTCGCCCAGGAATACGCCGGAACGGAACCCCGCAACATGTTCGTGGTGCTGACCGAGAACAGCGATGCCGACTGGTCGTTGGGCAACGGCGAGGCGCAGTACCTCGTCTGATGTCCAGTCCGATCGAGCCCGGGCAACTCCGACTGCCGCCCGGCCGCCCGCCATCCGAACTCAGCCCGGCGGATTCCTGTTGCGGCGAGGGGGATCGGCCGCCCACAGTGGGGGGGATGGACGACGGGGGATGGACCCGGGACGCGAAGGGTGAAGACGCGCCAGCGGTGTGCGCGTTGCTGAACGCGGTGGACGAGATCGAGATCGGTGCGCCGGAGACCACGCTGAAGGAGGTCGAGGAGGACCTCGCCACGGCGCGTGCGGCGTGGGTGGCCTTCGGGGCCGGGCGCGCCGTGGCGTACGCGGCGGTCCGCGACGCGGGCCCGGACGGGGCCGTCGAGATCGACCATTACGTGCTGCCCGACCATCAGGAGGCGGGCCTGCGGCTGCTGGACCTGGTCGAGGCGCGCTCGCGCGAGCTCGCCGCCGGGGCGGGCGCCCGGGAGGCCGTGGTCCACCTCTACCTCAACGTGGCTCCCACTCTCGACCTCGCGCTGCTCACCGTGCGCGGTTGGCGCACCGTGCGCCGCCACCATGTGCTGACCCGCCCGGTCTCGCCCGACACCGACCCGGTGCCGGACCTGCCCGCCGGGGTGCGGCTGCGCCCGTGCGCGGACGAGGCCGACCGCCGGACGGCCCACCGCCTGCACCAGGAGACGTTCGCCCACCACTTCGACTTCCGCCCGCAGGGGTACGAGGAGTGGCTGGGCCGCGTAGCCCCGAACTCCGGTATGGACTGGTCGCTGGTGTGGATCGCGGCCGTCGACGGCATCGGGGACGCCGCCGTCCTGATCACCCGCGACGACCGCGAGGGCATGGGCTGGATCCGCACCCTGGGCGTCCTGGATCGGGCCCGGGGCCGTGGCCTCGGCAGTCATCTGCTGCGCCACGCGTTCGCGGTGTACGCGCGACGCGGCCGTGACACGGTCGGCCTGGGTGTCGACACCGAGAACGTGACGGGGGCGCTGCGCCTGTACGAGTCCCACGGCATGGGCCTGCACTACGCGGTGGACACCTGGGAGCTGCGGCTGGGGGTGTGAGAGCCCTGCGGCGGCGGTGCGCCCGATCGGCTTTCGCGACGAGTGCCTGGGCGCAGGTTGGCAGGGATGGCGGTGACGCCCAGCGGAGGGGTAGCCCTGGCTGCGGCGCCGCGCGGATACTCCCTGTTGGAGGAGGTTGCCTCCAGGAGGCGTATGGCCCTATCGACGCGCGACGATCGAGAACGGCGGGCCGGCGTTGCCGCTGTCCCCGAAGAGGACGACCGTATATTCGCCCGGTGCGACGTCCGGGACGGTGATCTCGGCGTGACCGTCCAGGATGCTGAACTCGGAGGCGAGCGGCCGGTCGAGGCCGCCGGGTCCATTCACAAACCTGCCGCGCTGCGAGAGCGCGATCAGACCGGTGGGGTTGGTGATCTGCTGGGGCGGGTTCGAGGTGTCCCACGTGACGGTCTGAGTGGAACCGACCGGCCACACATCGCCCGCGACCGGCGAGAGGATCGGCGGGGCGTACACATCGCGGCGCAAGTCCTTGGCCGCGGAGTGCGGCAAGCGGGCCTGACCCGATGAAGGATGACCGGCCCGTGCGGAAACAGCCGACGCGGCCAGGAGACACGTGGCCATCGCGGCCATGGTCGACATCAACATCCGGCGCATATCAGCCCTTCCCTCTCGCCTCACGAATGCGCCACATCCGTACCACGGGACGGGACGGCGGGGGCGAGCGCGCCACTCGCGACTTCACATCCCCACCCCTTTGGCTGCCCGTGCCGACTCCGCCGACTCCGCCGACTCCGTCGGGATTCGCCTTCGCGCGCGGTGCTCTCCACGGCCGTCGGGGTGTGGGATCGTGGTGGATGTGACACACCAAGGGCTCGTGCGGCGGCTGTTGACGATCGAGGTGTCGGCGTTGTCCGATGCCGACAAGACGCTGCCGGTGGTGGCTCCGGAGATCAGGGCGATGGTGCCCGAGGTCCGCATGGCGGGCCCGGCGTTCACGGTGGTCGCCGAGGACGACCACCTGCCGGTGTTCAGCGCGCTCGCCGAGGCCGCTCCCGGCGACGTCCTCGTGATCGCGACGAACGGGCACGCGCTCGCGGTCCTGGGCGAGCTGTTCGCCACCGAGGCGCGGCGACGCGGGCTGGCAGGTGTGGTGATCGACGGCTACTGCCGCGACGTGGCGGGCCTGCGCCGCGTCGGCCTGCCGGTGTTCGCGCGCGGCACGAACCCGAAGTCGGGCAGCACCGTGTCCCGGGCCCCGCTTGGCGCGACGGTGACGTGCGGAGGCGTCGCGGTGACCCCTGGCGACATGGTCTTCGGTGACGACGACGGCGTGGTCATCGCTCCCGCCGAGCGGATGGCCGCGGTACTCGGGGCCGCGGAGGCCATCGGTCACGCCGAGCGCACGCTGCTCGACGCGATGGCGAGCGGGCGCTCCCTGCACGAGCAGACCAACTGGTCCGATCACGTCACCGCGCTCGACGCGGGCCGCAGCAGCGCTCTTGAGTTCCGTACCGACGCCGAGTGAGGGGGCGAGGCGCGCGGGAGGGCGTGTCCGGGATCGTTGCGCGGCCTGTGGAAGTCGAGTCGAACTGGAGTCCGACTTGTTCCCCCGGCCTCCGTTCGGACCTGGTGGTGCCCCGCTCGGGCTCTGACCGTAGCCTTCGCCCATGACTGATTTCCAGAATCTCACGCCCCGTGACGCTTTCGAGCTGCTGCAGGCCGGCAACCAGCGGTTCGTCGCCGGTGCGCCCGAGCACCCGAATCAGGACGCCGCGCGCCGCACTGAGCTGGTTCCGGCCCAGAGCCCGTTCGCGGTGCTGTTCGGCTGCTCCGACTCCCGGCTGGCCGCCGAGATCATTTTTGACCGGGGGCTGGGTGACCTGTTCGTGGTCCGCACCGCCGGTCACGTCCAGGGCCCGGAAGTACTGGGCAGCATCGAGTACGGGGTGAGCGTGCTGGGCGCCCCGCTGGTCGTGGTGCTCGGCCATGACGCCTGTGGCGCGGTCGCGGCCACGCGCGCCGCCGTCGAGGAGGGCACGACGGCGAGCGGCTATGTGCGCGACGTGATAGAGCGCGTGACTCCCAGCGTGCTGGCCGCCCGTGCCGCCGGACTGACCGAGGACTCCGACTTCATCGCCGAACAGGTCCGGCACACCGTGGACCTGCTGCTGGAGCGTTCGCGCGTCCTGTCGGACGCGGTCGAGGCCGGGCGTGTGGCGGTGGTGGGGCTGTCGTACCGGCTCACCGACGGGACGGCCCGCCTGGTCACCGCCCGCGGCCTTGAGGTGCCGGCCGACGCGGCTTCCTGACCCGGCGGTTGCGGATGGCCGGCCACGACCGTACGCGGGCGTGGCCGGCCCTTTTCTGTTGAGCACCGCAGTAGGGGGCATCGGTCGTTGGCGGCCCGGGCCGCCAACAAGCTCCCGTCGTGGGGGACTGGGGCCGGTGCGGTGTCCATGTCTCCCACACCCTGGGTGAGTTGGCCGCCCAGATGAAAGTGGATCAGCTCCGGGCCGTACCACCGCACGGAACGGCGCCTCGCCAAGAGGGCGCTCGTCGATCGTGGCCCGTGCTCCGTCCGACCGGGGCCGCGGTGTTCACCCGGTGCCGGATACGGACGTGTGCCGGGTGAGGTTGTCCGTGATCAGGGCGAGGGTGAAGTCGAACCGGTCGTGGCCGGTGCCGGAGGTCAGTTCGGCGGCATGGCGTCGGGTGTGCGGGAACGTGTCGGCGGGCAGTGCCGTGAACCGGTGGATCAGCTCCTCGCGGCCGAGGACCCATTCCTGGTCGGGGTGCGTGCGCCGCTGCTGGACCAGTGACTGCTCCCAGGCGTACGCGCTGACGTAGAGGGACAGGGTGTCGAGGGCCCATGCGGCGCTGGCCGGTTGGATTCCGCCCGCCAGCAGGATCGCCAGGAGCCCTTCCCTGACCCGCAGCGCGGAGAGGTTGGTGGGGACGGTGCCCAGCGCGGCGCGGGAGACCCCCGGGTACTTCAGATACTGGTCGCGGATCTGCGCGTACACGTCACGGATCTGGCGGCGCCAGATGGCCGGGTCCGGCTCGGGCAGCACGACCTCGGAGCAGAGCCGCCCGATGAGGAGATCGTCGATGTCCTCTTTGCTGACGATGTGTGCGTACAGCGACGACGGCCCGGTGCCGAGCACCGCGGCGACTCGGCGGATGGTCAGTGCGTCATAGCCCTCGGCGGCCACGACCTGCAGGGCGGCCTCGGTGATCCGCTCGACGGTGATGGGCTTCTTGCGTGGCGCCGCCGTCCGCTCCCCGGCGGGCTGGGCGTGGCGGGCTGCTCGTTGATTCCGGGGATCTGAGGGCATGCCGGTCACTATAGCTTGACACGAACTAAGTTCGCCTCGTAGAACTTAGTTCGTACTCGCAGAACTAAGTTCGTCTCTGCGGGGCCGCGTCCACCCCCGGCCCGGTACCTGGGCGGGGTTCGGGAAGTCTGTCCAGGAGGTGTGTGATGCGCGTTTCCGTGATCGGAGCCGGTCTGGGAGGTCTGGCTCTCGCGCAGGGTCTGCACAGTGCTGGGATCGAGGCCGAGGTGTACGAGCGCGACCCCGGGATCACCGCACGGTTCCAGGGCTACCGGCTCGTCCTCGACCCGACCGGCTTCCAGGCGGTGCGCGCCTGCCTGCCGACGCGCTGGCACCCGCTGCTGGACGAGATCACCATGGACGCCTCGGCCGAGCAGCTGGTCCTGGACCCGCAGCTGAACGAGATCGGCAGGCTCGGCGCGGGCCGGACCGGCATCGTCGTCGACCGGCAAGTCCTGCGACACCTGCTGCTCACCGGCCTGACCGTGCACACCGATGCCGCGCTGACCGGCTACGACGTGCTGTCCGACGGCAAGGTCCGAGCCCAGTTCGCCCACCGCGACCCGGTCTCCGCCGATCTCCTCGTCGGCGCCGACGGCGTCGCCTCCGCGGTCCGCGGGGTGTTGTCGCCACAGACCGCCCCCACCGACACCGGCGTCCGGTTCGTCATCGGCCGCACACCCCTGACCGACGAGTTCACCGGCCTGTCCAAGGCGTACGGTTCGAAGATCGCGGGCGACGGTGTCAGCCTGCTGCTCGGCGCGATGCGCTTCCGTACCCCGCCCAAGCGGGCCGCCGAACGACTGGCCCCCGACGTCACGCTGCCCGACATCGGCGACTACGTACGCTGGGCCATGATCCTTCCGCCGGACGGCTCGCTCGGTGGCGCGACCGCGCAGGACGCCGTGCTGTCGAGGACGGAGGGCTGGCACCCGCAGCTGCGGGCGCTCGTCGAGCAGGCCGACCCGGACAACAGCACCCTGCTGTCCATCCGGGTCGTCGAGCCCCGCGAGCGCTGGGCGCCCGGCCCGGTCACGCTGCTCGGCGACGCCGTCCACGCCACCTCCCCGACCGGCGGCAACGGTGCGAACACCGCCCTGCGCGACGCCGATGTGCTGCGCCGCTGCCTGGTCGGGGCCGTCGAACGCCGCCAGGACCTCATCGGCGCGGTCGGTGACTACGAGCGGCAGATGTTCGAGTACGGCGGCGAAGCCGTGCGCCGCAGCCTGGCCGCGCTTCCCGCCTTCGTCCCGGACGCGCAACTGCCCGAGCGGGCATAGGTTTTGAGCCTGGGTGCGGAACCTCCCGGCCGTGCTTTCAGGGGTGAGCCCCATGCCGTGGCGGCCGCTCGTTCCGTAGGGGCAAATTGCGGTGCGCCTCTGCGGCACGCTCGGCAGACTCGCGGGATGACAGAGAAGATCACCCGCATCAACCCCGACCACTTGCACCCCACGCCGGGCTATCACCACATCACCGTTGTGGAAGCAGGCCGTACGGCCTACTTGGCGGGACAGTGCCCGCTCGATCGGCAAGGTTCCCTCGTTGGCCCAGGATCGCTCGACTTGCAGGTCGACCAGGTCGTCGCGAACGCACTCGCCGCCCTCGCGGCGGTGAATGCCCAGCCGCACCACGTAGTTCGGTCGGTGATCTACGTGCGGAGCGAAGACAGGGAGGACCTGGGCATCGCCTGGAGCCGGCTTACCGAGTCCCTTCTCGGACCGGCGTTCACGTCCGCCAGCACGCTCTTGGGGGTGGCGCAGCTGGGCTTCACCGGGCAGCTGGTCGAGGTGGACCTCACCGTCGCGCTGCCCGACTGAGCGGCGCCTGACGCCACACCCCGGGGCGGTGACGGCCCACGGCACGACAACCTCGGCCACCGGGTGCACTGCGACGACCCGGCCGACGAGCTCACGGTCGATCTCACCCGGTAGCCGCGCAGGCCGGCGCGTGAGGTGGAGCGAGGAGAAGGGGGCGGCCACGACAGGCCGCCCCCTTCTCCTTGAGCCCAGCGGTGAGGCGCTCACTGCGCCGTCGTCAGCTGGGTCAGAAGTGGCGCCAGCCGCCGCAGTCGTAGAGGTCGCCGCCGTCCCAGTTGCAGATACGGGCCTGGGCGACGGGCGAGTCGAACCAGTTCTCGGCGAAGCCGTGGTCGTCACGGGTCACGACGCGCACGGCAGCCCCGTTGCGCAGGCGGATGGACAGGCCGGCGCCGTGGCCGTCGTAGCTGTAGTCCTTGATCGAGGCGTAGACGCCGTCGACGTAGCCGTAGTCGCACAGACTGCCCGCGCAGCTGGACCACGAGGTCGAGGCGCTGGCCGGGACGGTGGTCATGAGCACGGCCGCGGCGGCGACGGGCAGCGCGGTCGTCAGCAGGCGCTTGATCCTGATCATGGAGTCTTCCCCCTGTCGGTGACGGTGAACGTGCGTTGGGAGAGCGCGGCGGCCCCGCCTGTGGCGGCTCGCGGCCCGGCCGAGCTCAATCCCACGGTGCGGGCGGTACGCGTTTGTCCGGCAGGCCGTACGGAGTCCGGCGCAGGCCGCACGTGTGGTGGACGGCGGACAAAGAGGGTTGTCCGCAGGACATCTTCACCGGGGGCGATCGCTGCCGCCGGACCCGACTGGCATCTCGAACCCGTTCAAGTGAACGCGTTCAAAAACAAGGGATGGTCATGAAGGCCAGGCAGATCGACGAAACCGGCATCCACGCACTGCGAGGGACTCTCACCGTGAGCGCGGTGCTGGCCGCAGTGCCGGTAGTGCTCTTCGGCCCGTGGTCCCCCTTCAGCTACCTGTACGTCATGACCGGGGCGTCCGTGGCGGCACCGCTTCCATGCCTCCGGCGCCCGCATCACTTCACCCGCGCCTGCACGATCGTCGGGACGAGCGGACAGCGGCGCTCATGGGGTCGGGCGGTCGTCATCAAGCGCGACGGTCTGCCCCCGTGCGTCCGCCGTGATCGTGTACCGCGCCCACTGCTCGGGATCGGTGTCGGCGGGCCAGCCGTATGACTGGCCGGCCTCGGGGACGCGTTGACCGCGTAGGCGCATGTACTCGACGGTGGCCACGGGCCGTCCCGTTACGCGGCCGTCGCCGACGGCGGTGAGCCGGACGGTGAGGTCGCAGCCGAACGGGCTCGCCAGCGGCACGACCAGGGTGCCGCCGGGGGCGAGCTGGGCGATCCAGGCGGGCGGGATGCGGCGGACGGAGGCGGTGGCGATGATCCGCTGGTACGGCCCGCCTTCGGAGTGACCGGCCTCCCCGTCCCCGGCGATCACGCGCACGCCCGCGCCTGCACGGTCCAGGCGTCGGCGGGCCGCTTCGGCGAGGTCGGCGGAGATCTCGATGCTGGTCACGGTGCCGGGACCGGTACGACGGGCGAGCAGTGCCGCGCTGTACCCCGTCCCCGTCCCGATCTCCAGTACGCGCTCACCCGGCTGCGGTGCCAGTACCCGCAGCGCCTCGACGGTCACGGTGATGCTGGAGATGCTGGAGGTGAACGCCCCAACCGCCGGTCCCGTAGCGGCGGTGGCGCCGTCGTCGAGCTGGGTGATGAGCGGGGTGCGCAGCAGGTACACCGACTTCAGCCAAGCCCGTGGCGCAAGGGCCCGGTCGATCAGCGGACAGGCCCCGTCCTCCAGGTGCGGCCACCACACCCGGTCGGGCACGAAATCCTCCCGCCGCACGGCCAGGAACGCCTCACGCAGCCATCCGAAGCCCGCAGCGTCCCGGCGGACGCCGAGGTAGTCCCGCGGATGCCCGGCCATCTCGCGCGCGCACCGCTCGCGCAGCGCCTTCGCGTCGGGCCCGGTGGTCATGAAGGACCGTCCCGGGTCAGTCGTCGTCCTCGACGGGGCGGGGTTCTTCCGGCGGCAGCGGATTGCCGGGATCACCAGGGCTGGAGTAGGGGCCGCCGACCTCGCCGTCCCCGGTCTGCCGATCCTGACCGCTCATCGAGCCTCCCTGATCCGTGAGTTCGCGGGCTCTGCCGCGTCCACGGTAGTGGCCGGCCCGCCAGGCGGGGGAGTCGATTCCCGTCCGCGGACAACTCACCTTGTCCGACGCCTTGACCCGTCTGACCTGGGCGGATGGTTCAGGGGCGCGCGGACAACGCCGCCTGCCGGAAGTGTCGGGGCCGTGGGCCGGGCCGGGGAACCTTCCGGCGGTCCGCGAACAGACAAGCCCGGCTCGCCCGATGGCCGGTGCACGCCCGTAATCATGCCCGCGACGCCTTCGGGGGCATGGCTGTGAATGGAGGAGACCCCGTGTTCCAACGTATTCTCGCCACGTCGGCCGCTCTCGGTGCCGCCCTGGTGGGCACTCTGTCCCTGGCCCCCTCGGCCTCGGCCCAGGAGTCCGGGTTCGCCTGCCGCTCCGACAACACGCCGAACCACTCATGGGCGAACTGGGGAGGCGCCAACGTGGACTCCTGCATCGCCCGCAACGGCTCCCAGATCATCGCGGGGATCGGGATCAACAACGCGTTCCCGTCCGATCCCTGTGCCCAGCTCGTGGACGCGGACACCGGAAAGCGGCTGTACGACTTCGGGTGCGTCGACTGGCGGACCGGGAGCTGGGTCCCGGGCTTCTCCGGGAACCACTACTTCAACTACTCCTCGATCGACCTCCCCAAGACCGGTCGCCAGGTGGTCGTACAGGTCGGCTTCTGGGCGAACTTCGGCTCCGGGAACCAGTACTACATGAACGTGCAGAGCCCGCGGATCATCTTCTGACCCCCACGCCCCCGCAACGGCAGGGCTCCGGTCGCCACCGGCGCCACTGACGTGCGGCACACAGCGATGCGCCGGCCCCACGCTGATGCACGGGGCCGGCGCGTCTCGGCCGTACGGAGGCGGCTACTGGTAGCCGGGTACCATCCAGCGGGCCCGGTAGTGCTGGCTCTGGTCCCACCAGCGCGTCACCTTCGTGTCACCGCCGGTGGTGACGAAGCGCAGCCACGACGTGGTGTAGGACGGTGTGGTGTTCGACCCCTCGCAGCCGTCCGCGCAGGTCGTCAGGCGCTGACCCGAGACGGGGTCGTTGCCGACGCTCTTCACCAGGGGCTGCACGTTGAGTTCCTTCTCGGCCTGGTAGTCCGTGCACCAGCAGCTCGTCATGTCACCGCTCATCTGGTCGGCCAGGGGCCAGCGCTCCGAGCCCTTGTAGCAGCCGGGGCGGCCCGACTTGGAGAACTGGACGATGCCCGCGTTCGCCGCCACCCACAGGCGGTCGGGGTCGCCGTACACGGGTTCCAGATCGTGTCCCCAGGCCGGAGCGGGCTTGCCCTGGGAGATCTGCCGGGGCAGCGCGAACGACTCGGCGTCACCGAGCGTGCCCGTCGCCAGGTCGTACGGATAGCGGACCAGCGCGTGGCCACCGACTGCCCACAAGGACTTCGACGACGGGTCGTACAGGACCTCGTGTGCGGCCTCCAACGGCTTGCTGGACAGCGGCTTCGCGGGGCCCGGGGCCGGGCTCGTGGGGTCGCCGGTGGACCGCGCGTACACCGCGACGGTGCCGGTCCTGCTCAACGCGACGGCCACGTTCCCGCCGGGCAGCAGCTCGGCGCCGTGCACGTTGGACACGTCGGCGTCACCGACGTTGTACGCCCACTTGTAGCCGGACAGCGACGGATAGGGGATGACTCCGACGAAGCCGCTGTTGCCGTCCGCGACCACCATGACGGCCTCTCCCGCGGCCTGGCCGTAGTCTCCGGCGGGGCGCAGCCGGTGGTCCGTGCCGCCGCCCCAGCCGCGCGTAGGAAAGAGCTTCCCGGCCGGGTCGGCAACCGAGTGGTAGGCGTCGGGGACCCAGCGCTGATACGGCCCGTCGCCGACCTTGCCCGAGCGGAAGAACTCGATCGCCGGGACGTCGGCGGGGTAGCCGCCGTTGGCCACCGGCTTGCTGTTGCCCGCGCTCACGACCGGCGAGGTGGCGTCGAACTCGACCTCCAGCGTGGGCGCGTTGTACGCGGTGTCGCAGGCGTACACCGATGCGCTCGGGTTCATCGAGCAGAAGCGCTTGTACGCCTTGCTGTCCAGTTCGCCCGCCGACAGCTGGAAGCCGTGGTTGGGCAGCGCGTCGGTGGTCTTGGTCCAGGCTCGCACGGTCGCGGTGACGTCGATGCGCTTGATGCCGTTGGAGGACGCCGGGTCGAACGGCCGCGTCTCGTCCGGGCAACCCGTGTTGCCCACGCCGAAGTTGGCGGACGCCTGGTAGCCGGGGACGACGGCGGGCCGGTTGGCCCAGGTGACCGTCTTCTCGTTCCAGGCGGCGGCGACCGGCTCGGCGTACATCCACCAACCGGCGCAGGAACCGGTGGAGGAGTTGTGGAGCCGCAGTGCGGCGCTCTTGATGGTGGCGCCCTTGAGGCGCGCGACGTCGAACTGGACGAGGCTGCGGTACCGGGTCGTCCCGTTGTCGGGCGACCCGATGTGCAGGACGCTGCCGGTGGAGTGGTCGCGGGCGTCCGTGTTGCTGACGTACGTGTCCTGGACCCGCTTGATGATGTTGCGCGGCCCGCTCTGCACGAGGGGCGAGACGGCCGGCGTGACGGTGTGGTCGGCGGGTGTTGCGGAGCCCTCGTCGAGGGTCGCCCCCGCGCCCGTGCCGGGCGGTGTGGCGACCGCGGGCACCGCACCGAGGAGCGTGGCTGCCAGGACGACCGCTCCGCCGGACATGAGGCGGCGTATACCCCGCCGCCGCACCAAATCTCGTCTCACTTCTCACCTTTCAACCGCTTTTGTTCCCACTTCGGGATCGAGGCAACGTTATCCGGGGCGCGCGACACACTGCCGGTGACCACGATTCCGAGCTGACGGCGTTGGGAGGGGGCGGCATGGGGAGGGCGGTATCCCCCTGCGCTCTCAGAACAGCGACAGGCCGTCGCCGCTGGTGTCCGCGATGACGGGCCGGGGCTCCGCGGGGAGCCCGTCCAGGCGGTCGGGACCGGCCGCGGCGGCCACGGCGGGGGCCGCATCCGCCAGCCAGACGCGGAACTGCTCGGCGGCCTCGCGGTAGGGGACTTCCGCCAGTATCCGGTGCTCGCCGGAGGGGCAGAAGTCGACGGAGACGGTCAGCAGGCAGGAGCGGGGCGCGTTCTGACTGCCCGTCCAGGACACGCGCAGGACACCGCAGGGCCTGCGCCCGCCGGAGGCGCGGTGGGTCGGGCGCAGCGGTCGGCAGGCCGTGTGGGCAGTCCACGCGGCGAGGTGCGGCAACGGGAGTACGGTACGGGCGCGGCAGCCGGGACAGCGGTGCCAGTGGCGGAGCCAGTCGTCGGCGTGGGTGTCGAACAGGCGCCGGTAGCGGTCGGCCACGCGGATGTCGTCGCTGTACAGGTGGTCGGGGCGTTCTTGTGTATTGCAGGACTGGCAGACGGGGGCGCGGACGTAGCCGTGTTCGTGACAGTGGTCGAGGACGGCGGCGGGCGCGCTGCGGCAGACGGCGCACGCCCATCCGGCCACCTCGCGGGCGATGCCGGGCTTCCGGCTGAGTGTGGCGTATGTCTGGCCCTCCAACTCCGCTCGATACGGGCGGAGTTGGGTGGTGCGGACCTCGGAGTCCGTCGTCCGGGTGTCGGAGGCCGGGGCCTGCCGGGGGCGGGAGGGAGCCTCCGGCTCAGAGGTGGCCGTGCTTGCCGGACGGGGCCGCGCGGCCCGCACCCACCGCGCCTCGGCGTGCTCGGCCGCGTCCAGCAGCCTGACCGCGGCGCGCGGCAGCCACCAAGTCTGCCGCGTACCCTCGTGGGTCCGCTTGACGAGGAGTTGCCGCCAGTCGATCCCCGCGAGGTGGTCCGGCGAGCCCGCCGCGCGCTCGCGGCCACCCGGCTTCTGCAAGTGCCCGGTGACGCGTCGACGCCAGTGCAGCGGCGCGTCCTCGGCAACCTCCTGCCTCGGCGCCCCACGGAAGGGGCCGATGCGGACCAGGTCCTCGCGGTCCACCACCAACGCGTTCAGTACCGCGGCTGCCCGGCGCACTTCGGCCTCCACCACGCTGCACGGGCCACCGTCGGCCGCCACCGTGGTCACCACCTGGCTGCCGAGCAGGATGTACCCGGCCCCCGCACGGGCCGGAGGGCGGGTGAACGCGCCGGAAGCCGTCGGCACCGCGCTGCCGGACGTCAGATCGACCCACAGGACGTCCGCGGCAGCCAGGGTGATCAGGCCGTCGGGGTGACCGGGTATGGCACGTTGCGACATGCCGACAGGCTATCGAGGGCGACTTGGCTCGTGCGCGGCCCCGGAGCGAGCTGAAGATCCGAGGCCGCCGCTGATGGCGGGCCCTGCGCTGCACAGGAGCCCGTACCATCGCGCGATCAGGAGGTGAGGGCCCGCGCCCGGTGTTCGGCGGGCGTGACCCCGTAAACCTCGCGGAAGGCGCGCGCGAAGGAGGTGGGATTGGTGAATCCCCAGCGGGCCGCGATCGTCTGCACGGTCTGCCTGCTCGACTTCGGGCACGCGAGGTCGGAGTGGCACCGCTCAAGGCGCCGCCGGCGGATGGAGGCTGCCACGCTGACCGACTCGTCGCGGAAGAGGAGGTAGAGCG
Source organism: Streptomyces sp. cg36 (assembly GCF_041080675.1). Classification (NCBI taxonomy): domain Bacteria; kingdom Bacillati; phylum Actinomycetota; class Actinomycetes; order Kitasatosporales; family Streptomycetaceae; genus Streptomyces; species Streptomyces cyclosori. The sequence goes on along the minus strand of NZ_CP163520.1, from coordinate 203,459 downwards.
TGCGCAGCGAGATGTGATGGTGGTCGGCTATCGCCTGCGGTGTGAGCTCCGGGTCGTGGAGGTTGCTCTCGATGAAGCGCCGGACGCGTTGCAGCATCACCTGTGCGCGGGCCTCGGCCGGCGCCTCTTCCGGGGTGCCCAGGTGCTGGGCGACGCAGGCGGTGGCCAGGTCGAGCGCGATGGAGCCCATGCGGGACAGTTCGTCGGGGCGGCAGCCGGCCGCGTGCTCGACCAACGTCCCCATGAACGCGGCCAGGACGGCCGCCGTGCCCGTGCTCGCGGGGAGGCGGCGGGCGAGGAGCTGGTCCGTCCTGTCCGGGTGGAGCGGCAGTTCGGACCGGGGTATCTGGAGCATGGTCACGCTGGCCGGTCTGCCGTCGCAGCCGGAGTCGTTGACCATCGGGCGCGAGGTGTCCGTCAGGACGAGGTCGCCCGAGACCAGTGATTCGTTGCGGAGCTGAGCCGTGCGGATGTAACCGCCCGTGATCAGTGCGAGCTGGTACTGCTCGGGGTCGCCCTGCCGCACATGGATGGACTTGCGGTGTGCCGACACCGGCGAGTACGTGTAGGTCGAGACCTGTACGGAACCCAGCTCGATGTTCGCGATCGCGGCACGGAAGTCGTCTGTGCGCTTCGAGTTGATCGTCAGTGGCATCAGGCCGGTCGAGACCGTGTCGCAGAACCAGCTGAACCGGTCCGCCGACGGTACGGCGCTTGTCGACGCACTTACTTCCCCCACAGCACTTCCTCGCTCACAGTGCCGCTGCCTGGCTGGCTGTGCCGGTGGCGCGGCGAGACCGCTCATGGCGACCATTTTATGATCGCTCATTCCTCGGGCGGCCCTCGGTCGGCCTCGGCCGCCCACGCGGGGGCGGCGGCTGCCGATGAGCAGTGCAGCGCGCGTGCGCGGCCGTCGGCGCGGGCCGGTGAGCAAGCGGTGTGGGGGATGTGACTCAGTGGCCCGTCGTCAACGCGGCGGCTCCAGCCGGCGATGCCTGCCACTGGCGTCGTGGCCCGGCCCGAGGGGATCGGCCGAGGGAACCGCCCGACGGGATCAGGAGCGCCAGATCCCCGAGTTCTGGCCAACGAGTACGGGGAGGGCGCCGTTCCGCGGTGTGGTCACGGCGTTGTGGGACGTGTCGTTGTCGAAGTTGCTTGGTGCTGGCCGGAGTTGGCCGCCGTCGCGGTGTTGTTCTGTGTGTATGGGTACTGTCCTGCTCCGTCCTGAGTGCTGCTGATCATTCCGATTCCTTGACGTGTCGACTGGCTGGGTGACGCGCAGCTTTCCCTCCTTCCTCCCTGGAAGGAGCCCAGTGCCCATTGGCTTCGCTGAACTGCGGTTTTCCGTCAGTGGTGAAGGTAGACCGCGAGAAGTGGATCGTCTGCGCGTGCCGTGCGAGGACCCTGTGCAATGCGTGCAAGGTGCGTACGGGGGTATTCCCCACCCCGCACGGGCCCGCTGGCCGGTCTTCGGACAGGCGGGCATACCGGATGGATCAGTTCCCCTTCATCGCGGAGGCTGAGGACGTCACGACATGATCGTCCGATCGGAGAACCAGTGTTCAGTTTGAAGTCCTCGCGTCGCACGGTGGCACGTACCGCCGCGGTGGCCCTGGTCGGGGCGGCGTGTGCCGCGATGATGACGGGCAGCGCCGACGCCATCGTCAACGGCAAGGATTCCACGCGGAGTTACCCCTTCATGGTCTCGGTCCCGGTGACGGGGGTGGACGACCCCACCTTCAAGGGCGTCTGCGGGGGATCGTTGATCGACTCGAAGTGGGTGCTCACGGCAGCCCATTGCGTGGACCCGAGTCTGGTCACGCTGGATGGCACGGTCCGGATCGGCAGTGAGTGGAAGGACTCCGGGGGCACGGTCCGGTCCGTCGCCAAGACGGTCACCCACCCGGGGTACAAGAACGGCGAAGGCGGCGGCCCCAACCGTAACGACGTCGCTCTGATCCGGCTGAACCGTCCGGTCGCCGAGAAGCCCGTCCGCATCGCCGACGCGCCGGGGCGGCCCGGCACCCCGACCCGGCTCCTGGGCTTCGGCACCACGGTCGACGTGCCCGACACCAGCGGATGGGTCTTCCCCGACCGGCTCCAGGAACTGGACACGCGCAGGGGCGCGGTCTCCGAGTGCGCGCCGGGATACGCGGACAGCACCCGTCTGTGCACGATCAGCCAGGTGCCCAGGGCGATGGCGTGCAACGGCGACTCGGGCGGCCCCCAGATCCAGCGGGACCGCAAGGGCCGCTGGGAACTCATCGGCGTCACCTCGGGCCCCGGCGCCCCGGGCGTACGCTGCAGCGAAGGCCCCGGGCTCTACTCCAGCGCGCCCGCCTACGCCGACTGGATCCACAGGGCGATCGTCCGCAACGGTTGATCCGGGACGCCCGGACGGTGTCGGCGCGTTCACGAGGCGGTACGCGCCGGCGCCGTGGCGCGGGGCATCACCGTACTCTGCGAGCCTCAACGGCCTCACGGCGGAACGGGCGCGGCCCCCGAGCCGACGGCGTGCGTCGCGTACCGGGAGCTACGGGAGCCTCGCCCGGCGATCGCAGCCGCCCCCGCTGTGCTGAGCCCCGCTGCCAGGAACGACCAGGTGGTGCCGTACGGCCGGTCGACCACCGGTCCGGTGAGCGCGGTGCCGAGGGCGCACACGACGACCGTGACACTGGACGCCCAGACGTAAGCCTCGCTGATCACATCGGCCGGGGCGATGTCGGCGACGAGCGCGTTCAAGGTGATGAGTACGGGACCCGTGAGGAGTCCGCACAGCATCGAGCCCACGGCGAGCGCCACGAGCCCGGGGGCCGCGGACAGGGCCGCGAGGCAGAGGGCGAGCAGGACCATGAGGCGGCCCGGGCGGCGAAGACGCCGTCCGGGCCGGCGGTCGGCGCCGAAGACGAGACCGCTGGCCAGACTGCTGGTGGCCCACAGCGCCAGCAGCAGCCCGGCCGCACTGGTGCTGTGTGCCCCGGTGTGCCGGAGGGCCGCCGCCGGGAGCGCGACATCGCTGATGCCGAAGGACAGCGACACCAGGGCCGTGCACCACAGGACCGTGGCGAAGCCGGACAGCCGGAGCGGACCCAACCTTCTTGTCTGGGAGGTGGGTTGGCGGGACGGGCCGGGCATGGCCGCGGTGTTGCGGGCGAGTGCGCAGGTACCGGCCACGCAGCACAGGCATCCGAGGACCAGGGCCGCGGTCGCGTCGGCCACGGCCAGGGCCGTCGCCACGAGCAGGGGGCCGAGGACGAAGACGGCCTCCGCGCACACGGTCTCCGCGGCCAGGGCGTACGGCCGCAGCGCCGCACGCCCCGACCGGGTGTCGGTGCGCAGGTACCAGGCCGCGCGCACCACGCCGGTCACGGGCGGAGCGGCGGCGCCGGCGGCCAGGAGCAGTACCAGGAGCACCGGGCGGGGCGCGCCGTACGCGATCGCGGTGAGCAGCGAGAGCAGGGCGGGCAGGTGGACCGCGCACGCCGCGTACAGGACCGGGGCGGGACGGCGTCGGTCGCACAGTCGGCCCAGCGGTGGACCGGCCGCGGCTCCGGCCAGGGCGTAGACGGCGCAGGCCGTGGCACCGAAGGTGTAGTGCCCGGTGTGCTCCTTGAAGAGGAACAGCAGGGCCAGCGGGTTCATGGCCGGGGCCAGACGTGCGATCAGTCCCGCGCTCAGGAGCCCGGGCCCGCCCGGCACCGTCCGCAGGGCCGCGTACGGGCGCAGGACCGCCCGGGCGGTCATCAGCGACGGTGGACGTCGGCGAGGATCAGCTGCGTGCTCGGCGCGCCGTCCGCGTCGTTGCGGCGCGTGTAGGAGAAGTCCTCGACCGCCAGGCCGCAGGAGCGGAGGAAGGCGCGGAACTCCTCGCTCGCCCACTCGCGCACGTGCGTGACATTGTCCGGCGGTCCGTGGAACTCCGCCTGGTCCGGCAGGACTTTGCGCTCACGGGCAGGAGTGGAGAACACGGCCTTGACGGCACCGTCGAGCAGGAGCCCACGGATGGCCGCGGCGGCGATGTCCGGCCGCACCAGGTGTTCGAGCACGTCGGAGCAGACGATGACGGAGCCGCTGACGGCCTCCACGTCGGTGACGGGCCGCACGTCCTTCTCCAGGTCGGCCTCCACCCACTGTCCGAACTCCCAGTGTTCCCGGCACCATTGGATGTTGGCCCCGTAGTCGACGCCGACGTAGTGCCACTCGGGGTACCGGCGGGCGAGCGCGGCCAGTTTCTCCGCACGGCCGCAGCCGATGTCGATGATGGTGTCGCAGCCGTGTGTGCGCGCTATGGAGGCGGCGTACGGATAGACATCGGGCTGCCACACGATGCCGTCCTCGTCCTCGTCGACGAAGTAGTCGGGTGGAACGCGCTGCACATATCCGGCCGGAAGACAGAACGTGCCCGGCTCGGCGCCGGGTAACGGTGAGTCGGTGTGCGGGAGCTGCGCGGGGATGTCGCTCATTTCCGTCCCTCCTGACATACCGCGGGGTGTGAAGGCAGGGCGTGCGCGTACGGGCTGGGGGCCCGTGGGCCGAGCGGGCGGATGCGGACGTCCGCCCGCGACAACCGCCCGAGGCTCGCACGGCGGGGCGAACCTCGGCAAGAGGGACGGTCGGCCACGCGGTGGTGCCGTCTGCCCGTGCGCGGTCTCTGGTTCGGCCCGGGGCGCCGCGGGAAAATGGCGGGTTGGGTGTCGATCGATCGGGGGATCCATGGAGATGGCCAGTCAGATCCTGCCACTCGCCGGTGTCGCCGTCGGTGCCGCCATGTCGTTTCTGGTGACGAGTCTGAACGAGCGGGCGAAGTGGCGGCGTGAGCAATCCGTGCGCTGGGACGGGCAGCGCCTGACGGCCTATGCCGAATACGCGCACGCCGTCAAGGATCTCGCCTACCAGTACCGGCGTATCGCGGTCGCACGCGGGCTCACCGCCGGTCCGCACCCGCTGGAGCCCACGGCGGTGGTACTGGACAGGCTGGCTGAAGCGGAAGTCCACCGCACCGCCCTGTCCGAGGCACTGCTCCTCCTGGCGGACCGGCACACCATCGCCGCGATGAAGCGGATGAACCAGGGCCTGTGGCTCCTGGAAGCACTGGCCCGGGCGACTCCCGGCCAGGACTTCGGCGGGGACTGGGACCAGGCATATGCCGACTATCGCACCGCGCGGCAGGAGTACATCGAGCAGGCCCGGCAGAACCTGGGCGTCAGGGGGTCGGTGCGGCCACTGCCGGGGTGACGGGAGCCATGGGCCGGTCGGCCCGTGGAGCGGCTGATGGCGCGATGGGGGCGCGCGGATGCATCGGTGCGCGGTTCGTGCGCGGGTGCGCCCGGCCGGGCCGGGCGCGAGGCTGGTCCGGGCGGTCGGCCGTGAACACGAAGGTGGCCTGGAGGCGCGGATGGTTGCGCTGGCTGAAGCACACCGAGTGGTACGGGAGTACAGCACCACCTGGTACGAACCCGTGGTCAGCATGCCCGCGCGGCTCAACGAGGCGGTGTCGTGCGCCTATCTGCTGATGCGGGGGATCGACGAGATCGAGGACCACCCGGGGCTCGCGGGGGCCGACAAGGCGGTGCTGCTGCGCGGGATCGGCCGGACGCTGCAACGGCGCTTCGCCCGCGATGACCTGGCCGCGCTGTTCGCGGGGCGCGAGGCGGTGCTGCCGCAGGTGACGTTGCGCCTGGGCGAATGGGCGGGCCTGGCCCCGCCCGAGATCGGGCCCCGGGTGTGGGAGACGTTCGCCACGATGTCCGAGCGGATGGCCGGCTGGGCCGAGTGCGGCTTCACCGTGCACGACGAACCGGATCTCGACCGGTACACGTATGCGGTGGCGGGGACTCTGGCGCTGCTGCTGTCGGACCTGTGGGCGTGGTACGACGGCACGCCCAGCAGCCGGACCCTGGGGGTGGCTTACGGGCGGGCGCTGCAGAGCGTCAACATCCTCGTCGACCGGGCGGTGGACACCGGGCGGGGTGTGGACTTCTGGCCGGACGGCTGGCGCGAGCCGGACATGGTCCGCTACGCCCGGCAGGAACTCGTCCTGGCCGACGCCTATGTGGCCGGGCTGCCCGACGGCCCCGCCCGCACCTTCTGCGCGGAACCGCTGGCCCGCGCCCACCGGGCCCTCCGGTCGTGGACACCGGCACCGCGCGGCTCCGCTCCCGACGACGGGGGCGGCCGGTGACCTGGTGGCAGGGCCAACCCGCCCCACCGGCCCCACCACCAGCGGACGACATCGACGCCGCTCGGCTGGTGGTGCCCCCGATCTCGTTTCCCGTGCCGGCCCGCCTGCATCCGGACGCGAACGAGCTGGAGGAGCGCACCCTCGCCTGGCTGCGCGACTTCGGTGTCATCGGCAGCGACGCCGAGGAGGCGTATCTGCGCCACTCCAAACTCGGCCGTACCTATGCCTGGATGATCCCCGAGGGCGAGACGGAACGGGTGCTGACCGCCACCCGGTTCTGCATCTGGGCCACCGTGCAGGACGACCGCTACACCGAGGAGCTGGGGCTCGGTGGCCGGACCACCGCCCTCGCCGCCCACCTGCTGGCCTGCGAGAGCATCGCGGAGAACCCGCACGCCCCGGTGAGCGGACGCCCCATCGAGCTGGCGTACCGGGACCTGTTCGCACGTATCGAGCAGATCGCCACCCCGCAACAGGTACTGCGCATCCGCAAGGGGATGCTGCACTACAGCGTGGGAGCGGCGGCCGACGCGGCCTACGCCGCCGCGGGGGTCGTTCCGCCCGTGGCCGAGTACCGGCGCATCCGGCATCTGATCGCCCATCTGCACCACCACTTCGTCCTGACCGAGGTGGCACAGGGCTTCGAGATGCCCACCGCGCTGCTGCTCGATCACGAGGTCCGCGACCTGACCGACCTGGCCGTCCAGATCATCGGGCTCACCAACGACGTCCTGGGGTGCCCCCGTGACGTCCGCCGCCGCCACATCGCCAACCTGCCCATGGTGCTCGCCCACCACGGCGGCTGCTCGGTCCAGGAGGGCATCGATCTCACCGCGGCCGAAGTGGTCCGGCACACCGACGACTTCGTCCGACTGGCCTCCCTCCTGCGGCAGCGGCGCGTCCCCGTCCTCGGCCGGTACGTTCGCGGACTGGAGGAACAGATCGCCGGGCACCTGGCCTGGCTGCACGAGACGGGGCGATACGAGATCGGGCTGTGAGCGGGACGGGGACCTGGCGGCCTCCTGGCCATGGGGCGGCACCGCGAACCCGGTGCTGCCCCTGACCGTGGTGCGGCTACGCCACGACGGGCTGCGGCAGTGGCGCGGTGAGGCGTCCGGTGCGGGCGAGGCAGGCGACCGAGGCCGCGCAGGCGAGCCCGGTCGCGGTGAGCCCTGCCCAGGGCAGCCACTGGGCGTCGTGCTGTCGGGCGAAGTCCCACAGGGCGCCGGTGGCGAGGTTGCCCAGCGTGATGCCGAGGCCGGAGACGGTGTTGTAGAGGCCGTAGTGGGTCGCGACCAGGCGGTTGCCGGACAGCGCGACGACGGTGTCCATCTCGAAGGGGTAGACGACGGCGGATCCGGCCGCCAGGAGCACCACGGCCACGATCAGGGCGGTCAGTACGGCGGTGGAGGAGCCCTGCGGGCTGAGCGCGAGGGGGACGAACGCGAGCGCCATCAGCGCCAGCCCGCGCACCAGGGCGTCGCTGGGCTGCCAGCGTTGCTTGGCCCAGCCGGTGAGCCGTAGTTGGCCGACGACGGCGACGGCCGCGGAGATGACGAACAGGCCGCTGGTCACTGTCGTGCCGTTCGCCCCGAGGGCGTCGGTCGCCGCGAGTGGCAGGGCGAGGTAGACCTGGAAGGACAGGACGTACGAGCCGATCATCGCCGCCGAGAAGAGGAGGAAGGGGCGGTTGGCGGCGACCGTTCGCCACTGGGCGGGGACGCTTTCCCGGCCGACGGCGGACGGGCCGCCGAGGTGGCCGGGAAGTGCGCGCCCTTGAACGAGGGCGAGCGCGGCGAAGACGGCCGCGGCGACTGTGCAGACCAGGCGGAAGTCCGCCGCCAGCAGGGCGAGTCCGACCAGGGGGCCGAGGAGCATGCCGGCCTGGTAGTAGACGTTGAAGGTGGCGAAGGCATCCACGCGGCGCTCACCGGCTTCGACGGCGAGGTGGGCGCGGACCGCGGGGTTGAACAGGGCGCCGGCGAAGCCGGTTGCCGCGGACGCGACGATGAGCGCGGGCAGGTTGTCGACCCAGCCGAGCAGGGCGAAGCCGACGGTGCGCAGGAGGCAGCCGGCCATGATCGGGATCTTGTGGCCGAGGCGGTCGGCGATCGTGCCGCCGATGAGGAACATCCCCTGCTGGGAGAAGTTGCGGACCCCGAGGACCAGGCCGACGGCCCAGGCGGCCAGGCCGAGCCCGCCGGAGAGGTGGGCGGCCAGGTACGGCATCAGCATGTAGAAGGCGAGGTTGATGGCGAACTGATTGGCCATCAGCAGCTGTGCGGCGGGCGGGAAGGAGCGGGTCTGCTGCCACAGGTGCTTCATCGGGCGGCTCCGGCCGCGTTGTGGCGGGCGCGGGGTGCCAGCGGGTCGGTGACGTGCGTGCAGCGGGTCCAGCGGGTCACGGTGCGTTCGCGGGGGTCGGCGATCTCGTCGGGAGCGTCGGCGGGTGGATGGCCGAGGAGGTCGTGGCTGCGGCAGTAGGTGTCGTCGAAGACCGTGCCGACGTAACGCTGGGGTCCGTCGGGGAAGACGGCGACGACGCGGTCCTCCGGCGGCAGGGTGCGGGCCAGCCAGCGGGCGACGAGGCCGACCGCCCCGACGCTCCAGCCGCCGGTCGCGTAGTGGTCGCGGGCCAGGCGGCGGGCCGCCCACACGGCCTCGGGGGCGGCGACCCAGTGGACTTCGTCGAACAGGTCGTAGGCGACGTTGCCCGGGTAGATGCTGGAGCCCAGGCCGCGCATGAGGCGGGTACCGGCGGGCTGGCCGAAGATCGTGGAGCCGGTGGTGTCGACGCCGACCACCCGCAGACGGGGGAAGTGGCCGCGCAGGACGGAGGCGATGCCCGCGGAGTGGCCGCCGGTGCCGACGGAGACGACCAGGGTGTCGATACGGCCGAGCTGGGCGAGGAGTTCGCGGGCGAGCGGGGCGTAGGCGGCGGTGTTGTCGGGGTTGTTGTACTGGTCCGGGCACCAGGAGTTGGTGTGCCGGGCCAGGAGTTCGGCGACGCGACGGCGGCGGGCTTCCTGCCAGCCGCCGTCCGGGTGGGGCGCGGTGACGAGGTCGACTTCGGCTCCGTACGCGGTGAGCAGGCCGGTCATCAGGGGTTCCATGCCGGGGTCGGTGACCACGGTGACGGGGTGGCCGTAGGTGGCACCCGCCAGGGCGAGACCGAGGCCGAGGGTGCCGGAGGTCGACTCGATGATGCGGGCGCCGGGCGGCAACTGCCCGCGTTCGCGGGCGGCCCGGACCATGTGCAGGGCGGTGCGGTCCTTGATGCCGCCGGGGTTGTGGCCTTCGAGCTTGGCCCAGAAGCCGCGCCCGGCGGCGGTGAAGGGTGGGCCGATCCACAGGACGGGCGTGTCGCCGACGAGACCGGCGGGTGTGTGCAGGGGGTGCTTGGCGTCGGGCGGCAACTGGGCCGCGGGCAGGGCCGTGTGGCGGGGTTGGTTCATGGCGTGCGTCTCCTGCGGCCGGTGCGGCGCGTTGTGAGAGCGTCTGACCAGCCGGTACGTGGGGGAGGGGAGTGGGGATGACCGGTCGCCGCGCTGCCCGGTTCGGATGGGCGCGGCGAAGTGCCGATCAGGTCCGCCACACGCCTAGGAGCGCCCGGACATGCCCGGCGGAAAGCGGGGGCTGGGCAGAGCCGGTGTCTGAGGGCGCGGTGACCGTGTGGTCGGCGCAGGGCAGGTCGGACGGCGCGTCCAGGGTCGGCTCCGCCGCAGGGTGGCCGCAGGCGCGCGGCGGCTGGGCGGTCGGCCCGTCGAGGGAGCAGCGGTGCGCCTCGGTGTCATGCGTGGGCGAGGGCTGACCGGCTGCCACCTGCTCCTGCCGGGCGTCGGCGGGGAGTTGGGCATCGGCCGTGGATGACGTGAGCAGCAGGCTGTCCGCGCGTACGGCCTCGAACGTCGCCGGGCCGTGGGCGCAGGCGAGGAGATGGAGGAGGGCGGCCAGCATCACGACGAGCGCCGCTCCGGCCCACGGCCAGGAGCGGCTGCCTCGCGTAACTGATCCGACCCGCATAGACGCGAAGCGTAACCGCATGTGTACGTATGGTGCTGGTCGGGAAATCCCGTCGCCGGGTGACTGGCGGGCGGGATTCGAGCGTTGGTGGGCCCGCCGGGACCGGGGCGGGGGTCGGCGGCCGGGCCGTTTTCCGTGTCGATGATCACCCGATCGGGTGGGGCCGGGCGCCCGGAACCCGCTTATCAGCGGCCGGACCGGTCAGTCGGCGACAGTCGTCTGCTGCGGGGCGGGGCGGTCGCGCACGCCCATCCGCAGGTGTTCCACGTGGAACAGGGCCTGGTCGAGGAGCTCGGCGACGTGGGTGTCGTGGAGGGCGTAGACGATCGAGCGTCCGTGGCGCTCGCCGGTGACCAGGCCGAGGTTGCGCAGCAGGCGCAGCTGGTGGGAGCAGGCGGAGGCTTCCATCCCGACGGCTTCCGCGAGGTCGCCCACCGAGCAGGGGCCTTCCTGGAGCCGGGCCAGGATGTACAGCCGGGAAGGGGCGGCGAGGGCCTGGAGGGTCGCGGCGACGTCGGCGGTTCCGACCGCGTCGAGACGCTCGCGTGTGGTGGCGTTGCCGGCACTGCCCGTTCCATGGCCCATGGGGGCATCGTACCGGTAACATATGAAGACCTATTCATACGTTCCTGTATGGTGAACGTGTTGCCCCCGCTGCCGCTCGGCGTCGCGGGCCACGAAGGCTCCCCCCGCCACCGTCGGCCTCAACGGCCCGCGCCTGCTGCGCGAACGTGCCTGGACCAGCCCCTCACCAAGGAAACCAAATGAGCAAGCGCACCCGCCGCGAGCGCACGGCCACCCGCTCCGCAGCGGCCGGTGCCGCACGGTGCACGGTCACCGTCTGCCGGGGATGCTGCTGCGGAACCCCGTCCAAGGTCGCCCACCTCGACCACGAAGCCCAGCTCACCGACCTGCGCACCGCGCTGTCCGGCATCGCGGCCATCCGGCGCACCGACTGCCTCGACGCGTGCGAACGCGCCAACGTCGTCGTGATCCAGCCCTCCCCCGAAGGCCGCGAGGCCGGCGGCCGGCCGGTCTGGCTCGGCCAGGTCAACGACCCCGGCGCCGCCGCCGACATCACCGCCTGGGTCCGCGCCGGCGGCCCCGGCCTGGCCCCGCCACCCGGCGTCCTCGACCTGTACGCCTTCCAACCCTCACGCCGCGTCCGCGCCGAACTCCACGACGAGTAGCCCCGCCGCACGCCCGCGTCACCCCGTGCGCACGACGGCCCCAGCGCCCATCGAGCGTACGGACGCACGCTGTTGGGAGCCGATCACCGGCCCGGTCCGTCGCCGCTGTCCGCCGTCCTGTCCCGGATAACCGTTGGCGTGCGGAGCCCCTGACCTGCTGTGCTTACCGCCGAGCGGAACGAACGCACCCCTGCGCGTCCCGCTCGACGGCAGGCAGCCGCCTGTCCGGCGCGCACGGAAGTCAACCGGCCCGGAGGTCTCATGTCCCTGCAGATGGAACTCGTCGCTATCAACCTCGACTGCCCCGACCCACTGGCTCTCGCGGCGTTCTACCAGCAGGTCACCGGCTTCGAACCGCACCCGAAGTCGGACGCCGAGTTCGCCGGTCTCAACCGTGAGGACGGCCTCTTCATCGGCTTCCAGCGCGTCGATGACTACCGGCCCCCGAGCTGGCCCGACCAGGTCGTTCCCCAGCAGCTGCACATCTGCTTCAAGGTCACGGAGAGCCTGGACGAGGCCGAGGCCCGGCTGCTGGAGCTCGGTGCGGGCAAGCCCGACCACCAGCCGCACGGGGACGAGGCCCGGGTCCTCACCGACCCCGCCGGGCATCCGTTCTGCATCCTCACGCGCTGACGGGCGTGCTCGCGCGGGACGTCCGGCGCCTCCCCGAGGAGGTCAGCCGGCGGAGGTGAAGTGGTCCCGGTGGTTCCTCAGCCAGGTGGTGAAGTCCTGGAGGCCGGGGTGGAGCGAGCGGACCGCGTCGAGGTCGCGGGCGGCGACGAAGCGGGCCTCGCAGTCGGCGTAGAACTGGAACATGTTGCCCGCCTCGTCCGCGCCGGGGAACCCCAGGGCCCGGAAGGCGTCCGGGGCGAGCGGGCGGTAGCGCACCGGACGCCCCAGCACCTCGGTCATCCGGGCGGCCATGTCGGTGAGGGTCAGATGCTCGCCCGCGATGCTCACCGTCGCGCCGATGTAGTCCGTACCGCCCTTGAACAGGGCGTACGCGACCTGGCCGATGTCCTGCACCCCGATGCCCGACAGCTTCTTGTCGCCCAGGGGGAAGATGAACTCCAGCGCGCCGTCCTCGGTGGGCTGCGGTGCGAACGCCCCGTAGAGGTTCTCCCAGTAGAACGTGGTCCGCAGGAACGTGACCGGGACGCCGGCGTCGAGGAAGAACTGGTCCGCCTCCGCCTTGCCGTCGAAGTGCGGCACCTTGAACCTGCCCTGGAGGGTGGGCATCCGCCCGTCCTCCAGCGGAATGCACTCCCGGGTGTCCTCCAGCGTCGACCACACCGCGTGCTGAACCCCGGCGTGCCCGGCGGCCCGCGCCAGCGCCGCCGCCTGCGCCTGTTCGTGGGCGGCGTCCATGTCCTCCCAGAAGTTGGTCACGAGATACGCCCCGTACGCGCCCTCCAGCGCGGGTGCCAGGGAGTCCGCGTCGTCCAGGTCGGCCCGGACCAGCTGCGCCCCGAGGCGCTCCAGTTCCCGGGCGGCGTCCGAGTCCGGTCGGCGGGTCACCGCGCGCACGGCGAACTCGCTGTCCGGGTCCTCCAGGATCGCCCGTGCCAGTGACCCGCCCTGCTGCCCGGTCGCACCGAAGACCGCGACGATCCGCTTGCCGTCCATGAACACCCTCTCCCGAATCCGCATCCCCGCACCGGACCGGGAGGACGCGATGCGAACCTACGGCGCGGGGAGCGCTCCGGGCCGGGCCGTACCGGTCGACACGCGGGTCGGCCCCCGAGCGGAGCAGGCCCGCGGCCGACGGCGGGAGGGTCCGTCCAGGGTGTGTTGGTCCGGCGATCACGGGATGGGGTGGTCGCGCCGGGCGTCGGCTGACGACACGCGTCGGCCGACGCCCGGACGCTCGACCCGGACGAAACCGTTCAGTTGCAGGAGGAGAGGGCGCCGAGCGTGTTGCCGTGGGAGTAGTCCCAGTCGACGAACCCCGCGCAGGTGGCGTTCCTGCTGCCCGTCCACCAGGTGAACGTGAACGCCGCGGTGTAGCTCTCGGTGCCCGAGGTCGCGACGGGGGTGTAGCCGGACTCCCACCACGTGGCACCGTTCGGGGGACCGGCCTTCGGGCCCGTTCCGCCGTCCCGGGCGATGCCGATCCATCCGGTGTGCGCCTGCTGCGACACCCAGAGGTCGTTGAAGTGCAGCTCGGCGTAGGCGGAGCGGGTGCAGGAGTTGAAGCCCTGGATGAAGTCGCCGATGTTGTAGCCGTTGATGGAGAGGTGCTGGCCCGGACCCACTGCCCTCTTGCAGTCGTCGGCGGCGGCCGGCCCACTGGCGAATCCCGTCAGTCCGGCGCCGAGGGCCAGGGCGGAGAGGGCGAGGGTGGCCTTCCTTCCGGTGCTGATGACTCCATGACGCAGCTTCATATCTGTCCAATCCGGTGTCGGTGTCCGAGCCGGGCGACGCCCGCCGCTGGGTGTTCCGCGGGGCGGGGTACGTACGCACATCGGCGTGGTTGCGGCGGGGTGTGAGAGGCCGGCCGTGCATCGGAAACCTACTGCCCTGCACCCTGTCCAACCTGGAGTTTGGACGGACTTGGACAGTCTCGGACGGGGCGGCGCCTGCGGGACGCGGGACGCGGGACATGGGACGTGGGACGCGCGTGCGGCGTCGCGGCCCGCCCGGTCCGCGGCGCCAGTCGGCTGGTGCCGACAGCCACCGGGCTTCGGCCGCGCGCCCGGGACGCGGACGTTCCGGGCGCGGCGCCCGGAGGCTCAGCGGGTGGTGTAACCGCCGTTGGCGAAGAGGGTCTGGCCGGTGATCCACCAGCCCTCGGTGGCCAGGAAGGTGACGATCGGCGCGATGTCCTCGATCTTCGTCAACTGGCCGCCCATCGCCTGGGACTTGTGGAAGGCGACGCGCTCCGGCGTCTCCTGGCCGTAGAAGAACGGGGTGTCCATCGGGCCCGGCGCGATGTTGTTGACCGAGATGCCGCGGGCGGCGAACTCCTTGGCCGCGGCCCGGGTGTAGTGCTCGACGGGCGCCTTGGCACCGGCGTACGTGGAGTAGCCGTCGGTGAAGGCGGCCAGCAGGGACGTCACGACGGTGATGACCTTGCCGCCGTCGTTGAGCCGCTTGCCCGCCTCGCGGATGAAGAAGTACGCGGCCTTGGCGTTCACCGCGTGCATGACGTCGTACTCGGCCTCGGTGGTCTCCACGATCGGCTTGCGCAGGACCATGCCCGCGGTGTTCACGGCGACGTCGATGCCGCCGAAGGTCTCCTGCGCGACGGCGAAGACCCGCTCCACGTCGGCGGTCTGCGTCAGGTCGCCCTGGACGGCGACCGCCTCGCCGCCGGCCGCCTTGACCGCCGCGACGGTCGCCTCGGCGTCCGGTGCGGTGGCGTCGGAGTGGTAGTGCACGACGACCTTGGCGCCGTCCGCGCCCGCGTTGCGGCTGATCAGCCCGCCGAGGTTCTTCGCACCGGCACCGACCAGGACGACCTTGCCCGCCAGGGAGTGGTTGCTGCTCATGATCTACGGCTCCTCGCCAGATGAGGGGGTGTGTCCCCGACTCGGGGGACGTTCGCCGGATCACTGTCCGTCGCGGAGGACGTCCGGGGCTTGAACAATCCGACGGCCCCTGGAACGAACCGCTCACCGTCTCCTCCGGCACTCCGGACGGGGGCTTCGCGCGTTCGGCATTCCTCACCCGGGTGGACCAGAATCGACGTATGGCGACACCCTCGGCATCCGCGACACCCCAGCCACCCGCAGCGCCCCCGCGGTCCGCGACGGCGGCGTCGTTGATCAAGCCCCACCTGGTCCGCCTCTCCGGCAGCGCCGCCGACCTGGACGAGGGCGTGGTCGAGCGCGGTCTGGAACGGGCCGACGGCGGAGCCGAGGGCGCGGACGGTCCGACCCGGCACGTCGTGGTGGTGCACACCGGCGGCTCCGCCGACCTCAGCTGGACCGCCGACGGCCGCCCCCGGCGCGAGCGCTTCCACCGCGGACAGGCGCTGGTCAACCCGGCCGGCTGGGCGTCCCGGCCGCGCTGGGAGCAGGATGCCGAGCTGATGCTGGTCGCCCTCGAACCGGCCTGGCTGGAGAAGCTCGCCACCGAGAGCGACCTGCCCGGCCCGCTGGAGCTGGCCCCGCGCTACCACCTGACCGACCCGTTCCTGGGCATGCTGGTCGAGCGCCTGGTCGCCGAGTACGAGGGGCCGCTGCCCGCCGATCCGCTGTACGCCCAGTCGATGCTGCAGGCGCTGGCGGCCCACCTGATCCGCACCGCCGCGACCCGCGGGCCGCGCCTGCCCGAGCGCGAGGGCGGGCTCACGCCGAAGAGGCTGAACCGCGTCGTGGACCACATGAACGGCTACCTGGACGGGCGGCTCTCGCTGACCGAGCTCGCCGCCGTGGCGGGGGTCAGCCCGTCACACTTCACCCGGGCCTTCCGCGCGTCCACCGGCCAGTCCCCGCACCAGTACCTGGTCCGGCTGCGCCTGGAACGCGCCCGTCGCGCCCTGCTCACCACGGACACTCCGATCGCCACGATCGCCCAGCTGTGCGGCTTCGCCGACCAGAGCCACCTGACCCGCACCATGCGCCTGCACACCGGACTCACCCCGGCGGGGCTGCGCGCGGGCCGGTAACCCTGGGGCACGGGACCGGCGGGGGCAGCGGGGGAGAGGCAGCCGAAGCACCGGGACGGCCGGGCCCCGGAACGGCCGGAGCGGCGTCCGCCCATCAGGCGAGTCACCGCGGAGATACGGCGGGTTGTCCGCGTATGCGTCCTCCCCGGCCCGCGCACTCATGCCCCCGAACAATCCGCCCACACCACCCCAATGGCATGATCGATCCTCGGCACACCCGTGGCGCACTCGCGAAGTCGCGACGCGTGGGCCACTCCTGATCCGCTGACCCGGCATCCAACACATCGGCCAAAGCATTGATATCCAGAGATCCCATAGCCCCGACAGACCAGGTAGAACCGGTGGACCCGCGCGGGTCCTCGCGAAGAGACCACGCGACCAGGTCCGCCCCGTGGCGTCGGCCCCGCACGATCCTGTGGGCCGCGGCGGCTGTGGTGGCCCTGGGGTTCCTCATCGGTGTGGAGGTGGTCGCGCGCCGGTACGCCGGTGCGTCGGGGCCGATCACCCTCCAGACGCGGGAGCTGATCCTCCCGCCGAAGCCGGGGCCGCTCTACGGCGGGCTCGCGCTGATGATGGTGGTGCTCACCTGGCGGCAGAGGTTCATCGCGCTCGGTTCCGCGATCGCCATCGACGTCGTCTTCGTCCTGGGGCGGTGGGCGGCCGGGGTCGAGGTGCCCGAGGGGCAGGCGTTCGGCAACGGCGCGCTGTGGGTGATGCTCGGATGCGCCGTCTTCGCGTTCGTGCGGCGCACCGGCCAGGAGCGGTTGCTGCTCCTGAAGGGCGTCGGGCTGGGGCTGCTGCTCGTGACCGGGCGCAAGACCGGTGACGCGTGGCTGGCGATCACCTCCCAGACCCGCCCGACCGTGCTCGACCCCTATGTGGCCATGGCCGATCACGCACTGGGCAATCCGTCGTGGCTGGTGGGCCGGGTCGTCGAGGCCAGCGGCTCGGCCGGCTCGCTCCTCCTGCACTTCGTCTACGGCGAGCTCGCCGTGGCGGCGGTCGTCGTCGCCCTGTACCAGCTGCGGAAGGTGTCGGCCGAGCGCCGGTTCCCGCGCCACCACCTGGTGCGCACCTTCCTGCTGATCGGTCTTCTCGGACCGGCGTTCTACATGATCTTCCCGGTGGTCGGGCCGGTCTTCGCGTACGGCCCGGGTGCCTCCGGCACCGGCGGTGTGGAGTGGGCGGTGGCCAACCTGTGGCCGCACACGACGCCGCCGGTCACCCTCCCGCACCCGGTGCCGTACGACGGGATCACCCCGCGCAACTGCATGCCCAGCCTGCATACGGCGTGGGCCACCGCGATCTTCATCCACACCCGCAAGGGCCCCCGGACGCTGCGGTACGCGGGGACGTTCTGGCTGGTCGCGACGTTGATCGCCACGTTGGGCTTCGGCTACCACTACGGCGTGGACCTCGTCGCCGGTGTGGTGTTCGCGCTGACCACAGAGATGGCCCTGCGGACCTTCGACCGCGGCTGGGACCGGTCGGGAATGCGGTTCGTCGGGTGGGGGACGGCCGTCTTCTCCGCGCTTCTGCTGTCCTACCGCTATCTGTCCATGGAGATGGCCGAGCACCGGTGGGTGGCCGGACCTCTCGTTCTCCTGGCGCTGGCCTCCGTGATCTACGGCTATCTGCGGACCACCAGGAAGTGGGCATCGGACGTCGTGCCGTTCCCCCGGCAGACACGACGCCCCGAGGCGGAAGCCGCAGCAGGTCCCGACGCCGCACCCGAGGCCGCGCCCGAACTGGTCTGAGCCGCCCGCTCCGGCCGCCCGCCCCGCCCCGTATCCCCGCATATGCGCATACCGGGCCCGGGGCGGGCGGCCGGAGATCGGCGAATTCACCGAGTTGCCTGTCATGAGCCGGACAATCAGGCATCCTCGTCGTACGCGCTGTGCAGCGAGGAAGGTGACCACGCCGTGAACAGATCCGCCATGCCCCGGCCCGGCCGGGGCCGCAGCCGGACCGGCCTCGTGCTGGGTGCCGTCCTGGCGTCGGCCGCCCTGTCCGTCTCACCGGTGCGCGCGGCGGCACCCGGCGACACGGCCTCCGGCTCGCGTCCGGCGGCCGACCGCACCGCCTGCCCCGTGGTCTACTTCGACCTCGGCGAAACCCTCGTCCACACCGCCGACGACGGCAGCATCGGCTACCGGCCCGGCGCCGCCTCGTATCTGCGCGCCCTGCGCGAGCGGCACGTCCGGATCGGACTGATCACCAACGTGCCGCCCGCCTGGGGCGCGACCGACGCCGAGCGCGCGGCCAGGCTGAAGCAGGAGGTCGACTCGGCCTGGACGGGCTCGGCGCCCTTCGCCTGGGCGGACTTCGGGGACCGGATCCTGACTCCCCGCACCGAGGCGGAACGCAAGCCCGCACCGGTCCTCTGGCAGCGCGCCAAGGCCGGCTCGGGCGGCTGCCGGGTCGTCTATCAGGCGGAGACGGCGGAGGAGGTCCAGGTGGCCGCCTCGGTCGGCTTCGTGCCGTACCAGGTGGGGCGGCCCCAGTGGCCCGGCTTCCTGCCCGTCGGGATCGTCGAACTCCTCGGCCGCCGGTCACACTGAGGGCCCGACGCGTCCGCGCCCGGATGCCCTATCGCCGCCTGCCACCGCCCGTCAGCCGGTCCGCGTCCCCGGCCACGCGGTCCGCCTCGGGGACCGGCCGCTTGCCCGTGGCCGCCACCCCGCGCAGCGCCAGCTGCACCGCGCCCATCAGCACCACCGTCGCCAGCGCGCTGTGCCACAGCAGCCGGTCCAGGTGGCCCGCCGAAACGTACGCGCCGACCGCGACCGCCGCCAGGGCGCACACCGCGCGGTCCACGATGCTCTCGATCGACAGCAGCGTGGCGCGCGGGGCGTCGACGGGCACCGCGTCGTTCACCAGCTTGCGCTGGACCGGATAGGCGAAGCCGGTCGCCGCCGCGAACAGGCAGAGCAGGGCGATCACCGCCCACGGGCCGCCCAGCGTCATCGCCGCCAGCGTTCCCGCCAGCGCCAGGCTGAGGAGCGACACCCAGGCGACCGGGGGCAGGCGCCGGCTCAGCCACTGGGGGCGGGCCGAGCCCACCGCTTCCGCCACCGTCATCGCGGCCAGCACACCGCCCGAGGACGCGTCGCCGATGCCGTGGTGCAGCAGGATCGGCTGGAAGAGGTTGACCTGGCAGATCCGGGACAGCGTGAACACCGCCACGCCCTGCACCATCAGCAGGGCCAGCCACGGCGAGGAGGCGACGCAGCGCAGCGCGGCGCCCGCGTCCCGCAGGAAGGCGCCCCCTGTGCGCCCGCCGCCCGGCCCCGCCGCGCCGGGGACGAGCCTCGGCAGCGCCACCGCGCAGGCCAGCGAGCCCGCCGCGCTGGCCGCGCTGAGCACGTACGGGGCCGCGTGCGCCACCGCCATCAGGGGGCCGACCAGCGGCCAGCACACCACCTTGGCCGCCAGCCCGAGGGCCCGCGCGGTGCCCTCCGCCTTCAGGTAGTGCTCGCCGCACTTCTCCGCCCGCAGCCCGTCGTACAGATAGGCGCTCGCGGCCCCGGAGGTCAGCGAGCGGCCCAGCGCGATGGCCAGGAAGTGGACGAGGAAACCGGTGTACGAGGCGCTCAGCACCGGTGCCAGGTTCGCCGCCGTCATCACCACCGCTCCGGCCCGCAGGCAGTTGCGGGTGCCGATGCGGTCGGCGATCAGCCCGGTGGGGATCTCGAACAGGCAGAACGCCACGTAGTAGATGCTCTGGATGCCGAAGATCTGGCTGTCCGAGAGCCCGGCCTCCTTCTGGTACGCGTAGAAGACCGGCATCCACCACAACAGGTTGAACAGGAGCTGGAAGCCGTAGTTGAGGCGGATGATCCGGCGGGCCCTGTGGGTGAGACCGGGGGGCGCCACGCCGGTGCGCGCGTCCGCGGGGCCCGGGCTCACAGCGCGTACGGGCGGATCTGGACCAGCCGGAAGTCGCCCCGCTCGGTCATCAGCCACTCGATGTCCAGCGGCTGGTCCACGTCCGCCGCGCTGAAGTGGGACTGCAGCAGCCGGCCGGTCAGGGAGAGGTCCGCGAGCCGGGCCCGGGTCGCGGCGGGCAGGCCGTCGCCCCAGGATCCCAGGGCGACCGTGCGCCCGCCGCCCTCCACCGTGTTGTACAGGTACTGCTGCGGCAGGACCGTGCCCTCGACCACCCGCTCGGGGGAGCCGGGGGAGCAGTTGAGGTAGACGTTGCGGAAGTCCTCGCGCCGGGTCGGGTCGCAGGTGACCAGGACACCGCCGAGGGAGGCGGGCACGTACTCCTGGATGATCACGCCCATGTAGGTGTCGTCCAGGGAGATGCCCACCTGGTGGCGCAGCCGCACGCTGCGGGGCGACACCAGGGAGGCCCACACCTGGCGCACCGCGTCGAGGAGTTCGGCCGTGCCGTGGACCGTGGTGACGGAGTCGTACACGCCCGCCGCCGAGAAGCCCGGCAGGTCCTCGGCGTTGGAGGAGGAGCGCACCACCAGGCGCCCCTGCGCGGCGGGCGGTGCGGGGAACGCCTGGCTGATCCGGCGGGTGACGGACTCGGGCACGGGAGTGTGCCGGATCAGCTGCTGGAGTTGCAGGCAGAGCGGGTCCAGGACCTCGGTGGCGTCCAGTTCGAGGGCCATCTTGAGTTTGCCGATGCCCTGCTGGATCGCGGGCGAGGAGGCCAGGAAGTGCTGCTGGAGCGCGAAGGGCAGGGCCACTCCCTCCGGGGCGGCGACCGTGGACGACACGAAGTCGGCCGCTGTGGCGCGGAGTTCGGGGGTGGTCGGCGCGTCGAGGCCGAGGCGGGTGGCGAGGTGGCCGTAGAGGTCCTCGCGCGGCGGGCGGGGGCGGCCGTAGAACGCCGTCAGGTCGGCCGTGCGGCTGTCCAGGACGTGGTGCAGCTCGCCGAGGTTGGCCGCCTTGGTGCCGTAGCGGTCGCTGTCCGCCGCGCGCAGACGGTGCAGGGACAGGACGGGGGTGTCCTCCAGCAGCGGCGGTTCCAGGCGGATGCGCTGCTGGTGCCAGGCCGGGGCCCGCAGGACCGGCTCCTGCTCCAGGCGCTCCAGGCGGATCTCGTCCTCGCCCACCCGGTAGCGCACCCAGGCGCCGTCCAGGCCGTCCTTCTCGACGAGCTGCTCCAGGTCGCGCACGATCGCGTTGGGTATGCCCCAGCCGGAGGCCAGCACGTTGGTGTGGGAGAGCGGCGTGATCGGGGCGGTGTTGAGGAATCCGGCCACCCGGGGGATGTCGTCCGGCAGGCACGGCATGGCCACGATGTCCGCCCACCCGGGTGCGGTCCCGGCAGCCGCGTACTCCTCGTTCGTACGGAAGAACCGCAGCCGTCCGGTGGCCTCGCCCGGGTTGAGCGGGGTCCGGGTGCGGGTGCCGAAGAGCTCGTGGCTCAGGACGCGCGGCACGAGGCGGTCGCTGATCGCCGCCAGCTCCTCCTCCTGGCCGTGGTTGGCGGGCTTGAGCAGCACCGGGAGCCGCCCGTCGACCCGTTCACGCACGAACTCGTAGAAGAACGTGAGGAGTTCGCCGCTCATGGTGTCGGCCTCGGTCGTCTCCAGGACGAGGAAGGTGCGCTCGCGGTCCTCCGCGTCCCGGTCGGTGTGCAGGGAGAGCACGCCCAGCAGGAAGCGGCGGTCGGGGTCCATGTAGACGGAGGCGTTGAAGGCGTCCAGCTCCGCGTCGAGCGCGGCGAGCTCCATGCCGAGGACGCGGGTGGCGACGTAGTCGACGTGGAAGGGGTGCGCGGCCGTGTCCAGCAAGTGCCAGGTGTCCTCGGCGCGGTCGACGACCACCTTCAGGTAGGGGTGGCCGGCCAGGACGCCGGAGAGGGTACGGAAGAGCGGCAGGGAGAGGTTCTCGCCGACGACGGTGCGGTCGGTGGCCGCGTCGGCGGTGCCGGTGAGGAGCCGGGCGGTCATACGGAGACCTCCTCGGGCCGGGCGGCGGGCAGCACCTTCGGCAGGGCGTCCACCAGCGTCTCGAAGTCGCGGAGCACGGTGCGCGGGTCGGTGGCGGACAGCAGGCACAGGGCCGCCATGGTGTTGGCGCCCCCGGCCGGGTCGTAGACCGGCACGACGCCGCCGTCGGCGAGCGAGCTCTCCGCGACCACCGACAGCTCACTGCCCCGGCTGAGCGGCACGTCCGCGCGGACCACGGGGAAGTCCCACACCCTGCGCTCCCGCCACGCCCGGCCGTGGCCGTCGACCGCGAGGACGACGAGGGAACCCGCCGCGCCGCGCGCCTGCGCCGGGCCGAGGGCCTGTTGCGGCCAGTCGACCGGGCGGCCCAGCAGATGGTCGACGAGCATGCCGACGAGGTCGAGCCCGAAGACGTCCTCGATCTGCGGGACCGTCATCGCGCCGCCGAACCGGGCGGCCGTCTCGATCAGCCACATCCGGCCGTCCGCGCCGAGCTTGATCTCGGTGTGCGTGCCGCAGTCGCGCAGCCCCAGGGCGTCGACGGCTTCGCGCGCGAGCGCCACGACCCGCTCCTGGGCGTCGGGGGAGAGCGGGGCGGGCGTGATGCCCGCGCGTTCGGTGAACGGCTCGACCGTGGGCATCCGGCCGCTGAGGCAGACCGGGTGGAAGGTGCCGTCCGCGACGACGCCCTCGACGCTGACGTAGTCGCCCCAGCCGGGCTCGTCGAACCAGTGCGAGGCGGTGCCGGTCACGATCTGCTCCACCACGAAGTGCCCCTGGGCCTCTGCCACATGCAGTTCCGCATACCCCAACTGCGCGGATTCGGCCATCACGTCGCGCGAGCGGCGCCAGGCGGCGGAGACCTCGTACGGGGAGCGGATGACCTGGTGGGCGGTGGAGCCGGCGCTCCAGGCCGCCTTCAGGAGCAGCGGGAAGGGCAGCACGGCCGCCGCCTCGTACAGGTCCGCCTCCGTGGCGACGGAGCGGAACTCGGGCTGCGGCAGGCGGTGTTCGCGCCAGGTGCGCCGCATCAGCCGCTTGTCACGGGCGAGCGCGGCGGCGCCGCCGGGCCCCGCGAGTCCCAGCGCCCGGCACGCCTCGGCGACGGCCACGACCGCGTACTCGGAGAAGGTGAGCACCGCGTCCGCGCCCACCGCCCGGGCCCGCGAGACGATCAGGGAGACCAGGTCGCGGCGCTGTGCGTCGTCGGGCGTCACGACCGAGGCGCACAGTCTGCGGGCGGAGTCCGCCACCACGGGAGGAAGAGCGCTGAGCGCCAGCAGGTGCACGTCCGCCCGCGCGGCCGTCCGGGAGAGGACGTGACCGAGCGGCGGACCACCCTTGGCATGTACTAACAGCACCTTGCTCACTGAAGTTCGTCTCCATTCGTCCGTGAAGGTCCAAGGGCCGTACGCGCGGTACAGGTCATACGCGTGGAGCGTGTCGTCGCGTCGTACGGATCGGTGGTGCGCGCCGGACGCGGGAGGGTGCGCCCGGGGGTACGTGGCAGGGCGTGTCCGCCCGCACACTCAAGGGGAGCACGCCGCCGGGGCCCGCAACGCCGCCAGCGGCTCGGGGAGTTCAGGCAAATGCCTGAGTCGCCTGCCTTTTCGTTGCGGTGGGGATATTCCGTGCGGGTTTGCCCACGCCGTCACTTCGGCCGAGAACCGAGCTTGCGCGGGATCAGGACGGGATACCCATCGCGAAGTGACTGTGCGTCAAGCAGTGGCGTACGGGTCGCACAGGGACGGAGGGACTGCTGTGGAAGATGCCCATGCCGAGGCCCCGCGCCGGTACGCGGCCTTCGCCGGTCTCGCGGACCTCGCTCCGGCCGCCGCCTTCCTCCGGGACCGCGACGGCCGCTATCTGTGGACCAACCACGCCTACGCGCATCTGTACGGCACGGTGCCGGACGAACTCGTCGGCAAGCGCATCGAGGACTTCGACGCTCCCGCCGAGGCCGTCCGGTTCCGTGCCCTCGACCAGGAGGTCCTGGAGCGCGGAACGCCGGTGCGGCACACCCTCGACTACCGCCGCCCGGACGGCAGCGCGGGCCGGGCCGTGGGCCACCGCTTCCCCGTACGGGAGAACGCCCGGACCTGTGTCGCCGGGATCTACGTGGACATCACCGACAGCCTGCGCGCCACGCTCCAGTGGCAGGAGGCCGAGGACAGCCTCCAGGCACTGCGCGACCACAGCGGCCTGCCCTGCGCGCTGCTGTCCGCGGGCGGCCGGGTCATCGAGGCGAGCACGGCCGCCGCCGAACTGTTCCACGTCAGCCTGCCCGAACTGGTCGGCCGCCGCGCACACACCCTGCTCGCGCCCGACCCCGGACTCGAACGGCTGCACCGCAGGTGGAACGGGCTGATAGCGCGGCGCACCAGACGAGTGGAGACGTGCGCGGTGCTCCTGGACACCCGGGGGTGCCAGCGCCGCGCGCAGCTGCATCTGACGACGGTGGGCCACTCCGCGGCCCGCGCCCGCCACGTGTGGGCCGTCGTCACCCACCACAGCCTCGCCCACGAGGCCCATCCCTCGCTGACACCCGCGCAGATCCGCATCCTGTCCCTGCTGGCGGCGGGCAGCACCAACGGCGACATCGCCACCTCGCTGAGACTGTCCCGCCAGACGGTCGACTACCACCTCAGCCGCCTGCGCGACCTCCTGGGCGCGACGACCCGCCCGGCCCTGGTCGCCCGCGCCTACGTCCTGGGCATCCTCGCCCCGCACGCCTGGCCGCCGCGTTCGGCCACGGCGGCGCATCCGTTGAGTACGGCGTGAGGGGGCAACCGCTCGCGCCGCCGCGCAGGTCGAGCAGCGCGTCCGGCGTGGGCGGGACGGGGCTGATGTGCTTGGGCGCCGGCTGCGACTGCGCCCCGACCGGGCGGGCTTCAGAGCTGGTCGTAAATGGCGGCGAGCTGCCGGAGGACGCCGGTCGCGGTGTCCAGGGCGGTGGTGTCGTGGTGGGCGAGTGCGGCGTCGAGTGCCCGGGTCAGGGCGTCCTGGCGTTCGTGGTGGCGGCTGCGGCCGGCCTCGGTGAGGGTGACCAGCACCGATCTCTTGTCCTCGGCAGGGCGTTCGCGGGTGACGTAGCCGGCGGCGGCGAGTCCATTGACCAGTTGGGTGGTGGCGGCGCCGGTGGTTTCGGTGGCGGCGGCGAGCCGGCCGATCGGCAGCGGGCCCGCCTCGGCCAGCACTCGCAGGGCGCGGGCATGGGCGAGGGAGAGTGCGCCGGGGGTGCGGGTGGCGCGTCCACGCAGGCGGGAGTCGGCGGCGCTGAGGCTGTAGGCGGCGCGGGCGAGTTGGTCGAGGGCCGCATCGCGGGTGGTGTCGGACATCAGTGGGTCTCCGTGTCGCCGATCGGTGGGCGGGTTGACACCAGCCTAGCCTAAGTACTTAATGAATAAGTACTTAGGCATCACGGAAACGGGACGTCTACCACCCCCTTCATCTGAGGACACCTGTCATGACTGTTCGTTCGACCGGCCAGAGCTGGGCCCTGGACATCGCCCTCGCCCAGGGCGGCTTCGACGCCCTGCACCCCCAGGCCAAGGGCACCCTGGAGCAGCTGGGCCACGACCACACCGACTTCGACAAGGTCTTCGACCTGGTCCAGAGCGGAGTGATGCTGCCCAAGGCGTGGGCCACCATCGCCGGGCAGGCCGAGGAGCGCGCCGCCCACCACGAGCGCGGCGGCTTCGCGCAGACCGCCGCCGACCTCTACGTGCGCGCCTCGGTGATGTGGGGCCGCGCGCAGTACTCGATCTTCGACGCCACCGACCCGCGCAAGCTCGCCTTCCGCGAGCACGCCAACCACTGCGTCGAGCGCCTTGGCGCACTGCGCGACAACCGGGTGCGCCGCCTCGTCCTCGACTTCGAGGGCAAGCAGATCTTCGCCCTCCTCCACCTGCCCGCCGGCGAGGTCCGCAACGCCCCCGCGGTGATCCTCGGCCCCGGGATGGACATGATCAAGGAGGACTACATCTACGCGGCGGAGCGGTACTACACCTCGCGCGGCATCGTGGCCCTGTCCATCGAGGGCCCGGGCCAGGGCGAAAGCCGGGCCAACGGGCTGACCGTCGACCTCACCAACTACGAGCGCGCCATCAGCCGCTACATCGACCACCTGGCCTCGCTCCCGGAGGTCGACGCGGCCCGGATCGCCATGTTCGGCATCTCCATGAGCGGCTACTGGGGCTCGCGCGCCGCCGCCACCGACCCGCGCCTGGCCGCGCTGGCCGCCTTCGAGGCCGTCACCGGCGACTTCACCACCATCTTCGAGCGCGCCCAGCCCACCTTCAAGAACAACTACATGTTCATGGCCGGCTATACCGATGAGGACGCCTTCGACACCGAGCTGGTCGCCCGCATGCCGCTGGGCGACCTGGTCCAGGAGATCACCTGCCCGGTCCTCTACGGCATCGGCGAGTTCGACGAACTCACGGTGCTGGAGCAGGCCCTGGCCACCTACGAGCGCGTCCGCGCACCCAAGGAGATGCGCGTCTACGAGAACGAGTTCCACCCGCTGGGCGGCACCGCCGCCGAGGTCTTCCGCTTCGGTGCCGAGTGGGTCGAACGCGCCCTGAACGGCGAGTTCGCCGAGCCCGGCCGCGACGTGCGCCACTACGTCCACCGCGACGGCCGCACCACCGACGGCACCGCCAACCCCACCTGGTGGCTCGGCGCCACCCCCATCCAGATCACCGCCGCCAGCCAGGCATGACGCCAGGGCGTCGAAGCCACAGCGCCGTTCGGCCGGAGTGACCGGCGCCCGGCGGGGGCGTGTCGCGGGCGGAGCACGGCTCGTTGGAGGAGCTCTGGTTCATCCTGGGAGCAGGGCTCGCCTGTGGTTCAGTCCGGGCCGGGCCGCCTTGGCTCGGGGCGGGACGCGGTGAAGCCGGCCGGGGGAGGCGGGTGGCAAGATGCGTCGGGAATATTGGGAACGACGTTCTCGGAGACGGGGCAGGCCGGCCTCTGGTGCCTCCCGGTGGCTGCGGTGGTTTCAGCCGCGTCGCGGGCTCTTCGGCGGCTGGGCCTGGCGGCTCGGTTTGCCCGGGAGGACATGCGCCACCGCCGGCGGTCCCGTCTCCGACGCGTCTCCGGACACGCCACTCGCGCTTTGCGGTGGCGGTCCGGACGTACGGAAAGACAGTGTGAGACGGCATGCGTATACGCGCGATCTCGACAGCAGCGGCCGTGGCCTTCGCCGGGACCTTCCTGGGGCTTGCCCCGGCCTCGCCCGCGCTGGCGGCGTCCCCCGTCTTCGACTACCCGGTCGACCCCGCCGAGGCCCCCGACATCTACCGGGACATCCCCGGCACCGACATCTCCTTCGACGCCAAGGCCGGTGAGCGGTCCTACCTGTGGTCGCGCAACCTGACGACCACGGCCCTCAGCGCACTGGGGCCGCACGAGAACCTCGGCCACACCTTCGCCATCCGCTGCTCCTACGCCGACGGCACCGCGTTCCCCGAGAAGGTGGAAGCGGGCGCCTACTGGGCGGCCAACCTGGTTCCGCCCGCGGAGAAGTCCCTGACTCCCGGCCTGCGCTGGATGTTCACCGCGCCGGACGACGGACGCTTCACCTGCAAGCTGTCGGTGGTGGCCTACTCCACCATCATCAAGAACGGCAGGCAGGTCGGCATGCGCATCGCCGCCGGGGCCGAGCTGGGCAGACTGCCGGTGGCCGACGGGCCCCGCTGGACCCTGCCCGAGACGAGCGGCACCGTCGTCGCCCGGGGCGCGACCGCCACCACCCTCGGCTACACCGTCACCCCCGGAGCCGGGCAGCGCACCACCATCGTGCAGGACGCCAACCTCACCACCTGCATGGCCAAGTCGCGGATCTGCGACGGCGGCACGGCGGCCTACACGTACACCAAGGCCGAGACATGGATCGAAGCCCAGCCCCAGAACGCGGACGGCGCCCTGTGCGGCGGCCCCATCAAGGGCCCGGTCGCCAAATGGGACATCACCGACGACCGCCACCACCAGAGCGCCACCAACACCCTCAACATCGACCGCGACCAGCTCGGCGGCTGCACCAGCGTCCGCACCACCCTCAAAGTCCGGAACGTCGACGGCAACCCCGTGAAGATCCACGCAGGGACCGCTTCGGGCGCCATCGCCGCCACGCACGGTCTCGCCTTCACCCTCTGAAGCTCCGCTCCGCCGCCCCGGGCGTCAGCAGATTCGGGGCAGCTGCTCGCCCCGCGGCATCTCGATCACCCGTCGTGCGCCCATCCTGGTCCGCATCACCACTCGTCCCGCGGGGCCCGCCACAGCCCGTCCCACGACGACGGCGGACGCGCCCTCGTGGGTCGAGCGCATCGCCGCCAGCGCCGCGTCGGCCTGGTGGGGAGCGACGAAGGCCACCAGACAGCCCTCGTTGGCGACGGCGAGCGGATCGAGGCCGAGCAGGTCGCAGGCGGCGGCGACGGGCTCCGGGACGGGGATCGCCTGCTCGTCCACCTCCACGCCCACCCGGGAGTCCCGGGCGATCTCGTTGAGGGTGGCGGCGAGACCGCCGCGGGTGGGGTCCCGCAGGGTGTGCAGGCCCGCACCCAACGGCCCGAGGGCGTGGACCAGCCGGTGCAGCGGGCGGGAGTCGGAGGCGATGGCGGTTTCGAAGCCGAGCCCTTCGCGGGTGGAGAGCACGGCGGTGCCGTGCAGGCCGATCGGTCCCGACAGCAGGACGGCGTCGCCGGGGCGGGCGTGCGCGGCCGACGGGGTCAGGCCGGGGATGCGGCGGCCGACGCCGGTGGTGGTCAGGAAGAGGCGGTCGACTGCTCCGCGCTCGACGACCTTGGTGTCTCCGGTGATCACGGCGACCGCGCAGCCGCGGGCGGCTTTGCCGACCGACTGGAGCACGGTACGCAGTTCGGCGAGCGGCATGCCCTCCTCGGCGATGACGGTGAGGGCGAGGGCGACGGGCAGAGCACCGCGCATCGCCAGGTCGTTGACCGTTCCGTGCACGGAGAGCGAGCCGATGTCCCCGCCGGGGAAGAAGAGGGGGGTTGACCACGAACCCGTCGGTGCTCAGGACCAGTTCGTAGGCGCCCGGCAGCAGGGCCGCGTCCTCCAGTGGGCCGGGGGGAACCGCGCCCAGGGCGGGCAGCAGGAGCGTGTCGAGCAGTTCCCCGGTGAGGAGGCCGCCGGCGCCGTGGCCCAGTCGCAGCCGCTCCTCTTCGGCGTGGGGCAGGGGACAGCCGTCGCTCATCGGGCTTTCCGGGTCCGGCCTGCGGCGTGAAACGCGGCGCAGGTGCCCTCGGTGGACACCATGGGCGCACCGAGGGGGGTGAGGGGGGTGCAGCGGGTCCCGTAGGCCGCGCAGTCGGTGGGCAGCCGGGCCCCCGTGAGGATGGCGCCGGCGATGCAGTCGGGATCCTCGTGCGAGTGCAGGTCCGCGAGGCCGAAGCGCCGTGCCGCGTCGAACCGTGCGTAGCGTGCGGTGAGTTCGAGTCCGCTGGCCGGCAGGGTGCCGATGCCGCGCCAGGTCCGGTCGGTGACCTGGAAGACCCGGTGCACCGCTGCCTGGGCGGCGGTGTTGCCCTCGCGCCGGACGGCGCGGGCGTACTGGTTCTCGACCGTGTGCCGGCCCGTCTCCAGTTGGCGTACGGCCATGAGGATCCCTTCGATGAGGTCGAGGGGTTCGAAGCCGGTGACCACCACGGGCACCCGGTGACGGGCGGCGATCGGCTCGTATGCGCGCCACCCCATCACGGCGCACACGTGCCCGGCCGCCAGGAACGCCTGCACCTCGCAGTCGGGGTCGTCGAGCAGCGCGGTCATCGCGGGCGGCACCAGGACGTGGCTGACCAGCACCGAGAAGTTGTCCAGGCCCAGTCGTTCGGCGTGCAGGACGGCCATCGCGTTGGCGGGTGCCGTGGTCTCGAACCCGACGGCGAGGAAGACGACTTCGCGGCCGGGGTGGGTCCGGGCCAGGCGTACCGCGTCCATCGGGGTGCAGACGACCCGGACGTCGGAGCCGCGTGCCCGCGGTGCCAGGAGGTCGGTGCGGGTACCCGGGACGCGGAGCGTGTCTCCGAAACTGGTCAGGAGGACCTCGGGCCGGGCGGCGATGGCCAGCGCGCGGTCCAGGGTCTCCAGCGGCGTCACGCAGACCGGGCAGCCCGGCCCGTGGATCATGCGGATGCCCGCGGGCAGCAGTTCGTCCGCACGCGACCTGCTGCCCGACCCCGGCCGCTGCATCACCTCGATCGCCAAGCTGCTCGGCGTCTCCCCGGGCACCCTGTACAACCACATCCCCGACCCACGCGAACTGCGCGCGGGCGCCGGCCCCCGTCAGCTCGAAGCCCCCGCCGAAGTAGCCCAGCACGAGCAAGACCAATCTCAGCGGCACTTTCTGTACGGCAACTACTCGCACATCAGCGGGGCAGGATGCGCAGTACTGCCTCGTGTTCGCCGCTGAGCCGCAGGCCTTGCTGCAGTGCGGTGCTCAGGTCGAGGTCGCCGAGCAGGGTCGCGGCCAGCAGGTGCGGCGGTCCGGTCAGGGACGCGGTGGGGTGGTCGACGCGGCCGGCGTGGGTGTGTACCGAGCCGTCCTTGACTTCGATGACCAGGTCTTCGTTGCCGTCGGCGTGCAGTTGCAGGACGATTGCCGGCTGGTCGGGGCGGTGGTCGGTCAGTGCTCGGGCGGGCATGTCCAGCCAGTGGGTGCGGAAGGTGTCGCTGCCGCCCGGCTCACGCAACAGCGGCATGCCCCACCGGCTCAGCTCCCGCAGCACCGGCTCCAGCTCGCGGCCACGCTCGGTGAGGGAGAACAGGGTGGTGGCCACCGGCGGCGGGGCGGCCTCGCGGTGGATCAGGCCGGCTTCCTCTAGTTCGCGGAGCCGGTCGACCAGCAGGTTGCTGGCGATCCCGGGCAGCCCGTTGCGCAGGTCGGTGTGCCGGCACGGACCCAGGGCGAACAGTTCACGGACGATCAGCAGGGTCCATCGGTCGCCGACGGTGTCCAGTGTTTTCGCGATGCCGCAGTACTGCCCGTAGGTGCGCATGCCACCACCCTACATCGTGGTGTTGAGATTCAGACCTCTCTTGTTGACTTTCTCAACAAGAGAGGTCTAGCGTCGCGGCCCATGACCACCACCCTTTCCGTGCGTCGGCTGGCCTGGGCCGGCGTCGAGATCCGTCTCGGCGACACCCGCCTGCTGATCGACCCGCTCGAGAACGTCGCTCCGCTGGCGCCGGTGATGGGGCCGCCGCACCGGCCGGTCGACCCGGTCGACACCCCGCCCGGCACCCACGCCCTCATCACCCACCTGCACCCCGACCACTACGACCACGACCTGATCGCCCGGATCGCGGCCACCGGCACGATCGGCTGCCACACCCCGAGCGCGGCGGCGCTGCACGAGGCGGGCATCACCCCCGTCGCCCAGGACCTGGGCCAGCCACGCCGCATCGGAGAGCTGACCGTCACTCCGGTGACCTCGCTGGACTGGCGCGGCAACGACTGCGACCAGGTCGCCTGGGTCGTCGAAGGCGCCGGCCGGCGGGTCATCCACTGCGGCGACACGCAGTGGCACGGCAGCTGGTGGCAGATCGCCCGCGACCACGGCCCGTTCGACGTCGCGTTCGTCCCGGTCAACGGCGTCATCGCCCACTTCGAGGGCTACGCGGCCAACGTCCCGGCGACCATGACCCCCGAGCAGGGCGTCGAGGCCGCCGTCGCACTCGGCGCCGGCACCGTCTGCGCCATGCACTACGGCCTGTTCCACAACCCGCCGTTCTACACCGAGCAACCCGACATCGAGCAGCGCTTCCAGCACGCCGCAGCCGAGCGCGGCATCACCGCGGCCATCGTCGCCGACGGCCAGCCCATCCTGTGACCAGCAGAAACAAGGAGCCACACATGAAGATCGTCCTGTTCGGTGCCAGCGGCAACATCGGCCGGCCCACCACCGAGGAACTCCTGCGCCGCGGCCACACCGTCACCGCGGTCACCCGAGCCGGCCACGTCGACGGACTCGAGCACAAGGCCCTGACCGTGACCACCGGTGACGTCACCGACCCCGTCGCGGTCGCCGGACTCGCCGCCTCCCACGACGCCGTACTGTCGGCCGTCGGCCCCCGGATCGGCCAGGAGAGCGACCGCGCCACGATCGTCGGTGCCGCCCGTGCACTGATCGACGGACTGCGCCGAGCCGGCGTCACCCGCCTGGTCACCATCGGCGGTGCCGGCAGCCTGCGCACGCCGACCGGCGCCCGGGTCATGGACGACCCGGACTTCCCCGCGCTGTGGAAGGCCAACGCCCAGGCCCAGTCCGAAGCGCTCGACCTCTACCGCGGCGTGCACGACCTCGACTGGACGTACGTGTCGCCCGCCGCGGTCATCGCAGCGGGCGAGCGGACCGGCGCCTACCGCAGCGCCGGGGACACCCTGCTCACCGACGACGACGGCAACAGCCGCATCTCGTACGCCGACTACGCGATCGCCTTGGCCGACACGATCGAGAGCGGCACCGCGATCCGCCGCCGCATCACCGTGGCGTACTGAGCCATGAGCAACGACGCCGCCGGCCGGCACACCCGATCCATCGTCCTGCTCGCAGCGCTCGCGGCCCTGGGACCACTGTCCATCGACGGCTACCTGCCCGGACTGCCGGACCTCGCCGGCGACCTGCGCGCCGACGCCGCGGCCACCCAGCTCACCATCACCGCCTGCCTGGCCGGGCTGGCCATCGGGCAGCTGATCGCCGGGCCGCTGAGCGACACCTACGGCCGGCGGCGTCCGTTGCTGGCGGGCCTCGCCCTCTACACGATCGCCAGCGCGCTCTGCGCGGTGGCACCCGACGTCCGGACCTTCGTCGGTCTGCGCCTGGTCCAGGGCATCGGCGGGGGGTTCGGCATCGTCATCGCCAACGCCATGGTCCGCGACCGCACCTCCGGAACCCGCACCGCACGTCTCTTCTCCGCACTGACCTTGATCACCGGCCTGGCGCCGGTGTTCGCGCCGGTCCTCGGCGGCCAGCTACTGCGCGTCACGGCCTGGCCCGGAATCTTCGTGGCCCTGGCCGTACTCGGCGCCGTGGTACTGGCGGCCTCCGCCGCAGGACTGCCGCAGACCCGCCCCTCCGCGTCACGCCGGCCGCTGCCGGCTGTCGTCGGGCAGCTGCTCAGCGACCGGGTCTTCACCGGGTACGTCCTGGCCAACGGCCTGGTCTTCGCGGCGATGTTCGCCTACATCTCCGGCTCGCCGTTCGTCCTGCAGGAAATCCACGGCTTGTCACCGCAGCAGTACAGCGCCGTGTTCGCCGTCAACGCCGCCGGACTCATTGCGGCCGCCCAGATCAGCGGC
This sequence comes from Streptomyces sp. cg36, assembly GCF_041080675.1. NCBI lineage: Bacteria > Bacillati > Actinomycetota > Actinomycetes > Kitasatosporales > Streptomycetaceae > Streptomyces > Streptomyces cyclosori. The sequence continues at coordinate 170,218 of NZ_CP163520.1, read as the reverse complement.
CGGCTGGTGGCCCGGGCCGGCGCCCGCGTGCTGCTGCTCGCCGGTCTGCTGGGCGCGACAGCCGGTGGCACCACGGTCCTGGGCGCGGTGCTGACACGGGCACCCCTGCCCGTGCTCCTGATCGGCCTGTTCGTCCTGGTCTCCAGCGTGGGCCTGGTCATGCCGAACGCCGCGGCCCAGGCCCTGGCCGACCACGGCGGACACGCCGGGTCGGCCGCCGCTCTGCTCGGCTTCAGCCAGTTCATGATCGGCGGGGCACTTGCTCCGCTGGCCGGCGCGGGTGGCGCCACCGACGCCTTGCCGATGGGGATCATCGTCGCCGTGCTGCCGGCGCTCGCCCTGCTCACACTCGGCGTCCTCACCCGGTCGATGCTTCCCAATGCTGATGTCAAGCGGCTTCGGTGACGGGTGGTGTGACTTGATAGCACCGTCGGTCACGGATCAGGGCCCAGAGCACGTTGACGCGTCGGCGTGCGAGAGCAAGGACGGCCTGAACGTGGCGTTTCCCTTCCGCGCGCTTCCTGTCGTAGAAAGCACGGGAGTTGGGGTCACGCTGGATGCTGATCAGCGCGGATGTGTAGAAGACCCGTTGAAGACGCCGGTGGTAGCGGGTGGGCCGGTGGAGGTTGCCGTTGACCTTCCCCGAGTCCCGTGGGGCCGGTGTGACGCCGGCGAAGGCCGCGAGGCGGTCAGCGGTAGGAAAGGCTTCCAGGCTGCCGCCCACGGCTGCGAGGAATTCCGCGCCGAGGGTGGGCCCGATGCCGGGCATCGAGGAGATCACTTCGGCGAGTTCGTGCTCGCGAAACCGGCCCTCGATGAGCTTGTCGGTCTCAGTGACCTTCTCGTTGAGGTTGATCACCTCCTCAGCGAGGGTGCGGACCATCTTGGCGATGGCTTTCTCCCCAGCGACGGCGGTGTACTGCCGTTCAGCAGCCTCGACAGCCTTCTCGGCGAGGGCCTGGGCGCCTCGGACCTTCCGGTTACGCAGCCACGTCGTCAGCCGCCCGGCGCCGATCCGGCGGATGGCAGCGGGGGTCTGGTAACCGTTCAGGAGCCGCAGGGGCCCGGCGTTGTCGAGGTCCAGAGCACGTTCAAGCGCAGGAAACATGCTGGTGAGCAGGGCACGAAGCCGGTTGATGACGCGGGTTCGCTCGGCGACCAGGTCGGTGCGGCGGTCGGTCAGGAGCCTCAGCTCGATGACTGCTTCGTCATCGAGACGGACGGGCAGCAGGTCGCGGCGCATGCGGGCCTGGTCCGCGATGACGTGGGCATCGCGAGCGTCGGTCTTCCCCTGGCCGCGGTAGCTGTCGGTTGCGCGGTTGACCGCCATCCCGGGGATGTAGGCGAGTTCCTGGCCGTGGTTGGCCAGGAGGTTGATCAACAAGCTGGGCTCGCCGCCGGTCATGTCCAGCGCCCAGGTAACTTCCCGCCCATCGGCAAGGCCGAGTACATCGCCGATCAGCTTCGACAGCTCGGGCTCATCGTTGGCTACCCGCCTGGACAGCAGGGTCTCACCCTCGGCGTTCAAGACCAGGGTGTGGTGGTGGGTCTTGCCGCAGTCGGTCCCCGCCCATATTCGGCTCATCGTGCGTGCAGTTCGTACCATGGACGACCTCGCCGGCATTGCTCTACGCAGCGACTTGCTCGCACTTCCCAATCGGCGGCCGAGTCGTCGTGGGGGACCGGGCGGCCAAGCATCGCGAGCCACGAGCGGCAGCCCGATGAAAACCACACCCGGCCCCCTGGGTGCCACAACCCTACGAACGGCTGGGGCGAACCCAGAAAGAAGGTAGAGCCCGGTGAGCGCACTCGCAGGCCGGCTCGCCAAGGACCTGCCGGGCACCGGCGACCGAGCCGGCACCCACGCGGATCTTCTTCATGAGCGGCTCGAACTGGGTGCAGTCCGCCCGCTGTCCGGGTGTGACCAGCAGCGACAGCGGGCGGCAACGGCCATCCGTGCTCAGGCGGACCTTGGTGGTGAAGCCGCCGCGCGAGCGGCCCAGGCCCTCACCTGGAGCACCACCTCCTCCAGATGGCCTGCCAGGCATGTCCACGCCGGATCGATCTGATGTTCCGTCACGGTCGCCCCCCTTTGAGGCGACCTGCGGCGGGGGAGCCTTGCGGGCGCCGGCGGCGTGCTGATGGGCGCGCATCACCGTGGAGTCAACCGAGACATCCCAGTCAATGGATCCCTCGGCGTCTGCGACGGCCTGGACCTGCTGCAAGGGTCGCTCCCAGGTGCCGTCTGCCGACCATTGCAGGTGCCTCTTGTGCACGGCCTTCCACGGACCGAACCTCTCGGGGAGGTCACGCCACTGCACTCCGGTTCGTACCCGGTGTAGAACCCCGTTGATCACCTGCCGGTGATCCCGCCACCTGCCACAACGTCCATTGCTCACCGGTAGAAGCGGCTCCAGGCGAGCCCACTCGGCGTCCGTCAGATCACCGCGACCAGTCATACAAAGCTAACGGGCAGATGATCGGAGAGGTACTGCCTAGGCGGGCGACGTCGTCGGCCACCCCGGAGCCATGATCAGTCTCAGCTACTTTGCACCGTGGGTCAGGGATAGGACACCGGGGCCTTTGAGGACGACCGGGCGGATGAGGGTGCGCAGAATGGCGGTGATCCAGTTGTCGATCTCCTGCCGGTTGCGGTGGTCGCCGTACTGACCACCCCCGCATGCGGTACATCAGCCGGTTCCTGGGCGGCAGGTGCGCGGGGCTGATCGCCCCGGTGAAGAGCTGGTGCTCCCGGGCCCGGAGGGCGGCGCGCAGCTGCGGCACGGGATCCGGTACCGCCGCCCACCTGTCCCAGCGTCCGTTCAACGTGCGGGCGAGCCCGACGCTGAAGAGCCACACGGGCCGGGCGGCCAGGGTCTCGCTGTTGCGCCCGGCGTACTCGCCGGCCCGCCGGAGCCGGGCGCCACCGTCGAGGGCACTGCCGAGTACGCAGACCTGATGGCGCCGGGCGTCCGGGCCGTGTTCCAGGGCGATGGTGACTGCCTCGATGCGCTGCTCGACCAGACGAGCTTCGATCCGTTGGACGGGGCCGACGCGAGGGAACTGCAGTGCTGGTACGGGAGGTTTCAGAAGGGCTCGTCGGCGTTCCAGGAGATATGGCAGCCGAGGCGGATGTGTCCGTCGGGGGTGCGGTGCAGCTGGAGTCCGCCCTCGGTGTTGTGGGACGGCGGCGGGGTCGAGTCGTGCCGGATGGGGTCCGCGCGGGGTGCGGTGGCGCGGGCGGCCCGGTACCAGGCGGGTTGGCGGACGCTCGCCGGATCACGGTAGCTGGTGGCGGCAACGGTCACCCCCGTACTGGCCGACGTCAGCTGGAGTTGGTAGACCGGGGCGGAGCTGTGTGCCGCCACGTACTGAGCGACGATCCGGGCGGCTTCGCTCAGTCGCTAGACCAACTGGGCCGGAAATCCCAGGGTGTTGAGGGCCGTGGTGGCGATGACGGCCAGGGCGGCATGACTTCCCGGGAGGCGGGGGACCTCGATGGTGAGTGCCAGCCGCCGGGCATCGACGGGGTCCGGACGAGTGACGTGTCCTTCTCCGACCGTGACGTGATCGTGTGCCAAGCAGGGCGGACCGGTGATGCTGCTGGAGCGGCCCATCGACGCCTCCCGGGTGGGTCCTTGGACTGTGCGGGAAGGCTGATCCTGCCGCGGCGGGACCAGCTGGGGCGGCCGAGGTCCAGAGCGCGCGACGAGCAGCCTATGCCCATTGACCGAAGGAGAGAAGCGCGCGATGCGCCATCGTCGTGCGGGGTGCCGAGCGCGAAGGGATTTCCGGCAGGTCCACGGCCTCACCGTCTGTCCGTCGGGTTGGCCGGCACACCCCATGCACGTGCCGGGACAACTGCCTGCCGGGTGGCGGCTTCCGTTCGGATTGGCCCGACCAGCCCCTGCGGAACGTCCATCCCCCGGCGCAGAGTGAGGGCCGGGGCCGGGCTGTCGGACGCCCGCCCGTGCACGCCCCTTTCGCCGTCGCAGTGCAGTTGGACCGGAGCTGCTCACGATGACCCGTCCTCCTGTCACCGCAGGCATCGACGGCAGCGCGGCCAGCCTGGCGCGCGCCGCCCGGGCCGCTTCCGAGGCCGAAATGCACGAAACGGAACTCCACTTGGTCGCCGCCTGGCACAGGCCGTCGGGCGTTTCGCGGCCCGGCATCCCCGATGTCGTCCCGGCGTGTGGAACACCGGCGGGAACGCGATGGGGCCCGGTCCCTGAGCCTGCCCCTCAGCCGAGGAAGTCGACACGGTCGATGCGTCCGTGGCGTACGCGGTAGGCCACCAGCACACGAACGGGCTCCTCGCTGAGGCCGTGGGCCTCCTCGTGGTCGACCACCCAGTCGCCCTGGGTGAGCCGCCCGGTGACCACGGCCCGGCAGCGGCCCTTGGCGAACAGTTCAGCGTATGTGTCGCGCAGGGCGTTGCGGCCGTTGAGCGTGCTGCCGTCGCGGCGGTGGACCACGGCGTCTTCGGCGTAGGTCGCGCAGAACGCCTCGATGTCGTGGGAGTTGTAGGCGGCGAGCTGCCGGGCGACGACTTGGTGGGGTGTGCTCATTCTCGTGATCACTCCTGTGGTTCATACCGCGGCGCGGTGGGTGGTGGGTCCGTGTGGCATACACGGCGTCGCGCGTCGGGAACGGGACATAGAGTCGTCCGTGCGCACTCGTTCGCCGATTCTGGAGCTCAGGGCAGGAGTTCCTCGGACATTCGCAGGATCACGTCACAGGGAGCTTTTCGATGCACGAATCCACCGGAAGCCGGCGGTGACGGGTCCTGCCGCCGGGGTGGACGAGCTGGATCTCGCGCTGGTGAACGCGCTCCAGCTGCGGCCCCGGGCGCCGTGGTCGCTCCTCGGAAAGACCCTGGGAATCAGCCCGGTCACCGCCGCCCGCCGCTGGCGCCGTCTCACCGATACGGGTGCCGCCTGGGTGACCGCCTACGGCCTGCCCAGTCCCCATGACCGCGGCTGCGTCGCCTTCCTCGATCTCGACTGCGCCCCGGACACGCTCTGGCAGACGGCCGACGCACTGGCCGACGACCCCCATGTGCTGACCATCGACCACTTCGCGCAGGGCTGCGACCTGTTCGTCACCGCGGCCTTCGCCGACCTCGCGTGGGTCTCGCGCTACACCACCGACCGGCTGGGCCGACTCCCCGGCGTCCACTCCGTCGGCGTGCGTCTGGCCACCGGCTTCTACGCCGAGGGCGTCCGCTGGCGGCTGGACTCGCTGGAGCCCGGCCAGCGCCAGGACCTGCGCGGCGTGGCCCCGGGCGGCTACGCGGAACCCTCGCAAGTCCGCGAAGAGGACCGGGAACTGCTGATCCAGCTGGGCCTTGACGGCCGCCGTGACCAGGCCGGGCTGGCCACCGCCACGGGGCTGAGTCCCTCGACCGTTCGGCGCCGCCTCGAACGGATCGCCGCCTGCGACACCATCCGATTCCGCTGCGAGATCGCCGCCCCGGACGCCGGACGCCCCGTTCTCGCCTCCTACTGGGCTGCCGTGCCGCCCCACCGGCTCGATGAGATCGGCCCCCAGCTGGCCAGACTCCCCGAGGCACGGCTGTGCGCCGCCGTCACCGGACCACACAACCTGATCCTTTCCGTGTGGCTGCGTTCCCTGGCCGACGGGCAACGCCTGGAGGCCGCGCTCGCCCGCACGTACCCCGATCTCCAGATCGTCGAGCGCCGCGTCTCCCTGCGTACGGTCAAGCGGATGGGCCGGGTCCTGGACGCGCACGGGCGGTCGGTACGCGCCGTGCCGATGGACATATGGCGTGTCCCCGTGTGACGTGTGCGCGAGTCGGAGCCCATGGTTGTCACGTTCGCCGTCGGGGACCTGCGGCGAGGGGCTTTCGGGTGGGCGAGCCACAGTGGCAACCGCCGTCAGACAGGCGCGTCCACGCGTGGTGACCGCATCCCTGCCTTGGGGCGGGGCCGACCTCAGAGCGCCGCGAGTGCCTCGGCGCGGTTCACGGCCCGGCCCAGGGCGCCGAACTCGTGGAGGTCACCGAAGACCTCCAGGCGGATCGACTGGTCGATGCCGCCGGCCTTGACCGGGTCGAAGCCCGCCGCGGTGATCAGCGCGGCGACCGCGTCGCTCGCCGCGTCGTCGTCGGCGGCGTAGAACCCGACCGCGGGTTCCGGGGCCCTGCGGGACGCGGAGGTGAGGGTTTCGGCGGACAGCGTGCCGAATGCCTTGACCAGCCGGGCACCGGCGGGAACCAGGGCGGCAAGGATCTGGCCGGAGGACTCTCCGGCTCCGATCGTCTTGACGAAGCCGCCGTTGCCGTCCGGGGCGATCGGGTTGGAGGGGTCGACCAGGATCTTGCCGGGCAGCCTGTCGCGGTACTGTGCGAGCAGTTGCTTGGCCGTGTCCAGCCATACGGCGAGGACGAGCACGTCCGCCGCATCGACGGCCTGGTCGACGGTCACTGCCGTGGCATGGTCGCCCAGCGTGTCGGCGAGTGTCGCGGCGTCCGCGAGGTTGTTGCTCGCGAGCAGGACGCCCGCACCGCCCGCGACGAGATTCGCCGCCAGACGGCTGCCGATGCTGCCGGTACCGATGATGGCCTTGGTCATGAGGTGCTCTCCTGCTGGGTTGTCGGGTGCTTGGTCGTTGTCGCGCGGGGGCTGAGCCAATGGCGTAGGGCGCGGGTGACGAGGGGCATGGACACGTACGTCATCAGCACGCTGAACAGCGCGGCGAAGACGGCGGTACGCGCCGCCTGCGGCAGGCCCGTCAGATGCGGGGTGAGGAACACGCTGCCGAGCAGGGAGATCGGGAAGATCCCCAGGGCGGAGGCGACCGCCGTCTTCCAGCGCGGCGGCGCGGTGGCGGCCCGCCCGGGTTCAGTGAACCAGCCCTCCATTCCCGCCAGTTCACGGCGCGCGACCTCGTAGTGGCGGTGCCCTTCGTGGTGGGCGGAGAACGCGGCCCGCTGCGGGGAGGCGAGCCACACCCGCAGCGCCTTCTGGTCGCGGAAGCGGTGCACGACGATCCACGGCGCGCCGTCGGCGGCGGGGCGGTAGAGGCCGCCGCCCAAATGGCCGGGGAGCGTGGCGGCGGCGGCCAGGACCCCCCGTGCCCACTCCTGGAACGTCTCTTCGTGGCCCGGATCGACCCTGCGCGCCGCGACGAGCGCGATGTCTCCGTGGGAGGTCAGGACGGTGCTTTCGGGAGGGGTGGCCATGGGGGCTCCTGGTCGGCGCGTGGCGGTGGGGCCGGCCGGGTGGGACGGCGGGCCGCCGTCCCACCCGGGTGGGGGTCAGGCGCGGGGCGCGGCGTGGACGTAGTGCTTGGTCTCCTGGAACTCCTCCAGGCCGCGCACTCCGTTCAGGCGGCCCACGCCGGACTGCTTGAAGCCGCCCTCCTCGAACATGTCGTGGACGATGGCCCAGGTGTTGGTCCACACGGTGCCGGCGTCGATCTCGCGCCCCACGCGCAGCGGACGGTCCACGTCGCGGGTCCAGACCGACGCCGCCAGGCCGAACTCCGTGGCGTTGGCCAGGGCGACGGCCTCCTCCTCGGTGCCGAAGACCTCGAAGGTGGCGACCGGGCCGAACACTTCCTGCTGCACGATCGGGGCGTTCGGGTCCGCGACCTCCACCAGGGAGGGCGTCAGGAACGCGCCGTCCCGCACGCCCCTGACGAGGACCTCCGCGTACGCCGCCGCATCGGTGACGACGGCTTCGACTCGCCGGGCGTTGTGCTCGTCGATCAGCGGGCCCATCTCGCTGGCCGGGTCGTCGCCGGGACCGACCTTGACGGCCCGCAGCGATGCGACCATGCGGCGGCGGAACTCGTCCGCGACACCCCTCTGGACCAGAATGCGGCTTCCCGTCATGCAGAACTGGCCGGTGAAGGTAGTGATGGCCTTGGTGAGAGCCGGGACGGCGGCGTCCATGTCCGCGTCGTCGAAGACGATCATCGGGCTCTTGCCGCCGAGCTCCAGGGAGAGCGCCTTGAGCGTGGGCGCGGCGTTCGCGGCGATGACGCGGCCGACGACGGTGGAGCCGGTGTAGCTGATGACGTCCACGTCGGGGGAGGTGATGAGCAGCGGGGCGCCGTCGTTGCCCGACTCGGTGAAGATGTTCATCACTCCGGCGGGCAGGCTCTCGGTCTGTGCGACGAGCTCGCTGAGCAGACCGTTGACCAGCCCCGTCTGGCTCGGGAGCTTCATGGCGACGGTGCAGCCGGCGGCCAGGGCCGGTGCGAACGAGCGGACCGCGAGGACGACAGGGGAGTTCCACGGCGCGATGACCGCGGCGACCCCCGCGCCCTGGCGGAGGGTCATGGAGTAGAGGCCGGGACGGACCTCGGCCGAGCTGCCGTGGTCGCTCAGGGCCAGTGCGGCGTAGTAGCGCAGCTTGGGGATGGTGAGGTCGATCTCGAAGGCGGCCTCGCCGAGGATCTTGCCGTTCTCACGGGCGAGCAGCGTGACGAACTCGTCGCGGCGCTCCGCCAGACGGTCGGCCATCTCGAAGAGGGCCCTGGCGCGCAGGTTCCGGTCGCGCGCCCAGTCGGTGGTCTCGAAGGCACGGCGGGCGGCGGCGATCGCGGCCGTCGCCTCGTGGGCTCCGGCGTCGGCGAAGGTGCCGAGCACCTCGCCGGTGGACGGGTTCAGCGACGGGGTCTGACGGGCGGAGTCGACCCACTGGCCGTCGATGAGGTTACGGGCGTGCTGCATGGCGGAGAGTCCTTACGAAACGGGGTGCGGATGTGCGTACGGGTAGGGGTGCGGTGGGTCAGATCTGGCGGGCGATGTGCTCGGCCGCCGCGATGACCGTGAGGTTGGTGGCGGCCGACGGGACGTCCGGGAAGATCGAGGCGTCTACGACGCGGAGGCCGGACACTCCCCGCACCGCGCCGAGCCGGTCGGTGACGGCCGTCGGGTCGTCGTCCGCGCCCATCGGGGCGGTGGAGGTGGGGTGGTGGTAGGTGTCCAGGGTGGCCAGCACCGCCGCCTCGATCTCGGCGTCGCTCCGCGCCCGCGGGCCCGGGTTGAGTTCGCGGTCGATGAGCCCGGCCAGCGGCTGGGTGGCACCGAGGCGGCGTGCGAGCGCGATGCCTTCGATCAGACGGCGGCGGTCGCTCGGCTCGGCGAGGAAGTTGAGGTCGATGCGGGGCGCGTCCTCGGGGTCGCGGCTCCTCAGCGTCAGCGTGCCCTGCGACCGCGGGCGCACGAGCGCGACCGCGAGGACGAATCCGACGCCGGTGGGACTGGTGGAATGGTCGAAGAGATGGGTGGCGGTGATGTGCAGGTCCAGCTCGCCCTCGCCCGCTTCCGAGCTGGCGGTCCACACCTTCGCGCCGATCACCGGGGTCTGGCCGCCGATCCGGTCGGGCTCGGCGGCGTAGGCGTTGTAGAAGAACGGGTGGTCCTGCAGGCGCAGCCCGACGGGCAGATCGGCGACGACCGGAATTCCCAGTGCTTCGAGGTCCTCGGCCGGCCCGATGCCGGAGCGGAGCAGGATCGCGGCGCTGCCGTAGGCGCCCGCCGACAGAATCACCTGATCGGCGACCGCCTCGGTGCCGTCCGCGAGGACCACGCCCGTGGCCCGGCCGTCCTTGAACAGCACGCGGTCGACCAGCACTTCGGCGCGGACGGTCAGGTTGGGCCGCGCGCGGACCGCGTCGGTCAGATAGGCCATGCCCGTGTTGACACGCACGCCGTCGCGCACGTTCATCGGGTACGGGCCGACGCCCTGCGGAGCCGCTCCGTTGAAGTCGGCCACCGGGCGGATCCCGTCCGCCAGGGCCGCGTCGACGAAGGCCCGCTCCATCGTGCTGAGGTCGGCGTGGGTGAGCTGGGCGACCGGCAGGGGGCCGGTGCGGCCGTGCAGGTCGTCGTCGCCTGCCGAGGTGGACTCCAGCGCCTTGAAGGAGGGCAGGAGTTCCTCGTACGACCAGCCTCGGAGCCCCCGTTCGGACCAGCGGGCGAAGTCGGAGGGCAGGGCGCGGACCGCCACCGAGCCGTTGACGGCCGACGATCCGCCGAGGACCTTGCCGCGGAAGGCCGCCACCGGGTGGCCGATGAAGCCCGGTTCGGACTCGTATCCCCAGTCGTGTCCGGTCCAGCCGCCCAGCACACTGCTGGAGGCCACGGCCTCCGGGTACTCCTGCGGCGCATAGGCCGGTCCTGCTTCGAGCAGCAGCACCGTGCGCCCGGGGTCCTCGGTGAGCCGGGCGGCGAGGACGGCTCCGGCGGAGCCGCCGCCGACCACGATGGTGGCGTGGGCGGAAGTACCGGACGTACCGGAAGTAGCGGGGCCGCCGGGGGGGAAGGGTGCTGTCCATGGGGGTTCTCCTGAGTCGCTCGCCGGCCGGTCAGCCGAACGACCACGACGCTAGGGAGATCCGCGCGCGGGCAAATCGGTCACCGTATCGGTCATGGCCTAGGTGAGGCGCATTCCGTTGTCGAAGTCCACGCGGGCGAGCTCTCCCCGCGAGACGATCCCCAGTTTCTGGAAGACGTTGGAGAGGTGGTGGCCGACCGTGCGGGGGCTGATGAGGAGGTGCGCGGCGATCTCCCGGTTGGTGAGCCCCTCCGCGGCCAGTCGGGCCACACGGGACTCCTGGGAGGTGAGCACGGCGTCGTCCCGGAGCGTCTCGCGGCGCAGCTGCTGCCCCGTCAGCTCCTGTTCGGTCAGGGCCCGTTCCAGCAGCGGTACGGCCGCGAGGCGGCGGAAGGTCTCCGCGGCCTCGGCGAGCTGCACCCGGGCGTCCGTGCGCCGCCGTACGCGCCGCAGCCACTCCCCGTACAGCAGACGCGTGCGCGCGTGACAGAACGGCCGGCCGGTGGCCCCGGGGACGTCGAGGGAGCGGCGGAACAGCTCCTCCGTCCGGTCGGTGGCCAGCAGCGCCGCGCTCTGGTGCGCCGCCGCCACGGCCCACGGCGCGCCCGTCCGGTCGGCCCAGGAGCGCAGTGACCCGAGCGCGGGCTCACCGGCCTGTGGGCGGCCGGCGCGGACGGCGGCCTCCACGGTGTCGGCGGCGGCGAGCAGCGCGAAGGTGGTGTGCGCCGCCTGGTGTCCGGGGACGGCCAGGGGCAGGAGGCGGTCCAGGGCCTCCTGCGGGCGTCCGGCGAACAGGGCCGCCTGGCCCTGATGCCAGTAGGCGGCTGCGGTCAGCGCACGCACCCCGCGTGGCACCGACAACTCCAGTGTGGCGGCCGTGAGTTCGGCCACGTGCTGCTCGTCGCCGCGCAGGGCCGCGAGCCAGGCGAGGGAGTTGCGGCACTGCGAGGCCGCGTGGTCGGCACCGATCTCCTCGGCGAGCCGCAGTGTCTCGACGGCGTTCGCAGCCGCCTCGCTCCAGCGCCCGGCCACGATGTCCAGGGTGGCGGTCTGCGGCACGGTCATCACCAGGGCGCTCGCCGCGTCGGTGCGGCGCAGCTCCGACAGCTGACGGCGCAGGGCCTCCGCGAGCGTTTGCTCGGCGCCCCACGTCAGAGCCAGCGGAGCGGGCGGAACCAGACGCCAGGACGCCGCGCCGAGCCGGGCGACGGCCTCCTCGGTGAGCGCCGCTCCGGTGCCGGAATCGCCGCCCCACCACTGGGTCAGCGCGGCCAGCACGGTCGCCCCCGGTGCCTCCGCGTCGTCCGCGGCCAGTTGCGCCACCCGGCACAGCGCCGCCGACTGCTGCTCGGGGGATCCGCCCGCCCACCCGGCCCGGACCGCCAGACAGGCCAGTTCCATGGCTCTGCCGGGCTCGGACACGGCATGCGTGTCGCGCAGCAGCATCCGGTGTGCGCGCTCCTGGTCGCCGTGGGCGAACTCGATGACCCCGGGCAGGCCACCGCTGTCCTTGGCCACCGTCTGCTCGGGCGCCAGCCGCCCCGCCCGGTCGAGCAGGACCCGCGCCTTCCCCACCTGCCCGCACTCCCAGGCGGCACGGGCTCCCAGGGCGAAGCGGCGGGCCGCGTCCGCAGCGCGGGGCGACAGCTCGGCAGCCCGGCACAGCGCCCGAGCCGTGGAGGCGTAGCCGCCCCGCGTCCAGTCGTCGTGAGCGCTGCGTTCGAGCAGTTCGGCCACGTCGTCGTCCGCCTCGTCGTCGGCGGCGGCTGCCAAGTGCCAGGCCCGCAGGCCCTGTTCGGACCCGTCCGTACGCAGGGCGTCGGCAAGGGCCCGGTGTGCCGCCTGGCGCTCGGTGAACAGGGCCTCCTCGTACACGACCGCCCCCAGCAGTGGAGCACGGAACCGGATCCGGCCGTCCTGGGCGGCGAGCAGGCCCGAGCGCGTTGCCTCGTCCCAGGCGGCTGCCCCCGCGCCGAGTGCGCCCGCGGCCTCGCGCACGAGGCGCAGGTCGCCGCGGTCATCGGCGGCGGCCACGAGCAGCAGGGTCCGGGTGGGGGAGGAGAGCTGGGCGGTCCGGGCGCCGAAGGCCCGCCTCAGCAGGGGCCCGATGGGCAGGCGCTCCCCGGGGTCGGCCGCCGACATGGGGAGTTCGCGCAGCGCCAGCGGATTGCCGCAGGCGGCCCGGACGGTGCGGCGCACGGTCTCCTCGTCCGCCCCGGACACCTCGGCGCGGACGAACCGTTCCGCCTCGGTGTCGGACAGCGCGGGGACAGACAGGGCCGGCAGGCATTCCCAGGGCCCGCCGGAGCCGGGATCGGTGTGGCCCGTGAGCAGCAGGGCCATGGGTTCGGCGCACAGCCGTCGCGCGACGAAGGCCAGGCATTCGGCGCTGGGCTCGTCCAGCCAGCCCGCGTCGTCCACGGTGATCAACAGGGGGCGTTCGGCCGCGAGTTCGGTGAGCAGCGTGAGCGTGGCGGCCCCCACGAGGAAGCGGTTCGTCAGGTCACCGCTGTATCCGAGCGCCCCGCGCAGAGCGGCGGCCTGCGGTGGCGGCAGCGCGTCGAACCGGGCGGTGAGGGGCCACAGCAGTCCGTGCAGCCCGGCGAAGGCGAGCCCCGATTCCATCCGGCTGCCGCGGCAGGCCAGCACGGTGAAGTCGGTGGCAACCGCGGTGGCGTACTCCAGCAACGCGGTCTTGCCGATGCCGGGATCCCCCCAGAGCACCAAGGCAGACCCCCTGCTCGCGCGGGCCCCTTCGAGGAGCCGGTCGAGCTCCCTCTTCTCCTGATGCCGTCCGTACACAGCTCATTTCCTCGCGTTCTCATGGGACTTCTCGCCCGTCCTGTCGTCAGGCACGGGAAGGTCCGACCGATAGGGCGACCGATGCGCCCGGTAACCCGGGCTGCCTACCGTCACCGCCATGACCGAAGATTCCTTCGACGGTGGTGCCCGGCTCGTCGAGCAGGTGGCCGCCGCGACCGGCGCCGACCCCGCCCACCACCGCCTCCTGCACGCCCGCGGCGCCTGGGCCGCAGGCGAGTTCACCCCGTCCGGGCGCGCCGCCGCCGTCTTCACCGCCCCCGCCACCCCGGCCACGGCCCGGTTCTCCAGCACGCTCGGCGGCCCCGGTGGCCACGACGGCGATCCGGGCGACCACGGCTTGGCCGTCCGCATCGGCGACCTCGACCTCGTCATGTTCACGCTGCCTGTCTTCTTCGTACGGACCGGTGCGGCGATGGCCGAGTTCCTGCGGGCCACGAACTCCCCGGACCCGTCGGCCGTCCCCGCCTTCCTGGAGCGCCACCCCGAGGCCGCCACCGCCCTCGAACTGGCCCAGCAGGCCCGCCCGGCCGCCGGATTCACCGGCCTGACCTACCACTCCGTGCACGCTTACGGCCTGACGGACGGGGCGCGAAGGGTGCGGTGGGCCCGGCTGAGCTGGCGGCCCCAGCGGCCCACGGAGCCGCTGAACCCCGAGGAGGCCCACAGCCGGCCGGGCGACTACCTCAGCCTCGGGCTGGCGGCCGAACTGCCCGCCAGCTTGGACCTCGTGGCCCAGCTGCCGGCGCCGCACGACGAGGTGTACGACCCGACCCGCCTGTGGTCCTCCGAGCACACCGTGCCGCTCGGCACCCTCACCCTGACCGGCACCGAACCGCCCGCCACGGAACCGGGCTTCGACCCCCTGCGCCTGCCCCGGGGCGTCGCGGCCCCGCTCGACGAGCTGGCCGCCGACCGCAGCCGCGTGTACGCCGCGGCACGCCACCGCCGCGCCTGAGCCCGTCCGGCCCGTCGCGCGCGAGCGGGCCACCCACCCACGCGCACAGCGCCGGGGCACCCGCCCCGGCCGTCCACCCCGACCGAAAGGCGCCACCCTCATGTCCCACCTGCGATTCCTCGCCATCTCCGGCAGCCTGCGCCGCAGCTCCCACAACACCGGCCTGCTGCACGCCCTGCGGGCCCAGGCCCCCTCGGACGTCACCATCGACGTCCATCCGGACCTGGGCGCCCTGCCGTACTTCGACCAGGACCTGGAAGCGAACCCTCCCGCCCCGGTGGTGGAGTTGCGCGAGCGGGTACGCGAGGCCGACGGGCTGATCATCGCGACCCCCGAGTACAACTCGGCGATTCCGGGAGTCCTGATGAACGCCCTCGACTGGCTCTCCCGCCCGTCGTCCGGCTCCGGCGATTCCAGCCTTCGCGGCAAGCCCACCGCCATCCTGGGCGCCTCGCCCTCACAGTTCGGCACGGCGCGCGGGCAGCTGGTCCTGCGGCAGATCCTCCACCGGGTACAGGTCCCGGTGGTGGCCCATCCCGAAGTCACCGTCTTCCGGTCGCACCAGCGCTTCGACGCCGACGGCGTCTTCATCGGCGACGAGTTCACCGAAAGCCTGCTGCGCGACTTCCTGGGCGAACTGGTCCGCCTCACGCAGCGCACCCGCGCGCACGCGGGCCGGGTCCCGGCCTGACCGCTGCGGCCGGACACCCCGGCGCGCTCACCAGCCAAGGGGGGCCGTGGTCCGCTTGGCGGACCCGGTGCCCCCTGACCTGTCGTCAGGCTCCCGGGGAGCGGCGCGCGCGTCCAGGGCGGCGACGCTCCACACCAGGGCCCCGGAGGCGAAGGCCGCCGCGGCGAACACGAGCGGCCGCGCCACGCCGTCCTCCCGCGAGGCTGCCGCCACGGCGCCCGCCGCCACCAGCACCAGGGCGAGGCGCGCACCCCGGCGGGAGGCGGTGGGACCGGCCGCCAGGAGGCGGCCGACGGCGCTGTGGGCGGCGCAGGCCAGGAGGGTGGCGCCGAGCACATCGCTGGGCCGGTGCCAGTAGAGCGCCTGGACCGCCCCGGCGATGACCGCGACCCACAGCGCCCCGGCGGTGGCGACGTAGCCGCGAACGCGCCCCGGAGTGACCAGGAGCAGGCCCAGCGTGAGTGCGGCGGCGATGGCCACGTGGCCGCTGGGGAAGCTCGCGGCTCTCAGGTTGTCGTCCGCCCCGACGAGATCGGGGCGGACCAGGACGTACCTGCTGAGCGCCTCCGTCGCGGCGAGCGTGACCACCACCGTCGCGACGGCCGCGCAGCCCTCGCGCCAGCACCGCCGCACCAGGGTGACGGCGGCGATCACCACCAGGCCCGTGGCGACGGTCGCCGTCTCGTCGGTGAGGGGCGGAGGTCCCCAGGACTGGGCCAGCGGCAGGATCCGCGCCCGGTCGGCGTAGCCGCGGATCAGCGAGTTCTCCGCCCACTGACCGATCGGCGTCCATACCGCGAGCAGGTGGATGCCGAGGAACGCGAGGAGGAGCGACGGAGCGCGGACGAGGCGGGGGACGTCGTGTGACTGCCCGTCACCAACTTCGCGGGTAAGGGGCTTTCCCGGTCTCGCGCGCCCTCTGCCGGGCTCGTGGGGAGCGGTTCGGGAGGGGGCGTGGCGGTCTGGTCGTGGCATGGTGCCTTCCGTGTTCGTGCGTCGGCGCGGGGGAGCCGGGGTCCGGAATCCGCGTCCGGGGGTCATCGGGCCAGCGAGCGCGCTCGCGCCTCGCGCTCGGCGTAGACGGTGGCGCGGTGGTCGTGCATCTGCCGGAGCACCCGGTCGCGCTCCGCCACCGCCGGAATCCTGTCGACGTACAGGACACCGCCGACGTGGTCGCTCTCGTGCTGGAGGCAGCGGGCGAACAGGCCCGTGCCCCGCACCGTGACGGGTCGGCCCTGCCAGTCCTGGCCGCTGACGGTGGCGCCGGCCGGGCGGGACAGCTCCGAGGCGGCGCCGGGAACGGAGAGGCATCCCTCGCGGCGGTCGATCCGTTCCTCGCCGGTCACCACGAGCTCGGGGTTGAGGACGTGTCCGATGTGTCGGGTGCCGGTGTCGTCCGGGCAGTCGTAGACGAACAGCCGCAGGTCGACGCCGACCTGGTTGGCGGCGAGGCCCACCCCGCCGGCCACGTGCATCGTGAAGAACATGTCCTTGATCAGCTGGGCCAGTTCGCCGCCGCCGAATTCGGTGACGTCGGCGCACCGGCGGTGGAGCAGGGGATGGCCGATCTCGGTGATCGGCAGCCAGGTGCCGCCGTCGGCCTCGGCGGGCAGAGTGCGCTGCTTGTCGCTGTCGGCGGGTCGCTTCGATGTCACGGGGTGGCCTTTCGTGTAGGTCCGTCAAGACTGCGGCGGTACGGCGAGAACGCTCCGGCCGGGTCCGTCCGGTCGGAGCGTCTCCTCGCGGCATGGTCAGCGGGTGCCGCGGTCCGCCTGCTCGATCATGCGGGTCACCGCGTCGGGGCGGCTGACCATGACGGCGTGGGAGCCGCGGATCTCGGTGATGCGGGCGCCGGCCCGGCGGGCCATGAACCGCTCCAGCTTCGGGCCGATGGCCTGGTCCTGGGTGGCGACCAGGGCCCAGGAGGGCAGGGTCTTCCAGGCGGCCTGCCGCGTCTGCTGCGCGAACGCCTCGGTGGCGATGGGCCGTTGGGAGGCGGCCATGAGCTCCGCGTCCGGTGCGGGGACGTCGGCGGCGAAGGCCGCGCGGAAACGGGCCGGGTCCAGCAGGACGTCGGTGCCGGTGGTCCGGTCGGGCCGGGTGTAGCCGAAGGTCTGCTGGGGCAGCGGCGGCACGGCCGGGTCCGGGTGGCCCTCGATCAGCGCGCCGAGCGACTCGCCCTGGTCGGGCACGAACGCCGCGATGTACACCAGCGCCTTGACGTCGGGCACTCCGGCGGCGGCGTTGGTGATGACGGCGCCGCCATAGGAGTGACCGACCACGATCTTCGGTCCCTTGACGCTCTTGAGGAGCCCGGCGACGTAGGCGGCGTCGTAGTCGAGGCCGCGCAGCGGGTTGGCGACGGCGAGGACGGGATATCCCCCGCGCCGCAGCCGGGTCGCGGTGGCGTTCCATCCCGAGGCGTCGGCGAAGGCACCGTGGACCAGGACGACGGTCGGCTTGGCCCGGTGTGCCTGCGCGGCGGGCTCGTCAGGTGCCGCTGACGCGCTGGGGACGACCGTCCCCAGCGCCACTACGGTGGCGGCGGTCGCGGCGCCCAGAGCGGCGGTGCGACGGGGGGTGTTCGGGGTGGTCATGGATGAACTCCAGATGGTGGGTGGGGCCGGTTTCTTGGCGGCCTGCGAAGGGAGCCCGGTTGACGGGGGCACGGAGCCGGACGGCGTTCCGGGCAGGGGGTGGGGCTTTCTGAGCGGCACGGGGGGAGGGACGGCGGTCACGCGCGGTGGGTGAGGACGGCCTTGACCGTGGTGCCGGCCTTGACGTCGGCGACGGCGCGGTTGATGCCGGTCAGCGGATAGGTGGTGACGAGGCGGTCCAGCGGGAACCGGCCCTGGCGGTGGAGGTCGAGGAGGCGCGGGATCAGGACGCCGGGGGCCTGGTGGCCCATGACGGATCCGGTGACCGTGCGGCCCTTGAGGAGTTCGAAGGCGTTGGCCTTGAGGTCGGCGTCCAGGGCGGCGACGCCGAGGACGGCCGCCGAGCCGAGCGGCGCGAGGACCGCGACGGCGGTGTTCATGATGGGGACGGCGCCGGTGGACTCCACGCTGTAGTCCACCCCCGAGCCCCGGGTGAGGTCCATGACGGCCTCGGCGGTGTCGCCGGTGGAGGCGTCGACGAGGTCGGTGGCGCCCAACTCCTGGGCCAGGGCGAGACGGTCGGGCGTGCGGTCGACCGCGATGATGCGTGTCGCGCCGCCCGCGACCGCCGCCATGAGCGCGGCGAGACCGACGGTGCCGAGGCCGAAGACCGCCACCGTGGCGCCCGCCCGTACCCGCAGGGAGTTGAGGACGGCTCCGGCGCCGGTGATGACACCGCAGCCCAGGGGGGCGAGGGTGGTCAGCGGCAGGCTGTTGTCGGTGACTTTGACCAGGCCGCGGGGGTGGGCGAGGCCGTGGGAGGCGAACGAGGACTGGCCGAAGAAGTGGTCGTGCACCGGACGGCCCGCCGCGTCCCCCAGGCCCACCGTGCCGTCCGCGCGCCGCGCGTGGAAGTTCAGCGGGATGTGATGCTCGCAGTACGCGGGCTGCCCGCCCAGGCAGTTGCGGCAGCCGCCGCACGAGTCCAGGCTCAGCACGACCCGGTCGCCCGGGGCGAAGCCGGTCACGGCCGTGCCGACGGCCTCGACGGTGCCGGCGCCCTCGTGGCCCAGGACCACCGGGTGCGGGGTGGGGAGATGGCCGGCGGTCGCCTCCAGATCGGTGTGACACAGCCCGGCGGCCGTGTAGCGGACGAGGACCTCGTCCGGGCGCGGGTCGTCGAGTTCAAGTTCCTCGACGACGAAGTCTTCGCCGGGGCCGCGGGAGACGGCGGCGGTGGCGGTGAGGGGCATGGCGGTGCGGTCGCTTTCTGCGGGAGGGAGGCGGCCCGATCGCGTGGTGCGGCGGGCCGCCGGGAGAGGGAGCTGCTGCGGGCACGCGCGAGAACGCACCCGCATACGGGTATGGGTGGCAACTGCCAACAACTGATGGGTAGTTACGGGATCGTGTGGCCGAGGACGAGGTCGGCGGCCTTCTCGCCGATCATGATGCTCGGGGCGTTGGTGTTGCCGCTGGTTTCGTGCGGCATGACCGACGCGTCGGCGACGCGCAGGTTCCGCACCCCGTACACCTTCAGTTCGGGGTCGACGACGGCCAGGGCGTCCAGGCCCATGCGGGCGGTGCCGATCTGGTGGTGTCCGGAGACGACGGTGGCGCGCACGTGGTCGCGCAGCTGGTCGCGGGTCGTGCTGTCCGGGCCGGGCAGTACTTCACCGTCGTTCCATTCCTTGAGCGCGCCCTGCGCGGCGATGTCCCGCAGCATCTCCAGGTTGTCCACCAGGGTCTCCAGGTCGCGGGGGTCGGAGAACACCCGGGGGTCCAGGACCAGCGGGGCCGCCGGGTCGGCCGAGCGCAGCCGGACCTCGCCGCGGCTGTGGGGATGGAGGAGCTGGCCGACGGCGGAGAAGCCGTGCTCGGGCAGGTCCGTGCCGGGTACCGGATAGGTGAACGACAGGAAGAGCGGCTGGACGTCGGGGGCCACCAGGCCGGGCCGGGTCGAGGCGAAGAAGTGGGCCTCCAGGCCCTGCGCCGCCCAGGCCGGCAGGGGCTTCCTGGACTTCCAGATCAGCGGTGCCGACCAGTGGTCCTGGAGGTTGCGGCCGACGCCGGGCAGATCGGCGCGGACCCGCAGCCCGAGGGCGCGCAGCTGGTCGGCCGGTCCGACCCCGGACAGCATGAGCAGCTGCGGGGTGCCGAACACACCGCCGCTGAGGACCACGTCGTGGTCGGCCCGGGCGGTGTGCTCCTGGCCGTCGACGACGTAGGCGATTCCGGCCGCGCGGTCGCCGTCGAAGACGACGCGGGTCACGAGCGCGCCGGTGACCACGGTCAGCAGCGGGTTGTCCTGGACCGCGCGTCCGTAGGCCACCCAGGTCGACTGGCGGCGGTGGTCCTTGATGGTGTGCTGGGTGTAGCTCACCCCGTACTGGTCGCCGCTGTTGTAGTCCTCGTTGAAGGGCAGGCCGTACTGCGTGGCCGCCTCCACCCATGAGCGCACCAGCGCGTCGGGGCCGGGATTGCGCTGCACGTGCAGTGGTCCGCCGGTGCCGCGCCCGCCCTCCGGTCCGCCGTCGAAGCCTTCCAGGCGGCGGAAGTACGGCTCGACGTCCTTCCAGGACCAGCCGGCCGCGCCCTGGTAGGCCCAGGAGTCGTAGTCCGCCGCCGCGCCCCGGACGTAGATCATGCCGTTGAACGAGCTGGACCCGCCCAGCGTCCTGCCGCGCGGCCAGGGCAGCCGCCGTCCGTCGGCGTGGGTCTGCGGCTCGGTCTGGAAGGCCCAGTCCCAGTCGCTGTTCCACAACTGCACGGAGCGGGTGGGGTCGTGGATCGCCTCGGTGCCGTCGACCGGCCCCGCCTCCACAAGGAGCACCTTGCGTCCGGCGTCCACCAGCCGCCGCGCGACCACCGACCCGGCCGAACCCGCGCCCACCACGATGTTGTCGAAGCCCACACTGCTCATGACGTTCCTCTTGCCTCGGCTGTAGTCGCCGGAGGACCCTGCTGGCAGGTGGTGTCGTCCGGCGCGTGCGGTGATCACAGTGCCCCGGCCGCGGCGCCCACCGGATCTGTCATCGGATCTGTCATGAGGACGGGGTTTCTGCCTCCGGCGCCGGTCTCGGGGGACCAGGTACGCCGGGTGTGCCGGATGCGCCGGGCCGTCCGCTGTGCCGGATGCGCCGGGCCGTCCGCCGGGCGCGGGCACCTGTCGCGCCGAGCAGACGCGGGGCGCCCTCTTCCCCTCCGGCCCCCGGAGAGGCGGGCGTGCAGCCGCCGGGCAGGTGGAGCGGCAGGCCCTCCGCCATTTCATTAATGGTTCAACTTGTTCACGTATCATCGTCGCAGTGATCACCGGAAGAAACCCGGAGCTGGACATGGTCCGCCAGCTCCTCGCACAGGCGGCCGACGGCAGCGGCGCGAGCCTCCTCTTCGTCGGAGAACCGGGCGCGGGCAAGACGACGCTCCTCGACCGGGCCGCGCGTCTGGACGACGGCGTGACCACGCTCAGCTGCCGTGGCACGCTCACCGAGAGCCATCTGCCCTACTCCGCCCTGCACGAGCTCCTCGCCCCCCGCACCGCGGACCTGCGACGGCTGCCGCCGGCCCAACGGGCGGCCCTGCGGGGCGCCCTCGGGATCGAGGCCAGGCAGGCGGACCGCTTCCTCGTCGCCACCGCCCTGTTCCAGCTCATCACCGTGCTCGCCGAGGACCGCACGGTCCTCCTGCTCGTCGACGACCTCCAGTGGATCGACAACGACTCCCGCGACGCGCTGCTCTTCGCGCTCCGGCGGCTGTACTCCCACTCCGTGGCCGCCGTATTCGCGGCCCGGCCCGGCATGGAACATCTCGCCGACCGCGCGGACATGCGCTGCGAGGAACTGCCCCCGCTCACCGACGGCCAGGCCCGCGACGTCCTGGCGCGGCACCTGCCCACCGCCGAGCCGGACACCGTGGAGCGCATCCTGCGCGCGGCCCGGGGCAACCCCCTGGCGCTGGTCGAGACCGCGAAGGCGGCCGGCCTTTCCTGCCCGTCCGGGCCGCTGCCGGTCGGGCAGGCGTTCCGCCGCGAGATCCGGCGGCTCTCGTCCAACGCCCAGGGCATGCTCCTCCTCGCGGCGGCCGGCCAGCACGAGCCCCTCGCGACGCTCATCAAGGCCGCCAACCTCCTGCGGCTCCAGGCCGACGGCCTCGACGAGGCGTTCACGGCCGGCATCCTGCGCTTCGACCGCGGGCGCACCGAATTCCGCCACCCGCTCCTGCAGCAGACCGTGTACGAGGAGGCCAGCCCCGTCCGCCGCATGGCCACCCACCAGGCACTCGCCGAAGTGGCCGCCGAAGAGCGGCGCGTATGGCACCTGGCGGCGGTGCTCAGCGATCCGGACGACTCCGTGGCGGCGGCGCTGCACGCCCACGCCGAGACATGCCTGGAACGCGGCGCCCCGCACGCCGCACTCCAGGCCTTGGTCCGCGCGGCCGACCTCTCCACCGACCCCGCGGACCGGGCCGATCGGCTCACGCTCGCGGCACAGGAGTCCTGGCTGGTCGGTGACCTCCGCCAGGTGCGCGACTTGCTGGCGCGCGTCGACCTCACGAAGGCCACGCCCGTCTGCCACGGCCGGACGCTGGCCCTGCGCGGACTCCTCGAATACTTCACCGGGTCGGTGACCCGCGCCGCCCACCTCTCCGTGGAAGCCGCACGCCTGCTGGCCCCCACCGACCCGGACCACGCCGCCGGAACACTGAAACTGGCCCTGCGAAGCATGTGGATCCAGAACGACACCACGGGCATCGCCTCCCTGGCGGACGAGCTGCTCCCCGGCGCCTTCGCCGGGCGCGACGACCTCACCCGCGAACTGGAACAGCGCATTCGCATCAGCCTCGCCGCCGCCCCCACACAGAAGGACCACGAGGACTGGCCGCGCTCGCGGCTGCGGCAGGCCCCCGACGACTCCCGCTGGGACCTGGACCACGTTCCCTCGGTCCACGCCGTCTCCACGGACAGCGAAGACCTGGCCGCCGACGCCTACCGGACCCGGGCCACCCAGCTGCGCCACACCGCCGCCACCCAGGCCCAGCTCCCCGAGGTCCTCTCGGAGCTCGCCGCCACCGAAGTCCTCGCGGGACACTGGGACGAGGCCGCCCAGCACCTGCGCGAATCCCGCCAACTGGCGCGCGAGTACGGCATGGTGGCCATCGAGGCCGCCAACGAGATCCAGCTCGGCTGGCTGGCCGCACTGCGGGGCGACGAAGAGGTGTGCCATCACCACGTGCGGACCGGCCTGCGGCTGCTGTCACCCCATCCGCGCACCTTCATGACCGCCCTCGCACAGATCATCCTCGGGCTGCTCGACCTCGGCCTGGGCCGGCCCTCCCAAGCCCTGGACCACTGGCTGCCCGTGCTCGTCGGCAGCGGACCCGCGGCCCATCCCCCTGCCGCCGCCCTGATCACGGCCGACGTGGCCGAGGCGGCGGCGCTGAGCGGACGCGCCGACGAGGTCCGCGACCTCCTGCGCACCGCAAGCCCAGCGGATCCCCGCGATTCCGGCAGTGCCGGGGCCATCGCCCACCGCGTCGAGGGGCTCCTCACCCAGTGCCCGGAGGATGCCCTGTCCTGCTTCGACAACGCGGTGGACGCTGAGGCGGCCCTGACCCCCCACCGCCCCTTCAACCATGCGCGCGCCCAACTCCTGCAAGGCGAGACACTGCGCCGACTGGGCCGGCGAAACGAAGCGCGCACCTCTCTAGAAGCGGCCCGCACGATGTTCCACCGGCTCGGCGCGGCTCCCTGGCGGGCACGGGCGGAGCGGGAGCTCACCCACGTGTGCTCCACGGTCTCAAGTCCCGCGAGCCGACTGGGACTGACCCTGCAGGAGTGGCGCATCAGCCGTCACGCGGCCCTGGGCCGCTCCAACAAGGAGATCGCGGCCCACCTCCACCTCAGCCCCCGCACCGTCGGCTACCACCTCTCCAACTCCTACGCCAAACTCGCCGTCACCAGCCGGGCACAGCTCCGCGACATCCCCGAACTCCTCGCCCCGAAACAGAATCCGCCCTCCCGTAACCGCGGCCCCGCTGCCCGTCGGCACGTCTGTGCGGATCAGTGGCACAGGCCCGCGCTCATGGCGTCTTCGAGGTGTTCGACGGCTTGGCCGGTCTTGGGCTCCAGGTTCATCGTGACGCTGGTGGAGCGGCCGTCGTCGGTGGCTCCGGACCAGGTGCCGTAGCCGGGGATGGCGCCGCTGTGGCCCCAGGCGACGCACGTGTCCGACAACTGGACCCTCATGACACCCAGTCCCATCGCGTAGCCCTTCTGCACGGGGACGGTGGTACGCATCTGCGTGATCTGCTCTTCCTTGAGGAGGACGTGGTCCTTCTCCTTGAGCAGCGTGGAGAAGAAGCGGTTGAGGTCGGCGGGGGTGGAGACCATCGCTCCTCCCGCCCAGGACGCGGACGGGTCGATCTCGGTGACGTCGCGGGGTACGCCCGGGGACTCCACGCTGTAGCCCTGGGAGTGGCGTTCGCGGATCGTCGTCTCGCCGGGGGCGGGGAAGTAGGTGTGGCGCAGCCCGAGTTGCCGGAGGATGCGCTGATCGATCTGCTCGGCGACGGGCCGTCCGGTGACCTTCTCCACGATCATTCCCGCCACCAGGTAGTTGGTGCTGCTGTAGGCCCAGTGGCCCTGCTCCGTGGGGTCGAAGACGGTTTCGTGCCGGAGAGCGATGTCAAGGGCGTCGCGGGGAGAGACGTAACGGCGCTGGAGGATGTCGTCGGTGACGTCGACCTCGTAGTCGGGCAGTCCGCTGGTGTGCTGCAGGAGCTGACGCACCGTGATGCGGTTCCCGTCGATCCCCTTCCCGCGGACGAGGCCCGGCAGGTAGGTCTCGACCGGTGCGTCGAGGCGGATCCTGCCCTCGCCGACCAGTTGCAGCACGACCACCGCGGTGAACGTCTTGGTCACACTGCCGATCCGCACCTGACCGTCCCGGAGCATCTTCGCGTGCGTGTCCAGGTCCCCCACACCCGCGGTGTAGGTACGCAAGTTCCCCTTGGCGTCCCGTACGCTCGCCACTGCGCCGGGGGCATGGTCGGAGCGCAGCAGCGTCTCCAGTTTCCGTCGTACGGGATCCGGCTGGACGGCGCTCGCGGGCGCCATCGTCCCGGCAGTGACAACCGTGACAGCGGCGGCCAGGGTCAGGGCAGTGAGGGTGCGGCGAATACGCATCCGTGTTCCTCCGAGCGGCGTTGACGGTTCTTGACGACAAGATCAACTCTGCTGGCGGGGTGCGCCGTTGCCATCAGTGATCACCCCGACCCGACCCCGGGTCCACCCCGAAGCGAACCCTCGGCGCACCCCTGAGAGGCTGCCCCTCCCAGAGCCCACGCTGCGCGAGAAGCCTCAACTCACCCACTGCGCGGCGATTGGGCGAGGGGCGGCTACCGACCGGCGCTCTCCCCGTTGCGCCGGAGAAGACGGTGCGCGACGCACCTGTCCCCAAGGCATTCCCGCTGTTCACCCGGGAACGGCGCGTTCCCGCAGATGGCTGAGGTACTTGGGGACTCCCGGGACACGTGACACATCGCGGGGGACGAGGCCGCTCAACAGGCTGATGCGGTCTTTCGACCCCGTCGGCCGCAGCCCTGAATGTTGACCGGCGTCACGGCCTGCCCGCAGGCGATCCGGCCCAGGATGTCCTTGTAGATGCAGAGCACGTCCTCGATCTGCCAGGGTTCGAGACTCTGGAGCCCCTGCGGGAAGGCGCGCTTGGGTAAGTACCTGTCACTTGGGGAGCACTGGATCCCGAGAGCTTTCGTGCCGTCCCTCGTGCCTCTGTGGAGGTAGACGAAGGCAGGGCTCATGCCCAGGTACGCGGCGAGGTGGTCGGCGACGTCGTACACGTACATTTCACCGATGCCTGGCACATGACGGACCAAACGATCGACCAGCGTGATCAGGTCGTCGAATCCTTCCTGCTCGGCAAGTGCCTCCTTGTTGGGCTGCAGGTAGGCGTCGGTGACCTTGGCGTACAGGGACTTGGTGCCGCGCTGGTGGCTCTCCTGCGTTCCGAACGCGTTCTCGCATCGTCCGCTGTAGCGGATTGCGTGTTCCAGAGAGGGCTGGTTGCGGTACCAGGCACGTTCGTCCTCTTCCGACGGCAGCCACCGCCGACGGTAGTCCTTCGCGATGCGCGTCAACGTCTCCCGTGCCCGGGCAGAGTTGAGGTCGGCCATAGTCTCAGCCTACGAGTTCCGGCTACGTTCAGCAGTCGACCGGACGGCAAAACTGTGACGGGGTACGCGCCGGAGGCGAGAACCCTGGAAGGTCTCGGTTGCTCTTGGTGGGCTCTGCGTATGTGCATGGTGAATCACGATGCCTCCGCATGCTGGCGTGGACGTCATTAGCGATGGAGCCGACCAGTTCCTCCGACGGTAGGCTCACAGTTCTGTCGCGCGGCTGCACGGCGCCTGTGTGACGGTAGGTCCGTGGTCAGCTCGGCCTATCTGCGGACGGCTCGGCCGCTCCCCGGATTTCACGGCGTTTGGCGATCCAGTGCCCCGTGACGAAGAGCAGCCCGATCGAGGCGGCTGTGGTGATCAAGGCGAGAGTGGGGAACTCGTCGTCACCGTCCGGGTATCGGTCGCCGCACAGCCGGACCAGCCGAGGGTGCTCGCGGGCTGCTTCCAGGCACACCCGGTCGCCCTGACTCGGGTGGGGGTAGCCGCCGTGGGGTGTCTTGCGGACCGTGTGGCGGTGGCCGGCGACGGTGTACGCGATCTCACCGCTGATCTGTCCCTTGCCGGTGGGTAGCACGACGCGGGAGACGACGCCCGTGACCCGTACTCCGTTCTTGTCGAGCAGCTCCGCCTGCTGCCACTGATGCGCCATCATGCCTGCGCCGATGCCCATGGCGACGAGGAGAACCGCAACGATCAGGGCATGCCACCGATGCCTGAGAGCCCGAATCCGCGGAATCCTCAAGGACGTATCTCTTTCTGCGTGCGGCTCGACGGACTCGGGCACCGCTGATGTTTGACGGCAACACCTCACGTTAGCCACCCGTTGTCGAGCGCGACGGCGAATTGCGGCCGGCGGGGCCCCGGGCGGCATGATTTCGGGGGACCGCCGTGCGCTCGGCGTCCTCCCTCCCGCGGGCTGACCTACCGTCAGATCACCGCGTTGGGGCAGGGCGTGTCGGTCGGCGCGACCGCTCGTTACGATCACGGTCCTCGCATCCACCGACCTGGAGGGCCGTGCATCGGAGAAGGGCTCACCACGTCACCATGGCTAACCGCGTGTCCGGCCACACCCCGGCAGAACGCCGCGAATACGTCCCGCCACTGGATCCCACGCCGCCCGGGGCCAACCCGAAGGTGCTGCACGACGAACTCGTCGCCGCGGCGGAGTGGGTGTCCCAATACCTGAGTGAGCTGCCTGGGGGGCCGGTGAGCAGCCCGATTCCAGTGCGGCGGCGGGTGAGGCTGCGCGACGCGCCGCTCGGCCGCAGAGGGCAGGAGCTGGGCCGGGTACTGGACTTCGTCCGGGACGAGATCGCTCCGTACCCGACCGGGAACGGCCACCCCGCCTTCTTCGCCTGGGTCAACTCGCCGCCCGCCCCCGCGGGGATCATCGGCGACCTTCTGGCCTGTGCCATCAACGCCACCTGCGGCATGGGCGAGAACGCTCTGATGGACCTGGAACGCGGAACCGTGCGGATGCTCGCCGGCCTGGCCGCCCTGCCCGACACCACCGGTGGCGTTCTGACCAGCGGTGGTTCCATGGCCAACCTGCTCGCCCTGGCCACCGCCCGCACCTGGTTCCTCACCCGCCGCGGCAGCGGCGACGGCCCCGCCTACGACCGCGACCACGCTCGGCTCACGCTCTACTACAGCGCCCAAGCACACATGTCCGTCGCCAAGGCAGCCGCCTGCATCGGCCTGCCCGCCCACCGGCTGCGCCCCATCGCCACCGACGCGTACGACCGGCTGGATCCCGCCGCGCTGCAGGCCGCAGTCACCGACGACCTGGACGCGGGTCTGCTGCCGTTCTGCACGGTCACCACGCTGGGCACGACCGCCACGGGCGCCGTCGACCCGCTCGAACCCGTCACGGACCTGTGCCGGAGCGCCGGGATGTGGCACCACGCCGACGGCGCCTGGGGCGGGCTCGGCGCCGCCGTCCCGGCCCTGGCACCCCTTTACCGGGGGATCGAGAATGTCGACTCACTGACCGTCGACCCCCACAAGACCCTCAGCGTGCCGGTCGGATGCGGCGCCCTGCTCGTCCCCGACCCGGCGCATCTGCACACGGCCTTCGCGCATCGCGCCTCCTACCTCACCTCCGGTGAACCGGACGTGCTGCCCTGGCTCTCCCACGCCACGATCGAGCTGACCCGCCCCGGCACCCGGGCCCTGGCCCTGTGGGCCACCCTGAACCACCTGGGCCACGACGGGATCACTGCCTTGATCGAGCAGTACCTGACCCTCGCCGACCGGCTGCGCCACAAGATCACCGCGGAACCCCGGCTGGAACTGATGTCCGGCGGTCCCTGGCCGGTCGTCTGCTTCCGCCTCACCGCCCAGGACCACGGGGACCAGGACCAACTCCACACCCGGATCGCCCACCGCGTCCAAGCCGCAGGACGCGCCTACCTCGCCACCGTCGCCGTGCGCGACCGCACCGTCCTGCGCGCCTGCCTGTGCAATTACCGCACCACCCCGGAAGACCTGGACCTGTTGATGGGCGAGGTCCTCGACGCCGCCGACGCCGACCAGGGCCCCGCCGACCCTCAAGGTGGCCGGCCGGTACGTCAGCAGTGACCACAGCCGTACCGTCGGCCACGGCCAGCGCGAGCGCGTGAGCCGCGACAGCCTCGACGACCGGCGGCCCGCAGTCTCACGGGCCGCCGGAAACACGCATGGTCCACGTCAGGTCAAGGCACGCTCAATAGCGTGCGCAGCGTCCAACGACTTGTCGCTCCCTCGGTCAGTAACAGACTTCCCGGTTGCGGTCCGCCTACAGTCCGTAGGGTCCTCGTCACGGCTGGGGCGGCCGACGTCCTGGCACCAACGGCAAGGAGCGGATACCGGTATGGCAAATGTGGAGGTCTCCCTCAAAGAGACGATGACCTCGATCGAGGGCGCTCTCGGAGCGGCCCTGGTCGACTACACCAGTGGTATGGCACTGGGGTCGCTGGGTGGCAGCAAGGGCCTTGACCTGGCCGTCGCGGCGGCAGGCAACACGGACGTGATCCGGGCCAAAGTCCGCACCATGGAGCTCCTCGGACTCAAGGACGGGATCGAGGACGTGCTGATCACGCTCGGCGCCCAGTACCACCTCATCCGACTGCTGAAGGGCCGCGGGGGCAGCGGGCTCTTCCTGTACCTCGTGCTGGACAAGGCGAAGTCCAATCTGGCCATGGCCCGCCACCAGTTGATGCGTATCGAGGCCGGGCTGGAGATCTAGACGCCGTCCGCCCTACCGGCCCCAGCATGCCCAGGAGTTGAAGATTTCTTCAACTGGCCACATCCCAATCTGGTTATTTCCCGGGGCATGCGGGGCCGGGAGGGCGAAGATCGGTGTGTCCGACACCGTCCGACACCGTCCGCGACAGGGAGCGGGGCTGCGGCGGCGCCCGGCAGTCACGTACGCAGGAGCGATTCACCATGCAGGTACCCCTCTACCAGGCCAAGGCCGAGTTCTTCCGCATGCTCGGGCACCCCGTGCGCATCCGCGTACTGGAACTCCTGCAGAACGGTCCCGTGCCCGTGCGTGACCTGCTGAACGAAATCGAGATCGAACCTTCCAGCCTCTCCCAGCAACTGGCCGTCCTGCGCCGCTCCGGCATCGTGGTTTCGGTCCGCGAGGGGGCCACGGTCAGCTACGCGCTCGCCGGAGGAGACGTCGCCGACCTCCTGCGCGCCGCACGCCGCATCCTCACCGAACTCCTCGTCGGCCAAAGCCAGCTCCTGGCTGAACTCCGCCAGGCCGACGTGCACCCCGGCCTGTCGCATCAGGACGTGCGCCAGACCTCATAGAGGGACAAGACAGCCGGCTTCACCGGCGGTAGCGGTGGGGCCGCAGCGTCCCGGGTCCGGCCGCAGCCCCGATCGTCGTCCGTGACCGCGAAGCCTCAGCAAGGGCGCTCGGTCCCTTGCCGCCCTACGGCGACACCCGAACCGCTCAGACGGGTACGCGCAGGCCGGTGACCCCGTGGGGAGCCGCTGCGCCGGTGGCGTAGTGCACGTACTCCCGCTCCAGGCGGAAACCCGCGTGCCAGGCGAGCAGGCGGCTGGCACGGTTGTACCGGGAGCAGGTCCAGCTGGCGGTCCGCCCGCGTGCGGCGGCGTCCGCGCCGAGCGCGAGCACGCAGCTGAGGGCGAGGTGCCGGCGGCGGTGGTCGGGGGCTGTGACGACGGCGATGTCCTCGTACCGGCTGCCGCGGAAGTAGGTGCAGGCGATGGCCAGAAGGCGGCCTTTGTCGAACGCGCCCCAGGCGCATCCGGAGGCGGCGAGCTCGCCGGGGCCACCCCAACTGGCGTGGATCCAGGCCGCGTCGGCGCCGAGTGCGGCCAGCCTGCGGGTGTCGGAGGCGGTGATGCGGCGCACGATCACACCGCGCGGTGGACGGGGCGCGGTCGGTTGCTCCCGCTGTACGTACACCATGCGCTCCCAGGGCACGACCCGGTCGAAGGCGGAGCCGAGTACCGGCAGGAAGCGGCTCGGCGCCAACACGTAGTGGCCGGAGAGGGGTGTCAGGGCCGTGGGGTCGAGGGCGTCCGGGTTGCCGCGGAGCAGGACGTGGCCCGCGCAGGCGACGGCGATCGCGCGGGGCCGGTCGGCGCGGTCCGCCCAGAGTCGGCCTGTTGCGGTGAGAACGTGTTCGGCCAGGGCGGTGGGGCCCGCTGTCGCGCGGGGGAACCAGCCGCTGTACCCGGGGAGTTGGCGGCGAGAGAGCTCGATCATGTTGAGGTCACCTGATTCGGGGTGGCGGGGGTTTGATCAGGGGTGGCCCGTCCGCCGGAACGGACCACCCCTGCGGGCGGTGCTAGGCCGCCGCCTTGCTGCCGTGGTTGGCCTTCTTCTTGCGGCGGGCCTTCTTCTTGCGTGCGCGCTTGGACATGCGGGGTCTCTCCTTCAGGCGGTGTGGCCGACGAGCAGGGAGGCGAGCTTGTTGAGGCGCTGTACCGAGCGGTTCTCGGTGGCGGCGGGGGCCGGGGCGACGCGTTCGTCGCGGTCGTAGTAGGCGCCGTTGACGATCTCGGTGGCCGGGTCGCAGAGGCGTACGACGTGGGCGGCGCCCTTCGCGGCGCTGTCTCCTTCGTGCGCGTAGAGCGGACGCAGTGACGTTTCGCAGACGCCGGGGTGCAGGGAGACGGCGGTGACCCGGGGGTCGGCGGCGAAGACCGTGAGGGCGAGCTGGGACTGGGCGTAGGCGGCGAGCCGGGAGTAGCGCCGGGCCCGGTTGGGGTCGGACCACTGGATGTTGGCGGTGCGGTGGAGCGAGGAGGACACGTTGACGACGCGGCCGCCGGGGTCGCTGGTGAGGGCGGGTTCGAGGAGGCAGGTGAGGAGGTAGTGGGCGAGGAAGTTGACCTGGAAGGCGACCTCGTTGCCGTCGGCCGTGACGGTGTGCCGCTCGGGGGCGGCGATGGCGGCGTTGTTGACGAGGACGTCGAGGTGCGGGTGCGCTTCGATGACACGGTGTGCCAGCACCTCGACCTCGTCGAGGCGGGTGAAGTCGGCGCCGTACGCGCACAGGCGGGCGGCGTCGATGCCGGCGGTGGCGATGAGCCGGTCGGCGGCGGCCTGGGCCTCCTCGGCCGTGCGGCCGTGGACCAGGACGGTGGCGCCGCGCTCGGCGAGCTGTCGCGCGGTCTCGTAGCCGATGCCGGAAGTGGCTCCGGTGACCAGGACGGTACGGCCGGACAGGGATGCGGAGGTCATGGTGGACTCCTGGGTCGGGGCACGCCGATCGCGCCCCGGGCGGGGCGGTGGGCATGCGGAGAGAAATGAGGACGCGCGTACGCCGCCGGGCATGGGAACGACGGCGGCGTACGCGCGGGGGAGGCGCGGCTCTAGGGAGCCGACGCGGGAACAGCACGCACTACCGGAGGCACCGGATGCGGTGGCCGGTCGTCATGGCGCGGACTGCTGTTCACGACATTCATCCAACTCCGGGCCGAACGCGGACTCAAGGGACCGGGCCAGTCCTTGACGGTCTTCTGA
Source organism: Streptomyces sp. cg36 (assembly GCF_041080675.1). Taxonomy (NCBI): domain Bacteria; kingdom Bacillati; phylum Actinomycetota; class Actinomycetes; order Kitasatosporales; family Streptomycetaceae; genus Streptomyces; species Streptomyces cyclosori. The sequence continues at coordinate 138,660 of NZ_CP163520.1, read as the reverse complement.
TAGGGGTCAGTCGAGTTCGGGGTGTGTGCCCTGGCCGCGCCGCTCGGCCACCTTGGTCGAGCGCGGCACGCACAGCATGCTCCGGCTCCGGGGTGCGGGGTGCGGGGTGCGGGGTGCGGGGGAAGGTCCGGATCGCGCAGCGGACGCAGAACGTCGGCGGCCCGGACCCGTCCGCGCGGAACCGGCCCGGGGAGCGCATGGCTCCGCGTTGATCGCTCGTTTATACGCCATTGAGTACCGCTCCATACCTTCCGTTGACCGCGGCGGCGAAGCGCTGCCGCGCCGACGTCACAAGGAGGCGGTTCGATGAGAGCCAACCTGGCGCTGCTCGCCACAGGAGCGGTGGTCCTGAGTACGGCACTGCTCGGTACGGCGGCGCAGGGCACGAGCGCGAGCGCGGAGCCGCACGGGAAGAGAACGGTCGCGGTCAGCCAGGTCGTTGCCAAGGACACGCTCAACGAGATGAACCGGCAGCGACCGCTCGTGGCCGCCGCCGACAAGATCAGATGGCAGGTGGAACGCGGCAGCAACGCCGGCTTCGCCGGGATCGGTCTGGAACGGGACCAAGTCGTCCTGTGGTGGAAGGGCGAGATACCCGGCCAGGTCCAGGGTGCGATCGACGAGGCGCGGCGTACGGCCCCGGTGCGGGTGGCGGACGCGCGCTACTCGCTCGGCGAGCTGAAGTCCGCCTCCGCGCGCCTGCAAGGGCAGTTGCGCAAGCATCCCGCCCTGGGACACACGGTCAAGATCCCGACGGACGGCAGCGGCCTGGTGCTCGCCGCCGACGGGGCCGGGACGGGCGGCGCCAAGATCGCCGCCTCGCCCGCTCCCTGGGCGCTGGCCGATGCCGCGGGCGTTCCGGTGCGCACGGTCGAGGAGGCACCGCTCAAGGAGCGCTCGCGCGACAACGACTCCTTCCCGTGGTCGGGTGGCGCCCTGCTGAAGAACAACGGCGCGCCCAACTGCACGTCGGGCTTCGGGGTCCGCAACAGCACCGGGGCGCAGTTCATCCTCACCGCGGAGCACTGCGGGAAGGCCGGCGACCGCTACACCAATGGCGCGGACGCCTACATCGGTACGCCCGGGCCTGCCAACGACCCCCACGACATCATGCTGATCCCGACCGCCGATGTGGACAACTTCATGTACACCGGCGGGCGGGGCAACGACGAGCGCGGTGTTCGGGTGGATGGCTGGGACTGGGTGTACCCCGGTGAGGTCCTGTGCCAGTCGGGGGTGACGAGTGCGGGCGCGACCGGCGGCCCCGTCTGCAATCTGAAGGTGCTCTTCTTCTACAACGACTCCGAGGACCTGGTCGAGGCCGAGCAGACCAACGGCCAGGAAGCCGCTCGCGGCGGCGACAGCGGTGGCCCGGTGTACGCGGCATCGGCGAACGGCGGCGCGATCGCCAAGGGCACCGTCACGCGCTCGGCGGGTGCCCGTCTCGGCTTCCAGGACTTCGGCACGGCCTGGCGGGACTTCGGCATCTGGATTGACAAGTAGGCACGTTGGAAAGGCGGGGCGAGTGAGGGCGGCTTGATCCCTGACTATGTGGGGAGGTGCGGCACTTGTGGCGCACCTCCCCCCAAACGGCTTTCTCTCAGGAGTAGTTGGCGGAAGGGGATTCTGAGATTTCGGCCTGCGGGCGGGATTTAAAATGCATCATCTCCCTGAAAAATCACGGGACTTCAAGGACGGTCTTAGTCGTCGGTAATGCAGTCCAGTGCGGTTCTCGGCTGTGTTGCCGGACCGTCGGAGAGCGAGCCGTCATCGTGCGGCGACCGCCTGGGGCAGCAGAGCGGTGCGTTCGGAATTCCGTGTCGGCCCAGCTCTTCGGGCTGCTGGGGGAGGAGGCCGCGGATCCGGATGTGGCGCATGCCCGGTGAGGGTTGCAGCCGATCGGCGCTGCTGGGTTTGGTGGCGGCAATGCCCGGTGCGAGCCTCCGGTTTCCCGATGGTTGGAAAAGGGGCGGAGAACTAGCCATAGATGTGTCTTGAATGCATGCGAGATGGGGATCACGCGACGGAAGATCGCATTCCGCGTGGCCTGGGGTGTCTAGTACGTAATCGCGACACAGGCACCTCACAGGAAGACCGAGATGAGATCCTCTTTCCGACGCGTCGGACGACTGCTGGCCGTCCCGTTGACCGTCACCGCTCTTGTGGGCCCGGCCCTCGCCCTTTCCGCGGCACCGGCCGCAGCCGCAGTCACGACGGACGCCTACACGTTCACCAACGGCAACGGCACCCTGAATGCGACGGGCAACAACGACGGTAACCAGATATCCGTTACGCCGGACGGCACCAACTACCAGAGCTTCCGCCTGATCAAGCTGGGCGATCCCGGCCAGTTCAACATCGCCAGTACGTCGTCCGGGAAGTGCGTCTACGCAAGCCAGCCGGCCACGCAGAAGTCGTGCGGCCAGGACGGCGAGCAGTGGCACTTCCGTCCTGTGGACGGCAAGCCCAACGCCTTCGGGCTCGTGCGGCGGGACGCCGCCTCCGGCACCGAATACTGCATGGACAACCGGGGCGGCCTTCACCTGTGGGGGATCCTGGCCCAGCCCAACGTCTGCAACGGCAGCGCTGCGCAGGAGTGGACGGTTCCCGCGTCGAAGGCGGCCGAGGCCAGGAGCCTGGCGCTTGACTACTACGCCGACCTGTGCGCCAAGAAGACCTCCACCTGTTCGTGGACGCAGAAGTCCGAGGGGCAGCCCGAGCCGCTGCCCCGTCAGCCCGCCTCGTCGGTCTGGTACAACGACACCGGTGACAAGGTGACGCAGGTCTTCACCACCATCTATCACTCGGGCTGGTCGCAGTCCTTCGGTGTGGGCACGTCGGCCTCGGTCGGTGTGTCCGTTCCCGTCCAGGCCATGGTTTCCACGCAGCTCCAGTCGACCACCACCTACCAGTCCGACCAGTCGACCATCAACGGCATCGCCGTGACCGTCCCCGCCAAGAACTACGGATGGGTCGACTTCGCGGCCATCGGCAAGAAGGTCACCGGTACGTGGACCTTCGACACCGACAACCAGCCGTGGACGGCGGACGCGACCGTGACCGTCCCCGTCATCAACTCGGCGGCCGGCTCCACGATGTACATCGCCCACACCAGCCCGAACCCGCCCGGCACCGCGGACGTGACGAGCGCTGACGCACCGGCGCTGACCATGGCCACCAAGGCGTCGTTCACCCCGGACCTCCCCGACGGCGTCACCGCGTCGCAGGACGGCCCCAACAAACTGAAGCTCATCGACACGGCCACGGGGAACACCGTGGGCACCATCAAGCCGAGCACCGTCGTGGACACCAAGGGGACCACCCACTCGGTCGGTCTGACCGTCTCCGGCGACGTCATCACGCAGACCATCGAGAACGCGCCCGGTGACACCATCGACGGCTCCATGACCATGCCCGCCGTCGACTACACCACCGCCAGGACCGCTGCGGCCCCGCCCGCCAAGGCCGCGTCGTTCAAGGGCGCGTCCATGGGCGTCGTCACCGCCGGGTTTACGCGCGCCGCCACCTCGGTCCGGTCCACCTCCCTCGCGCCGACGGGGGTGGTGCGCCCCGCGATGTGGCCGATCCCCGACAAGGAGCACCCGAAGAACTCCGACGAGTGGAACAAGTGCATGGCGAAGATCCTCGGCAAGAGCATGGGGGAGGGCGCGATCCTGAGCACGCTGCTGGGCGCCGCGGGGACCGGCGCTTCCGTCGGCGCCGCCGCAGGCCCTGAAGGCGCGGCTGCGGGAGCCGCGGTCGGTCTGCTGACCGGCACGGTCAAGGGGCTGGGCAAGGCGTACTACGTCTGCGGCACCGACCCGGGCTGATAGCCGCACGCGCTGAACCGACGGCGAGCGGGTAGTGCTCGCACCGTTGGTCCCGCCGCCGAAATCGGGGGCCGTCTGCCCTTGCGAGTGCCCGGAAGGCCCTGTCGTCCCCGAGCGCAGCCCGGTACAACGGCGGGCGGACGGTCTTGGCCGAAAAGCCCGGCCTTCGTCGGCCGCGGCGGACCGCCCGCAGGTGCTTTCTTCGCCGACCGGACGGACACGTCATGCGCGCGCACGAGGAACAACCGGGCCAGAAGGCCACGAACGCCGCGAGCGTCCCGCCGCGCCCCGTGGCGGAGCCCGCCGCCCCGGCGGCGGAACGCATGACTCCGGCGGAGGTCGTCGCGTTGCGCGGCCGGGTGGGCAACCAGGCCATCGCGCGGCGCGTTGCCACCGGCCGGCACGTCCACGGTGACGGCTGCGGGCACGGAGGAGCGGCGGACGCCGGCCCCAAGGGCCGCCGCGCCCTGATCGGCGCGGCGACGTCGTCCGCCGGCTCGGGCGCGGGCGTACCCGCTGTGCAGCGCATGGTCGGGCACGCCACCGTGTCCCGGGCGAAGGACGAGAAGAGCAAGAAGGAGAGCTCGGGCAAGGCGAAGGACACCAAGGGCAAGGGAAGGAGCAAGGCCGAGGGGAGCGGCTCCTCCAAGGTCGTGGCCGAGTGGGAGGCCCGCTACAAAAAGATCGCCGAGCTGGCCAAGCAGTGCACCGACGAGCAGCCGGACTTCCGGTGGGGCCGGGTCACCGAAGAGGTGATCATCCGTTACGCCCGCTCCTACAAGGGCCAGCCTGACGAGCAGAGCCTGCGCCACCTGGCCCGTACGGCGTACAGCGGCATCGGCCACCAGGAGAAGAAGGCGGCTGCCGGGGCGTCGGCGGGGGCGGACCCGGAGAAGAAGCAGAAGAAGGAGAAGGAAGAGGAAGTCCAGGCGATGCTGGGCAACAACACCCTGTTCTTCTCCAGCAACCGGGACCAGTCCGTGCTGGGCCTGCACCGGGCGCTCCTGGCCGCCGCGGGTCTGGACAGCGACGAAGAGGACGCGCCGGGCGGGGCGCTGCGGGAGATGCTGGTCACCGACTACGACAATCCCGCCGAGGCGGAAGGGGAACAGGAGCCGGTGCAGGAGGGGTCGGGCAAGCGGCGAGCCGGTGCGCCCGCTCCTCAGATCGGCAAGCGCCGGCAGACCGGCAAGGGCGCGGGCGCGGCGGCGCTGCCGAAGTACGACGACCCCAAGGAACGCGACCGCCAGGCCCGGCTGAAGACTCGTCAGGGCCTGACGAAGACCATGCCGGCACTGCCGCTGGATTCCGCGATGGACCTCGATGACCCGGCTTCCGCGTACAAGCGCGACAACGCGACCCTGCAGGCCCTGCGGAACGTGAAGTGGGTCCGTACGGTCGATGTCTCCGAGGCGGCTGCGCAGGATCCCACCCACCGCGCCTATCTGGCCGATCTGGTGTCGGGGAAGTACAGCGGCTACGCGTATCTGCTCCACACCGGTGACAGCAAGGACAGCCAGCACGCCGAGCAGAAGCTGCTGATGCTGCTGAGCCACGCCGGAGAGGACGCCGGGCGCTTCCTGGTGCACGGCCGCAAGCGCCCCTGCCGGGCGTGCCTCGCACTGCTCGCGTACTTCAAGGACGAGCTGGGCTACGACATCTCCTTCGACCCGCGGGGCAACCACCTCTTCGTGACTCCGCTCAAGCACGCGTACGAGAGCTTCGGCGACGGCCTGGGACCGGAGGAGCAGGAGGCGTTCGACGCGCACTTCGAGAAGCACGTGGGGCCGGGGCAGCCGATGTACGCGTCCGCGCCCAGGAACGCGACACCCGCCGCTCCCTCCGCCGCGCACGGCATCCACGAAGCGGTGATGGGTGCCGACGGGGGCATGGAGCAGCGGCTGGAGCTCACCAGGACCGACAACGGCAAACTGCGCTACCCGAACAAGGGCGAGCAGCCGACCGTGGACACGCCGTCCACCAGTGAGGCATCGGACGAGTCCGGCACGGAGGGGGTGGCCGATCTGACCACCCGCACCAGGGAGCTCAACCTCCGGACCGAGCCCAAGGCCCCGCCCGCGCCTGCCGGGGACAAGAAGGCCCGGGCCGCGCAGGAGAAGGAGAGGCTGAGGGGTGAGGTTGAGCGGCAGTTGATGCCGCTGATGGGCCATGACCTGCTGGAGGAGTACCAGAAGCGCAGGTCGCGCAAGGAGAAGCAGCCGGAGGGCGCAAAGGGTGAGGGGCAGCAGTATGTCACGCCGTTCCCCGACGCGATGCTCGAACGCATCCGGACGCTGACGGCGGGAGAGGGCGCGATCGTCAGCCAGGCGTTCGTGGCGCAGGAGATCTTCGACATCCAACCTCCGTCCCTCAGCCATAGGTTGAAGAAGTTGGCGAGCGGGCACCAGCGGAGCAAGCCGCGGCAGATCAGCGGGCAGGAGCGGCAGCGGCTCGTCAACGCGATGCCGGACGACTTCCGCGAGGCGTGGGAGCGCAGTAAGCAGATCGAAGGCGCGCCCAAGTTCACGAGCGACTTCGAGCGGCTGGTCTTCACCATCATGTTCCTGGGCCCGCAGGAGGTCTCCCAGAACTCCATGGCGGACGCACTGCACCTCCACCCGTCCACGCTGAAGGGCAGGATGCCCGGGATGAAGAAGAGGCACGGCCACCTCCTGAACGAGGCTGGTGAAGGTCCGGCTCCCGCGTGACGCGCTGTGCGGGGGCTGCCGTGCCCTGGACGGTCTGCGGCCCTGGGGCGAGTGGGCGCTGAGCCTGCGCCTGCCGTCGTCAACTTGCCATCCAGGAGGGTGATTGAGCCAGAGCGGACCATCATCCCTAGTTTTCCTATCGAATTACTAGGAAAATGTTGACGGTGGCCGAAGGGGAGAGTGAGGATGGTGAAGCCGACGCGTCACCGCGCACCGCTGCACTTCCATGCCGCCTCGCCGGGCGCCGCGTTGTCCTCGGTCCTCTGGAGGAAGACGTCATGATGCCAGCACTGAGCTGTAGCGAGCGCCGCGGTCGCCCGAAGTGGGTGCGGACATGACGGTGGTGGTGGGCGAAGCGACCGATGCGCACGCCGGGCCGGCCGACTGGCTGCACATCGCCCACGAGGTGGCGGACGACCTGGCCGCCGATGCGGTCGAGCGCGAACAGGCCGGCAAGGCGCCGCTCGACGAGGTCGCCCAGCTCCGCGAGTCGGGACTGCTGACCCTGCTGGCACCGGCCGAGTACGGGGGAGGAGGCGCCGACTGGCGCACGGCCTACTCGGTGGTGAGGACCGTCGCCGCGGCCGACGGCGCCATCGGCCATCTGCTGGGCAGCCACTACTTCCTCTCCTCCAGCGCCCGGTTCTTCGCCGGTCCCGCCCATGCCGCCCGCATCGAGCGGGAGTCGACGGCCAGGCAGTGGTGCTGGGGCGGCGGTATCGCCTCGCACGAACCGCCGCTCATCCTGACCCCCGCGGCGGACGGCTATCTGCTGGACGGCTACCAGAAGTTCGCCGCCGGAGTGGGGATCGCCGACAGGCTGGTACTGCGGGCCGCCAGGTACGGCACCGGTGAGCCGCTGGCCGTCCTCGTCGATCCCACCGGCCCCGGTGTGGTGAGCGGCGCCAGCGGAGACACCTTCGGCCAGCGCCTGGCAGCCGGTGGGGCCGTGGAGTGCGACGCCGTGCCGGTCACGGCGGACGACGTACTCGGCTCGCTCTCGCCGGACGAGGGCGTCCTGTCCCCGTGTGCCTCCCTGGCCGTGCCGACCGTGCGCCTGGTCTCCACCCAGTACTGTCTCGGCGTCGCCGAGGGACTGCTGGCCGAGGTACGGGAACACGGCAGGGCCGTGCGGTCCCCCTGGCAGCCCTTCTCCCCCCTGACCTGGACAGATGGCCTCCCGCGGGATCCGTACGAGCTGACCGTGTACGGCGAGCTCGCCGTCGCCGCACGTGCCGCCTCCGCCCTCGCCGACCAGGCGGTGGACGCCCTGCTGCGGGGCCTGGCGCGGGGCGATGACCTCGACGACGAGGAAGGCGCGGAGATCGCCGTGCTCGCCAGCGTGGCGGAGGCAGCCGCCTCCCGGTCCGTACAGGACATCACCGCCCGCGCCTTGGAGGTGATCGGCCCCGACGCCGCCTCCGCGCGCCACGGCTTCGACCGCTTCTGGCGCAACGCCCGGACACACACCCTGCGTGAGCCCGCCGCCCACCGGCTGCGCGAGATCGGGGACTACTTCCTCAACGGTGTGCACCCGCCCTTCACCCTTCCCGCCTGACGGCGGAGCCGGTGACGGGCGGACGCGGCAATGATGGATAATCGCGGCATGCGGATCTCGGCACGGGCGGACTATGCGGTGCGGGCGGCACTGGAGCTGGCCGCGGCAGGGGACGAGGTCTCACTGAAGGCCGAAGCGATCGCCGCGGCGCAGGGCATCCCGCACAAATTCCTGGAGGGCATCCTCGGCGACCTGCGCCGGGGCGGCCTCGTGGTCAGCCAGCGCGGCGGCAACGGCGGCTACCGGCTCGCCCGCCCGGCGGAGTCGATCGCGATCGCCGACGTCATCCGGCTGGCGGACGGCCCCCTGGTGTCGGTGCGGGGAGTGCGCCCGCCCGAGCTCTCCTACTGCGGTCCGGCGGAGTCGCTGCTGCCGCTGTGGATCGCGGTGCGCGCCAACGTACGCAAGATCCTCGGTGAGGTCACCCTGGCCCACGTGGCCGCGGCCAAGCTCCCCGACGACGTGCTGAGCCTCGCCGAGGACCCCGAGGCGTGGACGAATCCCTGAACGGCGGCTGATGGCTGTGCGGCGGCCCGCGAACGGCGCCGCGCCGTGGCTGCCTCGTCATGCGCGGCAGCCACGGCGTCACCTCCTGGGGACTCCTCGCGCCCCCGGATCGGCCTCCGTCACTTGGTGCCGTATCCGGCGTCGTTGACCGTGGGCTTGCCGAGGGTTTTGAGGACCTTGTTGAGGGGGCGGAGGTCGTAGATGCCGTCCAGGTCGGGCTTTTTGAGGAGGCCGGCCTTGACCGCGTGGTCGGCTTCGAGGCCGAGGGTGGCGGCGAGGGGGTCGTCGGTGGTCTTGATGGACTGCCAGGCCGGGTCGAGGATGTTGGCGGGCAGGGCTTTGCCGCTGAGGGTCTTGAGGGCGGTGTTGGCGGATGCCTTGGCCTGGTCGGGGTGGGTGTTGATCCAGTCGTTGGTTTTGACGGAGCCGCGCAGGACGGCTTCGACGACGTCGGGGTGGGCCTTGAGGAACTTCTGGGAGACGATCACGTTGGTGATGACGAATTCGTGGTCGGCCCACAGGTCGGATTCGTCGAGGAGGACCTTGGCGCCCTGGGAGACGAGTTTGGAGGCGGTGGGTTCGGGGACCCAGGCGCCGTCGATGGAGCCGGATTTGTAGGCGTCCGGGGTGATCTTGTTGTCGGTGCGGACGACGGAGACGTCGCCCTTGCCGCTCTGGGCGTCGACCTTCCAGCCTTTTTCGGCGGTCCAGTTGAGGAAGGCGACGTCCTGGGTGTTGCCGAGCTGGGGGGTGGCGATCTTCTTGCCCTTGACGTCGTCGAGGGACTTGATCCTGTCGGGGTTGACGACGAGTTTGACGCCGCCGGAGGCGGAGCCGGCGATGATGCGGAGGTTGTGGCCCTTGGACTTGGTGTAGCCGTTGATGGAGGGGGAGGGGCCGATCCAGCCGATGTCGATGGCGCCGGCGTTGAGTGCCTCGATTTCGGAGGGGCCGGCGTTGAAGGTGGCGGTCTGGACCTTGGTGCCGCCGAGTTCCTTCTGGATGAGGCCCTGTTGGATGCCGACCAGGGCGGTGGCGTGGGTGAGGTTGGGGAAGTAGCCGATCTTCACGGTGTCGGCGGACAGCTTCTTGGCGTCCGGGGCGGCGGCGCCGGCCTTCTGGGCGTCGTCCGGCTTGTCCTTCTCCGAGCCGTAACTGCATGCGGCGAGCAGGACAAGGGGGAGCGCGGACATGACGGCGAGAGTGCGCAGGGTGGTGAGCGGTCTTGCGGCAGACACGGAGATGTCCTCTCCGGGGAAACGGGGTGATCAAGGAGGTGAAGAATCGAGGCTGTGGTCTCAGACCGGTCGACAGATGGAGCTCGACGAACGGCCGAAGTCGATGTGACGACGCGAAGTGAGCACGGGCAATACCCGGTCCGCGCAGCTGAGCGCTCCCACGTCCCCCCCCCTGATCCCTAGTTTTCCTACCTGGGCGCTAGGGATCGTGGCAGAAGACGGCACCCACCCCAAGAGCATGTTCGTATGTTGGACGCAAACATCTCGGCTGTCGGGACGTGCGGCGAATTGCCCCACTGTGTCGGTCACTTGCCAGGAGGGCGGAGTGCCTCCTGCCGACCGCAGGCCCGCACGTCCGCCCCGTGCTGCCCGACCGGACGGGTGCGCCGGGTGGCATCTCAAGCGGCGAGACGTTCCGATACGGGGGAACGCGCCCTCTTGACGGCGCCCGACTGCGGCCGGACACTCCCATACGGGGAAATCCTAGTGAAGTGGTAGGGAAAGATGGACCGCTCCGAGCTGGACCTCGGTCGCCGAGCTGTCCGCCGTGCCGTCCGGCCGCTGCCCCCGCTGACGTCCCGCCGCCACATCGACCTTCTGCGCGTGTGCAGTGCGGCGAGTTCCCCGCTCCGTGACGGCTCCACGCCCGTCCGCGCCTGACCCCCACACCCGTACCGCCTCCCGGCCGCGCCCAAGCCGCCGCGAGCGCTCATCCCCGTATGCCCGTGACCGAGCACCCCAGGGAGAAACATGTCCGCCACGTCCCCGTCCCCCGTGCCGTCCTTCCGGAGCAGGATCGGCCGTGACGCGCGCAGCGGCTACTACGCCGCGCCCCAGCGCTTCCGGCTCCACCTCGCGCTGTCCTGTCCGTCCTGTCTGCAGATCGCCGTCACGCACGGCCTGCTCGGCCTCGGCGGCACCCTCCCGGTGACGCTGCTGCCTTCCCTGCCCGACGCCCCGGACGGCGGCCACCTGGCGCTGCGTCCGCTGTACGAGGCCAGTTCGCACCTGCACCCCGGACCGGCCGCGGCGCCCGTCCTGAGCGACAACTGGACCGGAACCATCGTCAGCACCCATACCCCCGACATCCTGCGCGACTTGACCCGGCGGTTCGGCGGTCACGGCCCCGATCTCTACCCCCGCGGTGCCGAGAAGGCCATCGACAGCATCGGCCGGCTCTGCGAGCAGGGCATCACCGCGTCCGCCCAGAGCGCCGGGCAGTTCGACGGCGACCCGGCGGCACGGGCCAACGGACTGGCCGCCCTGCTGCGTGCGCTGGACACGCTGGAGCGGCGGCTCACCTCGCGCCAGCATGTAGTGGGCGGTGAACTCACCCTGGCCGACGTGAAGGTGTGGGCGACGCTGGTGCAGCTGGACACCGTGCACCGCCACCACCTGGACGCGGCGGCGGTGCACCGCATCACGGAGCACCCCCGTGTATGGGCGTACGCTCGACGGCTGACGGCACACCCCGCCTTCGGCTCCCACCTCGACCTGCCCGGCATCGCCCGCAGGCACCACGCACACTGCCGCGGCGCGGAGGCCGCCGGCGCGGCGGTGCAGATCGTGGACTGGATGGCGTACGTATCACGCGAGGTCCCGGCGCCGGTGCGACAGCCCAGCTGACCGGGGCGAGGCAGACGGACGGACTCGCGGGCCGCGCTTGCGCTGAGGCCGGCGCACCCACTGGCGTGCACACCACTGTGAAAGGCGCCGCCGGATGACCAGGCGGTCGTCCGCCGCACCTGCGGCCGCCAAGAGGGCGCCTCTTGGCGGCCGCAGGTGCGGCTGTCAGATGCGGTCGGCGGCGATGAGGAGATAGTGGAAGCTGCCTTCCTTGTAGGCGGTGAGGAAAGCCTCCTCGATACCGGTGGCGAGGTGGGACTGGGCGCGCAGTTCCCAGTAGGGGATGGTCAGGGCGGTGAGGTCGGTGACGGCGATGGGGACGAGGCCGTTGTCGGCGAAGGCTTTGAAGTAGTGGCTTCGAGGGTGAATGTTGCAGGTGTAGTGGGTGTCGATGCGGCTGACGGCTCGCGAGCGACCGCCGGTGAGGTCGTTGGAGGCGCCAGTCAGGCACACGTAGCGTCCGCCCGGGGCCAGGAGGCGGGCGAACTCGGCGCATGCCTGCCCGAGGTCGACGTACATCGTCGTCTCGTTCGTCCACACCGCCTGCCGGGATCCGGTCTCCAGGCCCGTGTCGAGCATGTTGCGGAAATGGAAGCGGACGTTGTTCTGCAGGCGGTGGCGCCGCGCCTGGGCGTTGGCGAATCCGGCCTGGTACTCGGAGATCGTCACTCCGTCCACCTGGCATCCATAGCGAGTGTGCGCCATGAACGAGGTTCCGCCACGTCCTGATCCGGCATCCAGGACGCGGTGCTCGCGCCTGATGGGGCCGAGATGGTCGAGGAGGAGGTCGGCCTGGGCGCTCTCCAGCCGGTGCAGCTCGCGAACCAGCCGCTGTTCACGCTCCGGGCCGCCGGCGTCGAGTACTGCGGGGTCGTAGTCGCCGATGCCGTAGTGGTGGTGATACAGCTCGTCGACCTCTCCGAGTGCGAGATTGACCGGGTCGTTGACATTGGTGTCCCAGTAGGCGGCGACCGCCTTCTGGAAGTCGGTGCGCAGCACGGCGGGAGACGCATTGGGCGAGGTGGTCATGTTCTCTCCTGATGTCAGGAACCAGGCCGGACAGAGGCCGGCCGGCGGTATCGGGGGGCGGTGCGGTGCCAGGCGAGGCTGCCTGCACACCAGTCCAGTACTCCGGCCAGGAAGCGCGTCAGCTCACGGCCGCCGCACTCGGCCAGGGCCTGGCTCTGGTGCTGAAAGCGGTCCATGAGCTCGTTGTGGACCTCGGCGCTGAGTCGCAGTGCCTCCTGGGCGCTGCATCCCCGTTCGGTGATGATGGCCGCGGGCAGGTTGAAATCCCCGTCGGCGCAGTGGCCTTCGACGTCGGCGGAGTAGATGTCGTTGGCGATGCAGGCAGCCAGGGCGGCGGTGCCGACGGCGTCGTGGACGTCGAGGTGTGCCCAGACCTCGGCGGGCAGTTGATAGCCACCGAGGACGTCGATGACCGTCATGCACGGCAGGAAGCTGTTGGCCTGCCGGTTCATCAGGTACTCCCACACCTGCGGCCGGTGCCCGGTGGCACGCCAGGTGCCTTCCTGTGCCAGGGCGGTGAACAAGCTGCGCAGGCTGTGGCGGGTCCGGTCCGCCTGACCGGGGGTGACCTTGTGCCGCAGGTGGCCCATGGCCGAACGGAGCCCTTCGAGTGCCGGATCGCCGTGCGTGGCTTCTTCGAAAGCGGCCTCGAACCGGTCGGGGAGGCGGACCCGGCCCAGGACGGCTGACGCATTCGCCAGGCGAGATCCCAGCAGCTGAGGTACCGCGCCCAAGGCTGGTTCGTCGCAGTAGTGGTCGTCCATGGCCCAGATGGCCAGTGCGCAGCGGGCCGGGACCAGCAGCAGCTCCTCGTCCTCGGTCGCGGGATAGCACAGCGTGGCCAGTCGGCCGAAGCCCGCATCACGCACCTTGTCCAGTTGACCGTGGTAGATGCCGATGCGGCTTGCCCACTCCAGGACGCGTTCATCGAGGCGGGCCGCCAGGACCGGATCGTCGCGTCGCGGCGGCGGACACTGGAGGCGCAGAGCGGGTCTACCCGAGTCGTGCGCGTACGGCGCCGGACCGTTAAACCGGTAGGCGGCGGAAGTGCCGGGTCCCGTAGGGCCGTTCAGGGGGCTCACGACAGGTCCGGAGGCTTGTTGTAGTGCCCGACCTCGACGTTGGTGAGCATTCCCAGCGCGCTGGGCAGGAGTGGGGCGACCGAGTAGTAGTTGCTGACCAAGTACGACAGCGTCGCACGGTCGTCGATGCCCATAAACCGCACCGAAAGGCCCGGCTCGTACTCGTCCGCGATGCCCCGTTGGTAGAGGCCGATCACCCCGCCGCTGTCCTCCCCGGTCCGCATCGCCAGGACCGAGCTGGTCAGTTCGCCCGAGATCGGAATCTTGTTGCAGGGCAGAAACGGCACCCCGCGCCAGGCGACCACGTGGTGCCCGTTGAACTCGGTCCCCGGTGGGCATATTCGGGCTCTGGTGCACTCCCGGGCGAAGGCGGCGATGGTCCGCCGGTGGGCCAGCAGGAACTTCGTCTGCCTGCGCATCGAAATCAGCTCGTCGAGGTCGTCCGGAGTCGGCGGCCCGTGTCGAGTCGCGATTCGCTGCGCGGGGTCGACGTTGTTGAGCAGCCCGAATTCGGGGTGGTTGACCAGCTCGTGCTCCTGGCGTTCACGCAGGGCTTCAATGGTCAGCCGCAGCTGCTGTTCGGTCTGGTCCTGGGGCCCGTTGTACAGGTCCCCGACGCGGGTGTTGATCCGCAGCACTGTCTGCGCGACATTCAGCGGGTATTCCCGTGGGCTCGCCTCGTAGTCGACGAACGTGGCCGGCAGAAGTGCTTCCCCGCTGTGTCCGGACGCGATGGCGATGTCGGCCTCGCCCCGCCGCGTCATGGCCGGGCGCGGCCGGGAAAGGAACTGCTGGAGGTGCGCCGACAGTTCCGGTGAGCGGTCAAGGATCTGTCTGAACACTCTACAGGGAAGCACCAGCACAGTACCGGCGGTCACCGCCCGGTAGGTGAATTCCCAGGTGCTCTTGCCGACCAGACAGGCACTGCCGAAATGGGATCCGTCGGCGAGCAAGCCGTGCGAGACGGCATTCGTGTACGCACCGGTGGTGATTTGGTCGATCTTTCCGCGAGCGACAAGCACCAGCTGGTCCGTTTTCTGGCCCGCGCGGGCCAGGACGTCTCCCGCTTCGACCTCGTGTCGCTCGAAAGCGGTGGCCATCCTGGCGAGGACGGATTCGTCATCCAGGTCCCGCAGAGGTGGTATCTCGCGCAATGTCGGGGCGAGAACCCGGACTTGCTGTCCAGTGTCGTCGAAGGCAACCCGGCCGTTGCCCACCGTGAACGCCAGACGCCGGTTCACTCGGTAGGTGCCACCCGGCACATCCACCCATGGCAGGATGCGCAGAAGCCACCGGGAGGAGATGCCCTGCATCTGCGGCTCGGACTTCGCGGTGTGGGCGAGGTTTCGTGCCGCCTCGACACCCACCGCAGATGGTTCGAGCGGCGGATCGTCTTGGGATATGGAATTGGGCATGCAGGATCCCTTCCTGAAGCACAGGGGATGGCAAAAGAGCCGCGCCTCCGCGAATGCCTGCCGCGTCATGCACTGAGCGTGACTGGCCGGATATGTGAAGCCGGAGCACCACGGCAGGATCCAGTCAAATGGGGGCGCTGTGTAACCGGCAACCCGGGGTGGGCCGTTCGAGCGGATCCACCCCTCGCTTGGCCCGACGAACCGCTGTAGAAGCGGTGACGCGGTGATGCGTCGGTCGTCACGCAGGGTCATTTACGTGCCGATTCCCGCGGAAGGACCGCACTGCCACCAGTCCGACCGTGCTGGTCAAGCTGGGGCCGCTGGACGTCGGCCGGGTCGCCGATCCGCACCCCTGTTTCGATTCGGTTCCCGACCCGCGCTCACGGTGCAGCCGCTGGTACTCGCTGACGGTGGTCCTGTTGTCCACCCAAAGCCAGGCAACAGCAATGAGGATCCCTCAAAGGAGGATGGAACCGCTCTTGGTTCGGCGAATTCGGTACGGACCTCGACGGTGGGACAGCTTGTGCGGAACCTCTTGCTCAGATGACCCGTGCGGTCACCAGGGTCTCGAAGGTATAGGGCCGCAGGCCATCGGTACGGCCGGCGAAGTACCGCTGCTGGAGGTCCGCACGTGTGGGGTGGTCCACGACCTTCAGCCCGCACCGGCTGACCAGCCTGTCGATCTCGGACACCGGCCAGCCAGGCTGAAGAGGCTCGCCGACAGAGGCCGCGATCGGGGTGTAGATACGGGCGTATTCCGTCCCCGTGTCGTCGAGCACGGCGTCCTCGGCCCGGTAGGAGAAGACCACCTCGGAGCTGGGAGCGGCCGCTGCGATCGTGTGCAACGTCGACTCGATCGCCTGTGCCGTCAGATAGGGGGCGACGCCCGTCCAGCAGAACATTGCCGGCTGCGCCCAGTCGAACCCGGCCGCGCCCAGGGCGCCTTGGACCGGTCCGGCCTCGAAATCAACCGGCACGAATACCTGCGAGGCGTTCAGCGGCAGGCCGAGATCTCTGACCCGGTCGAGCTTCCATGCCTGGGAGGCGGGGTGATCAACCTCGAACACCGTCAGCGGGCCGAGCAGGTCCGGCCGCCGCCACGCGAACGAGTCAAGCCCCGCGCCGAGAATCACGTACTGCGTGAAGGCGCGGGCAGCAAGCCGGTCCTCGGCGTACCGGCTGCGCGTGCAGACAGCCGCGCGGGCCTCGCGACGGGCCGGGTGGGGGAACAGCGGATCGAACTCTTCTCGCAGTTGCTGCCATACCGGGCCGACAAGCACCAGGGCCAGCACGTCGTCCAGTACCCACGGCGACGTCGTCTCCAGGCGAAACAAACCCCGCGACGTGGCCGCAAACATCGCCGTTCTGCTCGGCGTGCCTTCCACGCATTCCTCCTTGCCGGCCAGAACCCGGCAGGTCGGCCGCTCCCACCCCACTGCCCGCTCTGCACAGGATGCGCCTGAAGCGCCCTGACGGCCATAGCCAGATCTGAGGCTCCGATCCACCAGGACCGAACGAGCCAGGTCACCCGCGGACGCGGGCAGGAGGTGCACGGCCCGGAGAGAAGGGCGGGGGCCTCCTGGAAGGCATCCGACCTGCGTCTACGCCGGGCCGAGGACCCCGCAGCCGACGTCACTCACCAGCCGTGCAGTTTCCGCGCGAAGAGCCTGGCCTTCTCAGTGGCCTCGGAGATGGCCGTGTCGTCCCCGTTCTCCAGGGCCTCTTTGAGCTCGCCGATCACGGCCGCAGCCTCGGCTTTGATGTTGTCCTCCACGGTGTCCGCGCGTTCCTGAAGCAACTTCTCGATGGTGCAGACGACGTGCTGGGCCTCGTCACGGTTGTCGGCCGAGGCGCGGCGCCCACGTTCCTGCTCCTCGTGCCGTGCTGCCTCACCCCTCATGCGCTCAAGGTCGGCCGCTGACAGAGCGGATCCGCCGGTAACCGTCACGCGTTGTTCGTTGCCGGTGCGCAAGCCCTTGGCGGAGACGTGCATGATGCCGTTGGCGTCGATGTCGAAGGTGACCTCGATCTGGGGCGTGCCGGCCTTCGCCGGAGACAGGCCGGTGAGCGTGATGTCGCCGATCTTCTTGTTGCCGGCCGTGCGCTCGTCCTCACCCTCGTATACCTGGATCTCCAGCTCGGTCTGGTTGTCCCGTGCCGTGGTGAAGACTTCGAAGCGCTTGGCCGGGATCGTGGTGTTGCGTTCGATGATCTTCTTCATCATGCCGCCTTTGGTCCCGACACCGAGGGAGAACGGGGTGGCGTCGAGCAACAGGACGTCCTTCACCTGGCCTTTGAGGACGCCGGCCTGAAGGGCTGCACCCAGGGCGACCGGATCGTCCGAACGGACGCGTTGACGTTCCTTGCCGCCGGTCAGCTCGTCGACCAGCTCGATGACGGCGGGCATGCGTGTCGAGCCGCCGACGAGAAGAACGTAGTCGATCTCCGCGAGTCCTACACCGGCGTCTTTGATGACGTTGTGGAACGGTGCTTTGCAGCGCTCCAACAGATCGGCGGTGAGCTCCTGGAATCCCTCCCGGGTGAGCGGTTCGTGCAGGTGCAGCGGACCCTGAGAGGAAGCCGCGATGTAGGGCAGGTCGATCGTGGTCTCGGTGGTCGAGGACAATTCGACCTTCGCCTTCTGCGCGGCCTCGCGCAGGCGTCGAGACGCTGTCCTGTCCGTGCCCAGATCGACGCGGTGGTCATGGGCGAACCGCTCGACCAGATGGTCGACGATGCGCTGGTCCCAGTCGTCACCGCCGAGTTCGTTGTCGCCGTTCGTGGCCTTCACTTCCACCACGCCGTCGCCGATCTCCAGCAGCGACACGTCGAAGGTGCCGCCGCCGAAGTGGAGGACGATGATGGTCTGGTCGTCCTTGTCGATGCCGTAGGCGAGGGCAGCGGCGGTCGGTTCGCTGATGATGCGCAGGACTTTCAGTCCCGCTATCTCGCCGGCCTCCTTGGTGGCCTGCCGCTCGGACTGGCCGAAGTGCGCCGGGACGGTGATCACCGCCTCGGTGACCTCCTCGCCCAAGAACGCCTCGGCGTCCCGCTTCAGTTTCTGCAGGATGAACGCGCTGACCTGCTGCGGCGTGAAGACCGTGCCGTCGACGCGTCCCCTCCAACCGGTGCCCATCCGGCGCTTGATCGAATGGAGGGTGCGGCCCGCGTTGGTCACCGCCTGCCGTTTGGCCGGCTCGCCGGCCAGCACCTGCCTGCTTTTCGCGAAGGCCACGACGGACGGCGTGGTCCTGTCCCCCTCCGCGTTGGTGACGACGATCGGTTCACCGCCTTCGAGAACACTCACGACGGAATGCGTCGTCCCCAGGTCGATACCGACAGCACGAGCCACCCTGCACCCTCCAGCCGCCGCGGCCACAGCCGCGCGTGGACTCTCCCTCCATCAGGCTTCCATACCCGTCGAATCGGTACACGCGGTTTCAAAAGGACCGCAGGTTCTCCCTGGCGAGGCGCGGGTGCGTCCGGACGACCGCGCCAGTCCGTGATCTGAGAATGTGTCGAGGACTGTCTGGCGCCCCCCCCAGGGGCAAGATCGCGCGACGGGAACGCACATGTCCGAGCCGGCTGAACCGCGGATCGTCCCGGAGAACGCCCGTCGGCCGTCCGGCCTCGCCGGGCCGGGCAGCGGCCCGCTCGCGGATGGCCGCGTGCGAGTGGCGGATGAACCGTTCGACCCCCACGCCCTGGGTGAGTGGCCGGCACACCACTGCGCCGGCTGAGCGTTGGCCACCGGCCTGCGCGTCCCGGAGCGCCGCTACCGCGTCGGCCGTCGCCCGGATGCCGGGTCGTCGCCCCTGCCTCCACGCCGGGGTGGTGTGGACATTCCCGCCACATGATGGTTCCTCCCCTTTGTTGCGGTCGTTTGACAGCCAGGCGCAGGTCGTCGGCGTACTCCTGTGTGTCGTGGGACTGAGGGCTTGGCCGAGTGTTTTCGGGGAAACCGCGTCACATTCGGCGCCGGGCGGTGTCGGAGTAGGTATCAGCAGTTCGCAGCGCCTTCTTGGGGGCGCTCGACGAAGGGATGTTGCCGTGAGCACGCAGCAGAGCACGCCGGTGTCGCCGACCGCCTCGATTCCACAGGCGTCCAAGGCCACGTCGCAGCCGGACGCGGCGGCGACGACCGCGCTGAGCAAGGGAGCTGTCGGCGCGAGCGAGCCCGCTTCGACACGGGGCAAGACGTCCATCGCGGACGTCGTGGTCGTGAAGATCGCGGGGATGGCGGCCCGGGAAATCCCCGGCGTGCACGACATGGGAGGCGGGCTGGCGCGCACCATCGGCGCCGTGCGCGACCGTGTTCCCGGCGGGCGCCCCAACGTGGGGCGCGGTGTGAAGGTGGAGGTCGGCGAGCGGCAGACCGCCATCGACTTGGACCTGGTCGTCGAGTACGGGGTGTCCATCACGGATCTGGCCGGCGACGTACGCGAGAACGTCATCGCCGCGGTGGAGAGGATCACCGGCCTCGAAGTGGTGGAAGTCAACGTCACCGTCAACGATGTCCACCTGCCCGAGGACGACGACAGCGCCTTGGCCGAAGCGCGCGTCGAATAGGGCGAACCGGGCGTGGCACGGGGCGATTTCTCCGGCGGGGGCGGCCGGTTCTGCGGCGCGTTCACGGCGGCCCCCGCGGAAGCCGAGAGTGCCGTGCACCCTGACGCGTCGGGGCTGAGTGCTGTCAGGAGCGAGGGCAGCAATGTGCGTTTCGGGACCGGCGCGGATCGCTGCCATGGTGCAGTCCTTGACCGGCTCATCGGCTACCGCTGACAGGGCTTCATCCCGCTACAGGCTCAACGTGCGGTCGTCCGCGACCGTACGACCCCAGCCCCACGTGGTCATCAGCCGAAGCGGCTTGCGCGACGCTCGGCTCGTGCATCTGTGATGCGCTGCTCAAGTGCCTCGAACCACGCCCGGCCGTTCTCGCCGTAGTTGTCGCGGATCTCATGTTTGAGGTCGGCGGTATGGGCATTGAGGTTACGGACCAGGCCCAAGCCCTGGTCGACCTGTGTCCGTAGCTCGCCGTGCGATCGCGCCAGATGCGCTGCGGCATCGCGCATCTCGGCGCGTGCCACCCGCGAGGCGCGGCTCGTCGGCAGCCAGATCTGTGTACCGATCCGCGCCCGCCGCACTACATGCGACATCGTCCGCAGCGATGTCTGCGCGGACTGGTACGCCACATGCGCGGTATCGGCACAGAGATACGACTCGCGGTGGAAGGTACGAAGGGCGTGGAAATCGAGAGGGGGCCGGGCTGACTGTCGGCGGTCATTCCGTGTGTCCCTGGCGCGCCCGCCGGCGGAGTGAGCCGCACGGCCGGCCGGGCCGGCGTCTCGGGCGCGGAGCTTCGCCAGTCGTGCGTGTACTTCCTCGGCCTGTCGGCGTACCCGCTCGTTCTCCGCGCGGACCCGTCTCAGTGCCCGCTTCGCCTCCGCGGTTGCGGCGTGGACCTCGTGGACGGAGACGGGCTTCGGCCGGCGGTCGATCGCCGAGATCGCGATCAGTGCGGCGATGCCGAGCAGAGCCGCGAGAGCGAAGAGTGGTAGCCCGTTCGTGATGACTTGGTCGGTGCGCCCCGCGTCCGTCAACTGGACGAAGACGGCAATGTTGATCACGCCGAGTACGATCGCGGCCCGTGCGAGCAGGCCGAGCCAACGCGTCACCACAGGCGAACGGCTGCGGAGCCGGCCTTGCGCGGAGAAGGCAAGCCGGACCAGTGCCACGGCCAGCAGCGGCGAGGCGATCGACGCCCACAGCCATTCCCGCAGGTAGGGAGCGAGACCGGGCGCACCACTGAACTTGATGCGGGCCGCGATCGCCGGTGCCGCCAGCAGCATCGTCGCTGGAAGGCCGAAGAACAGGCCGCCGACGACGAGTAGCGCAATGGTGCAACCCGCGCCGCCGTTACGGTTACTGGGCACCGTTCAGTGACCTCCCGGTCAGCCTCGGCGCCCGCGATCACGGCTTGCGGTGCGCGGCGTTTGTCCGCCGTCACGCCGCCCGGTCCGCTGCCGCTGGGCCGTTGGCTGCTGCGATCGGGCGGTGCGTGATGCCGGGGCGAGAGCTGTTGCGCCGGTGCCGTTGAGCAGTTGGTCGAGGGCGACCGCGAGGCCGCCTGCCTGCTCCGTGTGATGCTGGACCAACATGGTGGTCAAATGCTTGGTCAATTCGACGTAGGCGATGCGTTCCTCCGCCGCCAGTCCGGGTGTGACGGTTTCACGCTGCATATTGACCATGCATTCCCGCAGCGATTGCGCGCTGGTGTCGGCTTGCCCCAGTTCCTGTCGCTGCTGGCGTAACATCGCGGAGGATTCCCGGCGGCGTTGATCCAGTAGTGCCAGGGTGATCTCTTTGCTGTCGGCGGCCCGGGTCTTCTCCACATTGATGCGCCGCATCTCGGTGGTCAGGGCGTAGGACTCGGCGACCAGCCTTGCTGCGACGCCGAGCGGGTTCAGCGACTCGGCGATGCGCGACACGGCGTCGCCGAAGACGAGGTGACCGTCAGATACCCTGACCAGGCTGTTCGCCATGTGAGCTGCTTTCCGTGTGGGCGTTGTCGGTGCGGAAGCCCGGACGGACTTCGGGTGAACTGGGGACGTTCGCCGCTGGAGTGGTAGCTGCAGACCGCCGCGAACCGGCTGCGGTGCCGGACGTACAGCAGCATGTGCTGATCAGCGGAACGTGCGAGGGGCGAGCCCGTCGATTACACGAGCAATGCCGGGAGATTTACGAGATTCAGGCCCCCTGGGAAGAACTGGATCCACAGTTCGGTGGATCCGCCTGGCGCGATTATGGCAGTACCTGAGTCGGCGTAAAGCAGAATCGAAGATTTCCGCTGCCGGTATCGGCCGGACCGTCGCGGTCGACCCCACCCTTTGCCCGGTCCTCCGGCATGCTGCCGCTGCCCGGAGAAAAGGGGCGTCAGGCCGGGCCGAACCCGACGACCACACCCTCGGGCGCTCTCGCGGCGGCCCGATCATGAAGGTGCGCCGCGCCGGGGTTGCGGAACTGGTGCGGGTCCGGCCCGCCCCATGGCGCCATCCAGGAGGGTTCTGACGCCGTGATCACGCGAGCCACGGCGTGATCTCCCACTTCGGGCAGCTGGGCAGCAGTCAGGGCTTCGGGATCAAAGCGGGGTCGATGCCCATCGCGGCAATGCCTTCGCGTACGGAACGGTCGAACTGCCCGAGCGCCGCCGCGAGCGGGACGCCGTTTACGCGGCCGTGTCCTGCGGGAAGTCGACGGGGTATGCCTCGGCGAAGTCCGCGGACCGTCCGACGGTGCTCCACTTCTCGTCCTGGGCCAGGAGTTGCCGGTCCTGTGCGATGGAGCCCTGTGAGGCCATGACGCCGAGGGCGAGGTTGGTGGGGATGTCGCGGCGCTTCGCCATTCGTACGAGGATTTCCGCGGCGCGTACCGGGTCGCCCGCGGGGCCTTCGGTGTTCTGGCGGATCCGCTGGTTGATGGCGCCGACGGTGCTCTCGTAGCCCTCGGGTACGTCGTGGACGGTCATGGAGGAGCCGGCCCAGTCGGTGCGGAAGCCGCTCGGCTCCACGACCAGGACCCGGACGCCGAAGGGCGCGGTCTCTGTGCGCAGCACGCGGCTGAAGCCGTCGATCGCGAACTTCGCCGCCTGGTAGGAGGCGATCCCGGGAGAGCCGCCGACCCGGCCGCCCATGGAGGAGAACTGGACGACCAGCCCGCCGCCCTGCTCGCGCAGCAGGGGGACGGCCGCCTTGGTGACGTTGTAGACGCCCCAGAAGTTCGTCTCGAACTGGGCCCGGAAGTCCTCGTCGTCGGTGGTTTCGATCGGGGAGACGTTGGCGTATCCGGCGTTGTTGACCAGGACGTCGATGCGTTCGAAGCGCTTCCTTGCCTCCTCCAGTGCTGCCTTGGCGGCTGCGGGGTCGGTGACGTCGAGTGCGATCGGGGCGATGCGGTCGCCGAACTCGGCGACGAGGTCGTCGAGCTGTTCGGGCCGGCGGGCGGTTGCCGCCACCGTGTCGCCGGCCTGCAGGGCGGCCCGGACCAGGGCGCGGCCGAAGCCGCGGGAGGAGCCGGTGATGAACCAGGTCTGCTGCGTGTTCGCGTTCGTGTTCTCGGGCATGGCGTTAGTAAAACACCGTTGCGTTAATAGTGCAACAGGGTTGCGTTAGGATGGGGCTGTGGACACCAACGACTTCCAGCGCGCCCGGTCCCCGCAGGCCAAGCAGCAGCGGGAGGCTGCCATCCTGGACGCCGCACGGGCGCTGGGCGTCGAGCACGGCATCCGGCAGATCACCCTGACCGACATCGCCGCGGCGGTGGGCATGCACAAATCCGCGCTGCTGCGGTACTTCGAGACGCGGGAGAAGATCTTCCTGCGCCTGACCGCCGCCGGCTGGCAGGAATGGACGCCCGTCCTGTGCGCCGAGATCGGCCGGGCCGCCGACGGCGACGCGGCGGGCGTGGCCGAGGCGTTCGCGCGCACCCTCGCGGCGCGGGGAATGTTCTGCGACCTGCTCGCGCAGGCGCCGATGAACCTGGAACGCAACGTCTCGGTCGAGGCGGTGCGGGAGTTCAAACTGGTCACCATGGAAGCGGTCACCGCTGTCGTCGCCGCGGTCCGTGAGCGGCTGCCGGAGCTGACCGAGGGCGACGGCGTGGACCTGATCGCCGCCGCGACGTCGATGGCCGGCACGTTCTGGAACATCGCGACCCCGGGACCCGAGGTCGCGGCGCTCTACCGCAGCGATCCACGGCTCGCACACGCCATCGTGGACGTGGAACCGCGCCTGGCACGGATCCTGACCGCGCTCCTGGAAGGGGCCACCGCACGGCGCCGAGGCGCAGCGCCACCGCACTGACCCGCCACCACGCTCCAAAAGCGATGGGGGATCGCGGGAGACGCATGCTCGGGGCGGCGGCCACTCCGGGTACGGCGACAGACGACTTGCGCCGTGTCGGCGGGACCCTCATCCCCGAACGGCCTCTGATTTACGCCGCGTCGAGGGATTTCCCACCGACATGATCTCGGTCAGACTTGCTGCATGCTGGCCACCCTGCTGCCAGGAGTGCGGGAGGTTCGCACTCCTCTCACTGTGGGATATACGTGGTTGATCGTGCTGTGGCTCGCCGTCGGCCACCGCGTACCCGACCGGGGGAGTGCGCAAGGAGTCCTGGCGGATGTGTACCGGCTGACACATGCCGCGGGACTCGTCGCGGTGGGAATCGCCAGCAGCGTGGCCGCGTACATCCTCGGCGTCATCGCCACCCAGCTCGGCCTGAGTGTCACGTACGCGGTCGGGGCCGCCCTGCGCCGCAGCCCCATCGCCCGCATTACCCCCGGCCGCCAGAGAGAGGACCAGGTCAACGAGGCACTCGTCGACCTGGTCGCCATCCGCCTCGCGGAGCGGTTCACCCATGACACCGCGTTCCGCAACCAGCTCCTCGACCGGACGGTGGCCGATCCCCCCACGGATTCGCCCACTCGGACCAAGCCCGAGTGGGAGCACCTCGCGCTTGCCCACAGCTGGACGCGGTACTCGATCGTCCGCCGGGTGGTCGCCGTCGAGGCGCTGGCCGACCAACTGCAGGCGGACGGTTACAGCATCATCCTGCGCCTGCGCGGCTCGTCGGATCCCGTCGCGATGGAACACGACCGGCTCCAGTCCGAAGCCGACTTCCGTATCGCGATGTGCGGGCCGTTGGCCGCGGCCTGCATCGTCTTGGCCGTCCGCTGGAGCCCCTGGTGCCTGCTGGCCCTGCCTCTTCTCATCACCTTGATCTACGTGGGGGTGGCGGCGCGTACGGAAGCCGAGCGAGGTGTCGCTTATGCGCTGGCAGCGGGCCAGGTGAACGACCCGTCCCTGGCGCGACTGGACGCGATTCCCGCACCGCTGCGGGCCGACAGCAGCGCCGCGGGCACCGGCGGCGCAACCACCGCTGCACCGGACCCGGGCCGGTCCGGATGACAGCCAGGCGGACCCCCGGCCTGCGGTCGTTGCCCGATCCCTCGGGTCGTACATACCTTCGACTCGCCTCCTCTGCGCCGATATACAGTGGGCAAGGTCCCGCGTTTCATCAGTGACGCGGGGGCTGCAGTTCGAACGAGTTGGGGGGCCTGTCATGGCGCTTTTCGGAAACGCGCACACCGTCGACCCGGCGAAGGCGCAGGGTGAGTACGGGCGGTTGCTCGGTCACGGTGAGCAGGTGCACGCCGCGTACACGCTGATACGCGACACCATGCTGTTCACCGACCGTCGCCTGATCATGGTCGACAAGCAGGGGATCACCGGCAAGAAGGTCGAGTACCACTCCGTGCCGTACCGCAGCATCACCCACTTCGCAGTGGAGACGGCCGGGCACTTCGACCTCGACGCGGAGCTGAAGATCTGGATCTCCAGCAACCCGACGCCGTTGCAGAAGACCTTCACGAAGGGGGTCGACATCTACGAGGTGCAGGCGATCCTCACACAGTTCGTGGCCCGCTGACGGCCCTGTCGGGCGGGAACGGCGCGCGGCCCGGTGACTGCGCACTGACGCGAAGGGCGCCAACGACCGCCACGTGGAGGTCACGTCCGGTGCCGGGCTGCGCGGACGGGAGAGCTACGCCACGGGCTCCTTGCGTGTGCTGTGAGCCCGGGGTGCGAGCTCCGCGGCGAACTGCGCCCCGGTGAGCAGGGCGAGGTTCGA
Organism: Streptomyces sp. cg36; assembly: GCF_041080675.1. Classification (NCBI taxonomy): domain Bacteria; kingdom Bacillati; phylum Actinomycetota; class Actinomycetes; order Kitasatosporales; family Streptomycetaceae; genus Streptomyces; species Streptomyces cyclosori. Next base: position 112,981 of record NZ_CP163520.1, on the reverse strand, counting down.
CAGCCACAGCCACACCAGGAAGACCACCACGCCCGCGAGGGAGCCGTACAGCTTGCTGTAGGCGCCCAGTGTGCCGGCGTACGCCGAGAATGCGGCGGAGACGGTCAGCCACAGGGCAGCCGCCAGTACCCCGCCGGGCAGACTGCGCTCGCGGCGGCGGGCGGGGGCTGGGCCGGTGTGGAAGACGACCACGACCAGCAGGGCGACCAGGCACAGCAGCAGCGGCCAGCGCAGCAGGCTCCACGCCCAGGCCGCCGTGGTGTCCACGCCGAGCGTCCGGCCGGCGGCCTGGGCGAGCGGGCCCGTCAGCAGCAGGGTGAGCGAGCCGGCCAGCAGCAGGGCGAGCAGCCCGAGCGCGGTGAGCACGATCCGGTGCGCCGTGCGCCAGGTCGAGCGCCGGTCCTCCAGTCGGTGCATGCGGTGCAGGGCCCGCCGGAAGACGGCGAGGTAACTGGAGGCGGACCACAGGGCGCTGGCCGACGCCGTCGCGAGCAGGGGCCACGCCGTCCGGTCGGCACCCAGCAGCCTGCTCAGGACGTCGTGCAGCGGAGCACCGGACTCGGCGGGTGCGTAGGCCGTGACGTGGGTGACGAACTCCGCTGCCGTGTCCGGGCTGATCATGCCGAACGCCAGCACGGTGATCAGCAGCGCGGGCAGCACCGTCAGGATCGCGTAATAGGTCAGGGCCGCCGCGTAGTCGGAGATGTCGTCGTCCCACAGGGACCGGGGGGTGCGGCGCAGCGCAGGCCACCAGGCCGCGGGCGGGCGCGGCAGCCGACCGGCCCGGCGCAGGAGCCCGGCCCGTATGTCAGCGGACACGGGACCCCCGGTGTCGGGGTGTGCTCAGCCGGAGCCTGGTGTACGAGGTGTACGGCGCGGTCGCCAGCTCGGCCTCGGCGGTCAGGGCGTGGAGCGCGGCCAGGACGGTGGACGGGGGTGTGCCCGGGTGCAGCCAGACGCGCAGGCCCACGTCCAGGCGTTGCCGGCGGCGGGGCAGTACCCGGGCACGGGCGCGCTCAACCCCGGGGACGGCCGCGGCGCGTGTGCTCAGGGCCTCCGCGAGGGCCTGGGGGCGGACCGTGGAGTGGGGTGAGGGCAGGGCCAGGTGCCGGGTCGGGCCCGGGCGGAGCTGGGCGAGGGACACGTACGCGAGGAGCACGGTCAGGGCGATCGTCGCGGCCAGGACGGTCGGGGTCCACCAGGCGTCGGCACGGAGCTGTGCCAGGCGGGTGCGGTCCAGCAGGACGGTGTCTGTGCGCGCGGTCGGCCACCATGACGGCAGCCGCGCCCCAAGGGGGCCGCTGGTCAGGGTGAGCCATGTGCCCGTCAGGAGCAGGGTGAGCCCGGCGACGGTGAGGACGGTGCGGTTGGCGGTCGTACGGGCGCGCCTCATCGCGTGTCACCTTCCGGGATGTGAGCGGATGTCGGCACGGGCCGGTCGGGCGCGGGGCCGTGCGTCGCCTCCCCCGGCAGGGGCGGGCGCCAGATCGGCTCGGGGACGACGGTGACGCGCAGGCGAGGGACGCGACGCAGATTGCATGCGGTCAGGGCGGCTCGGGCGGCGGAGGTGACGCAGTCCCGTGTGGCCGCGCGGTCGCCGAAGCAGAGAGCGGCCCGAACGGTGACGCGGCGCCTGCGCACCCGTACGCGTACCGCGCCGATCCCCGCCACGTCCGCCACCGCGTCACGGACCAGCAGCTGCACCACGCAACGGTCCACCGCCGCGTCCACGCGGGCCGCAGGGATCAGGACCGTGGACTGGCGGCGCCGGCCGGGGGTCACCGCGAGCAGGATCAGCCAGACACCGAGCAGCGCCGTCAGCGCGCCGAAAACGACCACGGCCGGATCACCCGGCCCGTGCTCCGACAGCCAGGCCATGGTCCGCGTCCGCCAGGCCGCGGTCGCCCGGTGAGCGGTGTGCACCTGGGCCAGATCGAAGGCGAGCGCACCGCAGGGCACGGCGGCCAGTGCCGTGAGCAAGGCGACGGGGACCCGGCGCTGCGACCACCAACGGCGCGGCGTAGGGCCCTGCTCGCTCTGCGGTGCGGGGGACGCGGGTCCCTCGGGGGCGGCCAGCGAGGTGACCGTGACCCGCGTGGATGCCACACTCAGTCCCGTCAACTGCCCGGTGCGTGCCGTGACATGGCGCTGCACCTCCCGCACGGTGTCGGCGAGGGGAGCCGGGTAGGGCAGCGTCATCCCGAGGGACAGCTCCGCCCGCCCGCCGCGCACGGATGCCGAGGCCCCGGTCGCCCGGGAGGATCCTTGCCGGGGGAGTGCCTCGGTGGCCGCCCGCGCGGCGATGCGGCGCACGGCCCGCTCCGAGACGGTGGTGGTGCCCCGCTCGGCGGAGGCCGTCATCGGCGGCTCCGCTCGACGGCGTCCCGTACGTCCTGGACACTGCCGCCGTTCTCGATCCACCGGCCCAGCGCCCAGCCCAGGCCGCCGAGTGCGGCCACGAGCAGGAAGGCGCCGAACCCGCCGAAGAAGGCGGCGAACGCCAGCGCCATGCCCGCGGCCATTCCCACTACTGGTGTGCTCATGTCCCTCTGCCTCTCACCCGTACGACTCCCCGTGTGCCCGCGCCCGGGCGCCGTCACTCCACGCGGGCCCCGGTGGTGTTGTCGGACTCGTCCTGGTCGGGCAGGTGGACGTCGACGACGGTGATGTTGACCTCGACGACCTCCAGGCCGGTGATCCGCTCCACCGCGTCGACCACGTTCTCCCGGACGTCCCGGGCCACGTCCATGACAGAGACGCCGTACTCGACGACCAGGTCCAGGTCGACGGCCGTCTGCCGTTCGCCCACCTCGACCTTGACCCCTCGTGCGACGTTGGCGCGGCCACCGGGCACCCGGTCGCGTACGGCGCCGATGGTGCGGGAGAGGCCGCCGCCCATGTCGTGCACGCCCGGGATCTCGCGGGCCGCGATACCGGCCACCTTCACGACGACGACGTCGGCGATCGAGGTACGGCCCCGGTCGGGCGCGGGCTGGTCGGCCCCGGCGGCGCCGCCGGACACGGCCGTGGTGCGGGGCGGCCTGCCGGTCTGCGGGGTGGACACGTCCTTGGGGGTGGGCACGGTCTGGGTGGTCATCGCGCGTTCCTCTCGGCTGTGCTTTCGCTGGCTTCTCACTTCGTCAGACCCGGACCGGGCGCGTCTGTGACGCGGGGCCGGAAGGAAATCGGCGGGATGCCGAAGGTGTGCCGCCCCGCCGGTGACGCCGTGTCAGTCCGGGGTAGCAGGAGGGTGTCGATGAGGGGGGACGGCGACCTGGCAGGTCTGGACGTTGCCGCGGTCCGCCTTGGTGGCGTCGGCGGCGGTGCGGGACGGGCTGGAAATGGAGGTGGTGAGTGCGGGCGGAACTACGGCTGCGGGGACGCCCCGGCTTTCGCGGGCCGCGCGTCCGGGACGCCGGCCGTGCCGGTATTCCGGTCGAAGCGCGCAGCCACAGCTCGCGCCGAGACCCCGCCGGACGGGTCGCACCCAAGGTGGGACGCATGTCCCTTCCCGCCGATCCGCGCCCACCTCGGCGACGAGTGACCTGGAAGACATCCATGCGTCCGCCGGTCGCCGAAGTGACGGCGCCCGTCCGCATCCGCCGGGCCCGCGCCGAACGAAGTCCCGCGTAACGGGGACGGCGCCGCGGTGTCCAACCCCTGGAGGACCGGCCTTCGAAAGACCCGACGAGAGGAGCCACCCAGTGGCGGGGGCCCGCACAGCGAGCACACCACCGGACAGCGCACCACCGGACACCCGGCCCGACACGGACGACGCCCTGCTGACGGTCCGTGCCACAGAGGGTGACGAGGACGCGTTCGCCGTGCTCGTGCGTCGGCACGCGCCGTCGCTCACCCGGCTCGCCACCCGACTCCTCGGCAACCGGACCGAGGCGGAGGACGCGGTCCAAGACGCCTTCCTCAGCGCCTGGCGGCGGCTCCCCGAGTTCCAGGGACGCTCCTCCTTCGGGACCTGGATCTACCGGATCGTCACCAATCGCTGCCTGAACGTGCTGCGCGCCCGCAGACCCACCGCCCCGCTGGAAGCGGTCGGCGACGTGCCCGCGGCCGAGCACAGCACCTCTCCGGCCCGGATCACCGAGGGCCGGGACGCGGCGCGCGCACTGCGCGAGGCCCTCGACCTGCTCTCGGCCGAGCAGCGCGCCTGCTGGGTGCTGCGGGAACTGGACGGGCGGTCCTACGAGTTCGTGGCGGAAACAGTGGGCATCAGCCAAGAAGCCGTCCGCGCCCGTGTCTTCCGCGCACGCCGCTGTCTCACACAAGCACTGGGGGCCTGGCGATGACCGACCGGATCGACCCGCCGCACGACACGTCCGCCCACGACGGTGACGACGAACTCCTGCCCTGCGGACGGCTGCTGTCCCGCGTGTGGACCGACTGGGAGGCCCAGTCCGCCGACGCCCACCAGCAGACCTGCCCGCACTGCCGGCAGGCGGTGCGCGGCCTCGACGAACTGGAGTCCGCCGTAGCCGGGTGGCGCACGGAGGCGGCGGACCTTGAGTATGACGACGCCGAGCCGCTGACCCGCCGGATCATGGACGTCGTCCGCCTCGAACTGCGCCCCGGCCGCCCCCTGCCGCTCGGCGAGCCCGCCGAGGACCTGTGGATCATGGAAGCGACTGCGGCCCGCGCCCTGCGCGCCGCGGCGGAGACGGTCGCGGGCGTCCGCGCCGGTTCCTGTCGCCTCCTCGACGTCCGCGCGGACGGCACGGTCGAGGTCCGCCTCGACGTCCACGCACCGACCGGCGTTCCCCTGCCCGACCTCACCGCGCGGGTACGGGAACACGTCGTCCACGCCGCCGACCGCGCCCTGGGCATGGCCGTGGCGTCCGTGCACATCCGGGTCACCGACCTCCTGCCTCCGACGGGCGACGACAACCGGGAAGGCCCCACGGCATGACCGAGCACACCACGAAGACCCCGCACAGCGCGCTGGCCGAGGAACTCGCCACCGCCGTGACCGGCGTACCGGGAGTGGCCTTCCTGCGGCCCGGCCTGGCCGACCGGCTGCGCACCGCCCTGGCCCGGCCGGGGCCGCACCCGGCCGGGCTCCGGATGACCCGGCCGGACGGCACGGGGCCCTGGCACATCGAGATCCACGTCGTGGCGCTCCGCACGGCGCGGACCGTGGACGTGGCCCGCCGTGTCCGTGACACCGTCGGGCACCGCCTGGGCGTCCTGGCCCCCGCCGAAGCCCCGCCCCGGGTCACCGTCACGGTCACGGGGCTCCTCTGAGGCCGGTCACCAGTGGGGCGGAGGCGAGGTCGCCATCAACTGCGCCGCGGCGATCCACACCCCGACCGCAGCCGCCGTCATCCGGAACCTTCGTACGCGCAGAGGGGAGACCGGGTCGGGTCCAGCACCGACCGGCCGTCCGGGAGTTGGTGCCGGAGCGCGTCCGGGGAGTACGGGCGGTACGGGCACGGTGCCGCCCGGCAGCGGTTCGGCGCCCCGCCGTTCTTTCAGCGTCCGGGGCGTGGAAGGCGGCACGACTCGGCGGGTGCGCCGGGGCCGCCGGACCGGCCGCAGGGCGGACTCGGGGGCGGCGCTGGTGGCGGGGCCGGGCACCAGCCCCTGCGCCAAGCCGGTGAGGAAGGCCGCGTAGGACGCCCGCCGCAGACCGGTCGGCGCGGTGCGTCCCGCCTCCCAGGAGCGGACCGTCGACGCGGTCACACCGAACGCGGCTGCCACCTGCTGCTCGGTGAGCCGCCACGCCCGGCGCAGTCGTACGCGCTCCTCGGGGGCCGGCAGCGGGACGTTGCCGTCCCGGCGACGGGGGTGGGACGGCATGGGCTGCTGGGGAAGAACCTCGATCGTCATGACCGTATGACAACCAGTCAGTACGTGATGTGACTTTACGTCAGGTAATGCACCCGTTTGCCGTAGCGGGCTGTCTTCAGCGAGGAGAGGACGTCAAGGCGAGGTGCCCATGCCCGATGCCCGGCCGCCGTCGTCCTGCCACTTCCTCCTCGCGGGCGGACGCGCCGCCTTCCGGCAGACGGCGTCCGGCGATCCCGCCGACTTCGTCCTGCGTCCCAGCGGCTCGCTACCGGGGCCGATCCCGGCAAGCGGCTGCGGAACCTGGCCGCCGACCGCCTGATCGCCCTCAGCTTCTTCGGCCGCGACATTGCCTATGGACAACTGGCCGCCGCCCGCGCTGCGAAGGCCGACCAGCGAGCCGGACTGACGTCGTCTGCGGCAGCGCGGCGCTCCAGAGCACGTCATTGGCGGAGGCCGAGGAACATGCGGCCACCGCCAGGGTGTCCCTGCGCTCCAGGGCTGCGCCTCCCCGGCGAGGCGCAGACGCAGGCGTTCATGGCCGGTTTGCAGCCACCGAACGCTCGTGGGCCCCGTGGGTCCCACTGGGCCACCACGGCCGGGCCCTTTCGGTCACCCCCTGCTGCTCCGCTCCACCGGGTCGTGGCGCCCCGCCTCCATGGCTCCGCCTGCCGGCACGGCGGAGCCATGGGGACGGCCTTGCCAGCCCCGTGACCTGGCGGTCGCCTACGCGGCGGCGCTCTCCGTCAGACTCGGCGGAAGGTCGTCGACCGAGGTGAAGACGTCGTCGAGGCGGACGATGCGCAGTACCTGCCACACTCGCGGAACCGCCCGCACCAGACACAGCCTGCCGCCGTGGCGGGCCACTTCGTCCCGCACGGTCAGCAGCAGCCGGATGCCACTGGCGTCCAGAAACGTCACCGGCCGCAGGTCCAGCACCACGTCGAGGGCGTCCCGGGGGGTCAGCTCACGCAGGCTCGCCGCGCATTCGTGGTACGCCAGGATGTCCAACTCACCGCGCATTTCGATGATGAAGGTCCCGCCGACCGTGCGAGTCCGCACGGAGAAGGCGAGTTCGTCTGTGCTCACGTCGAGCCTGCCTGTTCTCCTCAGAACGGTTGTGCCGTGACGCGCACGACACCTGTATCTATTACTCTCCGTGACATCCGTGAGGCGTGGAGAGGGGTCCATTTCACAAAGCTCCTGCTAGTCGTGATGCCCAGCCCGCTGGCGCCTCGCACCTCCGTGACAGTGTGTAATTCGGCCGCATTTCAAGTGCGGGATTCGGGCCAATGGCGCCGAACGTCCCTTCTGCGTAAGGACGTTCAGGACAGCCCCTCGTGGCGCAGCACCCCCTCCAGCGCGGCCCGCAGCGCCCGGGGAGGGTGACGTCGAGCAGGGAGGCGAGCGGGATGAGGGTGTGCTGGCCTCGTGGTCAGGTGCCTGCCTCGGGCTCTCGGGAGGATGTCGGGGCGCTGGGGTCGGGGTGCAGCAGGACAGGCAGGGTGGCGTGGCCGTTGGCGATGAACGAGGGCCACGGCCGCAGTCGGTCGGCAGGGACCGCGAGGGCCAGGTGGGGGTGGCGGGTGAACAGGGCGCGCAGGCCGCTGGTGGCTTCCAGGCGGGCCAGCGGCGCGCCGAGGCAGAAGTGGACTCCGTGGCCGAAGGCCAGGTGTTCGCTGGAGAGGCGTTCAAGGTCGAAGGTGTCGGCCTGTTCGTGGAGGGCGGGGTGGCGGCCGGCTGCGGCGTAGGAGATGAGGATCGCCTCGCCCTGGGCGATGGTGACACCGTCCAGGGGGATGTCCTGGACGGCGTAGCGCAGCGGGAGGTGGGCGACGGGGGCCTGGTGGCGCAGCGTCTCCTCGACGACCCTTTCCCACGTCACGGCACCAGTATCGATGAGGGCCCGTTGTTCGGGGTGGGTGAGCAGGGCGGTGATGGCCTGGTCGATCAGGTTGACGGTGGTCTCGTATCCGGCGCTGATGACCAGCAGCAGGGTGTCCAGCAGCTCTTGTCCGGTGAGGGGGTGTTCGTCGGTGTCGGTCGGAGTGGCCAGCAGGTCGCTGGTGAGGTCTTCGCCCGGCTGCCGGCGTTTGGCGGTGATCAGGTTGCTCAGGAGGGCGTACAGCTGTGCGGTGTTGGCTTGTGCTTCTTCGGGGGCGAGGGTGGTGTCAAAGACACGGTCGACGAGGTGACGCAGGTCGCTGACCGTGCTGGGGGGAAGGCCCATGAGGTGGGCGATGACCTGGATCGGTAGTGGCAGCGCGAACCGTTCCCGCAGATCGGCTGCTTCTCCCGGCGGAATCTGGTCCAAGTCGTCGAGGAGAGCCTCGGTGATCTCCTGGATGCGGGGGGCGAGGTGGGTGATGCGCCGGGCGCTGAAGGCGGGGCTGATCAGGCGGCGCAGCCGCCGGTGGTCGCCGCCGTAGGCGGTGAACATGTTCTCCACCGCCACCCATAAGGCGAGCGGCCATTTCCCGACGATGTCCTGGGGGAAGCGCGGCCAGTGCTGCCGTGGATCCTTGGACACCCGTGGGTCAGTGAGGAGTTGGCGGATCAGGGCCGGGTCGGTGACAGCCCACGCCTCGATGCCCAGCACATCGACGCGGGTGAGGGGCCCGCGTGCGCGGAGCGCTGCGTCCTCGCCCGCCCGGTCGCGGCCGGCGGGGTCCAGGACGAACGGAGTGTCGGCGCTCATGAGAGTCCCTCCTTCGGCGGCGGAAACAGTGGTGCTGGATGAGAACACCACCGGGAAGGCTGCCAGGGCCCGATGGAAGGGGCCAGGCCGCCGACGGAGCGATTGCGTGGAGGCCGGGCGCAGATCCGGCTCCGCTTACCTGCGGCTGCAGTCATCGCTGACCGGCCAGCAACGCCAACTGCCGTACCACCGTTGGTGGATTCGCCTTCGGCAGGCGCATCCGCACCTGGCGACTCGGTGCTGTCCACAGCTCACCTGGACGGGGTGCTCATCACCATGATGACCCGACGCCTCACCCGCAAAAGGCCCGGCACCAGCCACTGGGCGAAGAAGACGCCCTGATCATGCGGCGTCAGACATCGCGGACGGGTTCGAGGAACTCGAGCCGATTGCCCAACTTGTCGAACGCATAGAAGCGATCGTGACCAGGAAAGTTGTCATCCCAGGTGACGCTCACTCCTTTGTCCTCCAATCGCTTGGCGAGCGCCTGGAGCGAGGTCACAAGGATGCCGGGATGCGCTTTCCTGTTCGGGCGGAAGTCCCCTTCAACGCCCAAGTGGATCTCCAGGCCACCACCTCGGAACCAGCACCCGCCACGAGCCGCCAGCGCCGGCGGCTTCTCGACCTCTGCCATGCCGAGAACGTCTCCCCAGAACTCGCGGCAGAGGTCCTCAGCGCCTGGAGGGATCGCGAGCTGCACGTGATGCAGGCCGTCCAAGGAGTATCCGAGCGTTCCCAGAGCCACAACTTCTCCTCCACCAAGAAATCTTGGCGTCAAGATAATGAGAGCTGAGCGGTCCTGGCAAGGGCGGGGACCCGGCAGAGGGCGCCAGCCTGCACCGGCAGTCGGTCCATCAGCGCCGGAGGGCCCGTCCGGCCCGGTACGCCCGTTTTCCAACTGCGTGATCACCGACTGATGGGAGTCCCCCACACGGCACGGCGTCACGCGTCCTCGTCCACGTCACGGTCGAGGAACCGTCGGCGCCCTTGGTCGGCCCGCTCGGGCGTCCAGGCCCGAGCGGCTGCCGGGCGGATGAGACTGCCCCCTGGACGGCGACGTTTCGTAGGTCAACGACCGTTGCGCAGGCTGACCCCGCCTGCCGGCCACGCGTCGATCCGGACCCAGAAGTTAGCCTCGAGCCGACTCCGCAGTCCTCGTCGAAGTCCCCGGCGCCGGAGGCGCTGAGCTCCTGGCAGGTCGCGGCGGGCAGCGGAGTCCAGTCGGTGTCCTCGGGCACGCCGGGGTCCTTCACGGCGATGGTCGACATGCCGGAGCACTGCTCGTTCCCGGTGGTCTTGTCGGTGAAGCAGGCGACGACCTGGAACCCGCCCGCCGTGAGGCCCGCGTCCTTGGCCGTCTTGGCGGCGTTCCAGCTGAGCGAGGGGACCGGAGCGGCCGTGTCCGTCCGCTTCAGCGGCCAGGAGGCGGGGGCGCCGCCGGTGGCCGTGGTGACGTCACCGACCGGTACGGCCGTCCAGGTGTCGGTGTCGATCGCCTTGTAGCGGTAGGTCACGCCGTACTTGTCCGACGGCGCCACGCTTTCGAGCGTGAGGGGACGGCCGGTGCTCTCGCCGTCGGCCGAACTGGCGATGGCGTCGCCGTCGGCCGGGCTGTTCAGGCTTCCGTACCCGACGTTGAAGGGGTACTCCGTGACCGCGGAGATGTTGCCTCCCCGGTCGACCGCCGCCACGTAGAGGGTGTGCGGGCCATAGTTGGGGACGATGGTGGCGGTCAGGGGGTTGTCGCCCTCGCCCGCGGAGCCCTTGACGAGCTTGGTGGGGTCGGGGTCGTCCAGGCCCCAGAAGTAGCCGACACCGTCAACGGAGCCGGTGTCGAAGGTGCATGGCGCACCGCCGCTGATACGAGGTGTCCACACCTGTGCGGGGTAGCCGGGGCAGGTCACGCTCGGCGCGAAGCACGTGTTGACGCAGCGCGGTGCCACGGACCGTCGGGCTCGGTGAAGCGGCCGACGAAGTGGGTGCCGAGCAGTGCATCGAGGCGGAGGAGCGGGGTGAAGGCGGCAGGCTGGTCGTAGTGAGGGATGTGGTCAGTCCGTGACGGTGGGCGCAGCGGACAGGAGCGGGCGCAGCTCGAGCCATTCGGTTCTGGTGCGATCCACTGTGGCCGCCTTCACCACGGGGACGGAGCCGTTGTGGGATCTCGACATCCCTGGCGGAAGTCTTCCCTGTTCCTGTGCGCGGGCACGGGACGGGGGGGATCCCCCTCCTGTGGTGGAGGGGGATCCCCGGATCAGCCGTCAGGGACGTCAGCTCGCGGTCATCTCGCGCATCTGCATCACATCGTCGCTGGGACCGTCGTAGAACCGCAGCCACACCGTGGCCTTGTCGCCCGGCTTGAGCTTGCGGTCCTTGCCGAACTGCGACTTGGTGAGCACCACCTTGGCATGCTGGTCCTTGCCGTTGCAGACGACGTTCTGGGCCGGAATCCACAAGTCGAAGTCCGTGCCCGGTGCGGTGAGCCCGACGTTGATCCGGCGGGGCGCGCCCGGGTTGCACCGGTAGCTGAACTCCACGGTGGTCGGAGCGGTCAGCTTCAGGGCTTCGATCTTCTCGGGCCCGGCGAAGGGCTTCGCGGTGATCGAAGCCGGGGCCACGCTGGCCTTGGCTGAGGCCGGGGCCACGGTAGCGGTGGCCGAAGCCGGCGCCACAGCGGCGGTGGCGCCCGCCGCGGCGAGCATGGCGATGGCGAGTGTCTTGGGTATGCGCATGGGTTCCTCTGCTTGGTGGTGTCGGGATTGCGCTCGGCTCGTTCGTCCGAGGCAGGACCAGCCCACCAGGCCGGATATTGTTCGGCGACCCGCTCTCCGGGGGCCGAACAATCGCATCGGCCCGTCAGTCGGCGGGGGTTGCGGTGGACGCCCCCGACGCCCCGTACGTCGTGGGGCAAAGAGAGCGCGGGTGCTGTCCGGGGAAGTAGGTGGACTGCTCCAAGGTGGTCAGCTCGCGGCCGGATGCCGCGCAGATCTTGCGGACGGCCGCCGCCGGGTCGGTGAGCGAGAGGCCCCACTGCCGCAGGGTCCCGTCGTCGCCGACGGTGAACAGGCTGCCGCCGTCGCGGCTGTAGAGGACCTTGGTCACCGCACCGGTGTGCCCGGTGAGCGTGGCGAGGGCGTGGTGCCCGGCCGTATCCCACAGGCGTACGGTGCGGTCGCTGCCGGCGGTGGCCAGGGTGCGCCCGTCGGGGGCGAAGGCGATGTCCTGGACGGTGCCGCTGTGGCCGGTCAGGGTGGCCAGGTCGCGTCCCGCGGTCACGTCCCACAGCCGCACCTGATTGCCGTACGGCGCGGCCAGGGTGCGGCCGTCCGGGCTGAACACCAGGTGGGTGAAGCCGAGCCGCTGTGCTCCGAGCGTGTCGCACGGGCCGGTGTAGGCGGTGCGGACCCGGCCCGTGGCGACGTCCCAGACCAGCACCCGTCGGCCGTCACTGCTGGCCAGCGTCCGGCCGTCCGGGCTGAAGGCCATCGTCCGTACGCCGCCGCACAGTTCGTCCCGCGTGGCGAGCCCGCTCGGGCGGGACGCGGTGTCCGCCGGGTGGGGCGGGGTGAGGGTGGTGCGCAGCTGCCCGGTCGTGCTGTCCCACAGGCGCAGTGCGGTGCCGTCGGCGGTGGCCACGGTGCGGCCGTCGGGGCTGAAGGACAGGACGGCGGACCGGTTCTCGCTGCGCGGCAGGGTGGCGCGCACGCGTCCGGAGGCGATGTCCCACAGGGTCACCGCGCCCGTGCGGGCCGCGATGGTGGCTCGGGTGCGGCCGTCCGGGCTGAGCGCCGTGCCGACGACTCCGTCGGGGGCGTCGGACCGGCCGGTCAGGACGTGGTCCGAAGCCGGCTCCCACAGCCGGGTGTCCAGGGCGCCGGTGGCCGCGAGGGCGCGGCTGTCCGGGGTGAAGGCCAGCTCCTGGAGCTCGCCCATGCGCGCACGGTCGGGCAGGGTGGCGCGCGGGCGTCCCGTCGCGGTGTCCCACACCCGTGCGGTGGCGTCACCGACGGCCAGGCTGCGGCCGTCGGGGCTGAGGGCGAGGGCACCTATCTTGGTGGTGCCGGCGGTGTACAGGGTGCGGGTGCGACGGCTGCGGGTGACGTCGACGAGGCGGACCGTGCCCTCGCTGTCGACGGACGCGACGGCGTGCCCGTCGGGTGCGGCCGTCAGCGCGCCCGGACGGCCGCTGTATCCGGCGAGGGTGGCGGTGATGCTTCCGGTGGCTGCGTCCCGGACGGTGACGCCCCCCTGTCCCGGGAGGCCGTCGGAGGTGCCGGTCGCCAGGGTGCTGCCGTCGGCACTGAACACCGCGTCGTACGTCCCCGTGCTGTCCGTGAGCGTCCGTACGTCGCCGTTGTCGCGGTTCCACAGCCGTACGGGCCCGCTGGCGTATCCCGTGACGACGGTCCGGCCGTCCGGGCTGAACCGCAGCAGCTCGACCCTGCCGGAATCCTGCTTCAGCGTCGCCTCCGTACGTCCGGTGCGCACGTTCCTCAGCCGTACCGCCCCGTCGTCGTGGCCCAGGGCGACGGTGTCGCCGTCCGGGCTCACCGCCGGCGGGCGACTGATGTGGGTGCCCACCGCGATGGTGCGCTCCTGGCCGTCGGCCGGATCCTTCAGCCGTACCGTCGCGTCGTACCCGTCCGGGGCAGCGGCGTTCGGGTCGCCGCTCACAGCGGGCAGGTCCAGCGCGCCGACCAGCACGGTGCGCGCCCGGCCGGTCGACGGCTCCCACCGGCGTATCGTGCCGTGGCCCAGGCTGATGGTGAGCGTGCGCCCGTCGCGGTCGTAGGCGAGGCCGTCCGGCCCGTCGGGCAGGTCCGTGAAGGCGAACTGCGCCTCCGCCCTGCCGGTGACGGTGTCCCACACGCGTACGGAGCCCTTCGCACCGACGGCCAGGGACCGGCCGTCGGGTGAGAACGCCAGGGCGCCTACCGCACCGGCGGTCCTGGCCAGCGAGCGGGAGCGGCCCGTGGCGGTGTCCCACAGCCGCAGTACGCCGCGAGCTGTGCCGACCGCCACGGTCCGCCCGTCGGGCGCGAAGGCCACGGTGGTCGCCTTGCCCTCGGAGGCGTCGGGAACGAGGCGGCGCTGGAGCGGCAGGGCGGCGGCCGCGTACAGAGCGGTGGACGCCTCCGCGGTGGGGCTTGCGCGGTAGGCGGCGACGGCCAGCAGGGAGGCGAGGTCGGCGTCGGTGGCCAGCAGTGTCTGCGACTGGGCCGCCAGTTGGCGGGACTGGGCCTGACGCTGGGCGGCCTCGGCGTCCTGGCGCTGGCCCCAGGCGAGTACGGCCGCCACCAGAGCCAGCACCACCAGAACCGCCAGCGACACGGTGGCCGCGTGCTTGAGCCTGCGCTCCCGGGTGGCCGCGGTGCGGCTGGCCGTGAGGAACTCGCGCTCCAGCCCGGTCAGCTCCGCCGTACCGTCACCGGCTGCGAACGTCTTCCCCAGGGTCTCCAGTCGGCCGCCCCGCAGTAACACCCCCCGGTCCCGGTCCTGTTCGCGCCAGCTCTGGGCGGCGTCGGTGAGCTGACGGTGGGCGCGCAGCCGGTCCCGGTCCTCCTCGATCCACCCGGCGAGCCGGGGCCAGGCGGTGATCAGGGCCTCGTGGGCGAGGTCGATCCGGTCGTCGTCGAGGGTGATCAGCCGGGCGCGGGCGAGGTGGTCGAGGACGGTGGTGGTGTCGCCGGGGCCGTCCGCCCCGATCTCGTCGCGGGTGACGGGGCGGCGGGTGTCGGGTGTCCCGTCGCCGGGGGTGATCAGGCGGAGCAGGACCCGGCGGGCGAGGAGGGCCTGGGCGTCGTCGAGGCCGGTGTAGAGGGTTTCGGCGGTACGGGCCACCGCGCCGTCGAGTCCGCCCGCCGCCTCGTAGGCGTGCAGGCTGAGGGTACGGGCGGTGCGGTGATGCCAGGTCTCCAGCAGCGCGTGCGACATCAGTGGGAGCGCGCCGGGTTCGGCCGATACGTCTTTGATGAGACGGGTGGTCAGGGGGCGTTCCACGATCACGCCATGGGCCGCCGGAGGTTTGGTGATCGCTTCTCGCAGTTCGTCCGGCGCCATGGGACCGACCGGAAGGTGCGCGTCACGCAGCACGGTGGCGAGGCCGGGGTGCTGGAGGCAGTGGGTGTAGAAGTCGGCGCGCACCCCCAGCACCACGCGCAGCCGGCTGCCGGGGCTCCGGGCGTCCAGGATCCGCCCGAGGAACGCATCGCGTCCGTCCGCGTCCTGGCAGAGGGTGAAGACCTCCTCGAACTGGTCGATGACCAGGAGGGTGTCCTGCGCGACGCCGTCGGCGGGACGGAGGCTCGCGGCAGGGGTGAAGAGCTTCTCGTGCTCGGTGGCCGGGCGGGGGCCCGGGGTGCAGATCCGCAGGGCCGCGAAGCCCGGTTCGCCGGTGGGGCCGGGGCGTTGGAGACGGGGGAGGAGACCGGCGCGCAGGAGCGAGGACTTGCCGCTCCCGGACGGCCCCACCACCACGCTCACCCGCTCCCGGGCCACCAGGGCGACCAGTTGGTCGGTCAGGGCGCCCCGGCCGAAGAAGAGAGCGCTGTCGCCCGGCTCGTAGCGGGTCAGCCCGCGGTACGGCGTGGGTGCGTCCGGTTCGGCGTCCGTGCGGGCCGCCGCGGTCTCGCGGCGTACGGCCCGCTCGGCCAGGTGCCACCGCGCCTCCCACGCGTCGAGGTCGGCACCGGTGCCGCATGCCTCGACGTAGGCGAGGGCGACGGCCAGGGAGGGCAGTTTCTCGCCGCCCGCCGCCTGGGAGAGCGTGGAGGGCGAGTACCCGGTCTTGTCGGCCAACTCCCGGTACGACAGCCGGGCGTCGCGGCGCAGTCGGCGCAGCTCCTCGGCGAACTCCGCGACCGGCCCCGCTCCCGGGTCCAAAGGTTTCTCGGGCCGCGCCACCATGTCCCCCTGTGTAGATGAGTGGTTCGAGTGGATGAGCGAACCCGCGCTTCGGCCGGTCGCTCCGAACAGTCAAGGCCCGAGTATCCCCGCCGGGTTGGGAGGTGGGCGGCAGGGGGGTGGGGGGTCGGGGCGGGCGGCTCGGGCTCGGGGTGGCGTGGCGGCCATCGGTTGACTTCCCGGATCGATCCGCCCCTCGTCGTGCCCCGTGGTCGCGACCCCATGGCGCCGAGGCTCGTCGGTAGGGCGGGTTTTCGTGGGTGGTGGGGCTGGGGGCGGCGGATTGCCCGATCAGTTCCGTCTCCGCAGGTGGCGATGGTCCGGTCATACGATGCTCCGACGGATACCCCTTGAAGTCGTCCCCGCACACCACGGTGACGTCCTCCAGGCGCTGGCCGTGGTCGGCGAGGGCCGAGCGGGC
Organism: Streptomyces sp. cg36; assembly: GCF_041080675.1. Classification (NCBI taxonomy): domain Bacteria; kingdom Bacillati; phylum Actinomycetota; class Actinomycetes; order Kitasatosporales; family Streptomycetaceae; genus Streptomyces; species Streptomyces cyclosori. The sequence continues at coordinate 97,163 of NZ_CP163520.1, read as the reverse complement.
CGCGCTGAACCTGCTCTCCGGCCCCGCCGGGAACCCCGCCACCACTACGCTCAGCGCATGCCGTTCACCGCGCGCAAGCCACCGGCCCGCCCGCCCTCCCAGCCGCCACCCGGACGACCGCCCAGCGGGCCCGGCCCGGACAAGAACCGCCCGTTCCCGCCCAACCCGCCAGGAACCGGACTCTAACCATGCGCGTCGCACGCCGCCGCTTCGCCCAGCTCCCCGAGGCTGCCCGCGAGGCCATCCAGGAGCGAGTGGGGCCGCGCTGCGCGATCAGCGACATGGAGACGGGCGACAGCTCCGGCGTGGCCGCCCTGCTCACCCCCACCGACGGGCCCCTCATCTTCGTCAAGGGCCTGCCCGAGGGCCATGACCGCGCCCACGAACTGGAACGGGAAGCACAGATCAACCCGTTCCTCCCGCCGTATGCCCCGAAGCTGCTGTGGCAAGCAACAGTGGGCGGCTGGCACCTGCTTGTCTTCGAGGGGATCCGGGCCACCCCGTGGGCGGACTTCCACCCCGGCTCCGCCCACCTCCCACCGGTCGCAGCCACCCTGCGCGACCTCAGCACCCGGCCCGCCCCCAGCATTCCCCTCATGACCGCATGGGACCGGTGGGGCGCCTACTGCCACCCCGACGACGAGCAGCTCCTCACCGGAGGCACGCTCGTCCACACCGATCCGGTCGCAACGAACTTTCTCATCGCCCCAGGGCGGGCCTGGCTCATCGACTGGGCCTGGGCAGGCCGCGGCCCCGCATGGACCGATGCCGCACTGTGGGGCTGCCGCCTCGTCGTGGACGGCCTCCACACCCCCGAACAGGCGCACGCCCAAGCCATGACCATTCCGGCGTTCGCCGCAGCGCCCCGCGACGGTGTGCGCGTCCTCACCGAGGCCGAAGCCCGCTCCTGGGAGGACTGGCAGGCACACGGCACCCCGGGCCTGGACCGCTCGGTGGCAGGCACCCGCGCCTGGGCCGACTTCTGCGCCTGACCGCCTGCCCCGCCCCCTTTGCGGCTGAATCGACGGATGGCGCCCCTTCCCACACCATCGTTCTCACTCCGTCCGTCCGCTCGGCCGCCGACCTGACCGGGCAGCCGGGAGCGGCACAGAAACGGCGTTCCCCAGCAAGTCCGTCTGACGGGCCAGTGAAGACATTGCCGACAGCCTCACCGGCGAAGCTTCGCCGGAACCACCATCGCTCCACCTCTGCCATGTGCCGGACCAAGCCAAGGAGGGTGAGGTTCGACGGCTCTACGGTCGTCCGCGCCAATTGGGCCGGCTCAATCCCGGCGTACTCCCGAGCCTCCCGTGACGCCTGCCCTTGTCCGTCGACGGTTCGAGCAGCGGAGACCGACCACGTGGTGGGTGGTCCACTCCGCAGTGGGCTGAGCTGGCATCGGGACACGTTGCTGGCCCCCTGTGACCGCTGAATTGATCCGGCCGAGTGTGGGGGGACGCCCGCCGCCGGGGCGGCCGACGCGGATACGTCCATGACGGGGATGAGCTGTGGGGCGCCGCCGCAACACCCTTGAGGGTGTCCCGGACCTGGCCACGGGACGGCGGGACGGGGGTGAGACAGCGGGAAGGCCCGCGCGGAGCGCTAGGTTCCCGTTGTCGCCGTCCGGTGCGACACCTGCCGCGGCGGGGGACCGTACGACGGGGCGCCCCCGCCTCCACACCTCTTCAGGGAACCCTCACATGCGCATACGCTCTTCCGCCGTGGCCGCCTTCGCCTTGGCCGCCTCCCTCGGCACCCTGCTGACCACCGCCCCGGCCCAGGCGGCCCCGAAGCCCGACGTCACGATCAACATCGCGGACGGCTACTGCCTGGACATCCCGAACGGCGATGTTTTCAACGGGCAGGTCGTCCAGCAGTGGCCGTGCAACGGAAGCAACGCCCAGCGGTGGAACATCCTCGACGCAGGCGCCAGCCACTTCAAGATTCAGAGTGTTGCGTCGCCGGACTACTGTCTCAACAACTGGAGCGGCAACAACAACACGGGCAACTACATCAAGCTCTTCAAGAACTGCGACAGTGCCGACGCGGCCTTCAACACCATCGGCAACGACGGGGGCAGCAACTACATCCGGTTCCAGCCGATGCACGCGACGAGCAACTGCGTCAACATGTGGGGCGGCCAGACCCAGGGTGCGGTCGCGCGCCTCTACCCCTGCAAGGAGGACGCCCCCAACGCGCGCTTCCGCCTGTGGATGTCCGGCACCGTCTAGACCCGTGTCCCGCGACCGGCCCGGGAGTGCCTCCCGGGCCGGTCTCCGGCATCGGCCGGGGGAGGCCGATGGCCGGCACGTTCTGGAACATCGCGACCCCGGGACCCGAGGTCGCGGCGCTCTACCGCGGCGATCCACGGCTCGCACACGCCATCGTGGACGTCGAACCGCGCCTGGCACGGATCCTGACCGCGCTCCTGGAAGGGGCCATCGCACGGCGCCGAGGGGCAGCGCCACCGCGCTGATCCGCCATCACGCTCGGAGTGCGCTCGGTCCGGACCGTGGTCGTGGGGTTGCGCCCGGAGGCGAGGCAGAGCCCGCATCGCCACTTCGGCTCCCCAACACGGCCACTTCAACCGGCCCTTGACACCCGGTGCGGCCCGCGTATCCGACCACTCCACTCACGCAGGCTCGTCGTGGCAGGTGCGGTGCCTCGTCTCCTTCGGCGGGCGATGTGGCCGGGGGCCTGTGAGGCGCTGAGAAGCCTGTCTGTTGTCGGATCAGGCAGCGTTCGGCCTCCGGAGGATGCGCTGGGGACGCTGGGGAGGGTCCGCTCAGCGGGTGAGGTGATCGTGCGCCCAGTGGGAGATGCCGCCGAGTTTGGCCGCTGCTACGTGGACATCGCCTGTCCGTGTGGGCTGATCCACCTCAAGGTCGTAGCCTTCAAGGCCGGCCTCGTCCTCGATGATCCGGGCAAGGCTGTATGCCTCGGCCATGATCGGTAGCGCGGCCTGTCCCGAATAGCGGTAGGGGATCTCGATGGAGGCCGAGTCTCCTGCGAAGTCCAACTGCAGGTGCCCAGCGGGCCCGTCGCGCCACAGAGTCAGGCTGTAGAGGTACTCCTCGGAGGTGATGGGACCCACCTCCCGTGCTACCTGCCGGGTGAGTCTGTCCCAGGCTGCGCGCTGGTCCCCGGTCAGGTTCACGGGGTCGGGTTCAGCGTCCGGATCATAGGCGGAGTTACGGTCCTGCATGGTCTTGTCGAAGGTGGAGCCAGGCTGAACCCGCAGGAAGAGGATGTCGTAGGTCACCGCCGCAGCCTACGGCCGCGTGCCCCCAGTGCGTTCGCTGTGGCGGATCGGCTGAGCGTTCATGCGGTTGACGACGAGGGGGCGACGCTTGCTGCGGATCATCTGTGGAGCACCGGATCGGGACGGTGCGTAGCCGTGTCGGGTGGTCCGGGGCGAGAGGGCGGGCGCCACTGGCGTTGCGGCAGGGGTGGGGGCCGGACGCTGGCCAGGTTGCGCCGCGCCGCGGCCTGCCGCCGGGGGATCCGGCGGCAAGACCGTACGGCCAACAAGGTCGACTGTCCGGATTCGAGACGTATCGAAGGGCGTTGAGGGCCGAGGCACCCCCTCCCGACACTGGAGCGGCCGGGCCCGGGGTGCCGCTGTCGCAGACGGGGGAGGCACCCCGGGCCCGGGTCCGTCTCCCGGCCGCAGGGCCACGACATGAGGAGCACACCCGCAATGAGACCCCTGAGACCGTCGCGTGGCCACGCCGTGCGCGCGGGCGTCCTGGCGAGCGCCGCGCTGACCGCGACCACCCTGCTCACCTCGCCCGCCCACGCCGACCCCGGCCCGCTGCCGCCCGCCTCCAGCAGCTGCAACCCCGCGGTCGACACCGTCTACTACGACGCCACCGCCCAGGTCACCCCGGTCGTCACCGACTTCCTCGCCATCAACATCACCCCGGGTACCACGGGCCAGCGCACCGAGTCGCTGACCCGGGTCGACTCGGTGACCACCACGGTCAACCAGAGCCAGCAGATCTCCGCCTCGCTCGGCGGCCTGTTCGCCCGGGTGAAGATGAAGGTCGGCTTCTCGGTGTCCACCACCACCTCCTCGACCACCAGCAGCACGGTCACCAACACCTGGAGCTTCAACCAGCCCGGCTACTACGGGCTCTACCGGGGTACTCGGCGCGTCGACGGCCAGTACGTGAAGTACGTCTGCGCCCAGACCGGCTCCACCACCGGCGTCTGGGTCAACGCGGTGAAGGGCGGGGTGGGCACCTACACCACCTACGAGAACCCGGAGATCGGCACGGTCGTGCGCAACTGTGTGCCGGAGCCCGCGGGGTCGGTGCGCAGGGTGGCCCAGGACCGGCTCGGCGTGTGCTGACACCCGCCCGCAATCCGGCCGCCACCGTCTTCGACCGAGGAGCAACGACCGTGAAGAGACCCCTTCGTACTGCCGTGCGGCGCGTCCGCCTGCTCGGCGCCTTGTCCGCGGCCTGTGCGGCACTGCTGCTCACCGCCGTGCCCGCCACCGCCTCGCCCGACCCCACCCGCGACGGGTGGATCTGCGATCCGGGCTGGTACCGCATCAACACGTCCAACAACATGGTCTTCGACATCTCCCAGGGGCCCGATGCGAAGGGCGCCGTGCTCCAGTACCAGTACGTGGGCGTCGCCAACCAGAAGTGGCGGGTGTGCCACTGGCCGGGTGACACCTCGACGGCCGACTACATCTTCAAGAACCAGAAGAACGGGGCCTGTCTGACGCTGTGGGACGTCCAGGACGGCAACTGGGTGACCGAGGGCGACTGCAACGGGTACATCTACGGCAACCAGAAGTTCTGGCTCAACCGCATCCCGGGCACCGACACGTTCACCATGCAGGTCCAGAGCTCCGGCGCCTGGCTTTCGGTGGAAGCGGGCCGCTACGACATCTCCCGCGCCCACATCGTCCAGTACGCCGACCGCGCCGGCGCCTTCTCCCTCACACCCGCCTGACCCGTTCGCCCCACCGCTCCACCATGACGGCCGCCTCGGTGAGGCGGCCGTTCACGGGATGGCCGACGCGGGCGCGGCCCGCGCCAGGCGGAGGCCAGGGGGTGCGCCGCGCCCCCGGACAGCAGCCTCACCGAGATCAGATCAGCATGTTGATTCGCTGCGAGCCCTGACGACGCGGTACGCGATCGTGGATGCGGCGAGCGGTGTGGGGCCGGCTATCCGATTCCTGCGATCAGGGCCGTGGCGGACAACGCCAGTGCGCCGAGCCCGCCGACGATGCCCGCGGCCCTGGCATCCCGGCGGTTGGCCGCACCGCTCAAGTGAATCCGTGCGGCGCATACGAAGGTGAGTCCACCAGCCACGAACCAAGGTCCCCACTACCCAGGCCACCGGGCCGGGGAGCTCGCCGTCTCACGACGCAAACTCATGATCGCCATTGTGCCTCGGCCATCAACGCCCCGTGCGCCGGGGCAGCAGTCGGGCAGTGGCACGACGGTGGACGTACGGGTTGGTGATGGCCGTGACGCGTTACCGTGTCCCGCTGACATTCGCGTACCGCGTCGTTGGAGTGCCTCTCAGCGGAGTCCGCTGTAGGCGGCCATGAGGATCTCCATGCCGCGATGGTCCTCCTGCCGATCCCGGTCGATCATCTGGTTCATGACATAGGCCACCGTCATGCGGGAGTCGGGATCGCTGGCGACCAGCGAGCCGCCCCAGCCGCCCCAGCCGAAGGTGTTGCCGAACTTGCCGAAGCCCACCGTCCAGCACATCGAGGTGCCCAGCACGCGGTCCGTGCCGCGGAACATCTCCTGCCATGCGGGCTCGCACCCCCTGGGGGAGAGCAGCCGCACGCCGCCGGCCGACCCCTGGTTCGCCAATGCCGACTGAACCAGGGCGACGGAGCGGGCGTTACCGAAGCCGTTCACCGCAGGGATCTGCCCGCGGCGCCAGGCCGAGGAGTTGGCATCCTTGACCCGGATCGTCACACCGGTGTTCTCCCGGCGGGTGCCCTCCGGTCCGAACGGTGCACTGGCGGCGTACTCGTCGGTCAGTGACACCGGTGCGATGAGGGGTGCGACGCGGTGGTCATGTCCGATGGGGAGGCCGATGTGGAAGTCCGCACCCAGAGGTTGGGCCACTTCTTCGGCGAAGAACTCGCCAAGACCGCGGCCCGTGACGCGCCGGACGATCTCCCCCACAAGAAAGCCGAAGCTGAGCGCGTGATAGCCGGCGGCCGTTCCCGGCTCCCATTCGGGCGCCTGCGCGGCCAGCCCTGCCGTGACGCCCTCCCAGTCGTAGAGCTCCTCGACCGTCGTCGGCCCGGACAGGTCCGGCAGCCCCGCGGTGTGCGACAGTACGTGCCGCACCAGCACCTTCTCCTTGCCGGCCGCGGCGAACTCGGGCCAATAGGCGGCGACCGGCGCGGACAGAGCGAGCTCGCCCCGGTCGGCCAGGATCAGCGCGCACAGGGCGACCACGTTCTTGGTCGTCGAGTTCACACCGATGAGGGTGTCGCGCTCCCAGGCGACGGAGCGGTCCACATCGGCGTATCCGCCCCAGATGTCGACCACCGGCTCGCCGTCAACGTAAACGGCCGCCGAGGCACCCACGTCGTCCTTTCCGAGCAGAGCGGCAAGAGCCGCCCGGACTGCCTCAAACCGCGGCTCACAGAAACCCTTGACATCAGTCATGGGCGTAAGTCTCATGCTGGGTCAGGGCTCCCTGCCCGACAATTCCCGCACGAGCTTTGTCGGGCTGGCGCGACCACGGCTTCGATACTTCAGCAAGGCGGCCTGACGGCCGCGCGGAACCGCTCCCGCCTTGGCCCCACGGTCGGCCCATGTCCGGTCGATCGGTCGATGCCCAACTGCGTGCGGCGGTGGGGAAGCGAGAAGAAAGGACGGACAGGCGTGCTGGAGCGGCTGAATCAAGCGCTGGCCCATCTTGACGACTGCCTCGACCGGGAGGTCGACATGGCGGAGGTGGCCCGGATCGCCGCGGTCTCGGAGTACCACTTCCGGCGGCTGTTCGCGGCGCTCGCCGGGATGCCGCTCCCGGTCTATGTGCGGCGCCGGCGCATGACCCTCGCCGGGGCCGAGGTGCTGGCCGGGGACCTGACGCTGCTCGACATCGCGGTCCGGTACGGGTACGGCTCGGGAGAGGCGTTCGCCCGGGCGTTCCGGTCGGTGCACGGCATCGGACCGGGCGAGGCCCGGCGCACGGGTGCGGTGCTCACCGCGCAGCCGCGCATGTCGTTCCGTGTGGTCGTGGAAGGCAGTACGCCCATGTGCTACCGGATCGTGGAGAAGAAGCCGTTTCGGGTGATCGGCAAGAAGGCCCGGCTCCCACTCGTACCAGAGGGGCTCAACACGGCGGCGGTGGCGCACCTGGAGAGCCTGGACAAGGCGGCGATCGTACGGATGAAGGAGCTGGCCGGCCAGGAGCCGTACGGGATCTTGTCGGCGGTGGTGTACTTGACCGACAGCCGGGACGAGGGCGCCGAAGCCGACTACTGGATCGGCGTGGTGACCGGTCCCGAGGCAGCTGCCGAGGAGCTCGACGCCCTCGACGTGCCGGCCGGGACCTGGGCCGTCTTCGACCACCACGGGCCCTACCCGAGCGCCCTCCAGGAACTCTGGCGGGACGTGTTCACACAGTGGTTCCCCTCGAACCCGTACACGAGCCGGGCAGGTCCGGAGCTCCTGCGGACGCGGCCGGTGGAGATCGGCGCGGAGACCGACTCCCAGCTGTGGATTCCGGTCGAGCGGAACAGCGGGAGCACCGGGGCGTGAACGCCTCGGTCACACCGCCCCGCAAACCCACCGTCCATCCCGAGCTGCGGCACGCACTTCCAACAAAGGTTTGCCCGGGCAGCTGAGACACGCAATTGGTGTCCAGCTCCTGCCCCGCGGGCGGCTGCGGGCCGCCCCGGCAAAATTTCCAGCAGGGCAGCACGGAGATCGATCTTGACCTCAAGCTTGCTTGAGGTTCTACGGTGCTTGTATCAGCGATCACTTCCAAGGGGGCACCGCACATGACGACCCAGCACATATCCGATGCCGGACTCGCCGCTCAGCCGGCTGCGTACTGGACCGGATTGGCCTATGAGGCCATCATCGCGTTCACCCGAGCCCAGCAGGCCGAACTGGGCTTCACCCAGCCCCAGTTCTGGCTGCTGCGCAACCTGTCGAAGAACGACATCTCCTCCGACGGCCGCGGCATGACGATCCCCGAACTCCAGCAGGCCATGAGCTCTTACATCCGGCCCGAAGACGACCTGACGGCAGAGGCGGAAGTCCTGCTGGAGCGCGGTTGGCTCACCCGCGACACCGGGGGACGACTGTGGATCACTTCCTCGGGCGAGGAGGCTCGTGTCGGCCTCCAGCAGCACGCCCCGGCCATCCGGGCGCGCATCCACCAGGGCATCGATGACGCCGACTACGTCACCACACTGAAAGTGCTCCAGCAGATGATCCGGAACACGGGCGCCACCCCAGCCTGACGAGGGCTCAGGACGGGGCGTTTTGCCTGTACGCGCCGGGAAGGGCTGGTCGATCTGCCGGGTCGGTAGCTACCCGTTCTGTTGTTGTCGACCTGTGACGACTGGATTGGTTGGCGAACAACCAGCCGAGGCGGGTCGGGTATGCAGTCGAGCCCAGGCGCTGGTGGGCGGCCTCTGGTCGCGGTGCTGGCTGGCCTTTCGTCACATGGGGAGCGAGTACAGGCGTACTGGCCCTGAAGGCCAGCGGGCATCGTCGCTCAAGGGCGTCACCATGGTCCGCAACGGCATGGTCACCAAGCGGTCCTCGGGTTGTTCGACGGTGACGTCGTTGTCGAGAGGCTGCCATCCGAGTCGCTGGTAGAGCGGGACGAGGGGAGGGCGGCAGAACAGGAGTGCGTGGTGAGGGCCCATGGCGCGGGCGTGTTCCAGGGCGGCTGTGACGACGAGCCGGGCCAGGCCCTGGCCTTGCACGCGGGGTGAGACGGCCACGCCGCCGACACCCACCACCTCTGTCCTGGTGTCGCCGACCGCGACAGACAGGAGCCGCAGGCCGGCGTGTGCCACGAGCCGGCCGTCGTGTCTGATGCCGAAGTGCTCTTCCTTCGGCAACCAGGTCAGACCGGCCGAGGCGACACCGAAGGGATCATCGCTGGTGCCGAGGATCTCTTCCTGATCCGCTTTGGTGTACTGGGGGAGTCGCACCGCGGTCGGTGCTGCAGGGCGTCGGTTCTCAGACATTCCTCCATGATGATCTCTCCGCCGGGCGGTGGCCAGGTGATTCTCCGGTCACCACCGTCGGCCGGCCGGTCCGTGCTCGGTCGAACTCGACCGGCCGTGGCACTTTCCCGCTGGAGCGTCGACAGACGGCTTCGCCAAGTCCACCCCCCACGGGTACGTCAACCCGGCGGGTCCGATCGCGCTGGCCGGTTCGGTCCCGTAAGGCGTAGAGGTCCAGACAAGTGCCGTCGAGGAGTTGCGAGCAGGGCTGTCATCAACAGCCTGTCTTTGGGGCAGGCAGGGTCTCGCCCTCTATTTCTGCCGCTCTCCCGTGACGGGTGTTTATCGGTTGCCCTATCGCGTGGCCGCGGTGTTCTGTCTCACCGCCGTGTCGTCGTCCTCACCGGGGGTCGTGCGCGTGCGGGGCATGCTGCTGCTCGCTTGCCGCAGGAGTGTGAGGGCCTGTTCGGAGGGGGAGCCGGCGGGGGTGGTGCAGACAATGAGTGTCTGTTCCGGTGCGCGGGCGATGGACAGGGTCTGCTGAGTCACCGTCACCGTGCCGACGACGGGATGGTGCAGCTCGTACGACGCGGCATCGCACGGCGCCACGCGGTGGTCCGCCCACAGTGCGGCGAACTCCGCGCTCTTCATTGTCAGTTCGCCGATCAGTGCCGCGAGGAGCGGGTCCTGCGGATGTCTGCCGGCGGCGATCCGCAGGTTGCCGACCACGGCGCGCGCCTTGCGTTTCCGGTCCGTGTACAGGTCCTGGCAGTGCGGGTCGAGGAACAGCATCCGGCTCATGTTCGGACGCAGTACCGGGTCTTGCGGGTCGAGGATGCCCAGGTGACCGGCGAGCAGGGCATGGCCGAGGGTGTTCCAGGCCAGTACGTCCGTACGGCGGCCGAGGACCATCACAGGGACGCCGTCGAGGGCGCGCAGGAGGTCGTGGGTTTCGTCGGTGAGCCTCTCCGGCCGCGGGCGGCGCGGGCCGCGTGTGTGGCGGCCGGCCTCGGCGAGCCGGCCGAGGTGCGCGCGTTCGTGGTGGTCGAGCAGGAGGGCACGGGCGATCGCGTCGAGTACCTCGGGCGAGGCTCCGCGGGACTGGCCCTGTTCGAGCCGTGCGTAGTAGGAGACGCTGACGCCGGCCAGCTGCGCCAGTTCCTCGCGCCGCAGGCCGGCCACCCGTCTGCGGGGCCCGAGGTCGCGCAGACCTACGTCCTCGGGTCGCAGCCTGGCTCGTCGGGCTTGGAGGAAGGTGCCGAGCGGGCCGGGTGCGTTCATCGCCCCAGTATTCAGGGTGCGGCTCGCCCCAGCCACACCCTGCCAGGGGTGGGAAAGGAGGGGAGTGGCTCGTGCCCGGCCATGCGTCCAAGCTCGTTCCCGTCCAGCGACGTACACCCGGCCCGAGGACGGACCCCATGGATCAGACCCCTGAGCAGATCATTCTTGGTGATGTCACCGTCACCCGTGTCAGGGAGTTCTACGGCTCGGCCGAGATGTCCCCCGGCACGTTCTTCCCGGACAGCCCCGACGGTTCGTGGGCTGAGCACCGTGACTGGCTGGCGCCCGACTTCTGGGATCCGCGGACGGACGAGTGCCGCACCGCGGTCCAGTCCTGGCTGCTGCGCAGCGAGGGGCGCACGATTCTTGTCGACACCGGTGTGGGCAACCACAAGGACCGGCCCTACGCACCGGTGTGGAACCGCTTGGACACGGATTACCTCGACAACCTCGCCGCCGCCGGTGTGCGGCCCGAGGACGTGGACATCGTGGTCAACACCCATCTGCACATCGATCACGTCGGCTGGAACACCCGCCTCGACGGCAGGGACTGGGTGCCGACCTTCCCGAACGCCACGTACCTGATGCCCCGGCCGGACTTCGCGTTCTGGGACCCGGCCAATGGGTACAGGAGTGTGCTCGGCCGCGGAAACCAGAACGTCTTCGAGGACAGCGTCACGCCCGTCCATCAGGCGGGACTGGCCCACCTGTGGGAGGGGTCGTACCGGATCGACAAGAACCTGCGCCTCGATCCCGCTCCCGGGCACACCCCCGGCTCGTCCGTGCTGACCTTGGAATCCGGCGCCGATCAGGCCCTGTTCGTCGGGGATCTGGTGCACACCGCGCTGCAGATCGCGGAGCCGGACACCAACTCCTGCTTCTGCGAGGACCCGGCAGAGTCCCGCGCCACCCGGCGCCGACTGCTGGGCCGCGCCAGCGAGAACCACGCGCTGGTGTTCCCGGCCCACTTCGGCGGCCACGGCGCGGCGGAGATCGCGCGCAGCGGCTCGAAGTTCGCGATCAAGCAGTGGGCGGGCTTCTCCCGCATCTCCTGACGTCCCCTGACTTTCCCCGCTCACCCCTTCCGGAGAGGAAGCTCCCGTGGACCGGCAGACAGATCCGTACGTCGAAACCCCGGCGGGCGCCGTGCGCGGCCTCCGTGGCCGATCAGGCGAGCGCTACCGCGGCCTGCCCTACGCGGCGCCACCGACCGGCGCCGGCCGCTTCGCCCCGCCCACCCCCCACCCGCGCTGGTCCGGTGTACGGGACGGCACGCGGCCCTCGCCCACCGCTCCCCAGCCGGCCCGCGACTTCGGCCGCCTCGACATGGCCCCGTACTTCGGGCCGGGCTGGGTGCCCGGCGAGGAATACCTCGCCGTCGACGTCCACACGCCTGCCGCCGATGACGGCAGGCGCCCCGTCATGGTCTTCGTGCACGGGGGTGGCTTCGTCACCGGCTCGAACCGCGCGGCACTCTACGACGGCAGCGCGTTCGCCCGCGACGGCGTGGTCCTGGTGACGGTGAACTACCGGCTCGGCATCCCCGGCTTCCTCGACCTGCCGGGCGCGGTGCCCAACCGCGGACTGCTCGATGTGCTCGCCGCACTGGGCTGGGTACGCGAGACCATCGCGGCCTTCGGCGGCGACCCCGAAAACGTCACGGTCTTCGGCCAGTCCGCGGGCGCCACTCTCGTCGGCGCGCTGCTCGCGACACCGCAGGCCAAGGGCCTGTTCCGGCGAGCGATCATCCAGAGTGGCAACGGCACCGGCGCGTTCACCGCGGAGCAGGCGCAACGGGTCAGCGCCGCAGTGGCCGCCGCGCTGGGCGTCGAACCGACCGCCGAGGCGTTCGCCCCGATCCGCGACGGGCGCTTGCTGGAGGTCCTGCCCGCACTGGCCGGCCTCGACCTGCGCACCCCTGCCGCCAGGGACCCGCTGGCCGGGCTCAGCCCGTTCAGCCTGGTCCTGCCGGTACAGCCCGCCGACGCCCTCGCTGACGGACCGGCCGCAGACATCGACCTGCTCATCGGCACCAACACCCAAGAGGGACACCTCTACCTCGTACCGCAGGGCGTCCTGGAGTCCACCACGCAAGCCGAGGTACGCGCTTTCGCCGCCCGGGTGCTTGCGGACCCGCAGAGGGTCCTGGCCGCGCACCGCGCGGCACGGCCGGACGCGACACCGGGCGAGCTGCGCTCCGCAGTCCTCGGGGAGGTCCTGTTCGAGGCCGGTACGACGCGCATGGCGCGTGCCCACGCGCGGATCTCGGGCGGACGCACGCACCGCTACTCGTTCGGGTACCGCTCGACGGCTCTGGACGGGCGGCTCGGGGCCGCCCACACCGTCGAACTGCCCTTCGTGTTCGACCTCGCCGACGAACCCTGGCTGCACGGGGACACCGGCCTGCTCGGCCCCGCCCCCGCCCCGGCCGGTCTGGCGGCCCAGATGCACGGCGCCTGGGTCGCGTTCGCCCGCACCGGCAGCCCCGGCTGGGCCGCCTACGACCCGCAGCGTCCCACGGTGGAAGTCCTCGGGGGAGGAGGAACCGGCTGACGCGGAGTTTCCTCGCGAGGGGATGCGTCACGGACGGGGTGTCTTGTTACGGGTTCACCCCCGGTGCGGATCAGGTTCAGTCCGCTGTCCGCCGGTATGCCCCGGCCCGGGCGGCGGCCTCGGCGGCTGCCGCCGCACGGTCGGCGGCGGTCTCGTCCAGAGGGTCGGCGGTGGTGAGCATCCGGTAGTAGAGCGGGGCCGAGACGGCCCGGATCACCTCGGACGGGTCGGTGTCGGACGGGAGTTCGCCGCGCTCCACGGCCTCGGTGACGCATGGTGCCCATTCCTCGACCCGGCGCCGGTAGAAGAGCCGCAGTGCTTCGGCGGTGCCCGGGTCGTCGTTGGCGGCGACCAGGACGGCGCGGAACAGCGCGCCCTGCCGGGGGTCGGCGAGGGTGCGCCGGACCAGTCGGGCGTTGGCCCGCAGGTCCTCGGTGAGCGAGCCGCTGCGGGTGCGTGGCAGCGACTGTTCGGCCATGTCGGTGAGCAGGTCGGCGACCAGGGCGGTGGTGCTGCCCCAGCGCCGGTAGACGGTGGTGCGGCCGACTCCGGCGCGCTGGGCGAGGTCGCCGAGGTCGAGGCTGCTGAAGCCGTGGGCGACGAGGGCCTCCTCGGCGGCCCGCAGGACGGCGGCGCGGACCCGGGCGGTGCGACCGCCGGGGCGGAGGGTGCCGGGGGTGGAGGGCTCGTCGATCATTAACGGGATTCCTGTTCCATTAGCCGGGTGGAGTCTGCTAGCTTCGAACCATCTTAACGGAACCAGAGTCCCATTAGGGGCTTCGAGGAGGCACCACCATGTCCACGACCTCAGAGCCCACCTCCACCGGCATGGAGTACCGCCGCCTCGGCGCCTCCGGCCTCAAGGTCCCCGCGCTCAGCCTCGGCACCGGCACCTTCGGCGGACGCGGCCCGCTGTTCGGCGCCTGGGGCAGCACCGACGTCCAGCAGGCCCGCCGCCTGCTCGACATCGCCATCGACGCCGGGGTCACCCTCTTCGACACCGCCGACGTCTACTCCGACGGCGCCGCCGAAGAGGTGCTCGGCCAGGCCCTGCGCGGCCGTCGCGACCAGGTGCTCATCTCCACCAAGGCCGGACTGCCGCTCGGCGACGGCCCCCAGGACGCCGGCACCTCCCGGGCCCGGCTGATCCGCTCCGTCGAGGACGCGCTGCGCCGCCTCGACACCGACCACCTCGACCTCTTCCAACTGCACGCCTACGACGCCGCCACCCCGATCGAGGAAGTGCTGGCCACCCTGGAGGACCTGGTCCGCGCGGGCAAGATCCGCTACACCGGCGTCTCCAACTTCTCCGGCTGGCAACTGATGAAGTCCCTCGACCTGGCCGAGCGCCACGGCCGCCCCCGCTACGCCGCCCACCAGGTCTACTACTCCCTGATCGGCCGCGACTACGAGTGGGAGCTGATGCCGCTCGCCGCAGAAGAGGGCGTCGGCGCCCTGGTCTGGAGCCCGCTCGGCTGGGGCCGCCTCACCGGCCGCATCCGCCGGGGCGAGCCGCTCCCGGCCGGCTCCCGGCTGCACGACACCGCCGACTACGGCCCGCCCGTCGAGGAGGACCTGCTGTTCCGGGTGGTCGACGCCCTGGACGAGGTCGCCGCCGAGACCGGCCGCAGCGTCCCCCAGGTGGCGATCAACTGGCTGCTGCGGCGCCCGACCGTCTCCTCCGTCATCATCGGCGCCCGCAACGAGGAGCAGCTGCGGCAGAACCTCGGCGCCGTGGGCTGGTCGCTGACCCCGGAGCAGGTCGCCCGCCTGGACGCGGCGAGCGCGCGCACGGCCCCGTACCCGTACTTCCCCTACCGCCGCCAGGAGGCGTTCGCCCGTCTCAACCCGCCACTCGCGGGCTGACGCCGCCGGGGGTGTGCTCCGGCACCGACCGGGCCCTTCCGGGCACCGCGCGGTGTTCGGTCCGGCCGGGCGCCCACCCCGCTACCAGGGTCATTTCATGAGGACGTGCGGACGGCGAAGGTGCGGGTGCGGCGCGAGACGTACTGGTGGCGTGCCGGAGTCGAAGCCCGCGAACGGACCTGTACCCGTCGGCGCCACCCTGACGCCGGCGCCGCTCCCGCGGACGGGCCCGGTCCACCTCCTGGTGGACCGGGCCCGCTGTCGTACCGCTGCCCTCGGCGGTGTCAGAGGATGATCTGCTCGCCGCCCGAAGCCTCCAGGCGGGCGATGGCGCTACGGACCGCCGCCACGAACTTGTCGTAGACCGGGGTGGTGCTGGTCGCCCGGCCCGCGATGGTGTTCACGCTGAACATGGACTTGCGCAGCTCGGTGGTGATCTCCAGCTGGGCGCCCTTGCCGAGCAGGGTGCGGTTGCAGATGTTGGACGGGTCGACGCCCGCCAGGTCCGGCTCGGTCGACCCGTCGATGGTCTGGAACCCGGCGCTGCTCAGCGCGGCGCGCAGATACGTCTTGAAGGTGGTGTTGAGACCGCCGACCACGACGGCCTCGGGGCGTGTCGAGGGCGCTCCGGCCTGGGCGGCGGTGCAGCCGTGCAGGCTCACCACGTTGAGGTTGGCGGCGGCGATGGACAGGGCCACCTTGTCGTCGCAGTTCTTCGAGGTGACGTGCAGCTGGCTGTTGTCGCTGCTGCGGATCGCCTCGAACATCCAGTAGTCGTACGCCGGGCCGCCCTTGGCGGAGAGCGTGGCCGGGTCGTATCCGGCGATACCGAGGCAGAGTTCGGAGGTGCCGCCCTCGATGCCTCCGCCGTGCAGCGCCAGGACGGCGGTGCGGCCGTAGGCGACGGCGCCCTTCTGGTCGCTGTCGACCTGCTCGTGCCGCTTGTAGCGTCTGGCGAAGTCGGTGCCCTCCTTGCCGGCGAGCTTGGTGTAGAGGTCGGTGTTGGAGTCGTAGAGGTCGTTCGCGCCCGTGGCGTGCGCGGCGGTCGCGCCGAGCCCGCCCATCAGCGGACCTGCGACGGTGGCGGTGGCCAGGGCGGTGAGAACAGTACGACGGCTGGTGGTAGTCATGGCCGTAATGATCCCTATGCCCTGCGGACGTCCGGACGCCGGGGTCTGATTTCAGCCGTATCGGTGCTATTCGGCCATCCCGTCGGGCCCCGGCTCCCGAATCAGGAACGGCTCCCGAATCGGGAACGGTTCCAGGAGCCCCCGCTTCTTGACCTTCTTCTTGGAGCCGCCGTCGGACGCCTGCTCGTCGTCCGGCCCAGCTTCGGCCAGGTCGCCCTCGGGATCCTGGGGGCTTGATTCCTCGTCTTGCCCGGACGCCGCGATGTCGGGGACGACTTCGTCGGCCGTGCCGAAGCCGAGCGGCTCGGCCTCGGGGTCCTGCGGGGCGGGGGTGCCGCCGGGCGAGGGCTGCTGCCCTGGTGCGGGCGCTGCGGGGCCCTGGCTGCCGGTCCGCGGCATCCCGGCGTCATCCACGTCGATCGCGCAGGCATCCGGGTCCGAGTAGTACCACACCTGTCCGGTGCCATCGCGCACCCAGCCGGGGAGCGTCCCGCCCTGCGCCCGATCGAGATCGTGGACGTATCCGAGGGGCAGGGACTGGCGCGGCTCGCCGCGTTCGGCCGCGGCCCGGCCCCAGATGACCCCTCGCGGCAGCCCTCCCCGCTCTGGGAGGGGCCTTGCACGAAATGTCGAGGAGCTCTGCACGCCTCGCACATCCCGGCTCAGTGAACGTGCCTAAATTCAAGGGTGTTGCACACGGCGACCGCGTCAGTGACGCCGTGGTCATCATGATTGTTGAAGCATGGCGTGTCTCGCCGTGAAGAGGGGGTTTTATGTCCTGGCGTCGAAAGACCCAGAAGGGGATCGGCGTTCTCGCCGCGCTGCTGGCGTCGGTGGTGGGTGTGAACGCGCAGGCTTCGGCTGCGGACGAGCTGCCCAAGCGCACAACCGGGAGGACAGTGCCGTCGGCGTCCTCCGATGACAGGCACTGGTTCATGCTCCAGAACCGTAATGGTTTGTGTCTGCACGCAAGCGCAGGAGGAGTCCCTGGTTCCTGGGTGACCCAGGAGAAGTGCAACAAGGGCGAGAACGGGCAGTGGTGGACCTGGTGGACCGTACAGCCCAATGACGGCTCCGAAGTGCCCAGATTGGTCAATGGGTTCGGGAATTGCCTGGACACCTGGAACGGGAACAATCCCGGTACCGTAATCGTCTGGACATGCAACCACGGGTCGACTCAGAGCGTGCGAATGGGAGCCCGATGGAACATACAGAATTATGACGGGAAGTCGGTCGAGCCGCCGGGCTTGTCCACCTCTCCGGGGACTCAGATGATCATGTGGCCGACCAATGGAACCGACAATCAGATGTGGTTCGAAACCTGGTAAACGGCTCGCGTGCGCCGACTCCGGCTGAGCCCGTTCTGTCGAGGTGGCGGCGCTTGGTTCCTCGTGAAGCCATGCGCACGGGGGCGGCTCCACTGACGGGCCAGGGGCGACAGGGGGCGCCGGCGGGTGCGGCCAGAGGCCGCCGAGCGGTGCGTACCGGGTACCCGCGACATCATCGGCTGCCTTCCGGCTCACCGTGCGGTTGCTGGGACGGCCGCGTTCGGTGCCGATCACCGCTCCGGGTGGCGCGCGGATTTCACCATCCACAACACGATCATCAGACCAACAGCAAAATCGGACGAAGACTGCCGCGATCCGGCAATAAACCCCGGCGCCCTCCCGTGTAGTGACCTTCGGGTGGGGGAGGGACGCTTTCGCGGCGGCGACTTGACCGTCCGGACCGCCCCGTGGGCCGGACACACACTCGGCAACGACCAAATCAATGGGGGATTCATGAAGCTGTACCGTGCGGCACTCGTTGTGGTTACCGGCGCGCTTGCGCCTGCCCTGATGCTGTCCACTCCGGCTCTCGCCGCCACCGGTTCGTCCTCGTCATGCGGCGCCGCCGCGGTCGCGGCCACCGATGGCGGCTCACCGTACGACACGATGTCGGAGAACGACCTGCGGTTCACGGTCTTTTGTATCCTCGGGGACCCCGCCACCGGCTGGAGTGTCAACCGCGCGGCGCAGAAAGCGCTCGACGGCACCGTCGACGACCTGCGGAACTTCTTGAAGACCGGACGCGCGATCGCACAGGACGATGACAACAGGTTCGCGATCTTTACCATCCTCGCGCAGCACCCATCGGACAAGGCCGTGAAGCGCGAGGCGTCGAAGGCGCTCGAAGGTACCGCCGCGGACCGCGCGTACTTCCTGCAGACGGGTCTGCGGCTGGCCCAGGCGGAGGACGACCGCGTGGCGATCTTTATGATCCTCGCCGATAAGGCGAGCAGCAAGGCGTTGCGCGAGGCGGCGGAGAAGGCATTCAGGGGCACTCCGGAGGAGATGCGGCACTTCCTGGAGGTCGGCCGCTACCACGTCTGACCGACCGGGCCGCCTGCCATGGCTGTACGGCAGGCGGCCGTCGCTGTTGCTGCGGTCATCGACCCACGTCGCATCGCGGCGCTGCGTCAGCTCTCCTCCGGTTCACAGGACGGGACGCGCTGGTCGAGGCTGTTGGCGAACCCCTTGCGGTTCCAGGGCTGGTGGAGGGGTTGGGTATCGCCAGTGTGTCGTTCGCCCGGACGGTCAGGACCGCTGCCGGGCGTCGCGGTCCATCGGGCCTGCCTGCTCCGCCACACCCAGGGGTGGACGCCCACCGTCCCCGGTACGGCGCCGGTCCAGGACGCACCTTCGTGCGTGCTCACCTCGCCCCGGGTGACCGGCGCGTCTCCGGATCAGCCGCGCCCCTCCAGAGCCACCGGGCCGGGGCACGGGACGAGGGTTCCGCGGTGCAGAGCGGAGTCGGTGTACGCCGGGGTGCCCACGGCGGTGGGCTGGCCGTAGGCGAGGTCGGGCCGACGGAGGTAGCGATCCAGGGAAGCGGCGAGCAGGCCGGCGTCCTCCGCGGTGCCGAACCTCGCCAGCGCCACGCAGTGGGCCCGGTTCGTACAGCAGACCTCGCTCTCCAGCAGCAGCGCTCCCAGACGGTCGCGGAAGTGCTCGCGGCGCGAGACGGCGGAGTGCTGTGGCACGAAGAGGCGGGCGGCTGGTTCGTGGTCTGCTGCGAGGGCCTGGACGCGTAGGCGCGGGTGTACTTCGGCGCCGATAGTGCGCACGTGGAGTCGGTTGCCGCCATCCTGCGTGACCTGGGCCGGCGCCGGGCGCCGGAGGCGGTATGGCGCACGGGGCGGGAGTTCTGGGGCCGGGTCCTGCGACCCGGCTGACCGGCCGACGCGGACCGGGGACCGACACCGTCACCGCCCGCCCCACGCTGTCCGGAAGCTCAGGCATCGTCGAAGGGGGCGCATGAAGAACCACATCAAGGCCATCAGGTGACAGGTGCACGGCCGAGCCCCGCTCCGCCTTCTTCGCGGCAACGAGGTTGACCCGGAGCCGAAGGCCTTGAACGAAACCGACGAGTCAGATGTCGACGGTGGGCCCGAGGGTGTCCAACCAGACGTCGAAGACGAAACGTGTGTCGTTGGGCCCGCCCTCCAGTCACCATGTGCTCACAGTGGCGACATCGTCCGTGATGTCTTCGATCGTGCACTGGATGCTGGTCGGGCACGGGTAGGTCGACGTCGACGTCAGGTTGCCGCCGAAGTAGGCTGTCTTGCCCACCAGTTGGTGAGGACGATCATAGGCGTCAGCGAACTCCACCAGCACCAGCCCCGGTTGCGGATCGTCGGTGAGCCAGCACACCGCAGTAGCGGGCAGTTCGCAACCATCACCCTCGACTAAACTCGACTCCATGGCCGCATGGTACCAAGGGGCCATGTCTCCCGAATGGCCTCGCTGGTGGGCTGCGGGCTCTTCAACGAGCGGCACAAGGGATCGTTGAGCTCTGCGCGTACGGCAGCCTGTCGACCCGTCAACGACGTTGAACCACGCCCCAGGAGCGGCCAAGTGCCTCATCGGGGCCAGGGCCGTGTTGTCCAGAACCCAGCTGATCCCGATGCCGCGTTCGCCACCGGCCCGCGCGTCCCCGACTGTCGCCACAGCGTCGGCCACGGCCCCGACAGTGAGTTCACCCTCTGGCTCGCCGACCACCACACCGGCGCCTGGGCCAGCATCGACTACACCCCCGACGCCACCACCTTCGAGATTGCCCGGTACGGCCCACGCCGCCTGTGGGGCGAAGCCGAAGCCGCGACGCGCTGGTGGCAGAGCGCAGGAGATCCCGCACGGACCCGCTTCGGCCTCACCATCACGCCCACCGACCAGTGGGTATGGCCCGATGCCCCCCACACCCGCGCAACGGAGCAGGCCAGGCGGACGTAGTGACGAACTCGCAGCACGGTCCAGGGACGGGGCCAGGCGCGGGCGCCGTGGCAGTGGCAGGCGCGCGGGCGCGACCGCGGTGACCGGGAGCCCACCCGCCCCGCGTTCCGCGTCGCCGTCGAGCAAGGGAGATCCTGGTGTGGGCTGCCAGCGGGTTCCTCTCGGGCATCGAATGCGCCTGATACGGGGAGGACATGCCCGCCCAGCTCCCGTCGACCGATCGGATCACGATCGAAGTCGAATGAACGGCGGCCCGGACGTCCAAGTGCTGCCCGGCGCGGAACACAAAGGGCAACGGGCGCCGACGTGAGGGTGTTGGTTCGCGTCTCGCAGGTCCCTTTGTCGTTGACGATGGCCTCTGTCCGGCCAAAGGGGCAAGACGGTGAGGCGAACTCCTGTCCCATCGCATTCCATCGGGCGGATTCTCACTGCCTCGCAGTCGCATCAGACGCGTTCTCGCGGCGCCGGGTGCCTACCGGGCGGGCGTGTGAGGTCGGCCGGAGGCAGCTTCCGGCCAGGTTGTGGTGTTGGGGTGGCGGGATCCGAGCGGGATGATTTCGCAGTGCTCTGATGGGGATACGTTCGGTTACACACGCGGTCGCTGTGCGGCCGTCTCGCCGGAGCGGTGAAGTGGGGTGCCGGGGTCTGGTGGTCGTCGAGGTCTTGCAGGGTGCCGGTGCCCGCTCCCGTTCCTTCCCTCTGGAGTGCTCCTGTGTCACCCACACCCGGTGTCTATGTCGAAGAGGTCCTCAGCGCAGGTCTCACGGTTTCGGTGAGCCTGACCGCCGTTCCGGCCCTCATCGGCGACTTCGCCGACGTTTCCGATGGTGCGGCTGTCGTGTCGAGCTGGCTCGACTACCTGGACAGGTTCCCCGCCGCGAAGGACGACGCCACGGCCCTGCCTGCGAGCGCGCTGCGCGGCTACTTCCACAACGGCGGGGGGCGCTGCTACCTGGTCTCCACCAGTGGCCGCACCCTGGACGAGGCGCTGGCGGACGTAGAGAAGTTTCCGGACGTCACCATCCTGGTTGCCCCTGGCCTGTGGGACCAGGGAGAGGAGACGGCCGGCCAGTGGGCGCAGGCGCTGACCGCGTACGCGGCCGGACACCAGGCCATGGCCGTCCTGCACGCCGGCCGCGACCACACCCCCGAGCAGGCCAAGGCCGCCGTGGACGCCTGGAACCTCGACGGGCGCTATGCGGCGGTCTACCACCCGTGGCTGCTGCCCGTCGGCGGGCAATCCACCGAGGCGGTGCCTCCCTCCCCCGTGGTGGCGGGCACTTGGTGCCGTTCGGATGCCGAACGCGGAGTGTGGAAGGCGCCGGCGAACATCACCCTGCGCGGCTACGCCCCCTTGCAGCGTGTCTCCGACACCCAGCATGAAGCGGGCCAGCCCGTGAACTTCATCCGCGAGTTCCAGGGCCGGGGCGCGGTGGTGTGGGGTGCCCGCACCATGGCTGCCGAGCACGACCGCGACTCGCGGTACATCCCCGTCCGGCGCCTCGTCAACAGCGTCGAACGCGACGTGACGGCGATGCTCAGGTTCGCCGTCTTCGAACCCAACACCGCGCCGACCTGGACACAGGCAAGGTCAGCCATCGACGCCTACCTGCACAACATCTGGCAGCAGGGCGGCCTCATGGGCAGCAGGCCGGAAGAGGCGTACTTCGTCCAGGTCGGCGAGGGCATCACGATGACCCAGGACGACATCGCGGCGGGCCACCTCATCGTCAAAATCGGCCTCGCCCCAGTGCGACCCGCCGAGTACATCATCCTGCAGTTCATCCAGGAGGTAGGCCAGGGCTGAGCCCTCGGGGGCAAGGACCAGGACTGCTCGCACACCGCGCCCGTGAGCTGCCGCCGGCCGGTAATAGGAAAGCACCGCGACGAGGCCCACGGGACACGGTCGTGAGACGAAGCTCCCCTGGCCCCGAATGAGACGGCCCGAAAACCCCCAGGTCATCAATCCGGTATGGGACATTCCGAATTGGAACCTGCAGGGGGAATACTTGCCTCGCGGCGGGGCGGGCCGTCCTCGAGGTAACTCAGGGCGTGCGGCGTCGCGGCTTCCTGATCCAGTCCCAACTGAGGGCAACGGTCACCCTGGAGACCGGTCGCGTGGCCAGAGTGGCCGTGTGGGGGATGGGTCGTTAGTTGTCGGGGGTTGCGGGTGGGCCGAGCTCGGGTGGCCATGGTGTGGTCGACGGGTTGCTCATGAGCTGGAGTTCCAGGTGGCGGAGCCAGGCGCCGGGGTCCTTCACGGTGGTGGTGAGTTCGTTGAATGCCCAGACCAGTACTCCTTGCGTGGTGTTCTTGGGGAAGATCCGGCAGAAGTCCGGCACCAGCTCGATGGCGGGGTCGTCGGGCCGCAGACGGTCGTAGGGCGGGTCCAGTTGGTAGGACACCTTGCCTGCTTGCTGCGGGGAGATGGCCAACACCGCCCGGAGCGCTGTCAGCCCGTAGAAGTCGAAGAGCTTGTCGAGGGCGTTGTGGGGCCTGTCCCAGTGGGGGTCGATCCAACGCTCCCTGTAGGCGGCGAGCATCGCGCCGTACGCGGCCGAGGCCGGGGCAAGGCGGTCCATCGCCGTCCGCGCGGCGGTGCGCGCGGTGTCCAAGGGGCCCACCAGTGCTCGGTACTGCTCGCCGAGTGACGCGCCGAGCGAGCCGCGCAGCGCTTGGTCACAGTCATGTTCGACACGTGTCAGGTCGGGCATGGCGGCCCGGGCGGCGGTGCCGACAGCCGTCTCCTCGACGAGCAGGGGCAGCAGTTTCCGGGCTGAGGAGCCGGTGACCGCTGCTTCGGCCTGGCTGAACGGCGCGATGAGGTTCAGCAACGCATCACGTACTTGGCCGAGTTCGACGGTCTTGGCGGCGCGCAGGTCGTCCAAGAGGGGCGCCCGTTCGAGGAGCGCGGCCACCGCGGCATCGTTGGCCGTGGCCAGTGCCGCGAGCGCTGCCCCGGCTTCGGTACGGGCCGCAAGGCCGTCCAGCATCGTCGTGACGGTGGTGGACGGCTGCATCATGTCGCGGTCGGTCAGGCGCGGTTCGGCGTCGCGCAGCAGGGCGAGGGCCTGGGCCGCGATGTCGGAGCGCCGCTGGACGGCCGCTTCGCGGAAGGCGTCCGCACCGGTACGAGCCAGTTGCTGTACGAGGTCTCGCCATTTCGAGCGGCGCTTGTCGGGGATGCCGGCGAGCGCCTGCGGCGGCAGCTGCACGGGCTCCCCGGCCATCCGCAGTCGGCGTTCGGTGTCGTCGATCCAGCGGTCCACCCGTTCGGTGGCGCAACGCCGTAGCTGGTCGTCGGTGGCGGATATCGGCGCGGGCATGTGGCCTCCCCGGGGAGATGTCGTCGCTGCCGGACGGCCGCTTCCCAAGAGCGGCATGGCCTCCCACCCCTGGCGGCCGTCTTCGGGGAGTGTGCCATAACGGGCTGATCGAGATCAGACAAACCCGCGGAAGCCCGGCGCGTCATCACCGGCCGAGCCCATGGTGACTTTCCGGAAGGTTGTGTTCTGGACGGTTCCGGCCGACGGACTCGACGGCATCAGTGCCGAGCCCCGGGCCCCCGCGACGTGCTGGAAGCGTGAGCTGGTGGCGGCCAGCCGTCCGGCGCCGGGACATCGTTCTTGCCGCCCGCACGTACGGCCACGTGTACCGCGACACCCGCGCCGACTTCACGGCGGGCGGGGGCCGTACCGAGCCGGCCGACTTCCTCACGATGGCGGGCCCACGGCCGGCCGCCGGCGCTGACGGCTCCTCCGGTGGACGGCCTGCCGTTCGGACATGCCACGGCTCTCGGACCAACCCTCGTCCAACGGGTACGTACTGCCGTAGTCGCTGGTCCGCTGGTGCTACAGCAGCGGCATCCGCTTGCAGGCTCGCATTTCGTCAGCGGGTGCGAGCCCTTGGGTTGTTGGCTCAATGGAGCAGCGGTTCGGCCTGGCCGTCCGCGTACCGTGCACGACTGCCTGTGCGCCTTCGGGCGGTGCGTCCTGCGGGGCGGCGACGCCTGCTCTTCCTCGGCCACGGCGCCGAGCAGCGGCGGCTGCGGGACGCGCCAAGGCCCGTGTCCTTCCCGCCCGCCGCGCCGTACGAGCCGGGCTCCCGGCCGACTGTCCGGCCGGCATCGGCCCAATCGGCCGAAAAGAGGTGCATGCTGGGCACCAACAGGGATCGAGTTCCTGTCGGGAGGTCGAAAGAGTGAACGGCGGCAAAGGGAGACGGCGCCTGGCCAGCCGCGCCTCGGCCGGCAAGGGAGCCGCGGCGCACCGGTCGGCCGGTGCCCGCAGACGGCTCGGCCGGAGCGCCGGTGAGGTCCCCCTCGACCGAATCACCACGCGCGATCGGCTCGCCTGGCTGAGCTCCGCCGGCTCCAGGATCGGCACCACTTTGGACTTGGAGCGCACCGCCCAGGAGCTGGCCGAGTTCACCGTGCCCGCCTTCGCCGACGGGGCCGCTGTCGACATCCTGGAGAGCGTCCTGCGGGGCGACGAGGGCTCACGGTGGACGGGTGCGGGCGTCCCGCTCATGCGGGCCACAGCGCTGGTCGCCATCAAGGAACTTTCCGCCCTGGAGCCCACTCCGGTGGGCGAGACCTTCGTCCGCACGGAGCAGGCGCACGAGACGCTGCTGCACCGGTACTGTCTGCGGCAGGGCAAGCCCGTGATGGTGAGCCGGATGCGGAACGACGACTTCATCAAGGTCGCGCCCACGGAGAGCGCCGCGGCGAAGATGCGTGCCGCCGGAGTGCACAGCTATCTCGCGGTGCCGCTGATCGCCCGCGGGCTGCTGCTCGGCAGCGCCGACTTCGTACGCGGCCCCGGAACACCAGCGTTCTCCTCCACCGACCTCGCACTGGCGGAACACCTGGCCTCCCAGGCCGCCGTCTACATCGACAACGCCCGGCTGTACGGGCGCGAGCGTGAGCACGTCGTCTCGTTGCAGCGCACTCTGCTGCCGCGTGCGACCCCGGTGACGCCGGGGCTGCGTGTGCAGGCCGAGTACGCGCCCTCGACGGCCCACCACGGTGTGGGCGGGGACTGGTACGACGTCATGGCCCTGCCCGGCGGACGTACGGCCCTCATGGTGGGCGACGTCATGGGCCACGGGCTGCCCGCGGCCGCGACCATGGGGCGTCTGCGGGCGGTGGCCCGCACCCTGATGACCCTGGACATGGCTCCGGAGCGCGTCCTGGCCCGGCTCGACCTCGCCACGCGTGACCTGGAGGACGAGCAGGTCGCCACATTCCTCTGTGCTGTCTTCGACCCGGCCGACTCGACCTACACGCTGGCCAGTGCCGGGCACCTGCCACCGCTGCTCCTCGACGGGCGGGGTTTCGCCGAGTTCGTGGACCTGCCCATCGGCGCGCCGCTCGGCGCGGGAGTGATTCCGTACGACCCGGTCCGCCTGAAAGTCCCGGCAGGCGGCAATCTGGTCATGTACACGGATGGTTTGGTGAAGGCCCGGCATGCGGACCTGGACGACCAGTTGGAACGCCTGCGCTCGGCGGCGCGCGGTATGGCACCCGAGGTTCTGGAAAGCGGAGGCTTGATCGAGGGCGCCCCCGCCGGCACTGCCCGTTTCGACGAGGCCGTGCTCCTCGTCGCGACGATCGCCTCCGCCGCTCCCGCCGGCCTCCGCGAGTGGCAGCTGCCGCAGGAAGGGCGTGCGGCGTCCGTCGCCCGGGGCCTGGTCACGGACCAGCTCGCCGCGTGGGATCTGACGGAGCTCGCCGACGTGTGCGAACTCGTCGTCTCCGAACTCGTCGGCAACGCCCTGCGCTACGGCAACGGGCCCGGCCGGCTCCGGCTGCTGCGCGATGAGCGACTCGTCGTGGAGGTCTCGGACACGGGCCCGGACCTGCCCCAGATCCAGCACGCGGATCTCAGCGACGAGGGCGGCCGGGGCCTCCAGCTCATCAACATGCTGTGCCGCAGATGGGGCTCCTGCCGCACCGTGACCGGCAAGGTGGTCTGGGCGGAGCAGAACCTGCCTTCGTGAGGACCGCCGCAGCCGCTGGACGGCGGGGACGCGGGGCCGCGGCACGGTTGCAGCTCTCTCAGCCGGGCACGGGTGCTGAGCTGGGGCGGATCGGGCACGAGCTGGGCTGCCCCGGACTGCCCCCGGTTCCGGCTGGTCCTGGAGGAAAGAGGAAAAGGTGCCTCTATGGTTTTCGTCAAGCCGTAGCGGGTGTGGGTGGTTGGTAGAAGGTGCCGTCGCGGAGCATCGCGAAGAGGACGTCGATGCGGCGGCGGGCGAGTGCGATGAGGGCCGGGATGTGGTGTTTTCCCTCGCGGCGTTTGCGGTCGTAGTAGGCGCGTGACTCGGGCTGGGAGAGCGAGGCGAACGCGGCGAGGTAGAAGGCCCGTTTGAGTTGTTTGTTGCCTCGCCGGGAAGGATGTTCGCCGCGGATGGACGTGCCGGAGTTCCGGGTGACGGGTGCGAGGCCGGCGTAGGCGGCGAGGTGGCCGGCTGTGGCGAAGCCGCTGGCGTCTCCGACGTCGATGAGGATGCGGGCCGCGGTCCTGATCCCGATGCCGGGCATCGAGATCAGGACCTGGGAAAGAGGGTGGGCCTCCAGGAGTTCCTCGATCCGGGCCGCGAGGAGTTTGCGCTGTTCAAGCACCGACTGGAGCGAACTGGCGAGGCTAGGGACGATCAGCGCGGCAGCGTCGGTGCCCGGGACGACGACGGTTTGTTCGTCGAGTGCAGTGAAGATGTCCTCGACCAGCCGCTCCGCCATCCGCGGCGCTTTGGGACGTATCAGGGTCACGAGGCGACGGCGTCCGGCTTTACGGATCTGGGCCGGGGAGCCGAACTGGTCCAGCAGCC
This sequence comes from Streptomyces sp. cg36, assembly GCF_041080675.1. Classification (NCBI taxonomy): domain Bacteria; kingdom Bacillati; phylum Actinomycetota; class Actinomycetes; order Kitasatosporales; family Streptomycetaceae; genus Streptomyces; species Streptomyces cyclosori. The sequence goes on along the minus strand of NZ_CP163520.1, from coordinate 70,044 downwards.
TGAGCACGGCCGGGTGCTGGATCCGCGGTCCCAGGACCCGTTCCAGGGACGGGTGGATCTGTGTGAGGAGGCCGCGGAGCCGGTTCGCGATCCGGGTGGACTCGCCCGCGAGATCGTCGTCGAACCCAACAATCATCGCGAGCTCGGCAACGGTCTCGTCCGCGAGATCGATCGTCCTCAGGGTGTGGGGCATCGCTCTGGCGGCATCCGCGATGATGAACGCGTCACGAGCGTCCGTTTTCGCCTCACCGGGGTAGAGATCGGCGATCCGTCGCATCGTGAGTCCGGGCAGATAGGCGACCTGGCAGCCCGCGTCCCGGGCGACGGCCAGCGGCAGGGCCCCGATGGAAGCCGGCTGGTCGACGACCGCCAGTACCGTTCCGTGCTTGGCCTTCAGTTTGTCGAACAGCTCCTGCAGCTTTGGCTCGCTGTTGGGAAGCGGCTTGTCGAACACCTTCTTCCCCGCCTGGTTCACGGCGGCGGCGTGGTGATCGCCCTTGCCGACGTCCAGGCCCAGATAGACGTCGATGCCAGTCTCGTCCGACATGCCCTTCGCTCCCGTGCTCGCACTCTTCCCCGGCTTCACCTGCGGCATCAGCGTGCCGGCATCCACGTTACGAAGAGACTGCCCGAAGGCGCTCGTGCCTCTAATCAGCGGTCTGCCAATGCCTTCGGCACCGGCGACACCACCTTTTCGATCATCTCGACTGGGGGCTCGAGTCATACCGGGGCCGAAGGCCGGGAGCCTCATTGCGAGGCCACGAAGACGGTAACGGGGCCGGGGGATGCCGTTCATGCTGTCGGGCGCGACGGCCGGGCTGTGCTGGACATCCCTCACGACACAGTTCCCGCTCAGGGCTTGGTACGGGCGGTTGTTGGTGTTGACGGAGAAGGCTTGACGCGGTCGCTCTGCGGGAAACCGACGACGGTGCTGCGTGCCTCCTTGCCCCTGGGCACGGGGGACTGTGGGTGGTGCCGTAGTCGTTCGTCGTTCACGAAGGCGGTGCCGGTGAGGACGTCCCACGGCTTCTGCGTGTCAGTCGCCGCAATCTCGCACCTGTCCTCACCAGGCGCCTCCGGCGCGGCGACGGGTCAGCGCGCGAACTTCTCGACAGCCGCCGGGGTGACGGGGGTGAAGAAGTTGACGAGGTTGCCGTCAGGGTCGCGGAACAGCAGCGACCGGTTGCCCCAGGGCATGGTGGTGGGCTCGTTGACGAAGTCGGTGACGACGTCGGCCAGATTCTGATGGACGCGATCCACGTCGTCGACGAGGAACTCGATGATCGCGCTGTGGTTGTCCGCCGGGCGGGCGGAGCCCGGCGCGAACAGCGGGACCGTGCGGGTACTGGCGATGGCGAGGGCAGCCCCGCCGGCGGTGCGCAATTCGGCGAAGTCCTCGGTGGCCCAGGTAGCCGGCACCCCGGTGGCCCGCTCGTAGAACTCGACGAGGCGGACGACGTCGCTGGTGATGATCCGGATGGAAACGAAACGCATGAACGACTCCCTGGCTCGAATGTGTCACTTACACCGCGCAGGCTAGGACTAATAGCGGACAGAATCGGTCCTGTATCTGCCTATGCTGTACATATGCCTCGACCTGCCGGCCGCGTGCTGACCCTCCTGGAGCTGCTGCAGTCGGGCGGTACCCGCACGGCGGCCGAACTCGCCCATCGGCTTGCCGTCGAAGAGCGCACGGTGCGCCGGTACGTGGAGCAGCTGATCGACCTCGACGTGCCGGTCGAGTCGGTGCGCGGCCGCTACGGCGGGTACCGCCTGGCGCCCGGATACCGCCTGCCGCCGCTCATGCTCAGCGACGACGAGGCGCTGGCCGTGCTGCTCGGCCTGGTCGCCGGCCGCCGAACGGGCCTGACCGCGCAGCACACGGCAAGCGAGACGGCATCCGCGAAGATCCGCCGGGTCCTGCCCAAACACCTCGCCCACCGGCTCGCCACGCTCGTGGACGCTCTCGACTTCACGGATCAGCCCGGTGAGCCCGCCACCCCGGACACCGACACCCTGCTCACCCTCGCCGACGCGGTGCGCCACCGCCGACCGGTCTCCCTCCGCTACACCGACCGCGGCGGACGGCTCAGCCACCGTTCGCTGCACGCCTACGGAATCGTCGCCCACACGGGCCGGTGGTACGTCACGGGCACGGATCCCGAGATCGGCGAGGACCGTACCTTCCGGCTCGACCGCATCGCCGAGGCGAGGGCGCTGCCCGGCTCCTTCGACGAGCCCACGGGCCCGAGTCCGGCGCAGCGCGTGTTGTCGGGATTCGCCACCGCTGCCTACCGGCACGAGGTGACCCTGCGCATTCAGGGGAGCGTCGACCAGATCCGCGCCCACCTTCCGGCCGGCGTGGCGGTCCTGGAGGAGTACGAGCCCGAGGCAGAGGAGGACCGGGCTGGCGAGCGCTGGCTGCGCGTCGAGCTACGGGCGGAACGGCTCGACTGGTTGCCCGCGGTGCTGGCCGCACTGGACCGGCCCTTCGTCATCGAACGCCCCGATGAACTGCGTGACCGCGTTCTCGCGCTAGCCGAGCGCCTCATGGCCTTCGCCCGCCGAGCTGCCACGCGCTAGACGCATTTGTGGCGGGGGCTCGCCGCTACGGGCCCCGCTGCCAGGGCAGGGGGCCCGTTCTGCCCGACGGTGGCGATGGCGGCCCTCAAAGTGGTGTGCTCCGAGCCTGCTGCATACAGCCGCTGGAACGCTTCCCGGACCTGGGCGGCGGTGACGGCAATGGCATCGTCGCACGGACAGAGCCGGGCCGCGTCCAGTACGGCGGTCCACGACGTCCGTCCCCGCTCCAAGGCGGCCACAAAGAAGTAGGGCCACCCGGGAATCATCTGGGCCGAGCCCCTGCCACGGCCGTACGTGTGACAGAACAACTGGTCCGGGCTGGTTTTTGCGTCCGGCCGCCGTCAGTTGCTCCCATCGCGTGCCGACACCCCGGGCCGGGTAGGCCAGTTGCGGCGGATCCGGCGGCCTCACCCTGGTGCGCAGACCGGGGACGGTGAACGCCGAGAAGTGAACGCCTGGCACATGCTGGCTGGAGCAGTGCACACGACTGCCCTCACGTGCCTCGGGGTCTCGGGTCCCAGAGGCCGTCGGCTTCGCCGCGGGCGAGGTGGTCGGCGTAGACGCCGACTTTCCAGGCGATGACGGACCGGCACTCCTCCAGCGCCTGGATCTGTGCGTCGACGCGCTGTCGGTGGCCGTCGAGCAGGCGCAGGCGTTCCGCCTCGTTGCCCGGTCCGTGGCGGACGAGTTCGGCGAAGTACTTGAGGTCGGCGAGCGGCATACCGGACTCGCAGAGCTTGACGCAGATCAGCAGCCACTCGACATCGAGCGAGGTGTAGCGACGCCGACCGCCCGATGTGCGCTGGACCGGTCCGACGAGCAGGCCCTCGCGCTCGTAGAAGCGCAGGGCGTGCACGCTCAGTCCGGTCCGCTCGGCCACCTCGCCGATGCCCAGCGACTGCACGGAAGCCCCGGTGCTCGTCATGCCGCACACTCCTGCACTTGATCTAGACCTCGCTCTAGATCGTAGCGTCAGCGGCATGACCCTTACTGAACAGCAGCCGCTCGGCTCTCCCTTCTCCACCGCCACCACCTGCGAGGACGTCATGGCCGACCAGGACCTTTCGGGCAGGACCGCCGTGGTGACCGGGGGCTACTCCGGGCTCGGTCTGGAGACGACCAGGGCGCTGACGGCCGCCGGAGCCCGGGTCATCGTGCCCGCCCGGCGTCCCGGCCTCGCCCGTGCCGCTCTCAAGGAGATGAGCCACTGTGAGGTCATCCCCACGGACCTCGCCGACCTCGGCAGCGTGCGCACGGCCGCCGCGCACATCCGTGATCGTCTCGACCGGCTCGACCTGCTGATGGCCGTCGCCGGAGTCATGGCCACCCCGGAGCGGCGCGTCGGACCCGGCTGGGAGGGCCAGCTCACCACCAACCACTTCGGACACTTCACGCTCGTGAGTGAGCTCTACCCGCTGCTGGCCGCCGCGGACGGCGCGCGCGTCGTGGCCAACAGCTCCGCCGGACACACCCTCACTGGCATCCGCTGGCACGATCCGCACTTTCACACCGGCTACGACAAGTGGCTGGCCTACGGCCAGGCCAAGACCGCCAACTCCCTGTTCGCGGTACATCTCGACACGCTCGGGCGAGGCGACGGGGTACGCGCGTTCGCTCTCCACCCGGGCAAGATCATCACCGGGCTCCAGCGGGAGATGACGCTGCAGGCGCAGATCGACCGCGGTTGGCTGGACGGACACGGCAACGTCGTCGGCGACGGGTTCAAGACCCCCTCCCAGGGAGCGGCCACCGGCCTGTGGGCCGCCACGTCCCCGCTCCTCGACGGCCGCGGCGGCCTCTACCTGGAGGACTGCGACGTCGCCCGCGTATCCGCCCCCGGCACCCCCATGGACGACGGCGGCGTCCGCGCCTACGCCGTCGCCCCCGAGGCGGCAGCCCGCCTGTGGGACCTGTCGCTCGCCGCGACCGGCGCCACGCCGATCACGCGATGAACCCGAGCTCCGAGCACACGCCCTGCCTGCTGTCGCGTGCGACAGCGCCGCCGACGTCGGCTGTCGAGACGGCCGCGTGTTTCCGGACGACGCAGGGCTTGGCCGCGTTGCTCGCGGTGAGTACGGGGGCGGGGCGTGCTGCCAAGGGGCCGATTCCCGTGGGGCACCAGGGGCCGCGCGCGATGGCTGCCCGAGCGACGAGAGGTTCTGTCACGTCACGCCCGCCACTGACCGGCCCGTCGCTCGCCAGGCATCCGGGGAACAGCACCGCGACGTTGCCTCCGGCCCCGCCGCTTCCCGTCCCCGTCGGCAACGGCCCGGCGGACCTTGCCCCCGAGGGCGCCGAGCCGGAGAACCTGTCCTACGGTTGTGAGAGCAGCTTCCCCGACGGCGAGGCTGTCCTCGCAGCCGCGAGGGCCAGTGGCCAGGGCCGGCCGGACCTGATCGAGCGGCGGGCGTCCGCGTTGGGTGCCGTGACCCTCCGTCCGAACAGGATTTCGCCGGGCCCAGGGCGTGCGTCTGCGAGGCTGGTGTCCAAGCCGCCCCGGGGCGCCGTGTGCATCTGGGCGCGAGGTGCTTGCCGGACTCGATCCATCCGGAGTGATGCCATGGAACTCGACCGCCTGCTCCCCACCTACGACCTGCGCTCCCGGTTCACCCGGCGTGTCGCGGCGGACCCGGCGACTGTGTGGCGGGCGCTGAGCGAGGTCACCGTGCGGGAACTGCCCGTCTACCGGACGCTGATAGGGCTGCGCCTGGGTGGCCGGGGCGGGGTCGAGGGGACGTTTCTCGACAGTTTCCCCGCACCCACCTTGGTCACCGTGGACGGCGAGGAACTGGTGAAGGGCATGGTCGCCCGGTTCTGGCAGATCCGTCCCCAGACCGCCCCGGTCGCCCCGGGCAACGCGGAGGCTTTCAGCGTGTTCGACGAGCCGGGCTGGGCCAAAGCGGCCCTGAGCCTGCGCGTCGCGCCCGACACCGGCGGCTCCCTGCTGTCGTTCGAGACCCGGGTGCACTCCACCGACGCCCGCGCCCGACGCGCCTTCCGGGCCTACTGGCTGTTCATCCAGCTGGGTGGGGCGGCATACATCAGGATCGAGGTACTGCGCGCGGTGGCCCGTCGCGCCGAACACGCCACCGCGTCAGGCCGCCCGTAGATGCACGGGTCGCGCTGGCCGGCCTGTCCGGCCTCCAGGACGGGGTTGATCCACGGCCTTCCGGTGGGTCTGGCCAGCGGGGTGCCGGGCGGGGGCGTGGGTGATCACCTGATCCGGGCGGTCGAGCGGTGGGGGGCTGAGCGCGGTGCCACGACGCTGCGGTTGTCCGTCATGCCGGACAACCGCAAGGCGACCGCGCTCTACGAGCGGCACGGTTTCACGGACACGGGTGAGCCCGGCGATCTCCTGCCCGATGGCGGCGGCAGGGAACGGGGCATGGCGAAGAGCCTGGCCACTGTCTGATCCCCACACATCGGGGCACGACGGGATTCCTCCCCGGCGGTGCCGACGGTACGGCCGAAGGATCCGAACCCGTACCGCGAATCAGGCGGCGACGAGCTCCCGCTCGCGGTCCGGCGTCTTGACCATGGGCTTCTTGTTCGGCAGCGAGAGCCGGAAGACCTTGTGCCACGCCGAGAACACCTGCTTGGGCAGCGGCCCGGTGACGTACTCCAGCTCGTACTTTTCGAACAGGGCGCGCACCTTCACCGCGACCTCGGCGTAGCGGTTGCTCGGCAGATCCGGGAACAGGTGGTGCTCGATCTGGTGCGAGAGATTGCCGGTCATGAAGTGCATGGCCTTGCCGCCGCTGATGTTCGCCGAGCCCATCATCTGGCGCAGGTACCACTGGCCGCGTGTCTCGCCCTTGATCGACCGGCGCTCGAAGACCTGCACACCCTCGGGGAAGTGCCCGCACATGATCACCGAGTGGGACCAGATGTTGCGGACCAGGTTGGCGGTGAACGTGGCGGCGAGCGTGTGGAGGAACGACGGGCCCGACAGCAGCGGGTGGATCACGTAGTCCTTCAGCACCTGCTTGCGGATCTTGCGGCCCACGGCCTTGGCTCGCGCGCGGAACTCGGGGTTCTTGCGGCCGTGCCTGTCCAGGTTCTTGCCGAGTTCGAGGTCGTACGCCGCGATGCCGTACTCGAAGAAGCAGGCGTTGATGAAGTTCCACAGGGGCTGGCCGAGGTGGATCGGGTGCCACTTCTGGTCCTCGTCGACGCGCATGATGCCGTAGCCGAGGTCGTTGTCCTTGCCGATCACGTTGGTGTACGTGTGGTGCAGCTCGTTGTGCGAGTGCTTCCACTGGTCGGAGGGGGAGACGTGATCCCACTCCCACGTCGTGGAGTGGATCTTCGGGTCCCGCATCCAGTCCCACTGGCCGTGCAGGACGTTGTGTCCGATCTCCATGTTGTCCATGATCTTCGCCACGGACAGTCCCGCGGTGCCGAGCAGCCACGCGGGTGGGAAGATCGAGAACAGCAGCACGCCCCGGCTGACCAGCTCCAGCTTGCGCTGCCCCGAGATGACCTTACGGATGTAGGCGGCGTCCTTCTCGCCGCGTGCGGCGATCACCTCGTCGCGGATCGCGTCCAGTTCGCGGCCGAGCTCCTCGATCTGCTCCGCGGTCAGGTGGGCGGTGGGGTCGATGGCGGTCAAGGTGCTCCTACCGTTCGATGTCGCAGGGGCCCGCCGCGGCGGACACGCAGGTCTGGATGAGGACGCCCGGCTCGGCCTCGGTGATCTCTCCGGTGCGCAGATCGCGGACGGCGCCCGCCTTGAGCGGCGAGACGCAGCCGAAGCAGATGCCCATGCGGCACCCGGAGGGCATGAGCACGCCGGCCTCCTCGCCGATGTCCAGCAATGGCGTGGCGCCGTCCGCGTCGACGGTCTTGCCGGTGGTGCTGAACGTGACCTCGCCGCCGTCGCCGGCGACGACGATGCTGGGGCGGAAGCGTTCGGTGTGCAGGCGCTCTGGGACACCGTGCTCGCTCCAGTGCTTCTCCGCGGCGTCGAGCAGGCCCGCGGGCCCGCACGCCCAGGTCTCGCGCTCGGTCCAGTCGGGCACGAGTTCGTCGAGGCGTGCGAGGTCGAGCATGCCGTCCGTGTCGGTGTGCAGCTCGGTCAGGCGCAGCTTCTTGCCCGCGACCAGGTCGTGCAGTTCGTTGCGGAAGATCACGTCGTGCGGCTGCGGTGCGGAGTGGACCATGACGGCGTCGTCGAATTCGGTGTCGCGCAGCATGCCCATCACGGGCGTGATGCCGCTGCCGGCCGTCAGGTAGAGCACCTTGGCGGGCTTGGCCTGCGGCAGCACGAAGTCACCGGTCGCCTGGTCGAGCTGGATCAGTGTGCCGGGCTTTACCCGGCGAACGAGGTGGTTGCTGACTTTGCCGTCCGGGATCGCCTTCACGGTGATCGTGACGCGGCCGTCCTGGCGCTTTGCCGGCGAAGTGAGCGAGTACGCACGCCACAGGCGCACCCCGTCGACGTCGACCCCGATCCGCACGTACTGACCGGCCGTGTGGCCGCGCCAGCCCCGTCCCGGCCTGATCACGATGGTCGCGGCGTCACCCGTCTCAGGGTGGACGGCCTCGATGCGCCCCCGCAGGTCAGCACCCGCCCGCAGCGGGCTGACCAGGTCGAGGTAGTCCGACGGCAGCAGCGGCGTCGTGACCATCTCCAGCAGTTTCCACGCCCTGCTGCGGAGGGCTGCACTCGTCATGGCTTCAGCTTGCTGCGCCTTGAGGCGTAAAGTCCTGACCGTAGGACGTGAATCTGGGCAGCAGAATTGTTCGCAGGGAATAAAGCGTGAGCCATGCAATGCGGAGGGTCAGCGAACTGGCCCTGGATGAGAGGACGGTCACCGCGCTGCGTGGTGCGCTGACGTCCACCGCCGACGAGGTCGTCCAGGCGATCATCGACGAGGTCCCTCCCTACGCCAACGCCCTGTCGGGCCGCATGGGCGCCACCATCCGCCGGGCCGTCCGCACCGCCTTGGGGCACTACCTGGACCTCGCGAGCGGGAACGCCACCGGCGGCGACGCCAGTGACGCAGCCTACGAGCTGGGGCGCGGCGAGGTGCGCGACGGCCGTTCGATGGACGCCCTGCTCAGCGCCTACCGCGTCGGCGCCCGCGTGGCCTGGCGATGCCTGGCAGCGGGTGCCGTGCCCGCAGGTCTGCCCGCCGCCGAGGTCGCCAAGTTCGCCGAGCTGACCTTCGCCTACATCGACGAGCTCTCCGCCGCGAGCGCCGCCGGCCACGCCGACGAACTGGCCGCCCGGGGCAGGGCCCACGAGCGCCACCTCGAACACCTGGCCCGTGACCTCCTCGCGGGCGCCAGCCCGGATGTGCTGCTGGCCTCCGCTCAACGGGCCGCATGGCAGCCTCCGCGTTCACTGACCGCAGTCCTGCTGCCCGCCGCCCAGGCCCGGCCCGCCTACCGCGAGCTCGACCCGAGCACCCTCGTACTCGACGATCTCCCGGACGCCACCGGTGTGCTGCTCGTCCCCGACGCCGACCGGTCACATCTCTTGCGGCAGCTGGCCGACCGCGCCGCCGTGGTCGGCCCGGCCCGACCGTGGGCTCGTGCGTCCGCCTCGTACGCCCGAGCCGTACGCGCGCGCTCCCTATCCCGCGACATTCGCGACACCGAGGACCACCTGCCCGAGCTGGTCCTGAGCGCCGACGCGGACGCGTTCGCCAACCTTCGTGCCCGAGCCCTCGCACCGTTGCGGACTTTGCCTGCCGCGACCGCACGGCGGCTGGAGGAGACGTTGCGGGAGTGGCTGCTGCACCAGGGCAGGCGGGACGAGGTGGCGGCGGCGCTGTTCGTCCATCCCCAGACGGTCCGGTACCGGATGTCGCAACTGCGGGAGCTGTTTCCGGATCTCGCCTCTCCACAGCGGATCCTCGAACTGACGCTGGCGGTCGGCCTTCGGGCCGGTTGACACGTACTTCACCCGTCCACGACCGCGTCCGCGAGCAGTCCAGGAATCGTGCCCCGTTCCCGGTGCCGCCAGATGGCTCGTACAACCCGGGGAGGAGCCTTCGAGCACCTGGTCGGTGAGCTTGGGCCGCCGTGCCCTGGAGAACGGCTTTCACGCCGTCGTGGAGGGCGCCGTCCTGGCAGGAGCTGACGGCAGGCGGGCGGGTGGGCTCGCAGCCGGGTGACCGGCGGGGTGTTCGGGCCGAGTCACCAGGGGGGCGGTCGGGCCTCGCGCCGGGGATCACTGTGGTTCTGCGACGGCGCCGTGCTTCCTTGCGGCAAATCGACCGGACGGCCGCCCGGGTCGGCCTGGCCCACCGCGCGAGGGATGATGGGGAGGGAACGACAAGACGTGAGGCCAGGAGTGTCGATGACGAAGCGGGTTCACCGACCCCGTGAGGACGCCGAGTTCAGTTTCATCCTCGGGATGAGCACAGTACCCGTCCTCGCCTACTTCACCGGGACATGGCCCAAGGCGATCGAGCCCTGCCGGTTGATGGACCTCGTCGTGGGCGGCATCGCCGAGGAGTACATGGGTCGCCTGACGGTCGTCCGCGCCGACATCACCCGTTGTCCGGCCGCGACCGAGCGCTACGGAATCACCGGAGCCCCGTCCTACGTCCTGCTGAAGGAGGGCGAGGTGGTGGCGCAGGCCGCGGGGCCCGTGACCACCGCCGAGGCACGGGAGTTCCTGGACAGCCACCTCTGAGCGGCGGTTGCGACATGTCGCCGCCACGAGGCGGGCTTCGGCGTCGATGATGGCCTGCACGCACGGCGAGTACCGAAGCAGTTCCTCGACGAGGCGCCGACGGCGCGGTCCCGGACCGGGATCACGACCGGTCCGTATCCGCGACGGGCCGTGTAGTGCTGTGGCCGGGATGGCCGACCGGGGCGGGAGGCGGCGGGTGGGACGAGCGTACGCGCAGCGGCTGGTGCTACTGGGGTATGCAGGAAGAGACGGCACGCTCCGCGATCGACACGTTCATCTCCGCGTTCAACGCCTCGGACGACAGCTCTGTGACTGCCCTGCTGTCCCAGGCCCTGACCTCAGATGTGGTGTTCTGGGGGCCGTTGGGTCGCAGTGAAGGCATCGAGGCGGTCGAGCGGTTCGTCCTGGACATCCGGCGCCACCCGGCGGGGACGGGCACGATGGTGCGCTGCTCAGTGGTGGACATGCCTGATGAGTGGGCCCGCTACCAGTGGGTCTTCACGACGCCGGGTAGAGGCCCCCGTCTGGCGGGAACGGACGTCGTCCATCTGCGGCGGAGCCTCATCGACCAGGTCATCGTCTTCGCGGGGAGATCGGGCCGCCCGCCTCCTGAGTCGTACCTCTGCCGCGCGGGCGCGTTCGTTGCGTTGGGCAGCAGGTACGTGGGGTTCACGTTCCGGCTCGCTCTCGGGCTCACGCGCGGGCCCTCCCCGTGTGAAAGTGCCTCCTTCACCGTGGTCCACGGCGCGGCCCATGCCTGGGTTCGCAGCGGGAAGGACGGAAACAGTCCCGGGGCTCGTGTGCAGGCATCGGCGCAGCGCGGTCCGGCCGCCGAACGGATGCGGCTCCTCTTTCCGCGTACCGTCCTGTGCCGCTTCCACGCGAACGCCGCCAGCGCCGGTGGCCTCGACACCGCTGAGAAAGCCGGTGATGCCTGCGGGGGCGGGGCACAGAGCGATCCAGCGAAGTCCGCGCCGGCCGTCGGCTTCGACAGAGCCGGGGAAATGCTCGATCTGCTGCCCCGTTGGAGGGCGCCCGGGGCGACGGCAGGCGGTGAGGTGCCGCATGCCCGTTAACCGTTGCCGGCCAACCCCCGTCACCGGGCATGCGGGCGGATGATCAGGCCCGTCGGCCCGCTGTGGCGATCACCTGCGCCGGGGAGTTCGCAGCGTACTGCGCTGAAGGAGACACCGTGGAAGGCTGCGCCTTTGAGGCGGTCGCGATGCGTTCGTCGGCAGCTCGCGGGAGGAGGGCATCTGGTCTTTGACCTGCTCAAGGCCGGGCAGGCCACGCGAATGCGCCGGCCGGCTCCTGCGCCCCGCACGGGGTACCGGAGACGGCCGGTCGATGAGGAGTGCGTCAGGGGGTTACGGCCGGGCTCTTCGGCTGTGGCGGGCCGTACCCGCCGTTGGTTACAGGGCTCGGGTGAGGCGGTCGGTGAGCAGGCGGGTGAAGCGGGCCGGGTCGGGCAGGTCGCCTCCTTCGGCGAGCAGTGCGCTGCCGTATACCAGCTCGGCGATCTCCGCCAGGGCGGGGTCGTCGGCGTTGGTGGCGTGTGCCGTGCGCAGTGCGGTGATCAGCGGGTGCTTGGGGTTGAGTTCCAGGATCCTTTTGACGGTGGGCAGCTGCTGTCCCATCGCCCGGTACATCTTCTCCAGGGTCGGTGTCACGTCGTGGGCGTCGCCGACGATGCACGCCGCTGAGGTCGTCAGCCGGGACGACAGGCGGACCTGCTTGACCTGCTCGGACAGGGCAGTGGCCAGCCAGGGGAGCAGGGCGGCGAAGTCCTGCTCGCGCTGGGCCTTGTCGGCGTCGGTTTCCTGCTCGCCGTCGGCGGACGTTTCGAGGTCGACCTGGCCCTTGGCGATGGACTGCAGAGGGTGCCCGTCGAAGGCGGGGACCTGGTCCACCCATACCTCGTCGACGGGGTCGGTGAGGATCAGGACCTCGTATCCCTTGGCGGCGAAGGCTTCCATGTGAGGGGAGTTCTCCACCATCGCGCGGGTTTCGCCGGTCAGGTAGTAGATGCTCTCCTGGCCGTCCTTCATGCGCTCGACGTACTCGCGCAGCGTGGTGGTCTTGTCCGGGTCGTGGGTGGAGGCGGCCGATACCAGCTCCAGCAGGGCCTGGGTGTTGTCCGCGTCCTCGATCAGGCCCTCCTTCAGCGCGCGGCCGAACTGCGCCCACACCTTCTCGTAGTGCTCGACGTCGTTGGACTGCATGTCCTTGAGGGCGCCGAGGACCTTCTTCACCAGGCGCCGGCGCACGCCGCGGATCTGGCGGTCGTGCTGGAGGATCTCGCGGGAGACGTTCAGTGACAGGTCGTGGGCGTCGACGACGCCCTTGACGAAGCGCAGGTAGTTGGGCATGAGCGCTTCGCAGTCGTCCATGATGAACACTCGCTTGACGTACAGCTGCACGCCGGGCTTGGTCTCGCGGGAGAACAGGTCGAAGGGTGCCTGTGAGGGGATGAACAGCAGCGCCTCGTACTCGAAGGTGCCTTCGGCGCGCATGTGGATCGTCTGGGCCGGGGGCATCCAGTCGTGGCTGATCTGCTGGTAGAACTCGTGGTATTCGTCCTCGGTCACCTCGCTGCGTGGCCGGGCCCACAGTGCCTTCATCGAGTTGAGGGTGTCGGTGTGGCGCGTGGTCTCGCCGTCAGTGCTGGTGCGTTCGGTGGCCATCCGGATCGGCCAGCGGACGAAGTCGGAGTACTGCTTGACGATCTGGCGGATCTTCGACTCGGACAGGTAGTCGGCGAGGCCGTCCTCGCTGTCGGCGGGCTTGAGATGCAGGATGACCGAGGTGCCCACGGGCAGGCCGTCGATTTCCTTGATGGTGTAGGCGCCCTCGCCGTCGGACTCCCACTGCGTGCCGGAGGAGGTTCCGGCCCGCCGGGTGCGCAGGGTGACCTTGTCGGCGACCATGAACGCCGAGTAGAAGCCGACGCCGAACTGCCCGATCAGGCTCTCGGCGGTGGCGGTGTCCCTGGACTCCTTGATCTTCTGCAGCAGCTCGGCAGTACCGGACTTGGCGATGGTGCCGATCAGCTGCACGACGTCGTCCCGGCTCATGCCGATCCCGTTGTCACGGACGGTCAGGGTGCGGGCTTCCTTGTCGGCTTCCAGCCAGATGTGGAGGTCGCTGGTGTCGGTCTCGCCGATGCTGGAGTCGGTGAGTGATTCCAGCCGCAGCTTGTCCAGTGCGTCGGAGGCGTTCGAGATCAGCTCGCGCAGGAAGATGTCCTTGTTCGAGTAGATCGAGTGAATCACCAGGCGGAGCAACTGGCGGGTCTCGGCCTGGAACTCCAGCGTCTCGACACTGCTGCTCATGTGGATCTCTTTCTGTGGATAGGGAACGGATCTGTATTCGGGCCGGGGACGAACCGCTGCCCGTCGGCGGGGTGTGCCGGAGCGCACCCGTGGAGTGTGACCCCTGCGGGAGGGGAGTCAGCCATCGTCGGCTGTCGGCGTGTGCCGGTCTTCGAGGGCCTCCAGGGACTGGACGAGGCCGGTGTGGCGGGCATCGAGGTAGGAACGCATGCCGGTCAGGGGCGCGATGAGCTCGGCGGCGTCGGCGGCGCCGAGAGCGGCATGCAGGGCCGCCTGGGCTGAGCGTGCTTCGGGCGCGAGGTGGGCGAGTGCGGTCATCTGTGCGGCGAGGCGGCGCAGGTCGGCGGCGTTGGCGCGGGCCCAGCTGGCGGTGGCGCGTTCGGCGGCCCGGGCCTGGCGGGTGGCCGTCACGCGCTGCTCGCCGGTGGTGCCCGAAGCGCCGGGGCGGCCGCGCAGGTAGCGGCGTTCGGCTGCCTGGCGGCTGGCGACGCCGAGGGGGTGGGCGAGGTCGGCCCAGCTGGCGCCCGCGTCGCGGGCGGTCTCGATCAGGCCGGTCTCCCATCCGGCGAGCTGCTCGCGGACCTGCCGCAGCAGCATCAGGGAGGCCAGTGCCTGCTCGGGACCGGGACCAGCGGCGTCGGGGCTCTCGTGCTGGGCATCGCGCAGGGCGTCGTCGATGGCGCCCAGGGCCGCTGTGGCGGCGAGAAAGGACGCGGGGCTGTGGGCGTCGGCCGTGGACGGCCGGTCGGCTGCAGTCACGGGAACCTCCCTCGAATCGTCATCGCGTCGACGACATCATGTTTGTCATCCATTGGATGACATGTTACAACGGTGTCAGTGAAGCGCATTGGCAGCAACTGCCTGAACCGCTGGAGGTGTTTCCCACATGTTGATGCGCACTGATCCCTTCCGTGAGCTGGACCGGCTGGCACAGCAGCTGATGGGCCCGGGGACCTGGTCGAAGCCGTCGGCTATGCCGATGGATGCCTACCGCGAGGGCGACGACTACGTGGTGGCCTTCGACCTTCCCGGCGTCACCGCCGACGCCATCGACATCGATGTCGAACGGAACATGCTCACCGTCAGGGCCGAGCGGCGGCCGGTGGCGAAGGCCGACGACGTGCAGATGGAACTGTCCGAGCGGCCGCTGGGCGTCTTCTCCCGCCAGATCGTCCTCGCCGACACCCTCGACACCGAGCACATCAAGGCCGACTACGACGGGGGCGTTCTCACCCTGCGCATCCCGATCGCCGAGCGCGCCAAGCCCCGCAAGATCTCCATCCGTGACGGCTCCGGCCGCAAGGAGATCTCCGGCTGACACCCGTGTGGACCGGTGCGGGGGACGGACACCGGGCCTCCCCCCTCCACTCCGCCCTCCGCACCACCGCAGGCAGCCCGACGATGCAAAGGGGTGGCGGCCGAGATGACACTTCGACGCGAAGCGTTCCTCGACCACGTCAAGGAACGCGGAGAATACGGCACCGCGCAGGAGGCCGAGCGCGCGGCCCGCGTGGTCCTGGCCCTGCTCGGCGCGCACCTGGTCGGCGACGTCCGCGCCCAGCTGGCGGCACGCCTGCCGGAGGCATTCGCCCTGATCCTGCTCAACCCGCTGCAGAGTGCCGAACCGCTGCCACCCGAGCGGTTCGTGAGGGCGGCCGCAGCCTGGATCGAGGGCGCCACCGAGCAGACCGCGACCTGGGACGTCAGCGCCGTACTGTCCACCGTCGCCGACACCGCCGACGACCTCCTGGGGGACATCCTGCTCCAGCTCCCCGCCGGCTACGACCTCCTCTTCGGCCGCCCCCAGCCCACCTGACCAACCCCCGGGTGCCCCACACGGCCCCACGACTTCGCGAAAGGCATGCACCGCAGTGATCACCGACGTGCGCGTACCCCTTCAGCACCCGCAGCCGTACTCCACGAGGTACGAGCAGATGCTGGAGAAGGTCCGCTACGAAGGCGCCTACCCCGACCGCGAGCGGGCAGACGAAGCCGTCCGCCTGGTCCTGGCAGGACTGGGACGCCAGCTGACCGGCGACGAACGCGTCGACCTGGCCGCCTGCCTGCCCCTGGAGGCCGCACGCTGCCTGACCGCCCAGATCCCCGACCCCAAGCCCCTGGGGGGCTGGGACTTCGTCAAGGACCTCGCCGCACGCTCCGGCGCCTCCCTGGCCACCACCCGCTGGGACACCGGCTCCGTCCTCGCCGCCGTCAACGCCCACGCCGGCCGCCACCTCATCACCCGCATCCTCCACCAGCTCCCCGCCGGCTGGGCGCTGCTCTTCGGCCAGGCCGAACTCACCCCCGCCGCATAGACGGCGCAACGGACGCCCGGGGCAGACACGGTGCCTCCTCCCGCGTGGCGTGGCTGACCGGGGCGCAGGAGTTGAGGACTGGCGGACTCCCGCGCTGGGGGAGGAGGGCGCCCTGGCCGGGCAGCTGCGGATGCGGCGCCCGGCCCGCCCTGGCGTACGGACGCGGACCGTGCGGCGTGTCCGTCATTGTCTGGTGATCGACCGGTGGGGGAGCGGCTCCACGCCCCGGTTGGCCCTGAAAGGGCGGTCGACAAGCCCGTGCGCCGCTGCCTTGCGGGCGGAGGCGGTGCGGCCCCGGCGGCTCGCTGTTCGGGAGATTGTGGCGACCGCCGGGGCTCGCCGTGTGCCGGGATGGCTGGATCGCTCAGCAGGAACCGGGCCCCGCGCGCATGCGGATTGCGCCCGCGCCAGATCTCCTCAGCGGGTGGCGGTGTTACGGGATACCTGGCGTGCCCGGAGCACCAGGGGAATCTGGAGCGGCACCCTGGCCTGGGCGGCACGCCTGAACGGCGTGGGCTTGTCGCGCCAGTCGAGGGCCATCTGCGCGTTGGCGGGTACGACCGCGACGAAGAACGCGGCGGCCGCAGAGGCTGTACGCGCCCGTGTGCGCGGCAATGCGATGCCGGCGGCGAGGGCGGGTTCCATCGCGCCGCTGACGTAGGTCCAGGCGCGCGCTGATCCTGGCAGGACCCGCGGCACCATCGCGTCGAAACCTCCACCCACAGGCGCTTCCTCAAGGCTGCGGACGGCCCACAACCATGAGGCCATGCCGCACACGACCGTCGTTGATCAGCCGTCCGCTAACTGACCAGACCGGCGCGCTGGCGCCCGGTCCGCCTCTCTCCGCGCCGTCGCGGCTGGTCGCCGCATGGCGTGGCGGGGGGACCTCACTGGAGTGCCGGCGCGCTGGTGGCGCTCACCCTCTCCTCGCTCGTCCCTTACCTCAGCTTTCCAGCGCTTTCCTGCTCCGCGCCGCAGCTACGGCAGCGTCAGCGGACGTCCTGGTCCGCGCCGCCCGATCCGCAGTCTCTCCAGCACCCGGCGGAGCATGGGGTTGTCACCCCGCTGGCCGGGCGAGGTGAGCCAGACCAGCGGGCGGGCCCGATCGTCCGCCAGCAGATCGACTTTGCAAGTCAGTTCACCCCGTGAGCGGCCCAACGCCTCCCGCCCATCGGCATCCACACGCGTCCCGCCCCTTCTCGCGGGAAATCGCGAGGTGGCCGGTGCCGGGCTCCGGGCGCGTGCTGATGCCCCCGACACGCAGTGGAGTCGGTGTTCACCGCCCACTCCGCCTGCTGGTCCCCGGACCGGGCTCGGGCCCCGTCCGGGTCGATTGCGTCGGCCTCGACCTGGAGCCCGGACCGGATCCATTGCCAGGTTGTCTCCGCCGACCAGCGGCGATGCCCCTCGTAGACGGTCTGCGCGGGCCCGTAGCGCTCAGGCAGGTCCTTCCGAACGGCCTAGCCGACGAGTTCGCTCACGAGTGCGGCGACTTGTTCCACCTCGATGAGGAAGCCGTCGTGACCGTACGGGGATTCGACCACCCGGACGCGATCCGCTGCAGGGATTCCGGCTGCCAACTCCGCTTGCTGGGACAGTGGATAGAGGCGGTCCGAGTCGACGCCCGCGACGAGGGTTCTGGCTGTCACACGGCTCAGGGCGGCGCGCGTACCGCCTCGGCCGCGACCGATGTCGTGACTGTTCATGGCCTCTGCGAGCGTGACGTAGCTGCCCGCGTCGAAGCGGCGCACGAGCTTGGCGGCGTGGTGGTCGAGATAGGACTCCACCTGGTACCGGCCGCTCGTCCACGGGTCCTCCGCCCCCTGCGGCGCGCGGCCGAAACGCACCTGGAGTTCCGGTTCGCTGCGGTAGGTGACGTGGGCGAGGCGACGGGCCAGGCCGAGCCCCGCGTGCGGGCCGAGCCCGGGGCCGGCGTCGTGGTAGTCGCCGCCGCGCCAGTGAGGGTCGCTGCGGATGGCATGGAGCTGGATGTGCGCCCAGGCGATCTGCTCCGCGCTCGCCGCGGCCGTTGTGGCAAGCAGCAGCAGCGCCCGCGTCCGTTCCGGATGCGACACGGCCCATTCCAGCGCCCGCATTCCGCCCATCGACCCGCCGACGACCAGTGCCCAGCGGTCGATGCCCAGCGTGTCGGTCAGGTTAGCCTCTGCCGCCACCTGGTCACGCTGTGTCAGGAAAGGAAAGCCGCCACCCCAGTGGCGTCCGTCCGGTGTGAAGGACGCCGGTCCAGTGCTGCCCTGGCAGCCGCCCAGCACATTGGGAGCGACGACGAACCAGCGGTCGGTATCCAGTGCCAGACCGGCCCCGATGAGCCCGTCCCACCAGCCGGGGGTGGGGTGTCCGGGTTCGGCCGGTCCCGCGACATGGCTGTCACCGGTGAGCGCGTGGAGCACCAGGACGGCATTGGAGCGGTCCGGAGCCAGTCGCCCCCAGGTCTCGAACGCGAGCCGCACACCGGGCAGTTCACCGCCGGCCTCCAGTGGCAGCGGTTTCTCCTGTACGTGCCATTGGCGGCGCCCCGGGGGGTCCCCCTCCCGCCAGGCCCCGGAGGCCGGGGGGAGGGGGGCCTCGGAGGTCGCCAGTACGGTGTTCAGGACGCGCTCTTCGCCGCGCGGAAGCCTGCCTCCAGGTCCGCCTTGAGGTCGGCGAGGTTTTCGATGCCGACCGACAGGCGGACCAGGCCGGGTGAGGCGCCGGTCGCCGCCAGCTGGGCCGCGTCAAGCTGGCTGTGGGTGGTGGACGCCGGATGGATGATGAGACTGCGCACGTCGCCGATGTTGGCAAGGTGGCTGAACAACTCGACAGCGTCGACGAACCGCTTGCCCGCTTCGGCGCCGTCCCTCAGCTCGAAGGCCAGGACCGCGCCGGCGCCGCGCGGCAGGTAGCGCTGCCCTGCCTCGTACCACCGGTTGGATTCCAGGCCGGGGTAGTGGACGGCGGCGACCTCGTCACGCTGTTCCAGCCATTCGGCCAGAGCCTGGGCGTTCGCGGAGTGCCGTTCGAGGCGCAGACTGAGCGTCTCCACGCCCTGCAGCAGCAGGAAGGCCGAGTGCGGAGAGAGGGCCGGCCCGATGTCGCGGAGCAGCTGCACGCGCAGTTTGACGGCGAAGGCACCCGGGCCGAGCGCGGGCCAGTACCGCAGGCCGTGGTAGCTGGGGTCAGGTTCGCTGAAGCCGGGGAACCGGTCGGTGTGGGCGCCGAAGTCGAAGGTCCCGCCGTCGACGACGATGCCGGCGATGGTGGTGCCGTGGCCGCCGAGGAACTTGGTCGCGGAGTGCACGACGATGTCGGCGCCGTGCTCGACGGGCCGAAGCAGGTACGGGGTGGGCACGGTGTTGTCCACGATCAGCGGGACGCCCGCCGCGTGCGCGACGTCGGCCACCGCCTGTACGTCGAGCACATTGCCGCGCGGATTGCCGAGTGTCTCGGCGAACAGGGCCTTCGTGTCCGGCCGGATCGCCGCTCGCCAGGCTTCGAGGTCGTCCGGGTCGTCGACGAAGGACACCTCGATGCCGAACCTGGGCAGGGTGTGGCGGAACAGGTTGTAGGTGCCGCCGTACAGGGACGTGCTGGAGACGATGTGGTCGCCCGCGCTCGCCAGTGTCAGGATGGCGAGGGTCTCCGCGGCCTGCCCGGAGGCCAGTGCCACCGCGGCAACCCCGCCTTCGAGGGCGGCGATCCGCTGTTCGAAGACGTCCTGGGTGGGGTTGTGGATACGGGTGTAGATGTTGCCCGGCTCGGCGAGTGAGAACAGGTCGGCGGCGTGCTGGGTGTCGCGGAAGACAAACGAGCTGGTCTGGTAGATCGGCACCGCCCGCGCCCCAGTCGTGGGATCCGGCGCGGCGCCGGCGTGGATCTGCTTGGTCTCGAACGACCAGGCCGAGGCGTCGGGGCCGGCTGGTTCGTCCTTGGGGATGTGGCCGGCGGTGACGGAGTCGATCGGCTGGCTCATGGTTCTCCCTTGTGCGATGCGTGCGGGGTGCCTGAAGAGACCGTGCGGCTGCCGTCCGGGCCTGAAGAGGGCAGGCCCGGAGGAAGGTGCGGCACGATGGTGCAGAGAGCGCGCGAGGTGGAGAGGCGCGAGGTGAAGAAAAGGGGGATCAGATGCCGGAGCGCGCGGCGTCAGCTCACGGCGGAACAACCCGTGGTGGTGACACGCACGTAGTCAACGTGGCGGCGGGTCACGAGCACGGTCATGGGCTCAGGTAACCACAGATGGTGACGGCGCACCAGCACGACTTGGAAAACGGAGCGATGCCTCGTCGATGAGCCCCGTTCGTACCGTCTGCGACGCAGGACAGAAGAGGGAACTGACCGGCGAACTGGTCCATTCCGAGGGGGCGGCCCCGCAGAGGACGCCGCTGTCAACCGCGTGGTTGACGGGCTCGGCGCGTCCACCATTCAGTCTCCCGTGCAGCTCTGTCAGCGCCGGGTGGTGTTTCCCTCTGTTCGTCGTGCACGTGCTCGCCCCCTTACCTTCTTGATCAGCCCCGTAATGGGGCCCCCGGCCTCCGGGACGGCACGTCTGCTCTCCCTGTTGATCATGACAATGGCGTTGCTTTTGGGGCGCCAGGGCAATGGGTCGTTCGTGTTGGTGTCGCGTCTGGAGCGGCTGGGGTTGGGGATCTTGACCCGTTCGTGTCCGCCTGATCTGGTGGACCGGGTCGTAGGTGAGGCGGGATCCGGGGAGAAGCGCCGGCGCTTGCTGTCGGCTCGCTTTACGGTGTACTTCGTCCTGGGGCTGTGTCTGTTCCCGCGGGTCGACTATCCTTAAGTTCTGCGGCTGTTGAAGGCGGCGAACTGGGCTTGCGGCCGTGGTCGGGAGTGAATAAATCCTCCCTGACGAGGGCCGGGCAGAGAAGCGGCTGGACGGTGATGCGAGACCTGTTCCACGCGATGACGCGCCCTCTGGGACAGGGCCCCGGAATCCTTCTACGGCCTGCGCGTCCTGGCCGTTGACGGAATTCTGTTGGCGGCGTCCGACTCGGAGGGCAACCGGGAGGTTTTCGGCAAATGCGGTTCTCGGCGCAGCCCCACGGGCTATCCGATGGCACGGATGGTCGCCGTGGCGGAAAAGCCTGCGACATGCGGCGGCGGGAGGTCATCCGGCGGGGGCGAGGGCCTGCCAGCCGTTCTCAAGGAGATCGAAGGCGAGGGTGATCGCTTGGCGGGGGTCCTCGTGTCCGCGGGCCGCGCGGGGTGCTTCGAGGGCGAAGTGGGCCAGGGCGGTGCACCGGGGGTCGTCGGCAGGTCGGCCGCTTTCCTCGGCGATGGCCTGGGCCAGGGCGGCGGTGTGGCGCAGCCACATGGCCTGTGAGTAGTCGCGCAGGGCCGGTGTGCTGTTCACGAGGTCGAGGTAGGCGGTGAACGGGGCGTCGCTGCCTGTTGTGGCCATGCGAGAGCGCAGCGCGTGCTCGCGCAGTGCCGCGGGGATCGACTGGCCTTTGGGGCGTTCACGCACGGTGGCGAGCAGGTGCGCCTCCCGGTCCGCGTCCTCGTCGAAGACGAGAGCTTCCTTGACCGGGAAGTGTTTGAACAGCGTGGTGGTGGAGACATCGGCGGCTTCGGCGATCTCGCGGATGCCGACGTCGTCGTAGCCGCGCTCCAGGAACAGCCGTAGCGCGGCGTCGGCGATGGCCTGGCGGGTGGCGGCCTTCTTGCGCTCGCGGCGCCCCACCGGTGCGGAGCCGCTGTCGGTGTCGCTCATGCCCAGACTCTACCTCGTCGGGTTGACCGGATGCAAAAGTTGAGCCGTTGCACTTATTGAACCGTTGTGCTCTTCTGGAGTGGTCGCCGTGGGGCCTCAGCCCGCGGGCCTCTCCCTTGCATTCCTCGTCTCCGAAAGGAGTGATCAGGCATGTCCACGTCCGATTCCCTCCCCGTTTCCGGCCCCTCGGCCGTCCCCAAGAACGTGCGCTGGGTGCTGCTCGGCGTCATGCTCGCGATGCTCCTGTCCATGCTCGACAACATGGTGGTGAGCACCGCGATGCCGACGATCGTCGCCGACCTGGGCGGGCTGGAGCGCATCTCCTGGGTGGTCACCGCGTACACGCTGGTGACCGCCGCCACGACGCCGATCTGGGGAAAGTTCGGCGACCTGTTCGGCCGCAAGCCCGTGTTTCTGGCGTCGATCGCCGTGTTCATCGTCGGATCCGCGCTCTGCGGAGCCGCCCACTCAATGACCGGGCTGATCGCCTTCCGCGTCGTACAGGGCATCGGCGCCGGCGGGATCGGCGCGGGCGCCTTCGCTCTGATCGGTGCGCTCGTACCACCGCGCGAGAGGGGCAAGTACCAGGGCATGACCGCCTCGGTGATGGCGATCGGTACCATCGGCGGCCCGCTCCTCGGCGGATTCGTCACCGGCCGCTTCGACTGGCGCTGGGCCTTCTTCGTCAACCTGCCCCTCGGCCTGATCGCCCTGGTGTGGCTGTGGCTGAAGCTGCACATGCCGGCCCAGCGCATCAAGGCGAAGATCGACTGGGCGGGCATCGGCCTGCTGACCGGCTCGATCACCGCGATCGTGCTGGCCGCGACCTGGGCGGGCACCACTTACGCCTGGGACTCCTGGCAGATCCTCGCCCTCGGTGCGGCTGCCGTGATCGCACTGGCCGCGTTCCTCGCCGTGGAGAACCGGGCCAGTGAGCCATTGCTGCCGCTGAGCGTGTTCACCAACCACCGCAACTACCCGCTCGCGATGGTGATGATCCTCGCCGCCGGTGTGGTCATGTTCGGCGTCGGCCTGTACCTTCCGCTGTTCCAGCAGTCCGTGCAGGGCGCCTCTGCCACCAACTCGGGACTGCTGATGCTGCCCATGATGATCCCCGTCGTGATCGCCTCGACCGTCGCGGGCAAGGTCATGTCAGCCACCGGCAAGTACAAGATCTTCCCCGTCCTCGGCACCCTGTTCCTCGCGGCCGGCCTCGGGCTCCTGGCCACCATGAGCACCGACACCTCACAGCTGCTGACCGGCCTGTACATGGCCCTCGTCGGCATCGGCCTGGGATTTACCATGCAGATGTCGGGCACCATCGCGCAGAACAGCGTGCCCCTGCGCGACATGGGCGCCGCGATGAGCTCCGTCAACCTCTTCCGGACCCTGGGCGGCTCCCTCGGCGTCGCGGTCTTCGGTTCGCTGTTCACCCGCGCAGTCCAGCCCTCGCTGCCCGCCGGCGCCGCAACAGACCCGGCCGCCCTGCACCACTTGCCCGCCGGCGCCAACGACGCCTACCTCCAGGCGGTCACCACCGGCACCAGCCACATCTTCCTGACCGCCGCAATCCTCTGCCTCCTCGGCTTCTTCGCCGCGTCCTTCGTCATCGAAGTCCCTCTGAAGAAGGCCGGCCCGCCCGCACCCTCGGCCGACCGGGCCCAGACCACCCCCGCCCCCGCCCCCGCCGCCAACTGACACGCCATACGCCAACACAGCACAGGCAACACGAACAAGGCACCGCCATTGAGCTCCACCCCGTCCCACGTTTTCGACCAGCACGCGGACAACCGCCGGACCGCCCGCGGGAAGCGGGACTACTGGACGACTTCCACCGCATCTCGCGCCGAGATGGCAGCGGAGGGCAGTGCCTTCCTGAACCGTCTTCCACCACGTCCCGGAAGAAGACGGATGCTTCAAACGAAGATCGACCGCGTACTGCGCGACGTCCCTCTGAAGTCGCTCGACGCCGGCACCTTGAGCTGGGGCCACATACGGTGCTCCGTCGGCGAGCCCACGACGGAGCACCGTCAACTCCACTTCGCCGACGGCTCCGTCATCGAGGCCGGCCTCGATGACGGAGTTGGCGTACGACACCTGCACCGGCCCGCCGGCACAGCTGACGGCAGGCGCGTCGGCCGGATCCGCCCAGCATGATCTTCCACACTCGGGTGACCACCTGGAGGTTGAGCCTCTATTCGACGTTCGCCTCGTGCAGCGCGCGAGCACGCGGCCTGTCGTCAGCGACCAGGACTACGTGCTCGGAGCGTCGGGTCAGCAGCGAACGCATGCCGGTGGCGGAGGCCGCCCGGCCCACGGTCTGGGCGAACGAGTCGTCCGCGGGCCGGTTCGACCACTCCAGACGACGACGTGATGGCTGCGGTGGAGGTCGTGTCCCACTGCCTCGGACCGGGCGTAGGCGTTCGCGGGGTCCGTCGCTGTCAGGAGGTCGTCGACCAGCTCGCGGCGCAGCCGCAGCTCCACTTCGGCCACGCCGCGCAGGTGCGCCAGCTCCAGGGCGAGCGACGTGGCGGCGTGTTCGAGCGCGAACACGGTGTGTTCGTCGGCCTCGTCCAAGGCATCGGCCACTGCCAGCACCCCAGGATCTCGCCATGCGGGCGTACCAGAGCGGTCAGCCGGTCCTTCATCCGTACGCGACCCGCCGCGCGGGCGACGGTGTGCAGACTGTCGTTCTGGCGTACGGGGTCCGGTTCCGGGTAGGGGTCGGGTCGGCCGGGGCCTGACCCGGAAATCAGCCGGCCGAAGCGGTCTTCGGCCGGCGCGGGAAGTCCGGTGAGCTCGTGCAGTGCGCGGGTGGCGGTCTCCTCGCCGCTGTCCAGGGCGGCGATGCTGGCAGTGAGCGTGTGACCGGCCGGCTGGTGGCCCAGCTCAGCGACCACGGATCGCCGCATGTGGCCGCGCGTGCTTGCCGCAGGGGATGCCTGTTCCCCGGCCATTGAGTCGTGGGCCGTGGTCGCGAGCTTCCCCTCCTGGTTGCCGGCGCTTTCCTGTGGCCGGACGACGGCCAGGACGGTGGTGTTACGCAAATCCCAATGTGCCTACTGCCCGCATGCGTTGCAGGGCGAGCTCGAACGCGGTGGGCTTGATACTCAGCGGGCCGCTGAACGGGTAGTTGAACTCATAGACGATAAGCAACATGACCCCCACGGTCAGGGTCAGCGCGCAGACCGCGCCGGCCTGGACGCGGAGGCTGCCGACCTCGAAGAGATACACGAACCCCACGGTCATCAGCGCGCCCACCAGCAGTGCGGCCCACAGCAGAGGTGGGACCCCGGCGGTGGCGGCCTCGTTCACGCGCTCGCGCCGCGCGTCACCGAGCTGCCCGACCGCCTCCAGAGCGCCCTGGTAACGGGCTTGATCAGCTCCGCTCTGAGGCTGGCGGGTGTTGACGAAGTCGCGCAGGGCGGTGAAGAGGGTCCACGCAGCCGCGCTGTCCTTCCCCTGGCCCAGCAGCGGCCACTCCTGACCGATGACGGTGGAAGTGTAGGACTCGGTGAGCCGGGTCAACGTCGCGCGGTCCGGCTGCGGCAGGGAGCGGGCGTACCAGGAAATCTGAAGCAGGGCGTTGGTCTCGGTATAGGTGTTTGCGTGCTCGCGGGAGTGTGTGTCCCAGACGCCTACTACGATCATCGCCAGAACGACGGCATAGATGACGCCGATCTCCGCGTACACGAACCCGAGGACGTCGTTGTGTCGTTTGCGCGATGAGACGGGGATGAATCGGGCAGTAAGAAATACGGAAGCGGTGGCTGCCGCAGTGAGGCCGATCAGCAGCACGAATCCGAGCACAGGCATAGCAACTCCGCTTCGCAGTCAGCCAGGTGGCACTGACGTCCACGCCGTCGTTGCCAGACTTCCCGCTGCCTCCCGCACGCGGGCGGGACAGCACGGGCGCACTGTTGGATTCGGCGGGGCGCGGGGAAGCAGAGAGCAGCTTCAAAACGGACGATAAAATAAGGCTTTTTATGTAAGACCCATTGGTGAAGTATCGAGGGCTCGCGCTCCTGGCATGACGCGCACGGTCCGTAGCCAGGGTCCCGGCGCTGCACCGTTCCGACCGGTCAGAGGCACAAGGGAATGGGCGGAGAGGGGGCACTGAATCAGCCGCCGTTCGTCCTGTGAAGACTCTGGCGCACCCCAGGCCAACTGCCGTGTGCCTTTGCTGGGTTGCACCGTAACCGATCTTCGGCCACTTCCCCCGTCGGGCCGTAGGGGTCATCTCTCTGATCCGCTCACACCCTTTGGGAGAGTCATGCGTAAGTTCAGAGTGTGGCACGCCGGGATCACGGGCGCCCTCTTCGACCAAGTCCAGCCATCCTGACTGCCGAGCGCGAGAGCACCAGCACCGACAGCTCGCCACGGCTTCACGGGGAGGGCTGAGGTTCAGGTCTGGGCGGCGAGAGCGATACACAGGGCGGCGACGCCGACGGTGAGCCAGGCGAGGTAGTCGCCCAGGTGCCCGGAGTGCAGGCGGCGCAGGGTCCGCACGGCCCGGGCCGCCGGGTGGTGCGCGGACAGCTCGGGTGTCCGCTGGTGGACGGCGGCAGTGGCCAGGGCGACTGCGAGGGCGGTGGACAGCAGGCCGAGGAGTACGCCGGGCATGGTCCAGTCGGCTGCCGGCGGCGGGTTGCCCTCACCGGCCGGCTGGGGGAGGGCGAGGACGGTGGCGGTGTAGCGGGCGGGGTCGGTGAAGACGGCTGCTCCTTTCGCGAGGGCGGTCGCGGCGGCGGGCAGGACGCCGATGCAGGCGGCCAGCGCGAGCAGGACGGCCGGGACGACGGTCATGGTGGGCGGCGCGGTGCGCTGGGGTGAGCGGATCTCCGGTTCCTCGCCCTGCCCGGTGGTCTCCTCCTGGTCGGGCCGCCTGCGCGGGGCGGGGCCGGCGCCGAAGAAGATGCGCAGTCCCGCGCGCAGTACGGCGGCGCCGGTGAGGGCGGAGGCGGTGACGAACACGGCGGGCAGCCAGGGCTGCCAGCGGGCGGCGTCCTCCTCGGCCAGGGCCTTGCCGAGGCCGGTGCCGAGCGGAGGCAGCCCGGCCAGCGCCAGCGCGCCGGCCACGAACAGCACGCCCACCAGGCGCAGGTTGCGGGCTCTGCCGTGCAGACCGTGTTCGTCGACGGAGCCGTAGCGGTCCAGGAGCACCCCGGCGAGGGCGAACAGGGCGGCCTTCACCAGGCCGTGCGCGGCGACGTAAAGGGCCGTGCCGGCCACGCCGTCGGGGGTGAGCAGGGCGACACCGATCAGGAACAGCCCGACGTGGCTGACGGTGGAGAACGCGAGCAGGCGCTTGAGATGGCGCTGCTGCCAGCACATCAGCGCGCCCAGGAGTGCGGTCAGCACGCCGAGGGCGGTGAAGGTGGTGCGGAACGCCGCGTGGGGGATGCCGCCGGGGCCGGAGAAAACGGTCCAGTAGACGCGGGCGATTCCGTAGACGCCGAGTTCGACCATGACGCCGGACATCAGCATGCACACCGGGGTGGGGGCGACGGCGTGGGCGTCGGGCAGCCAGAAGTGGAACGGCACGGCGGCGGCCTTGACCAGCAGCGCCGTGCAGATGAGGACGAAGGCGACCACGGTGAGCATGTCGGTGTGGTGGCCGGCGAGCTGCTGGCCCAGGCGGGCGAGGTTGAGTTCGCCGGTGCGGGCGTAGAGGAAGCCGATGCCGAGCAGGGAGCAGTAGGCGGCGAAGGAGGTGACGATGCCGAAGGTGAGGGCGCCGTGCAGGGGGCGGGGGTCCTCGATGTGGTAGCCGGTCAGGGCGTAGGCGGCGGCGCCCATGAGTTCGAAGAAGACGAAGGCGTTGAACAGGTCGCCGGTGAGCGCGAAGCCGGCCATCCCGGCCTCGAAGAGCAGGATCAGCGCGGGGAAGGCACCGGCGTGCTCACCGGTCGGTTCGTCGAAGTAGCGCCAGGAATACACGATCACGGCGAGGATCAGGACCGCGACGAGGAGCGCGAGGCCCGCGCCGATCGGGTCGGCGGCGAGCACGATGCCCAGGCGGGCGGGCCATCCGCCCAGGTCGGCGGTGGCGAGGTGGCCGTCGGTGCGGGTCCAGAGCAGGGCGAGGCAGGCCGTTTCGGCGCTGGCGCAGGTGGTGGCCAGGATGTCGCAGCCCAGCCGCGGCAAGGCCCGGCCGGCGACGGCGAGCAGGGCCGCGCCGAGCAGGGGCAGGGCCACCGCGAGCGGCAGCAGCGTGGCTTCGGTCACGGTGTCAGCCCTTGAGGCCGGTGAGGGACTGCGGGTCGACGGTGTGGTGGCGCTTGTGCAGCTGGATGGTCAGGGCGAGCAGCAGCGCGGTGACGGTCGCGCCGACCACCACGTCGGTCAGGGCCAGGGCTTGCACGACGGGGTCGACGACCGGGCGGGTACCGGGGGTGAGGTCGGAGTAGACCGGTGCGGTGGCGCCGCGCCGGTAGCCGACGGCGAGGAGCAGGAGGTAGGTGGAGGACTGGGCGACGGTCAGGCAGCCGATGGCGTGGATGAGGTTGCGGCTGGTGACCAGGCCGAACAGAGCGGTCAGCAGCACCCATCCGGCGGCCAGGAAGACCCACGTCCCCATCACCTGTCTCCTGTCTTCTCGTACTGGTCGGGGCCGGTGAATTCGACGGCCTGGTCGAGAAAGTGCGCGAGCAGGCAGATGAGGCCGCAGGCGACCTCGACGCCGACCGTGGCGTTCAGTACCGGCACCGTCCCCCCGGAGGTGATGGTGTTGAACGTCCCCAGCGGCAGCACGTTCTGCAGGAATGCTCCGCCGGTGATCAGACCGGCGAGTCCCACCAGGGTGTAGGACGCGGCAGCGAGCGAGTCCGCGACGTCCAGGACCACCAGCGGCCGCACCTTCTGCAGGGCCCGGTAGTCGGCGGCGACGTAGGCCAGATGCAGGGCGGTGGCCAGCACGACGCCGCCCTGGAAGCCGCCGCCGGGCGAGAGCTGGCCGTGCGCGACGGTGTACACGCCCACGGCCAGGGTGACCGGCAGCAGCAGCGTGGCGAACAGCCGGGTGGTGGGCATCACGCGCTCGGCCACGGGGCGGCGGTGGCGCTCGTCGCGGGCCCGGCGCAGCAGCAGGGTCGCGCCGAGGACGGTGCCGAAGAGGATGGACTCCTCGCCCAGGGTGTCGAAGGCGCGGATGTCGAAGTTGACGGCGGACACGACGTTCGCGGTACGCCGTTCCAGGGCAGCCGCCACGGCCCGCTCCCCGTACGGATGGTCCGGGGTTGCGAACGGCGGCAGATGGGCGCACGCGGCGCTGAAGAACGCGGCGACCACTGCGGCCGCGAGCAGGAACATGACGAGCCTGGCGCGCGTACTCACCGCTGGTCCCGCTTGCGTGACCGGTCGTGTTCGCCGCCGCTCTCGCGGGTGGGGCGGTGGGTGACCTTGCGGACGGTGAGCAGGATCAGCAGCGGGGTCAGCGCGGTGCCCACGGCCAGCTGGGACAGCGCCACGTCGGGGGCCTGCAGCACCGCGAACATCACCGCAAGGCCCAGGCCCAACACGGCCAGGACGACGGCCTGGCGGGCCGGGTCCCGGGTGAGGACCGCGGTTGTGGCGGCCAGGACGACGAAGACGACCGCGGCACCGATCAGCCAGGCGTTCACCCCTCGTCCCTCCCTTCTGCCTCGCCTTGGCGGGCGGCGCGCCCGACGGCGATCGCGGTGACGGTGCCGCCGAGAGCGAAGAGCAGCCCGATGAACAGGGTTTTGACGGCCGCCCGGCCCAGGCCCTGGCCGACCGCCACGGCCGCGGCGATCAGCGGCACTCCCGCCACCGACGCGGGGGCCAGGGCGTGCAGCCGCATCAGGGTGCCCTGCAGCCGCAGAAGGGCGGCCGCGGACAGGAGCATGCACCCCACACCGGCCCACAGCAGCACCATCACGACCACGTGATGCGGCGTCAACGCGTCCTCCCGTCGTGGCGGGTGGTGACCAGGCGGGTGAAGACGAGGGTTCCGGCCGGAGCCAGCACGCCGAGCATCAGCGCGAGGTCCTGATAGGAGGACCGGTCGTAGGCACGGGGCAGCAGCAGGAAGACCGCACCGGCCACGCTGGACAACAGCGACGCTCCGACGAGGCGGCCCACCGCGGTGCCGCGGGCAGCCACCCACAGGCACGCCGGCGCCGGAAAGGCGAGCAGGACCAGGGCCGCGGCCGTCCACGCGTTCACCGTTCACCGTCCTTGTCCGCCACGGCCATTTCCACCGCTCCGGCCTTTGGACGCAGTGCGTGCACGACGACCTCGTCATCGGCGGGAACGTCGATCACGCAGGTGTCCGGGGAGACGGCGAGCAGCGTGCCGGCCCACCCTGCCCCGGCCCCGGGCCGCAGCCGCACCTGGCGCACGGTCGCGCCCGCCGGGCCGGCGCCCAGGGCGGGGCCCAGCGCGACCAGACCGCGCAGCACCGATCCCGGCAGCGCACGAAGCGCCCCCGGCGCCCCCCGGCCCCCGCGCAGGTGACCGCCCGCGGCCCGGCGCATCCGGTGGGCCGTGAACGCGCCGCCCAGCGCGGAGGCGACGGCCACCAGCAGTTCTACCGGCGACACGGAGCTGATGAGCACCACCGTCAGGCCCGTCAGCACCGCCCACCACACCAGTACCTCCACTAGCACGCGCACCCCGACCTCCCGTCCTCTTGAGCATGGTCCGTGCTGCCGGGCCGGGCGCGGCGGACGGCACGCGCAGGGGCCACCCGCCCGGCCCGGCGCCCGGCGGGCGCCCGGTTCAGTGCGGGGGTAGTGCACGGCGGGGCCGGCCGGTCTCCGGCTCGACCGGCTCCGGCGGGTCCGGTGGTTCGACGGGCCGCAGCGGGCCCGGAGGCCGCGGGGGCCCGTGGGGTGGCAGGGGGGTGGTGTGGGGGGCTGGGCGGCACGGGGACGGTGCCCATGATCGTGGAACTCCTATCGGCCGAGGGCGTGTTCGAGTTCCTTTTTGGTCATCCTCGAACGGCCGCGGATGTGGCGCTTCTTCGCCTCGTTGTACAGCTGTTCCTTGGTCGGGCCCTTGGTGCCGCTGTGGGAGTGCTGCCCGCCCCGCTTGGACGGGGACGTGTCCTTGACCGAGCTGCGGCTGGCCGTCTTCGACTCCCCGTGCTGGGCGCGCTCCTTGTTCACGGTGCGGGCGGCGATCTCCTCGGCCCGCTTCTGGCTCGTCCCCCGCTCCCGTTCGCTGTCCTTGATGTGCTCGTACTGCCGCTCTCGCTTGGGGCTCGATCCGCGAGGCATGGTCACACCTTCCTGTCCGACGGCCGCGGGGCGTGTGTTCTCCGCATCCGTGAGAGGAACCCGCTTTCGGCACCGGGCAAACCCGCCCCTACCCGTCCGGCCGCTCGCTGCGCCCCGGCGGCGAGCGCGCCGAGCATGTGCGCGGCCCGCTGCTGGCGGCTGTGCCGGCGGGCCCGTTCGTCGAAGCGGCCGTGTGCCCCGAAGTCCCGTGTGCTGTCGACCGGTTCGAACAGGTTGTCCGGGTCCCCGGCGCGCCGTCGGCGGTTCTCCTGCTGGGAGCCGTAGCCCGTTCGGGCCAGGTAGCGGTCCAGCAGGCCGGGGGCGACCGCGTTGGCCAGCAGCGTGGCCGCGGTGCTGGCGCCGACCCAGTACTCGCGCCGCCGGGGGTGGGCGGCGGCGAACAGGACGGCGCGGGCTGCCACCTGGGGCTGGTAGATCGGTGCGACGGGCTGAGCCTGGTTGGGCAGGCGGGAGCGCACCCAGTCGAACTGCGGGGTGTTCACGGCCGGCATCTGTACCATCGTCGTGCACACCCGCGTCCCCGAGGCCAGGAGTTCGCAGCGCAGCGCCTCGTTGAAGCCCTGGATGGCATGCTTGGCGCCGCTGTAGGCGCTCTGCAGCGGGATCCCGCGGTAGGCGATCGCGGAGCCGACCTGCACGATCACCCCGGCGTTGCGGGGCAGCATCCGGTCCAGAGCCGCCCGGGTGGCGTACACATAGCCGAGGTAGGTGACCTCGGTGACCCGCCGGAACTCCTGCGGGGTGATCTCGGTGAACGGGGCGAACACGGAGGCGAACGCGTCGTTGACCCACACGTCGATCGGCCCGAGTTCCGCCTCGGCCCGGGCGGCCGCGGCCTCAACCGCGCCGGCGTCGGAGACATCCGCCGCGATGGCGATGACCTGGGCGGCACCCGCCTCTTGGGCCTCACGCACCGCTGCATCGAGGCCGGCCCGGCCACGGGCGATCAGCGCGAGCCGGTCCCCGCAGGCGGCGAATGCCACGGCGCAGGCGCGTCCGATGCCGGCACTGGCCCCGGTGATCACCACGGTACGAGGTTCCTCATCGTCCATGCTGCACCGGCTTTCCCCGATCCGGCACGGCAAACGGCGCGGCGGCCGCGCGTGTCGCGCCGCCGGCCCGTAGCGTCGAACGGGCCGATCCCGAAGGAGGGAGCCCCGGATGCAGGCCGCCGCGCTGTTCGACATCGATGGCACCCTGCTGGGCACCAGCTACTGGCACACGACCGCAGGGTCCGGGGCACGCGCGCAGTTCGGCCCCATTGCGGCGATGGCCCGCATCCACGGGGCGATGGCAAGGGCGGCCACCCGCTCCTGGACCACCGGCTCGGCGGGGAAGGCGACCACGGCGAGGACGCGGCGGTCAGCGCGGCCCGCGAGGCCCTGTTTGCCCGGCTCTGGCCGCGTCGGCGGGCCTTCGGCGGCGCCGCCGGCCTGCTGCGGGAGCTGCATCGGCGCGGCTGGACGGTCACTCTCGCCTCCTCCGCCTCTTCTCGGGTCCTGGCGGCTGTGCGCCGCGTGCTGGACGCGGACGACGCGCTCGACCACTCTCACCCGCGCCGAGGCCGTGGACGCCGGCGTATCCGCCGCCCCTGACCCGGTCCACGCCGCCCTCACCGAATCCGGCGCCGCACCGGCGCAGGCCCTGCTCATCGGCGACGCCCTCTGGGATGTGCAGGCCGCCCAGGCCAAGGTGGCGTGCGTGGCGGTGCTGACGGGCGGGTTCGGCGAGCGGGCCCTGCGCGCGGCAGGTGTCCTCGAGGGCCATGCCGGCGTCGGTGAGCTCCTCGCGCACATCGAGGACAGCGCCTTCGCGGACCCGGTCCGCCGCACCGGCCGGTCCGGCTGGTGCACGCGGTGAGCGACACCGGCGGCTACGCGGTCTCGGCGGAGTTCTACGACCTCCTGCAGGCGGAGACGGACCGCCGTGTGGCCGAGCGGCGCTTCGCCGAGGCCGCTGTGCGCGCCCGCCGGGCGATCCTGGACGTCGGCGCGGGTACCGGCATCGTCACCGAGGTCCTGCTGGAGGCCTCCGGCGTGCCCGTGCACACGGTCGAGCCGGCCCCGGCCATGCGTGCCGCACTGGCCTCGCGCCTGGCCCGTCTGGGCGCCGACCGGCGTGCCCGCGTTGCCCTGCACCCCGAACCCCTCGAAGCCGCGGGCCTGAGTGAGGTCGCGGACCTGGCGGTGGCCTCCAACGTGATCGCCTGCCTGGACCCCGCCGCCCGCCGTGCCGTCTGGAAGGCGGTCGCGGCAGCCCTGGTGCCCGGCGGTCTGCTGCTCTTCGATCCTCCGCCCGATCACCTGCCCGACGGGCCCGGGCCGGCGATCCGGCTCGGGCCGGTCCGGGTCGGCCCCGACCAGTACAGCGCGCACGTGACCCGCCGGCCCCACCAGGGAGCCCTGCGGGCCGTCTTCGCCTACCGCGTGGAACGGGACGGGGAGGTGGTGCGTGAAGAGTTGGAGACGTTCGATCTGTGGCCTGCCCCGGCCGCGCTCCTGTCCCGGGAGCTCCGGTCCGTCGGCCTGCATACCGTCCAGGCTCCCCGCTCCGACCTCATGGCCGCGTACCGGCCTGCCTGCTAGCGCCGGACACCGCTGCCCGTGCAGCCCCGAGCCGCACACAGCGTGGCCGCGCCCGCCGCTCGCAGTGCGCCACGGCATCGAGGGCGCCTCCTGGTGATCGCCGGGCGAACGGTCAGCCGGGCCCAGGCCCGATCGCTGTCTGCTCAGGAATTCCCCCCGCGTGCGCGGCAGTGTCGGTGCCGGCGGTGTCCTTGTGGGCGTGCCGGGTGCGTAGGGTGTCGCCGCGCGGCTCGCCTGGCGCGTCGCGCTCGTCCTCGGCGAGCACCGCGCAGGAGTCCTGCGGGGCGGGTGCGGGCGGTGGCCCCCGCTGGGCGCCCCGGTCGGCTCCTTGCGCCGCCCACCCCGCGGGGCCCGGGTGCTGGGTTGCCTGCCCTGGGCGGGGCGGCTTCAGGGGCGGACGTGGTGCTGCTCCGCCACCTCGGGCCGGATCGTCAGGCCGAGCCCGGGCTCACCGCCCTGCCCCGGGCGCAGGGTGCCGTCGGCGGGGTCGAGGGTGCCGTCGAAGAGGAGGTTCTCGATGCGGACGTGGTCGTGGAACCACTCCAGGTGGCGCAGGTTCGGCACGGTGGCCGCGGCGTGGGCGTGGGCGTGCGGGGCGCAGTGCCCCGACAGCTGCAGGCCGTGGCCGTGGGCGAGGGCCGCCGCGCGCAGCCACACCGTGATGCCGCCGCAGCGGGTGGCATCCGCCTGCAGGCAGTCGACGGCCTGGATCATGCGGGCGAAGTACGGCAGGTCGTAGCCGTACTCGCCGGCGGCGATGTCGGCGGTGAGGGTGTCACGGATGTGGGCGAGGCCGGTGAGGTCGTCGGAGGAGACCGGCTCCTCGAACCACGACACGCCCAGCCCGGCCAGCGTCCGGCCCACTCGCACAGCCTGTTTGCGGGTGTAGGCGCCGTTCGCGTCCACGTACAGCTCCGCGTCATCGCCGATCAGGGCGCGGGCTTGCTCGGCGCGTTCCAGGTCACGGCGCTCGCAGGCGCCCCACCTCTCCCCGATCTTGATCTTGAAGCGGGTGAAGCCCTGCCCGGCCCATCCCTCGACCTGCTCGGCGAGCCGCCGGTGCTCATAGGTGGTGAAGCCGCCACTGCCGTAGAGGGGCACGTCGGCGCGGGCCCGGCCGAGCAGGTCCGTCAGCGGCAGCCCCAGGACGCGGGCCTTCAGGTCCCACAGGGCGATGTCGACGGCGGAGACCGCGCCGGAGACCAAGCCGGGCCGGCCGGCGTTGCGCACCGCACGGCTCATTGCCTCGTTCGCGGCCGGCACGTCGAACACCGAACGGCCGACGACCACATCGTGGAGCAGGCCGGTGACCACCTGGGCGGCTGCCGGGTCGCCGTAGGTGTAGCCGAGACCGGTGGCGCCACCGCCGCAGGCTTGGACCAGGACCATGGTGGTGCGGTCCCAGGCGAGGGTTCCGTCCGCCTCCGGCGCGTCGGTCGGGAACTGCAGGACCTGCACGTCCAGGCGCTCGAGGGCCGGTGCACCGGTGGTGTTCACGGCGCCTCTCCAACAGCGCGGGGGGCTGCTGCACCGACGGATGGCAGGTCGGCCGGGCCCCAGGTGCCCTCAGCGCGGGTGAACGGCGCACGCGGCGGGCCAGTGGCCGGGCCCTTGCGACGCAGGCGGGACAGCCGGTGGGCTGTCGGCGCGGCAAGGACGCCCCCTGGGCCCGGGCGGGGGAGTTCGCGGCGCGGCGCGTCGGCGGCTGCGGTGATGCCGCCCACCGTGTCGGTGCAGGGGGTCATGAGGCCGGTGCAGGCGGACAGCGGCTGGTCGGTGTCGCCCTTGACGGCACGGGCCTCGCGGTGCGGCTGTCGGCACAGGGGCATCATCGTGCCCGATCCTTCCGGGTCTGGTCTCGGACGGCGAGCACAGCGCCCGCCACCATGCTTGCTGCGGTGCCGGCCAGAGCGGCGCTCCGCAGGCGGGTCGGCGCCGGAGCCAGCTGCGGCCTCGCGGCCGCCTTCTTGGGGTGGTCAGCGGGCGCCGGCCCGTCCAGGGCCATCGCGAGGACTTCGGCCAGGTGCAGGGCCCGGCGGCCGGTGCCGGCCTGACTGATCTGAGTGCGGCAGCTGAACCCGTCGGCCAGCACGAAGGTGCTGGGCGCCGCGTCGCGCACGGCGGGCAGCACGCCCCGCTCGGCGATGGTCATCGACAGGTCGTAGTGCCCCTGCTCGAAGCCGAAGTTCCCGGCCAGGCCGCAGCAGCCCTCGTCCAGCACCTGCGCCTGGAGGCCGGCGCGGCGCATCAGCTCCCGGTCGGGATCGGCACCGAGCACGGCGTGCTGGTGGCAGTGCGTCTGCACCGTCGCTGCCCGGCTGATCCGTGGGGGTCGCCAGCCGTCGGGGGAGTGGTTGACGAGCTGCTCGGCGAACGTCCGCGTCTGCGAGGCGAGACGGACGATGTCCTGGTCCCCGGCCAGCAGATCGGGCGCGTCGGCGCGGAACACCGCGGTGCAGGAGGGTTCGAGGCCGATGACCGGTGTGCCGGCCTCCAGCCACGGCCGCAGCACCGTCGTGGTGCGCTTCAGGACGCGGCGGGCGGTGGCGAGCTGCCCGGTGGAGATCCAGGTGAGGCCGCAGCACACCGGCCCGTCCGGCACGGCCACCTGGAACCCGGCGCTCTCCAGCACACGCACGGCCGCGTCGGCGATGCGCGGGTGGAAGTGGTTGGTGAAGGTGTCCGGCCACAGCACCACGGTGCGCGGATCGGCCGGGTCAGGCTGGGGACGCTCCCTGCGGCGCCAGGATTTTTGGAACGACTCGGCGGCGAACAGTGGCGCCGCGCGGCGCGGGTCGATGCCGGCCAGCCGCTTTCCCAGCCGTGCCAGGCCGGGGGCGTGCAGGGCGGCATTGGCCAGGCCCGGTGCGACGCGGGCCATCTGCGTCCACAGCGGGAGCCAGCCCATCGAGTAGTGCGCGGCCGGGCGCAGCCGGCCCTGGTAGTGGTGGGCGAGGAACTCGGCCTTGTAGGTGGCCATGTCGACGCCGACCGGGCAGTCGGACGTGCAGCCCTTGCACGCCAGGCACAGGTCGAGCGCGTCGCGGACCTCGGTGGAGCGCCACCCTGCGGTGACCGGCGAGTCGCCGTGGCCGCCGAGCATCTCGAACAGCAGCCGCGCCCGGCCCCGGGTGGAGTGCTCCTCCTCCAGGGTGGCCCGGTAGGACGGGCACATCACGCCGCCCTGGTGGGTCCGGCAGTTGCCGATCCCCACGCAGCGCAGCACCGCTTGGCCGAAGTCGCCTCCGTCGTCCGCGAAGGCGAAGTGCGTCTGCTGCGGCTCCGGTCGCCAGGTGGCGCCCAGGCGCAGGTTGGCGTCCACGCGGTGGGGATGGATGACCTTGCCCGGGTTCATCCGGTTACCCGGGTCGAACAGCGCCTTGACCTGTTCCATCGCCGCCATCAGCGCGGGGCTGAACATCCGCGGCAGCAGTTCGCCACGTGCCTGCCCGTCACCGTGCTCGCCCGAGAGGGATCCGCCGTAGGAGGCCACCAGGTCGGCAGCGTCGGACAGGAACGCCCGGAACGCCCCGATGCCCTTGCCCTCGCGCAGCTCGAACGGGATCCGGGTGTGCACACAGCCCTGCCCGAAGTGCCCGTACAGCGATGCCTGCTGGTAGCCGTACCGGTCGAACAGCCTCTCCAAGTCCCGCAGGTAGGCGCCCAGTTTCTCCGGCGCCACCGCAGAATCCTCCCAGCCCTCCCACGTCTCGGAGTCATCGGGCGGGCGGGCCGTCACACCCAGACCCGCCTCGCGGGCCTTGAGCATCTCCTTCTCCCGGGGCGGATCATCCGAGAGCGCCACCTGCGGGTCGTCTGCACCGCGGCCCAGTGACCGCAGCAGTTCCAGTGCCTGCGCGTCCGCCTGCTCCTTCGTGTCACCGGTGAACTGCATGAGCAGCCAGCTGTCGCCCTCGGGCAGGGAGTCCAGTGAGTCCAAGTAGGCGTGCTCCTCGCGCATCAGCTGCGCCATGCGCCCGTCGATCGCCTCCAACTGGGTGGGGCGGCTGTGCTGGAGCAGTTCGGGGACGGCGTCGGCGGCGGCGTAGATGTCGTCGAATCCAAGGACCAGGAGCGCCTCGGCCGCCGGTACCGCGACCAGTTCCAGTTCGGCGCGCAGGACGGTCACCAGTGTGCCCTCGCTGCCCACCAGCGCCCGGGCGACGTCGAAGCCGTTCTCCGGCAGCAGGGAATCCAGGTTGTAGCCCGACACCCGGCGCGGGATCGTCGGATAGCCCGTGCGGATCTCCGCCAGGTACCGGCCGACGACGTCCCTCAGTTCCTGGTACAGCCGGGCCCGGCCGCCGCCCTTGGCCATGATCTGCTCGAATTGCGCCTGCTCGGTCGGGCCGGCCCAGAACCGGATGCCGCCGTAGGTGAGGACCTCCAGGCGGCGGACGTTGTCGACGGTCTTGCCGTATGCCTGGGCGGACGCACCGCAGCTGTTGTTGCCGATCATCCCGCCCAGCGCGCAGTGGCTGTGCGTGGACGGCTGCGGACCGAACTTCAGCCTGTGCGGGGCGAGCTGACGGTTGAGTTCGTCCAGGACGATGCCCGGCTCCACCACACAGGTCCGCGCCTGGGGATCCACCGAGAGGAGGCGGTGGCAGTGCTTGGTCCAGTCGATGACCACCGCCTCGTTGGTGCACTGCCCGCCGAGGCTGGTGCCGCCGCCGCGGGACAGCACCGGCGCGTCGAACCGGGCACACACCGCGACCGCCGCCGCACCCGCCTCCACCGTGCGGGGCACCACCACGCCGATCGGTACTTGCCGGTAGTTCGAGCCGTCGGTCGCGTACGCGCTGCGGCTGCCGGCGTCGAAGCGGACCTCACCGTCCACCTCCGCCCGCAGCGCTTCCTCGAGTCCCTCGTGCTCCGTTCCTTGGCCGACGGGCATCGTCAGTTCCCTTTGCTGCCGGGCAGGAACTCCTGGACCTTGGCCTTCAGCCCCTGCCGCACCACCGAGCCCCGGTCGCTGTCGCCCTTCAGCACCGACAGCGCAGCGGACTTGATCTGGTCCCAGCTGGCATGCGGCGGGATCGGCGGCACCGCCGGATCGGTGCGGAAGTCGATGACGAACGGCTGGTCAGCCGCCAGCGCCTGACGCCAGGCCGCCTCCACGTCCTCCGCCCGCTCCACCCGCACCCCGCCCAGCCCGAACGACTGCGCGATGTCGGCGTACCGCACGTCCGGCAGGCTCTGCGACGGCTCGAACTGGGGGGCGCCCTGCATCGCCCGCATCTCCCAGGTCACCTGGTTGAGGTCGTGGTTGTTCAGCACGGCCACGACCAGGCGCGGGTCCGACCACTCCCGGTAGTACTTCGCGGCGGTGATCAGCTCCGCCAAGCCGTTCATCTGCATCGCGCCGTCACCGACGACCGCGATCGCGGGCCGGTCCGGGTGGGCGAACTTCGCACCGATCACGTACGGCACCCCCGGCCCCATCGTCGCCAGCGTGCCCGACAGCGAGCCGCGCATGTCACCGCGCATCCGCAGGTGCCGGGCGTACCAGTTCGCGGACGACCCGGAGTCGGCGGCGAGCATCGCGTCGTCGGGCAGCAGCGCGTCGAGGGCATGGACGACGTACTCGGGGTTGACCGGGTCCGCCGCCACCTCCGCGCGCCGCTGCATCACCTCCCACCAGCGCGCCGCGTTGCCCTCGATGGTCTTGCGCCACGCTCCGTGCGCCTTGCGCTCCAGCAACGGGAGCAGCCGACGCAGCGTCTGGCCGGCGTCGCCGACCAGGTTGACTTCGAAGGGGTAGCGCAGGCCCACCATCGACGGGTCGAGGTCGATCTGCACGGCACGGGCCTGGTCGAACTCGGGCAGGAACTGCGTGTAGGGGAAGCTGGAGCCGACCACGAGGAGGGTGTCGCAGTCCCGCATCATCTCGTAGGACGGACGGGTGCCGAGCAGCCCGATCGAGCCGGTCACGTACGGCAGCGTGTCCGGGAGGGCGTCCTTGCCCAGCAGCGCCTTCGCCACGCCTGCGCCCAGCACATTGGCGACCTGCTCGACCTCGGGCCTGGCGTGCCGGGCGCCCTGCCCGATCAGCATCGCCACCTTCTCGCCCGCGTTGAGGACCTCGGCCGCCCGCGCCAGATCGTCGTCAGCGGGGACGGGGGCGTAGCGGGGGACACCGAGGCTGGAGGGCACCTGCTTGAACGCGTGCGCCGGCGGCTCGTAGTCGAGCTCCTGCACGTCGGCCGGGATGATCACCGTGGTGACGGTGCGCCGGCCGGCGGCGATGCGCAGGGCGCGGTCCAGCACATTCGGCAGCTGGGCGGGGACGGTGACCATCTCGCAGAACTCCGAGGCCACGTCTTTGAAGAGGGAGAGGAGGTCGACCTCCTGCTGGTAGGAGCCGCCCATCGCGCTGCGGTCGGTCTGGCCGACGATCGCCACCACCGGCACGTGGTCGAGTTTCGCGTCGTACAACCCGTTCAGCAGGTGGATCGCGCCCGGCCCGGAGGTCGCCGCGCACACCCCGGTGCGCCCGGAGAACTTCGCATAGCCGACCGCCTCGAAGGCGGCCATCTCCTCGTGCCGCGCCTGCACGAACTGCGGCTTGTTCTCGGCCCGGCCCCACGCGGCCAGCAGGCCGTTGATCCCGCCCCCGGGGAAGGCGAACACATGTTCCACCTCCCACTCGCGCAGCCGCTCCAGCACGTAGTCGGAAACCTTCATCACCGAACTCCTTCACACCGCCGATGGGGCTGTCGGGCACGGGTGAACCCGCGTCTTCGGCTAACCGCTGAGGCCGCAATGAAACGCTTCCGGGTACCGGCCGGCGCTGCCGGCGCTATCGGGTCGCGACGGGCTGACGGCGCGGAGCCGTGCCGGGCCCTCTGCTGGGAGTACCCCGGGCGGGTACGGCAGCCAGGAACTCACATTCCCGAGAAGGCCGACAGCCAGGCCGTCGGCCTGCGCGAAGGCCCACGCGTCGGACGGCCACTGTGTTCGTCCCCGCCAGCTCCGCGTCACCGAGTCGCCCCCGTCGCGTCCTGCGAGGCGATCAGTTGTCCGTGGGGATGCGGACGGCGAAGAGGACGGTGTCGTCCTGGGCCTCCCGCGGGCCGACGGTGTCCAGAAGAGACTGGAGCAGCGCGGGCAGCCGCACCCCGGGCGAGGCGGTGGCGAGCAGGTGGGCGAGCCGGTCGATGCTCGCTTCGATGTCCTGGCCGGGTTCCTCGACGAGTCCGTCGGTGTAGAGCAGCAGGGTGCTGCCCGGAGCCAGGGAGCGGACGGCGCAGGTGCGGGCTCTGGGCGGCAGGGCGTGGTGCAGGAGGATGTCGTGCTGCGTCAGGCTTTCCACGGTGCCGCCTGCGGTGGCCAGCAGCGGGGCGGGGTGTCCGGCGTTGCTCCACTTCAGGTGCCAGTAGCCGTCGGATGCCGGATGGAGGTGGGCGTGGACGGCGGTGCCGCTGGCGGGCAGGTCGAGTCGGCGGCAGGCGTGTTCGAGTGCGGTGAGGGCCTGGTCGGGGCCTTTGCCGGGGTGGTCGTGGTCGGCCTGGCGGAGCATGCTGCGGACCTGCCCCATCAGGGCGGCGGCTTGCATGTCGTGTCCGGTGATGTCGCCGACGGTCAGGGCCAGTCCTCCCGGTGCGCCGTCGTGCGCGCCCGTGGGCAGGGGGT
The DNA here is from genome assembly GCF_041080675.1 of Streptomyces sp. cg36. NCBI lineage: Bacteria > Bacillati > Actinomycetota > Actinomycetes > Kitasatosporales > Streptomycetaceae > Streptomyces > Streptomyces cyclosori. Next base: position 28,958 of record NZ_CP163520.1, on the reverse strand, counting down.
AGGCGTCGTACCAGTCTCCGCCGACCATGTCGTCGCGCAGGGCCGGCCGGTACAGGGCGGCCAGCTCCAGGCCGGGGGTGTCGGGGAGCTCGGTGAGCATGGCCCGCTGGAGCTGGCGGGCGGCCGTGACCCGTTCGTCCAGGTGCAGGGCGCGTTCCACCGCCTGAGCGGTGTAGCCGGCGATCGTGGTCAGCACCGCACGCTCCTCCACCCCGATCGGGTAGAGGGTGTCCCACCCCAGCACCAGGGTCCCCAGGATGCGGTGTGTTCCGCGCAGCGGCAGGCAGACGGCGGTCGCCAGGTCCTGGTCGGCGAAGGCCGGGCTTGCCAGGCCAACGCCCGGATCGGCGGCCTTGGGCGGTGCGTCGACCACGATCATCCGGTTCTCACGCACCGCCTGTGCGGCCGGCCACGGGGACCCGACGTCGAACGACTCGGGAACAGCGGGCCCTTCACCGGCGAGGGGAGCGCGGACGTGGTGGAGGGCGCCGTGGTGCAGGAGGGCCAGGTCGATACAGACCGGCTTGAGGTCCCCGCTGACCAGGTCCCCGACACGCTGACGCACCTCTTCCAGCCCGCTGGTGTCGGCCAGGTCCTCCGAGGCCCGCAGCAGCAGCTCGGAACGGATCAGCCGCTCCTGCGCACGGTGGGCCACCCCCTGGGCCGCCTGCGCCGCATCCTCAGCGGCTACGCGGGCCTGACGCCGGTTCTCGGAGCGCGTGCGCATCCGCATCTGCGCGCTGCAGGCCGCCGCCAGGTCCGACAGGTCCGTGACGTCGCCCTCACTCCACTTCCGGGGCGCGGGGTCGATGACGGCAAGGACGCCCAGGACCTCGCCGGAACCTCCGATGAGAGGCACGCCGGCGAAAGCGAAGGCCGCGGCACCGTCCCCGGTACGTGCGAGAAACTGGGGGCGTCCGCTCTGTGCGACCCGCCTGCAGCACTCCAGCACGTCCCGGGAGGGCTCCGTCTCGGGCGGCCAGCACTCGGAAAGCGCCCCTGCTGCTTCACCGGCGGCCTCCAGCCACAGGAGCCCGAGCGGGGCGCCGACGACACGGGTGGCGAGCCGGGCGAACCGATTCACGCGCTGCCCTCCAACAATCCGGCGCCGAACAGGGCAAAAAGATCATGGCGCGACCTGGGCTCTGGCCTCTTCCCTCGGGACCCCATTTTAGGACGCGCCGCAGGGCGAGACCCCTATGACCCGGTACACCTGCAGGTGTTCGACCGGCGTCGTGTCGCGCCGACGAGCCCCTTCGACCAGGAGCCGGCAGACCTGTCTTCGTTCCGTCGAGGGCGTCGAGCTTGTCGGTGTTCAGCTTCACCCGCCTGTTGTCCTGCACCCCGATGGAGACCTTCGCCGCCAGCCCCGCTTCCCCTGCGGCCTGTCCTGCGGATCATGCAGGGGATGCGGCCATGCTCGCGTAGGCGGGCGGCTGTCACCTGAACTGTGCCGAGGCGGACTTGCAGGCCCTCGGGAATGAATCTCAGGATCTTGCAGCTGTCGGTCAAGCCGGGGGCGATCACAGCTGTCCGGCTCCGCCTGTGCAGTTTTGAGGGAGTGTCAGCACTATGTCCGTTACACAGCCTGCCGCCGAGCGCGTCCGCGTCTCCGCGGAACCCGACTGGTACGAGTCGGCCGGTATCTCGCTCGGCGTCCGGGTCGGAAACCTGGTCTTCACCTCGGGGCAGGCTCCCATCGATGCCCAGGGCGCCACGGTCGGCGCCGGGGACTTCGAGACGCAAGCCCGTCAGGCGCTCTCGAATCTTTCGACGGTCCTCACCAACGCAGGCTCTAGCCTCGCCGACGTAGTCAAAGCGACCGTGTTCGTCACGGACGTCAGGCAGCAGGACATCTATGCCAAGTTGCGCACGGAACACTTCCCGGACAAGCCGCACCTCGCGGAGTCGTTCGTCGAGGTCTCCTCACTGGCCGATCCTGCCTGGATGATCGAGATCGAGGCCATCGGACTCGTCCGGTGACGCCGGGTGCGCACCGGCTCTTGGGCGCGTTGAAGAGGCAAGCCACCGGTGGACTGCCGCGACGGTCACGGTGCCGTGAAAGTTGCAGGCCCACTTGTCGAACCTCGTGGCCACCGCCCGGGAGTTCTTCAACGCGTTGATCGTCCGCTCGCCGCCGGTCTCGGAAGGCTGCGCGTCCAGGCGCTCCAGGATCCGCTGCGCGAGGCTGGAGGGATGGCCGAGCCAGATCGGGGTGGCGCGCACCAGGATGTCCGCCCCGAGCACCTCGGCCCGGATCCTGGGCCGGGCGTCGCCGTCCCCCGGGTCCGTCTGCACGCCGGGCTTCACGTCGTGGTTGGCGGTCAGACTGGTGTTGCCGGTGATGTCGTGCTCCGCGGGGGCGGCCCTTGACTGTGCGGCGAGCGGCTGTGAGCTGGACTGGGCGGGGGGGCGAGAGGGGGCGCACCAGAGCGACAGCGTGCGGCGGGGGCGAATCGGTGATGGTCGTGCTGTCCGGCTACCCGCCCCTCGCCCCATATGCTCCGAATAAGTTGTTGCTGTTCAGTCAGGCATCTCCCGGCACTTGCCCGCCAGGCCGACCGTGGGCGCGGGATCTCGGGGCGTAGCCATTCGGCGCGCCCGCTCCCGCCGGTCCGCCGAAACATGGTGGCCGCCGACATGGATCACCCCGGGGACGGGCACCCGGGGGACCCACGGGCCGGCGGACGGAGGCGGTATGCGGAGCTTCGGCATGGAGGAGGAGCTGCTGGTCGATGCCCGCAGCGGCCTGCCGCGGGCGGTAGCCGGGGCGGTCCTTGCCGCGGCCGACCGCCACGACTGGCAGCCCGGCAGGCACGAGCGCGGCCATCGGATGGAGAAGGAACTCCAGAGGGAGAAACTGGAGTGCGCAACCCGGCCGGTGACCCGGACGGGCGAGCTCCAGGAGGCGATCAGGCACTGGTGCCGTGAGGCCGCCCGGCACGCGGAGACCGCCGGTGCCATGGTGGCGGCCATCGCGGCCGCGCCCCTGCCCGTACGGCCGCTGCTGAACGCCGGCCGACGGTATGCGTGGATGGGCGAACAGTTCGGGCTGACCGCGCAGGAGCAGCTCACCCGCGGCTGCCACGTCCATGTGGCCGTGGAGTCGGACGAGGAGGCCGTGGCGTTCCTGGGCCGGATCCGCCCCTGGCTGTCCGTGCCCACCGCCATCAGCGCCAACTCGCCCTACTGGCAGGGCGAGAACCGCGGATACGCGAGCTACCGCAGCCGGGTGTGGAACGGGTGGCCCTGCGCCGGGCCCGTGGACGTGTTCGGCTCGGCCGACCACTGCCACGAGCAGGTCGCGGCGATGGTCGGCCCCGGCGTGCTGCGCGACCGGGGCATGATCTACTTCGATGCCCGGCCGGCGGCCGTCCACCCCACGGTCGAGATCAGGGTCACCGACCCCTGCCCGGACTCCACCGCGCCGGTCCTGCCGGCCGCACTCACCCCTGGCCTCGTCGAGACGGCCGCACGTGCCTGGCGCGACGGCCGGCCACCGGACCGGGTCGGCACCAGTCTGCTGCGGCCCGCCTCCTGGCGCGCCGGCCGCTCTGGCCTGGACGGCCCGCCGCCGCATCCCCGGACCATGCGGGAGACCTCTCCCCGGCAGGCGGTGGGCGCCCTCCACCGGCACGTACGCGAAGCACGCGTCGATCACGGCGCCGACGATCCGGTCCGGGAGGGCATCGCCTCCCTGGAGCGGCACGCGAACGGGGCCTCCACCCGGCGCCGTCTGCTGCGCGACGAGGGCGGCCCGGCCCGCATGGTGACGCCGTGCGCGGAGCTGACCACCGATGGCGAGAACACCAGCGGCCAGGCGAAGACACCCCTACCGGGTGACGACACCCACGACCGGGCGGAGCGAACCGTATGACCAGGAGCCCACCCCCCGGGGCCCGCCCCTTCACCGGCATGCCCGATCGAGCATCGAAGCAGGGAGAAGCAATGACCGACAAGCAGCGTCCCCTCCAAGCTGCCGCGCACCAGAGCGCCGACCTCCCGCGGGACGGCAGGCGGGAGGGCGCGGGACCGCAGGACGGTGTGCCGGGCAAGCCCGGACCCGTCTCCCCCGAGGTGCCCGAGCGGACCGGCCCCACCGGGCCGCTGCCGCCCAAGGCGGACCAGACGGGCCCCGAAGCGGTCAGCGCGACGGGCCAGCCCACCGGCGCGGAACCCACCCGGGCCGCGCAGAGCGGCGCGTATCTGACCAACGCGCAGGGCACCCGCCTGTACGACACGGACCACTCGCTGAAGGCCGGTCCGCGCGGGCCGGTGCTGCTGCAGGACCACCATCTGCGCGAGAAGGTCATGCACTTCGACCACGAGCGGATCCCCGAGCGGGTGGTCCACGCCCGCGGCGCCGCCGCACACGGCGTCTTCCAGGCGTACGGGGGCGCCACCGGGGTGACCAAGGCCGCCTTCCTCGCGCCGGGTGTGGAGACCCCGGTCTTCGTACGGTTCTCCACGGTCCTCGGCTCGCGCGGGTCCGCCGACACCGTGCGCGACACCCGCGGCTTCGCCACCAAGTTCTACACCGACGAGGGCGTCTTCGACCTGGTCGGCAACAACATGCCGGTCTTCTTCATCCAGGACGCCGTCAAGTTCCCCGACATCATCCACGCGGGCAAACCGCACCCGGACCGGGAGATCCCGCAGGCGCAGAGCGCCCACGACACCTTCTGGGACTTCGTCTCCCTGCACACCGAGGCAACCCACCACACACTGTGGAACATGTCCGACCGAGGCATTCCGCGCTCCTACCGCATGATGGAGGGCTTCGGCGTCCACACCTTCCGGCTGGTCAACGCCGAGGGCGCCACGACATTGGTGAAGTTCCACTGGAAGCCCAAGCTCGGTGTGCACTCCCTGGTCTGGGAGGAGGCGCAGCTGCTCAACGGGATCGATCCGGACTTCCACCGCCGCGACCTGGCGGACGCCATCGAGGCGGGCGCCTTCCCCCAGTGGGAGCTGGGCGTGCAGACCTTCCCCGACACCGAGGAGCAGCTGTACGAGGGGATCGACCTGCTCGATCCCACCAAGCTGGTCCCGGAGGAACTGGCCCCCGTCCAGCCGATCGGCCTGCTCACGCTCAACGCCAACCCTTCCAACTTCTTCGCCGAGACCGAGCAGGTCGCCTTCCACGTCGGCCATCTCGTGCCGGGCATCGACATCACCGACGACCCGCTGCTGGCCGGGCGGATGTTCTCCTATCTCGACACCCAGATCACCCGCCTCGGCGGCCCCAACTTCCCCCAGCTGCCCATCAACCGCTCCCACGCGCCCGTCAACGACATGCTCCGGGACGGGATGCACCAGAGCGCGGTGCACCGGGGCGTCGCCCCGTACCACCCCAACAGCCTGGACGGCGGCTGCCCGTTCTTCGCGGGCGCCGACACCGGCGCGTTCGTCGAGGTGCCCCGCGACCTGCCGGCCGCGCGCAAGGTCCGGGAGGCGCCCGCCTCCTTCGCCGACCACTTCAGCCAGGCCCGGCTGTTCTGGCTCAGCATGAGTGCGATCGAACGCGAACACATCATCGCGGCCTACACCTTCGAGCTCTCCCGCTGTTACGAGCAGCCCGTGCGCGAGCGGATGCTGACCGTCCTCGCCGACGTGGACACCGAACTGTGCGCGGAGGTCGCCGCCGGGCTCGGTCTGCCCGCGCCGTCCGCCACGCGGCCCCTCGCCCAGCCCGCTCCCAGCCCCGCGCTCTCCCAGATGGGCGGCTCCTGGCCGGTGGAGGGCCGCACCGTGGGCATCGTCACCGACCTCGACGGCGATCTGGCGGGCGTGGCGCGGGTGCGCCAGGCCGTTCTGGACGCGGACATGGTGCCTCTCGTCGTCGCTCCGGTCGCCGGTGTCCTGGGCGACGGGAAGGCCACGGTCACCGTTCAGCGGACGTTCGCCGGGGCGCGGTCCGTGGAGTTCGACGCGCTGGTGTGCGCGGGAGTGCCGGCGCCGGGCGCGGACGCACATGGCGCCCGTGACGCAAAGGCGGGGCTGGCCGGGCCCGGCTCCGTCGATCCCCGGGTGCGGGCCCTGCTCCTGGAGGCGTACCGGCACGGCAAACCCCTCGGCGGCTGGGACGGCGCCGACCGGCTCTTCGAGGCCCTCGGCCTGACGGACACCGCGCCCGGCCTCGTCCTCGGCGACGACCCGGGCGAGGTGGTGGCGGAGGTGACCACGCTGCTGTGCGGACACCGGGTCTGGGAACGCTTCCCCGCCGCCGGCTGAGCCCGCCCGCCGAGCCCCTGGTCCGGCTGGCGCCTCCTCTCGTCGTGGACCGGCACGCTCGGGGGCGCCCGAGCCCTGCCGAAACCGACGGTCGGTGACCTGGCTGCCGGCCATGTCCTCGGGCTGATCGGACAGGGCCGGCCGTTGCGTCCGCCCCGTACCGGGTAGTCGTAGGCATGGTCACCCAAGAACGAGGCCCTGCCCTGCCGGAGCCCCGCGGCGAGCTCTCCGCGAGGCTGATCGGTCATCTGCGTGACGGTCGCGGTCTCCCTGACGGCGAGGCCACCGCCGGTGCGGAGCCGTACGGCGACGATCTGCAGCTCGCCCTGTACGTCTGCTACGAGTTGCACTACCGCGGTTTCGCGGGCGTCGACGACGCGTATGAGTGGGATCCGGCGCTCCTCGGGGTGCGCCGGGGTCTTGAAGACCGGTTCCTGGCCGCGCTTCGCCGGGACGCGACACGCGAGCACGACGTGGCGGAAGCCTTCGACGAGCTGCTGGTGGAGCCGGTCCACGGCACCGGGGTGTCGCACTTCCTCCAGCGCGAGGGCATGCTGTGGCAGCTGCGCGAGTACGCGGCGCAGCGGTCGCTGTACCACCTCAAGGAAGCCGATCCGCACGCCTGGGTACTGCCCCGGCTGTGGGGGCGGGCCAAGGCGGGCATGGCCGCGGTGGAGTTCGACGAGTACGGTGGCGGCAGGCCCGAGCGGGTGCACGCCCGTCTCTTCGCCGACCTGATGCGCGACCTCGGGCTGGACCCGGCCTACGGCCGCTATCTGGACGCCGGTTGCGCGCCCATGCTGGCCGTCGTGAACCTGATGTCGCTGTTCGGGCTGCGCCGGGCGCTGCGCGGCGCGCTGGTGGGGCACTTCGCCACCGTGGAGGTGACCTCCTCACCGGGGTCCCGCCGCCTGGCGTCCGCGATGCGACGGGCGGGCGCCGGCCCGGCGGCGGAGTTCTTCTACACCGAGCACGTGGAGGCCGACGCCGTCCATGAGCAGGTCGTACGGCACGAAGTGGTCGGCGGCCTGCTGGAGGTGGAGCCGGAGCTGGCGTCGGACGTGGTGTTCGGCGTCGACGCCACCGCGTTCCTGGAGGACCGGCTCGGCGAGCATCTGCTCGCCTGCTGGCGCGCCGGGGACACCTCACTGAGGTCTCCGCTCCCAGAACCGCATCCCATCAGACAATAAACATGGATTTGAAAGGGTCTATCCCCTATTGCGGGGCACTCGCGCGGGGTGACTCCCTTCACCCTTCCCGGCGTGTACGGCCCACAGGCGGACACCGCCCTGCTGGCCGAGGCGCTCCGTGACGAACCGGTGCCCCGGGGCGCCACCGTCCTCGACCTCGGCACCGGCACCGGCGCACTCGCCTTCGCGGCGGCGCGCCGGGGCGCCCGGGTCACCGCGGTCGACGTCTCCTGGCGGGCGGTCCTCTGCACGCGCCTCAACGCCCGGCTCGCCGGGCTGCCCGTCCATGTCCTGCGCGGCAACCTGCTCGCCCCGACGGGCGGACGCACCTACGACCTGATCCTGAGCAACCCGCCCTATGTCCCGGTGAGTTCGCCCGTGGCCCCCAGGCGGGGCGCCGCCCGGGCCTGGGACGCCGGGCGCGACGGTCGGCTGCTGCTGCGCCGCATCTGCCGCCAGGCACCCTGGCGGCTGCGGCCCGGCGGTGTGCTCCTGCTGGTCCACTCCGGTCTCAGCGACTCCGATTCCACCCTCGCCCAACTGCGGCGCGAAGGTCTCAAGGCGGCGGTCGTGGCGCGCCGGTACGTCCCCTTCGGGCCGGTCCTGCGCTCGCGGCGCGCCTCGCTGGCGGGGCAGGGCCTGATCACGGCCGACCAAACGATGGAGGAGCTGGTGGTGATCCGTGCCGAACGACCGGTCTGACCGAGCCAGGCGCGTTCAACTGCGCCGCGACGGCCCCCTTCTCGTCGAGGGCCCTGTCGACGTCGTCCTCGAAGACGGCACCACGGCGTTCTCCGACCGCTGCCTTGTCGCCCTGTGCACCTGCCGGCGCAGCCGCCGGTACCCGTGGTGCGACACGAGCCACCGGAGCCGGAGCCGGGGCTGAGTCCCACCCCACAGCTGCCCCGCGCCACACCGGCACATCCAGGCGACCGGCACTGACGACGCGGGACGCCGTCAGTATCCCTGCCACCCCCGGTCCCGGCAGCAGCGCGAGGACGCCAAGCCCGAGCAGGTCCTGGAAGCGGCCCCGCACTGCCCGCGCTGCGCGAGCGCATCACCAAAGACCTGGGCGCCCGCGGGAGCTGGCCTGCGCGGCGCGCCTGCTCGACCTCGGCTTCGCGGCGCGCTCCCGGGGCGGCCCGTACCCGTACCGTCACCCGCGCGGTACGGGAAGTGGCCGGCTATCCGAGCAACACCCCTGCCGTGTGCCGTGCCTCCTCCATCAACCACCGGGCCGTCGAGCTCTTCGAGGAGGGCCGCACCATCGGCGCGGCCCCGGACCGCTTGGGGGAGAGGGTGCGTACCGGTGAACCAGCTACTCGGGGGCCCGCCGAGGATGCGGTTCTGCCACTGCTGTCGGTCATCCTCCCCCTCTCTGGCAGGCAAACGTTTGACGATGGAATCCAAGGGAAACCGCTCCTCATAGCATCACCATGCCAGCGCCCTCCGGCGCAGTGCCCTTCGCTTGCGTCCGGCGTCGGCCATCCCATAGCCAGAGAGAAGTTGAGCGCCGTGATCGCGCGCACCTCCGAAAGCAATGCGTCCGATGTCCTGCACGTGGCGAGGACCGGCTGGACGAAGGCCCGGGACATCCATGGCAAGGGCATACGCACCTGTGTCTCCCCTGTCCGGGAGAGCGATGCACCGCCTGCCGCGGAGACCACTACGAACTGCAACATCGTCCGGGGCGAGGACTGAGCGGAGCCCGCACGGGAACCCGCGCCGGTTCTCCACGGACGGAGACGCCCCAGGCCGAGAAGTGGCCGAGAAGTGGAGGTCACGCGGACCTTCCCCCCCCCCGTTACGGCCCCCGCCTGCCGGGTACTCGGCAGTGCGTCAAAGCACCCTGCAGGATCCTCTTCCCGGGAGGCACGATGACTGGCTTCGGATACTTCCTGTCGTGCGAGGAACACGGCCCGGCGGAACTCGTCGAGCAGGCCAGGATGGCCGAGCAGGCGGGCTTCGACTGTCTGTGGATCTCCGACCACTACCACCCGTGGAACGATGAGCAGGGGCAGAGCCCCTTCGTGTGGTCGGTGGTCGGCGCCCTGTCGCAGGCCGTCTCACTGCCCGTGGAAACGGCCGTCACCTGCCCTCTGGTGCGTACGCACCCGGCAGTGATCGCCCAGGCCGCCGCCACCAGCGCGGTGCAACTGGGCGGCCGGTTCCGGCTCGGCGTCGGCAGCGGAGAGGCCCTCAACGAGCACATCCTGGGCAGCGGCTGGCCGGAGGCGTCGGTACGGCTGGAGATGCTGGAGGAAGCCCTCCAGATCATCCGGAAGCTCTTCACCGGCGAGCAGATCAGCCATCGCGGCAAGCACTACACCGTGGAGAACGCCCGCCTCTACACCGTGCCCGACGAGCCGGTGCCCATCGACGTGTCGGCCTTCGGCCCCGAGGCCGCCCAGCTCGCCGCACGCACCGGGGACGGGCTGATCACGATGATGCCCGACACCTCCCTGGTCCAGCGGTTCCGGCGGGCGGGCGGCGGCCAGAAGCCCGTGTACGGCGGGCTCAAGGTGTGCTGGGGAACCGACCGCCAGGAGGCGGAACGCACGGCGCACCGCCTGTGGGCCAACGAGCAACTGCCCGGTGAACTCGCCCAGATACTGCCGACGCCCCGGCACTTCGAGCAGGCCAATGAACTGGTCACCCAGGAGCGGGTGGCGGACGCCCTGCCCTGCGGCGACGATCCCGACCAGCACATCGCGGCCGTCTCCGCGTTCGTCGAGGCGGGCTTCGACACCGTGTACGTCGGGCAGATCGGCGAGGACCAGCAGGGTTTCTTCGACTTCTACCGCACCAAGGTCCTGCCGGAGCTGCGGGACTGACCGTGACCGTACGGAACGGTACGAAGGCGGGGGATCAGGCATACCGCTCCACCTTGGCGAACGGGCTGTCGCCGAGGTGGGCCAGCAGGTCTGCCGGGGTGTCGTACACGGCCACCGCGCCCGCCGACTCCAGGTCGCGGCGCGGGATGCCGCCCGCCAGCACCCCCACGGGACACACCTTGGCGGCGGCCCCCGCCTTCATGTCCCAGACGGAGTCGCCGACGAACACCGACGCCGCGGACTCCGCCCCCACCAGGTCCAGCGCACGGTGTACGGGGTCGGGCGCCGGTTTGCCGGATTCGACGTCGTCGGCACTGGCCACGCCTGCGATCACGTCGTCAGCGCCGATGGCTCCGCGCAGAGCGCCCAGTTCGTCACCACCGGCCGAGGTGGCGAGCACCACACGCCAGCCGTGGGCATCCAGCATCCGCAGCAGCTCCCCGGCACCTTCTACCGGCGCCAGACGCTCGAAATAGGCCGCGTAGAGCGTGCTGTGCGCGTCGCTCAGTGCCGAGTCCCGCTCGGCGTCCCGGCCGTCCCCGAGCAGGCGCGCCACCAAGTCGTCCGAGGGCAGCCCGATCGCCCGGTGGACGGCGTGCATGCCCACCTGGTGACCGGCCTGCCGGAACGCCTCCCACCAGCACACGACGTGCAGATGGTTGGTGTCCACCAGAGTGCCGTCGATGTCGAATACCGCCGCGCGCGTCATGGTCTGCCGCCTTTCCGCCCTACCTGGCACCGGTGCGGCCCGCGCACCGCGCCGGACGCTTGCCCCGAGTACCCCCGGGCGGCAAACTGACACCGTGACAGAGCGTAATGGAGTACCGCGATTCCGATCGCGGAGCCGTCCCGATCGGGAAGGCAACCTCTGCAAGCTCTCGCATGCGGGGCCGCCTGCGTTGCCGGTGGTTTGTTGGCATGGGGCTGGGCACGCGGTGGCCCGATAGGCAGGAGCAGTTGGGGCTGTTCGGGGGATGGCCGTGATGGTGACGGCGCGGTGTCCGTGTCCGTCGGCGCCGGGCGCGTTGGAGGCGTATGCGGCCCGGTTGGATGATCTGTGGGGTTCGCTGGCCCAGCGGCGCGGGTTTCGTGAGTCTCCGACCAGACTACTGGGACCGTTCGGCGCATGTGATGACTCGGCCGTGGATCGTGAGCGATCACTTAAGGGCGCTGATCGAACCGCTGCTGCCACCCTGGCCGACGCGGTCGCCGGGGCCGAAACCAGTCGATGATCGGCTTTGTCTGCAGGGCATCCGGTATGTCCTGCACCAGGGCATGGCCCGGCAACTCCTCCCGCCGGAGCTGGGATTCGGATCCGGGCAGACCTGCTGGGGCGCCTGAACTGCTGGCAGCGGGCCGGAGTCTTCGAGCGATTGCACCGCACCCTGCTCGCCGAGCTCGATGCGGCCGGCGAGATCGACTGGCCCTGCGCGTGCGAGGACGGCTTCCATGTGCGCGCGAAAAAGGAGGAAGCCGCGACCGTTCCGTCACCGGTCGACCGGCGGCAGACAGGCAGCAATTATCACCTCATCTGTGACGGCAAGGGTATGCCGCCGTATGTCATCACGACCGCCGCCAACGCCATGTCCGGCCGCAGCCCGGTGGGCCAGGCTGGCGCAGAGGCCCCTGACGCGGTCCAGGATCTGCGCGGTCTCGTCCGGCACGGTGGCTGGCACGGGCGCGCTCGTTGCCGCAGTCTCCAATGGTGGAACCGATCCAGCAGATGAGGTCGATGGCGTGCTGTGCGGTACGCGAGTCCTCGTTGCTGGTGGCGTACTTGGCGTACTTGGCGCCCTGGGCCAGGCCCACCAGTGGGCGGCCGGTGACAACGCGGTCGGTGGGCACAGTGTGGTTGTCCAGGCGGAAGGGCCGGATGCGGTGGGCCCCTTCGGAGCCGTCGGTGGACTCAGCATCGGCCCAGTCGGCGGGAGTGCAGGTCGAAGACGGTGGCGAGGGGGGAGCTTGCTCTCGTCGGTGACGATCTCTGTCATTTCGCCGCACCATGCGACATTGGGAGCCGGGGCGGTGAACTTCCTCTGCACCAGGTCCGGGGCGACGGGCGGTATGCCTTGCCGCGACAGCGAACACCGGCGCTTCCCGGCGCGGTCGGCCAGGCCGAGTTCGGCCATCATCTTGGCGATCATGTTCTTCGACACCCGTCCGCCCTTCGCCTTCTCCTCCGCTCGGTATGGACGCGCAGGAAGCCGTAGAGCCCCCGAGGCGCCGAAGAATCCTGGATGGCCAGCACCGGATCGGCACGACGCCCACCGTGTGCGGTGGCCCTCGGTCGAGCCACTTGTAGAACCAGGACTCGGAGACCTCAAGAGCTCGGCACGAGACCGTATGAGAGACGGGTCGTTGGCCCGTGGAGGCGATGAAATCCGCAACTGTCACCAGACATCGGAAGAAGATTCCAGTGCACCAACCCGCTGAAGAGGGTCAACCGCGAGATCAAGCGCCGCGTCGATGTCGTCCGGAGCTTCCTTCGCTCGCCCACCCTCGAAGGCCTCGCCACCGCCGTCCTCATTGAGTTGCACGACGAATGGATCGCCTTCCCCCGTAGCTACCTCCCTAATGGCGGCATGGACTCGATCTCCCTCACCCAGAAGATCAATCCGACACCGTTACACCACTGCAGGGGGCATGACCGGCGAACCAGGCTGTCTCCACCCATTGAGGATGGGGGCTGAATCTCGATGGCAGGTGGCGCAACGGCTGTGCGGTTCCAGCCAAGTGGGGATGTGGGCGGCGGTTGGTGTGCGGCTCCGCTTTCAGGCACCAGAGTGCGCAATCGTGGGCATGCCCCTGACAGGTGAGGCTCGCTGGTGAGCAGGAGAGGGTTCCGCAGGGAGTCCGAGGACTTGACAGTTCCGGCCAAGGTGTGGGGCGCCTGTTCCTCATGACCCCCTGATACCGCAAGATCTCAGTCATTGCCTGCGCGGACTGTCCGTCGGGCGTGGAACGGGGAGGGGCGCGCGGCTTGTCAGGCCGCGGGCTCCGGTGGACGTCGGCGGCGTTGGAGGGGGCTTGTTCGGGGGTGGCGGCAGAGCGCGGTTATTCGCGTGGTCGTGGGCGCGGGTGATCGTGTCCGCGCTGGCGATGGTGTTGGTGGTGTCACTGGTACAGGCAGCGGCCCTGCCGTCGACGACGGCGTCGGCCAAGTCGAGGGAGGTGCCGCGGAACCTGCCGATCCTGTCGGTTCCGACAGCGGCCAAGCAGAACCCGCGGTCCGAGCCGAAGCGGCCGAAGGCTGACTTTGCGCCCTTGGCTGTCGGTGAGCACGCCCGGTTCGACGCGCGCAGATCCGTGCGCGCCGCGGATCCTGCGGCGCCGCAGACCAGTCTGGTCGGTCCGGTCGATGGCGCGGTGGTGGGCACGGAGACGCCGCTGCTGCAGGTGGCCGCAGTGGGGGACGGTGTCCTGTACTGCTTCAAGATCTCGACGGGGTTCGACGGTCGTTCGGGCAGCGTGGTGGACTCCGGATGCCTTGACCAGCCGCAGTGGACGGTGCCCAAGCATGTGCTGCATGACGGGGGCCGTTATACGTGGACGACGGCGACCGCGATGTCGGGCGCGACGACGGCGACGGCGCCGCAGTGGGTCGGGCACTTCACGGTCAACCAGCGGGTGGGCGATCCGGGACCGGCACCCACCGACCACCTGGGTCCGGTGACGGTGAACCTGTTCAACGGCAACGCCCATGTGGAGGCTGCCGGGCCGGCGTTCCAGGCGGTGGGCGGTTCGGCCGGGGTGAGCCTGGCCTACAACTCCCGGCAGGGCGCCCCGCATGGGGTGCGCGCCTCGTACTTCAACGACTCGCGGCATGCGGGCAGCCCGGACGCGATCCCGGTGATGGTGCGCGGTGAGCCGCAGGTCAACCTGGACTGGGGCATCCCGTGGACCGGTAACCCGGACAACCGGCCGTGGCGGGACAACCCGATGCCGCCCGCGCTGGACAAGAACTGGTTCGTGGTGCGCTGGGAGGGCCAGTTCAAGCCCGCGGTCACCGGGGACTTCCGGTTCGCCGGCGGCCACACCGACGGCGCGCGGATCTGGGTGGGCGACAAGCTGGTCTACGACAACCCTGGCCCCGCCGATCCCGGGGACGACTTCCTGCTGCCCAGCCCGCACCGGGACAACGAAGTCGCTTTGAAGGCGGGCCAGTTGGTGCCGATCCGTGTCGAGCTTTACCACCACTCCGACCAGCGTCCTCGTATGGTGCTGTGGGCCAAGAGCAGCATCGGCAGCGATGACCAGCGCAGCCACAACCTCGATCCCCGGATCGTGCCGACGGAATGGCTGATGGCCGGAGACACCCAGTCGTTGCCGGCCGGGTGGACGCTGTCGGCCCAGTCCAGCGGCTACAGCCAGGCGGAGATGCTGGACGGCTCGGTGGTGCTCACCGATTCCGCCGGCGGCAAGCACACCTGGGCCAAGGCGTCCGCGGGCGGCTACACACCGCCGGTGGGTGAGGACGGCGTGCTCGCCTTCGACAACAAGGGCCGGATCACGGTCACCGAGGGCGAGACGGTGTCGGTGTTCAACGCGGACGGCACGCTGGCTGCGGTGGAATCGGTCCTGGACGGCAAGAAGCCCGCCGCTCTGCAGTACCTCTACAGCGGGACGCCGCCGCGGCTGACCCAGATCAAGGACCCGGTCTCCGGCCGGTCGCACCAGTTGTTCTACAACACCGATGGCAGCGACAGCTGCTACGGCGGAGTCTCGCGTCCGCCGGGGTCGGATGCGGCCCCGGCGCAGATGCTGTGCCGGATCCGCTACTGGGACGGCACCGAGACCCGGCTGTGGTACCAGATGGGCACGCTTGCCCGGATCGAGAACCCCGGCGCGGCCATGCAGGACTTCGACTACGTCGGCCGGGCCTCAGCCAAGGACCGCTACGACCAGGCGGGAGACAACGAGGAGGAGAAGCAGAAGGCGCTGGACAGCATCGGGCCGCTGGCCACGCTGCGCGGCAGCCTGGCCTATGACTGGGTGGCCCAGCAGGCCCCGTCCGCGGAGAACGGGTGCACCAATACCGGTGATACTGCTGCCGCCTGCACGGTAATCGGCTACGACACGGTGATCGAACAGCCCCAGGAACCACCGTCCCTGCGTGCGGTCCAGGTGCTGGCCCCTGCCCCGGACGGCCGCTCCAGCGACAAGCGTGCCGAGCACTTCTACCAGTACTACCTGGAGCGCAAGCAGGCCACCGTAGCCCTGGCCGGAGTGTACGACGCTACCCGCTCGCGCACGGTCACCTACGACGACGCCGGGCGTGCCCTGGTTACCACCGACTTCACCGGCGCGAGCATCAGTGCGGAGTGGAACGCCAAGGACCAGGCCACGGCTGCGGTCGACAGCGCGGGCCGACGCTCCACCACGGTCTACGACCACGCCGACCGACCGGTCGACAAGTATGGGCCGGCGCCGAAGTCCTGTTTCAGCGGCCTGACCCCGACGGCCGCGTGTGCGGCCAAGATGCCGCACATCCACACCAGCTATGACGAGGGTCTGGTGGGGCTGTCGGCCGCGTTCTACGACAACCCGGAACTGTCGGGTGTTCCCCAGGTGTTCGCCACCGGTGTCGGTGCCACGGATGGGTCTCTGTCACGGTCGTGGGGTGCGAATGCGCCGGTGGCGAACGCCGGTGGCTGGTCGGGCCGGTTCACCGGCGAGATCGAGTTCCCTGCTACCGGGGACTACGGCCTCGCCTTGACCGCGGTGGACGGCGTGCGCCTGTGGGTGGACGACGTGCTGACCGTTGACAGCTGGAGCGACAAACCCTCCACCACGGTCACCGGCAAGTACACCAACACCACGGCCGGCAGCCGGCACCGCGTACGCGTCGACTACTACAACCGCTCCGGCACGACCGGTGCCCTCGCCTTCACCTGGACTCCGCCCGGCACCGGTGTTCCGGTGTCCGTGCCGGGGGCGAGCCTCGCGCCCCGGTACGGCTGGGCGACCAGCTCCACCACCGATGACACCTCCGGCGGCTCCCGGGAGCGGGCGCCGTCTAGGCGCAACGCCAGCAACTACTCCGACCCGGCCGCGGGCATCGACCCGGTGTACGGACTCACCACGTCCACGACGGCTGATCCCGGCGGTCTGGGCCTGACCGCCCGTACCACCTACGAGCGGCCGGGCGAAGGGTACCTGCGCAAGCTGGCCGCATCCATGCCTGCCGGGGACATCACCAACCCCGACAAGCGTGCAGCCACCAGCTACTACGGAGACTCCGAGACCCGGACCAACCCCTGCGGCCCGAACGCTCCGGCCGCCAACCAGGGCGGCATGGCCAAGACCACCACTGCAGCCAAACCGGGCAGTGGTCCGGCTCTCGCCGGTGAGACGGTGTACGACCAGGCCGGGCGGGTCGTGGCCCAGCGCGTCAACGACGAGCCATGGGCCTGCACCAGCTACGACGTACGCGGACGGGTGGTCAAGAAGACGGCTCCGGCATACGGGGACAAGCCCGGACGCACTGTCGTTGCGGACTGGGCGGTCGGCGGTGATCCGCTGATCTCGAAGATGACCGACGAGAACGGTTCGATCACCACCAGGATCGACCTGCTCGGCCAGGAGATCAGCTACACCGACGCCAATGGCGTCACCTCCACGGCCACCTACGATCAGGTCGGGCGGCTGATCAACGACACCACCACGGTCAAGGGCGTGACCAGCACCGTGGCGTATGTCTGGAACGACGCCAACCAGTTGACCAACGTCAAGGTGGACGGGGCGACCGTCGCCACCCCCTCCTATGACGCGGCCACCGAGCTGGCCGGTGTCGTCTACGGCAATGGATCCCGCCTCGACTCGTTGGCACGCAACGATTCCGGCAAGCCCACGGCGTTGACGTGGAAGACTGCGGCGTCCACCGTGGTCGACACAGTGACCCGCTCCCGCGACAACCGCGTCACCGACGACGCGGTGACCGAAGGCGGGAAGCCCGCCGCGAGCTACTCCTACACCTACGACACGGTGGGCCGGCTCGTCGCGGCGACCGTCCCGCACCACCAACTCACCTACCGGTTCGATCCGACCGACGGCTGCGGGACAGCGAAGGCGGCCGGGCTGAACACCAACCGCACCACGTCCACCGACAGCCTCAACGGCGCCCCGCCGGTCACCACCAGCTACTGCTACGACGGCGCCGACCGGCTCACCTCCACCAGCGGCGGCCTCGCGCTGGCCGCCACATACGACTCGCACGGGGACACGGTCACGCTCGGGGGCGACACCCTGGGCTACGACTCCACCCGGCGCCACATCCAGACCAAGACCGCGTCCGGAACCGCAATCTCGTACACCAGGGACCCGGCCGACCGGCTGACCGCCCGCACGGTCACCGGCGCCAGCGACGCGTCGAAGAACGGCAGCACCCGCTACTCCTACAGCTCCAAACACGACGATGCCGACCTCATCCTGGACAAGGACGGCGGCCTGCTGCAGCGGATCGTGCCGCTGCCCGGCGGGGTACTGCTGACGAAGAACTACAACCAGGCTGCCACCACCAGCTGGGCCTACCCCAACATCCACGGCGACGTGCTGTTCACCGCCGACGGCACCGCCGCCCGCACCGGAGACATCCACCTCTACGACCCG
The DNA here is from genome assembly GCF_041080675.1 of Streptomyces sp. cg36. Classification (NCBI taxonomy): domain Bacteria; kingdom Bacillati; phylum Actinomycetota; class Actinomycetes; order Kitasatosporales; family Streptomycetaceae; genus Streptomyces; species Streptomyces cyclosori. The sequence goes on along the minus strand of NZ_CP163520.1, from coordinate 11,092 downwards.
TTCGGCCAGAACATCGACCCCACCACCGGCGCGTTCACCGACATCCCGATCCCCGCCACCGCCGTGGGCGGCCTGGACTTCGGCTGGCTGGGCCAGCACGAGCGCCCGGTCGAGCACCTGGCCGGACAGCAGGCCATCGAGATGGGCGCCCGAGTCTACCTGCCGGCCCTGGGCCGATTCCTGCAAGTCGACCCGGTTGCGGGCGGATCGGCCAACGACTACGACTACGTCAACGCCGACCCGATCAACGGCCTTGACCTCGCCGGGACCTTCAGCTGGAAATCGGCAGTGCGCGTCGCCACCACCGCGGCCGAAGTAGTGTCCTTCGTGCCGGGGCCGGTCGGCACGGTCGCCTCCGGGGTGGCCGTGGCAGGCCAGCTTGCACAGGGCAACAAACAGGCCGCCGCCATGGACGCACTCGGCATGATCCCCGGCGGCAAGCTCGCCGGCACCGTGGCCAAGGCGGCCGGCAAGGAAGCCTCGACCGTCGAGAAGGCCGCCGAGGCAGTCGAGAAGACCTGTGGCCCCAACTCCTTCGCCCCCGACACCCAAGTGGTGATGGCAGACGGCACAACCAAGCCGATCAGCGAGGTCCACGAGGGCGACCGGGTTCGGGCCACCGACCCCGCCACCGGTCACAGCGCGGCCGAACCCGTCGCGGACGTCATCACCGGTCACGGGACCAAGCACCTGATCGACATCGGCCTCGAAGGTCCGCAACCGACGACGTTCACCGCCACCGCCGGACACCCCATCTGGATCCAGGGCCGCGGCTGGGTGGACGCCGGGGACATCAAGACCGGTGACCTCGTCCGCAGCGGTCCCGGCTCGGCAGCCGTGCGGGTCACCGAAGTCCACGACCGCGGCGAGGTCAACGGCCAAACCGTCTACAACCTCACCATCGGCCAGATCCACACCTACTACGTGGCGGCCGGGTCCAGCCCGCTCCTGGTCCACAACTGCGCCCGCAGAGCCCCCAGTGGCAACGACGACGGATACCATACCCCCCGGGGAAACCAGAGGCAGAACAAGTCATTCGACGATGCGATCCGGCAGGCCGAGCGCGAGATCGGAAGGACACTGTCGAAGGACGAGCGCCGACAGGTTCACGACTCCATCACCGGCCAGGGATACGACTACCACGACATCGTCGACGAGACGAAGTCCATGTTCGGCAAGCACTAGCCATCCCCGGACACCGAGGCGAACGGTCATTGAGGACGGAATGAGCGAGATGACCCAGGACGCTGTCCTCACTGCCCTGCACCGGCTCGTGGGATCGCCGTTGCGCGACGTGGGAAGGGCCTCTGACCTGGCGTGGTTCTCCTTCGGCGAGCCACGCCACGTCGCAGGACCCGACGGGTCGACCCGCATCGTCCACGAACACGCACTGCACCTGCAATGTCCCTTCCGCCTCAGCGACAACACCGCGGTGCTGATGGGCTCCCAGGACGTCTACTACCCGGCCGACCGCCCCAGTTCCAGCGACGACCCCTTCGACTGGGACCGCCAGGACGCGAACCTCCTCGACCACCGCATCGAGGAGGTCCGCGCACGGATCGAGCGGGACAACCCGGTGGTCGAGCACGCGCAAGCCGATCCCTTCGGCGGGTTCCGCCTGGCCATGTCAGGCGGCCTGAACCTGCAGGTGCTCCCCGTGACGTCATTCAGGCGCGAGCACTGGCGCTACCTCAGACCGTATGCGGACGAGGAACACTTCGTGGTGTTCGAGTCGGATTACTGATCCAAGGAATGAACAGTCATTCCTCTGGCATGCGCACTACGAAAGGATCTCACTGGTGACAACTGAACCATCGAGACACAGACGGGCCTTCTGGAGGAGAGCAACCGTCATCGCGGCGGTATTCGGCGCAGCATTAGGGGCCATGACGTCCCCCGCTGCCGCACGCGAGGAGGGCGGCCCGTCGGCCACGGCGCTCATCCAGCTGACGTTCACCAACGTCAGCAACGGAAAGCTGCTGGACGTCCAGGGCGGCAGCTACGACGACAACGCTGCGATCTCCGTCAACCCGGCACCGGGATCTGCCACTGGGTGGCGCATCAACACGGGCACCAGCCTCGGCTCGGGGTTCGCCATCGTCAACACCACCACCGGCAAGTGCATGGACCTGACCACCACTGGCTACCAACTGAGGCAACAGCCCTGTGACGGGCGCGCGACCGAGAAATGGTACTTCCAGCCCATTTCCGGGTCGGCAAAAAAGGCGTTCAGGCTCCGTCAGGTCGGCGACAACTCCTGCCTGACCGTCCAGATCCCCCCCAACACCGACAACTTCGCATACACCTACCGCTGCGACAGCACGCCCTACCAGCAGTGGACAGTGCCCGCTGAGGTCTACCAGACGGCATGGAACACCGCCGTGGACTACGCGGCCGCCAGGTGCGCCAAGGACACCTCGAACTGCTCGTGGTCCACGACCACCCAGACACCGCCGTTCACCCTGCCGGAGACGTGTGTCTCCCCGATCTGGTTCAACGACACCTCGACCACGATCCCGTGGGAGTTCTCGCTGAACACCTCCACAGGGTGGACCAACACCATCGGCTTCAAACTGGGCGGAAGCCTGACCGTCGGCAGCGACCTCATCGGCCTCAAACTCGATGTCACCGCCGAGGTCAACGGCGCAACCACCGTGGACCTCAAGCAGGAAATGGGCAACAAGCTCACCGTGAGCGTGCCCCCGCGCCAGTACGGCTGGGTCACGCTGTCGGAGCTGGCGACGAAGGCCACCGGCACCTGGACCTTCGACACCCAGGGCTTCCCGTGGACCGCCGACGACACCATCACGGTACCCCTCAAGTACGACGCCAACGGCGGAGCAAGCATCTACAGCGCCCGCACCAAGGCGACCTTCACCAACTGCGCCGGAGCCTGATAGCGACCCCCCGACGCGCCCTGGGCGCGCCCCCCGTCAGGACCGGGGGCGCGCCCATGCACGTCGGCAGCCCGTCAGGGGCAACACGTGAGACACATGCGCCAGCGTCGGAGGGATTGCTGGAGATCATGGTCTTCATGCAGCCGATCCGCTCGATGACGTGCGCTGCCCAGGGGCGCGGTAAAACGAGAGAACGATGGCACGGAGTTCGACAACGTACGGACACGACGCCACTCCGGGCTGGCCGAGAGTCCGCCCGGCGATCAGGGGCATGAGGCGCGCGCTGTCGCGGGAGGGGCGCCGCGGTCACTGTCAGTGGCGCCGTGGACGATCGGGCGCATGACACAGGATCTGGCCGAGCGGCGCGTTTTGAGCGGGCGAGGTTCACCTGGCGGTGCAGCTGATGACTACGGTACCTCCCGCTTGGGGAGTCCAGTACACGCTGAGCCTGCCGAGTGAGGGCGCTGCCCTGGCCGCCGCGGCCGAGCTGCCGGGGATGGGGTACCGTCTGACGGCCGTGCGCGTGCACGGTCACTTCCCATTTGTTCCGTCGAGGTGGATCGTGCCGGACGGGCTGTGGGAGATCGCGAAGCCGCTGATCCCGCCCTCGAAGGTGCGGCCGCAGGGTGGCGGAACACCGGACACGCCGGAGGAGACGCTGTTCGCCGCGATCATCTAGGGACTGTTTCCGGCTGTGCATGGCGGGCGTTACCTCCCCTGCTTCGTCTGAGCGGCGACCTGGGTCAGCTCGCCGTCGAGTTTCACCCAGTTGTCAAAACGGCTGTTGGGAGTTGTCTGTCAGCGGTCCCCTACACCCTCAGTGTGATCGGTGCCGAACAGCTCCAGCCGGCCGTCCGCGTTACGGGCCACGGCGACCGAGGTGAGCGCGCCGTCGAACTGCGCCCAGCCGGGCCAAGAGCCGCCGGGGCTCCTGGATGACGACCTCCGGCGAGATCCTCAACTCCCTCGCTGGCTACTTCACGAGGATCGCACTGCCCAGCGCCTCAACGCTTCTGGCGCGGAGTTCTGCGCGCGTGGCTCAGATCGCCCGGCGACCAGTGCACCTGCGGGTTCGGACGGGCGGGCCATGACCGTGCTGTCCGCCGCGGGCGGGAGCGGGAGCCGATGCCGGCTCATCCAAGGCTTTGGGGCTTCTCCGAACCTGTACCAATAGTCAGCCAGGGTGGGGCAGTCGCCGAACCCGCCATGGGATGGATGGGCCTCGGGAGGGTGCTGGGGGAGGTGTGGGCCAGCCGAAGGAAAGGGGACCTTAGTCCCGTGTGGACTGCTGCCGAGCGGATATCCGTATGTCGCCGGTTGTCCGCGTGGAGCTTCCGGCGCAGAGCCCGCGGAACCACCGTGAGGCCCTCCACCGCACCACCTATAGCAGAGGACGCATACCGTGGGCATCATCGCCTGGATTCTCATCGGCCTCATCGCGGGCGCCATCGCCAAGGCACTCACGCCCGGCAAGGACCCGGGCGGCTGCCTCGTGACGATGCTGATCGGCATCGTCGGCGGTCTGCTCGGCGGCTGGCTCGGCAAGGTGATCTTCGGTGTGCACTCCATCAACGGCTTCTTCCACCTCTCGACGTGGATCGCCGCGATCGTCGGCTCGGTGATCGTGCTCCTGATCTACCGCCTCGTCACCGGGCAGCGCTCACGCTGACCGCGACCGGCGAGCCGTGTCCGGCCACAGCCGGACGGCCCGCCCGGGCCCTCGTCGAGGTGGCGCCGGCCGAAAGGCGGCCCGAGGCCGTGACACTGCGCGTTCCGTGGGCCTGCTCGGCGGTCACGGTCGCCGTCGGACTGGCCGCTGACTGCGTGGCCGGGGCGGAGGCTGGCGGCCCCCGGTTCGCACCGGGCGAGACGCTGGAGAGGTTCATCCACCGCATCAACGACGAATGGGTCCAGGCCCACCGCGGGGTGAGCCCGGCCGCGCTCACCGACATGGTCGACCTGATCGGTGCCCAGACGGCCCGCTTCTACGAGACGACGGACCCCGCCACGCCCTCACTGGGAGTGTCTTGGGCCGGCGCCGATCCGGCGCCACGATGGCTCGACACGGCACGCGACCTCACTGAGTTCTGGACCCACCGTCAACAGATCCGCCACGCCGTCGGCCTGACCACCGACCCCGACCCCCGAACCCTGTCCGTGGTCCTGACCACCTTCATGCGCGCCCTGCCCCACACCCTGCGGGGCATCGACGCCGACCCCGGGACCCAGATCCACGTGCACGTCACCGGGCCGGCCGGAGGAACCTGGACCGACACCGCGACCAACACCGGCTGGTCCCTCGCCCCGAAACCCGACTCCTCCCCGGCCGCCAGGGTAGAGCTCGACCCCGAAACCGCCTGGCGCCTGTGCACCAGGGGCATCACGCCCGCGACCGCGGTCGCCTCCGCCCGCGTCGAAGGCGACCGCCACCTCGCCGAAGCCACCTGCCGCATCGTCTCCGTCATCCGCTAACCACCACCCCACACCCGGAGAAACACCACCGTGCCCTCCACCGACCGTCCCCATCCGCGCCCACGCTCCTACGCGCCCGAGCCCAGCGCCCTGCTGATCACCGGCACGGTCGGCGTCGGCAAGACCACGGCCGCCGAACTCGTCGGCGACCTCCTGGCCGACGCCGGCATCCCCCACGCCGTCCTCGATCTCGACGGACTGTGCAGGGCCTGGCCCGCGCCCGAGGACGACCCCTTCCAGCAGCGTCTGCTCCTGGCCAACCTCCGAGCCGTGGCGGTCAACCACCGGGCAGCGGGCGCCCGACACCTCGTGCTGGCAGGCGTCGCGGAAAACGCCGGGGAACGCAACGCCCTCCAAGAAGCCCTGAGCCTGCCCCTGCGGGTGTGCAGGCTGACGGCGGCCCTCGACACCGTGCACACTCGACTGCGGCACCGCCACGAAGGCGACCACGATCCCGCGTCCCTTCCCTGGCACCTGGACCGCGCAGGTCAACTCGACCTCGTCCTCGACCAGGCGGCCTTCGCGGACGACACCCTCGACACCACGCAGCTCACCCCTGAGGCCGTCGCCGCCACCGTCGCGGAGACCACCGGATGGCTCCACCACCGTTGAACGACAGCCGGAAGCAAGACAGCCGGCGAGTCCCGCGCCTCTCCCCACACCCCCCTGCCCCACCACCTTGGAGGAGCATGCCCCTCACCGATCAACCCCGCAGCCCGCAGCTCTACGTGATCACGGGTGCGCCCGGGGCGGGTAAATCAACCCTGCGCTCCCAAGCTGCGGGGCACGCGTTCGCCGTGGTCGATTTCGACGAGCTGCCCGACCAGGACGGCACCCTGCTGGGCATCGACATCACGTCCTCGCCAGCGGGCGCGGTGTGGCCGCACTACAACAGACTGTGGGCGCGAGTGGTCTCTTTGCTGCTGCGCGCAGGCAGCCCGGTCCTCCTGCTGTGTCCTCTGACGCCCGCGGAGTGGGCCGAGGCCGCTGCCGGTGTTGAGGGTCTCACAGAGCCTGTCTGGGCCCGGTTGGACTGTGCCGATGCCGACCGCACCGCGCGTCTCACCGCTCGGGGCTGGGCACTCCGGGACATCGAGGAGGCTCACGCTGACGCTGCGGAACTGCGGACGCTGCTGCCCCTGGAGTTCTCCACGAGCGGCCGGAGCCCGGAGGAGACCGCCACCGCGGTCGCCGCCTGGATCACCCGCTGACTGACGCCGCCGTCAGCGGTCGTTCGAAGACGTCCCGGCAGAGGTAGAGGCGGGCGGCGGCTGGGCGGAGTTCCGCCTCGTGCTCGACAACTCCGACGAAGGGCTGAAGGAGAGTGACTGGTACGAGTTGAAACTCGGCATCTACCCTGCAGCAGCCCGCGCCTTCGAAGAACAGATGTGGGCACGGGCCGACAGGTGGTCGAAGATCACGACGGCTGGTCTGGAACGCCTTGTGAGCCCGGACCCCGCTGAAGCCCTCGCCCTCTTCGACCAAGTCCAGCCATCCTGACTGCCAAGCGCGAGAGCGCCAGCACCGACAGCTCGCCACGGCTTCACGGGACAGTAGGACACTGCCGCAGTCCCTTCTGGGAAAACCACCACCCGTAACCCGGGGGCCAGTGAGACAGGAAGCGAGCTGAGACACGCGAACTGTTCCTAACGGCAGCCATCTTGAGCCGCCCGACACCACGCTGATGGCTGCGGCGGTGCGGGAGCTCTGCGAGGGAACCGGCCTCGATGCCGCAGCCGTGGTCCCGGCCGGCCCGGATGCCGCGTACGTCGAGTACGGCCGCGTTCCGGCGCGCCCGCGCAAGGGAGAGCTGGCGCATTACCACCTCGACTTCGGATTCGCTTTCACGACGGAGTGTGCGGAGGTGGGCGAGATCCAGGAGGCGGAGGTGACTGGTGCGGCCTGGTATCCGCTCGCGGATGCCGAGCGGCTGGTCGGCCGTCGCATCGCGCGGGCCGCGAGCCGGACGGCTCCTGCGGGCTGAACCCGCGAAGCCGCCGGGTGGGGGCTGAACGCTGCACTGGATCATGTCGTGCGCCGACCCGCTGGGCGACGGGCGCGGCCCGGCACCGTCCGGTGCCAACTGTCATACCGTCAGCTCCGTATTGCTCGCGATCACCCCCTCGATGTGAGGGACGGGCTCGGCGCGGCGCTGCAGCAGAGGGGTGTGCCCCAGCCCGGGGGAGCAGGTCGCTGTCATCGTCCAGTGCGCCGGGGCCGAGGAGTGGTACGTCCTGACCGGCAGCCCGGGAGCGGTTGCCGAGGGCGGCTTGGAGGACTACCACGACCGGGTCCTGTCCGCCGTCGAGCAGGGCAACGAAGCCGTCGCCCCCACATAGCCTCACGGGCAGCGGCGCCCGCCCGCGCGCTCTGCGCAGGTCGTCGTTGCGAGCCCTGGCGTGCCGTCATCACCCACGTCCGGGGACTGCGCCTGAAGGTGGACGATGTGGCCGGCCGGCTGCGCTCCATGCGTCCCGGGGCTCTTTGCGCGGTCGTGGTGTTGCAGCGGTACGGGTGGCTGGGCCTACCGGATCTTCGGCCGCCGCTCGCTGGCTCTGTCGGGTTCAGCTGCCCGTCAGGCTCTGGGGGGCGGGTGCGCTTCCGGCCGTTCCGAGGGGACGGGGATGCCGGATCCGACGCCGAGGTCCTTGCGCATGATGGCCTGCATCTGGGTGATGTCGTCCCACAGGTGCAGCAGGAACGCCCGCAGCTCCTCACCCGCGGCAGCGGCGTCGGCGGCCGGTGCGTCGCCGAGTTGCCTGAATTGTTTGTGGGCGTCGGCCAGGGCGACCCGTACGCGGTTGGCGGCATCCAGGACGCCGTCGGGGACGAGCATCTGTGCCTGCGCGAAGTCGTTCTGGAAGGAGAGCCGGGCCTCCTCCGTCTGCGGGGACGGCCCCCCTGGGTGGGGGTGGCGGTTCAGGTCCTCCATCAGGTGTATCCGCCACAGACGGGCGCTGGTGTTGAGGGCGATGTAGGTCGCCCGCCGACGCTCCAGGTCGGCTGCCGCCGCCTCGTGGCGCCGCACGTCGTCATCGGCCAGCCGCCGCAATACGGCCTCCTGCGACCGCGACCGCGCCCCCACCCACGCTGTGGCCAACGGCGCCAGCAGCGTACCCAGCACCCCGATACCGGCCACCAGCACCGCAACCGTGCCCGCCCCCATAACCCCTCCCCGTCATCGGCCCGCCCACCACCACGTTCCCGGACAAGCCCCGGCTCACCCACGGCAACAGGGAGCCAGCCGCGGACGGTTCACCCGACGCTTCCCACTCGACTTCCCGACCGGTGGCCGGGGGAGACCTGAGTAACGGACGGGCGGGGTGGTGAGGACCCGGGCTTTGGTTCTGGCCGCGATTTCATGAAAGGCCAGTTCACCGGGACGCGTGCCGGATCTGCGATGCGGTCATGGCGTCGTGCGCCGCCTCTGGCGGAGCTCCGCGAGGGGACGGTCGAGGCGGTCCGGGGGATCCCGGTGCCCGATTCTCGGCGCGGGAGCTGACGGTGGACGCCGGACAAGCAGTTGCCGACGCGTGGTGAGTCGCCGAATCATCACGCGTGACAGACCGTCGATCAGTAGGCTGGCCAACCGGCCATCAGGTCATGGTGCGGTGACGAGGGCGGGGGCTCCGTGTCGGATGCAGTGCTGAATGTCGTGATCGGGCTGATCACGAGCGTCGTCAGCGGCGGATCCGTCTGGGCCTGGAAGCGTGTCAGCACCGCTCGCGCCCTGCACCAGAAGCAGGCCCTGCTTGGTCTGCGCCCCGGCCTACCGTGCGTCATCATCCTGAACAGCCACTGGCAGATGCCCGCCGTCACCGAGCACAGTGACGTCTACGCGATCATCGAACTGGCCATGCTCGCGGAGGAGGCAGGGTGCGCGTTCTCTCTCGTTGCCGCAGACGCACCGGAGCTGAACGGGGACCGCACCGAACTCAGCATCGGTGGCCTGGGATCGAACCGACGCAACGTCGAGTACCTGGCCAGGCACCTGCCCGGTGTGAAGGTCAATCCACGTGGCGACTTCAGCGTCGGTGCTGAGTGCTTCCCCCACACCTACGGTCGAACAGACCATGCGCTGGTCGCAAAGTTCACCCCACGACAGTCCGCACAGCCGGTCCTCATGATCATGGGACAGTCGGCGATCGCCAACCGCGCGGCAGTACACCTGCTCAAACACGACTACAAGCGCCTCGTCAGGGAAATCCAGTCCCTCGACCGATTCTGTCTCATGCTGCGCGTCGACGCGGCGGACACCTACGGCTACCAGGCTGTGGAGGTCGCCACCGACCTGTCGGCCGTTGCGTTCTAACCCAGCCACGCTTCCTCAAGCGACCGGACTGCGGCAGGGGCCGGCCTCTACTTCCCGGAACTGCGGCCAGAGCCAGATTCAAAGATCTCTATCAGGGAAGCGGCTGGCGCGTCCCGGGCACCGAGCCGGCCGTGCGCCGCTGACGCAACCCACGGTCCGCGAGACCGAAGACGCCCTCATCGGTGCCTACACCACCCCCGCCAGGCACCCCGCCCCCCGCTCCTGGCCCGGTAGGACGCCAGCGGTCGCCCGCGAGATGCCCCTGATCATCCAAGTCGGCCAGAACCATGTGCCGCGCGCCGTTCAGGACTCCTGCGCACGCCGCCCGGACCCCCCTTCGTCGGGTGGGCGGGTCTTGCCGCGTCGAGTTGGCGCCGGTAGGTCCATGCGATGGCCTCGCGGGTGGGGCGGTGACCGGCTCACTGCCGCCCGCGGACCGGATCGGCGCTTGCAGCGCCTCGGTCCGGTCCCGCTAGCACGTCAGTGATCACGCATCGGACCGGTGTATCCGATCAAGATCGGCCCGTGAAAGAGGGGCGGTTTAGGGCCAGTTGGAGTTTCCGCCAGCGTTGGGCGTGGCCGGGGCCGGCGGTAGAGCGGTGAGCCCGTACTCGATGGCCGTGGCATCCGGTGTCACGACTCCGACCTGGGTGGTAGCCGTGGGCGGTTGGGGGCTCTGGGCGTGGGCGTGGACGCCGGGCAGTACGGATATGGCTGCTGCCAGGACGATGGCCTTCACGGCTCCGCCGGTCATCTCAGGCATGATGTATTCCTCCCGTAGTCGGCTTCCGGGCCCCCTGCCGCCCGGACGGTTACTCCACCATCGCCCCCTCGGCACCCTGGCGGCCATGCCTTTGCAGCAGAACGAAAGTGCCATGACCGGCACCCGCCGGGGACCTCAGACCTGAGCCGTGGAGGGTGAGCCCGCGCGGCAAGCCCCCACCACTGGCGATGGTCTCATCCGGTGGGCGGCGCAGGGGGAGGGTGTCGGTGGACGGCGGCCGGGAGAATGGCAGCGGATGGGGAAAAGAGTGGCCGGGGATGTTACTCAGTTGGTCTTCTTCCACGTGGCCCACAAGACCTCCCGGAAGGGAGTACCGGGAGACCCTGGCCTCACTCGCTCTCTTGCGCGAGTTCGATGTTCTTCAATGCAGGGTGCGGGAATCCGTAAAGTGAACCCGGTGCCAGAGAAACAGAAATGACGGTGTATAAGAAAACTTTCGGAAAGCCGAAGCGCAGAGCATCCCTAACCCCGTAGCCAGACCGAGGAATTCGCGGAGCGAATTCCGCCAGGCCGAATCGCGAAGCGATTCGTGCCCCTGCCAACGGAGTTGGCAGGAATTCCGGCGGAGCCGGAATTTAGCTGCGCGGAGCGCAGCATATTTCCGCCGCGTAGCGGCGGCGCGTCGTG